>JAXDAV010000023.1:0-20336 GCA_034679465.1 Candidatus Aminicenantota bacterium | reverse complement strand
TCTCCGGCCCGTGGACCTCGACCAAGGGCCCCTTCTCGGGGCCGGGAGGGACGACCGGCCCCTGGCCCCCGGTCAGGAGCCCCAAGAGAAGCGGACAGGCCAGGAGGAGGAAGGCCCCCCTTTTGCCTTTTGTTGACATTGGCCTCACCTCTATTACTAATAACCGTTTTGAGAAGGCTTTTTTACACTCCCCCAAAAATAATTTTTCCAGGCGGGACGCCGATCAGCTTGCCGGGGCCCGCGCTTTTGCCTATGATGGCGAAAGCCGTCAGGGGCAGGCGGCTGGAGATCATGCGGTCATTTGCCACGAGCGTGCGGGCTTGGGCGGTCGCGGCCCTGCTCATTTCCGGGGGCGGTCCGCACATGGCTCCCGAGAAGGCCTTCGGGCACCCGCTTTCGGACAAGGAGCCGTCCGCATTGGCCGCCGCAAGGGCGCTCGCGGAGAAGGGAGCATATGAAGAGGCCGTCGCCAGGCTCGAGGCCCGCCTCTCGGCGCCGGGGATAGGGCGCTCGGAAAAAGCGCGTATCTTCCACACGCTCAGCTATCTCCATCTCTTTTCCAACCGGCCCGAAGAGGCTCTCCGGAGCACCGGGGCCGCAGTGGACTGGGCCCTCGAGCAGTCGCTCCCGGCCGAGGCCGCCTTGTTCCGGGCCGAGACGGCCATCCAAAAGGCCTATGCCCGGGCGCTCGGGCTCCGGTCCGCGGGCGATATCCCGGGGTCCACCGCGGCCTTCGCGGAAGCCGACGCGCTGGCCGGACGGATCGGGAGCCTACCCTTCCGGCTCAAGATCGCCGGCACCTGGAGCGTGAATTATCTGCGAGCCAAGGACGGCCAGGCGGGATACCTGGACCTCTGTCTCCGGGCGCTGGAGCTGGCGGAGCTCCTGGGCTATCGCGGCGAAGCCGCCGCCGCGGCCGCCAAGGTCGGCGCCTATCATGCCCTGAGGAACGACCGCTCCAGGGCGCTCAGCTATCATCTGAGGGCCTTGAATTATCTTGCCGGCACCCGGGATGACAAAGGCCTGATCGTCGGCCTGAATAACGTGGCCGTGATGTACAGCCTGCTCGGGGATCATGTCAGAGCGAAAGATTACCTGTTGGAGGCCTCTTCCCGCGTCCCCGCAGGCTCGATGGGGGCGCTCGGGACTTCCTTGCTCATCAACCTCGGCAGCCTGTTCGGCGACCTGGGACAGCGCCTGCGGTCCGATGAGCTCCGGCAGAGGGCGCTCGAATGCTTCTCCTCCGCTCTCGGCCCTGGGAACGCCCGGGACAGAGGCCTTCTCCGCCTGGGGGCGCTGGCCGGGACCGCCGAAGTGTATGTCGATCAAGGGCGGTTCGATGAGGCCCGGGAGATCCTCGTTCCGGCCCTCACGGAGGCCGGGAGGACGGAAGGCGCTTCCCCGGAGGCCGGCAGGATCCTCACCCTGCTCGGAGAGACGTCGCTGGGGACCGGCGCGACGCCCGAGGCGGAGACGTACTTCGAGGAGGCCCTCTCCGTCTCTTCCCGGACCGGCCATCCGCTCCTGGCGATGAGGGCCGCCTACGGCCTCGGGCGCTGCGCCGAGCGGCGGGGGGACATCGGTCAGGCCATCGAGCTGTATGAGCTGGCGCTCAGTTCCGTCGGCGCCGGTTTCTCCGGGATCATCAGCGATATCCATCGGGCCGAGTTCATCGGCCGGAGCCGCGAGCCCTTTCAGGCGCTGGCCAACCTCTATCTCGAGCTGTCCAAGAGGGGGGAGGGGGCCGTGGACGATCTGGAGCGTGAGATTTTCCGTCTGGTCGAGTCCCTGAAGGCCCGGTCCTACCTCGAATTCCAGCAACGGCTCAGGAGCGGCCGGGGCCGTCCGGAGCCGGATCCGCAGGGCCCCGAAGAGATGAAACTGCGGCGGGAGCGGAACGAACTCCTGAAGTCGCTGGCCCGGAAAGACCTGGGCGGAGAAGAACGGGACGGGATGAAGGCGAGGCTTCTCCGGATCGACGATCTGCTCGACGCCGCCGTTTTCGATCGCTACGACGTCGGCGCGGACCGGGCCCGATCACTCAGGCCGGTGCCTCTGGATCAACTGCAGAACCGGGTCCTCGACGACCGGACGGTGATCCTCGAGTATATCCTGGGGGAGACGGCGTCGATCCTGTTGTGCATCGGGCCGGATTCCCTGGATCTCGTCGAGCTGCCCCCGGCGCGGGAGCTCGAGGACGCCCTGACCGGCTACTTGAGCTTCCTCGAAGACCCGTCGCTCCCGGCGGAGAAGGGCTGGCCGGCCGCCCGGAGGCTCTACAGAACCCTGGTGGCGCCCGCCGAGCCCTTTATTCACTCCCGGGTCGACCGCCTGATCATCGTCCCCGACGGCGAGCTCTTTCGACTGCCGTTCGAGGCGTTGGCCCTGCCCGGGGCCGCCGACGCCGCGCCGGCGCTGGTCAACGATCGCTTCACCGTTTCGTACGCGCCGTCCGCCTCGTCCCTGGCCCTCGCAGGAGCGAGGCGGGACGAACTGCGGTACGCCAAGGACGCGCTCGCCTTCGGCGCGTCGAAGATCGAGCGCCCGGCCCAGCTTGGCCGGGCCTCGCCGCGAATCACCCCGAGCAGGGTCCTCGACGACATCTACGGCCGGCGCGGTTTCCGGCCCGGATCACTGCCGCAGGTGGAGGCGGAGATCGCCGATCTGGGGCGAAGGTCGGACCCGGGCCGAATCGACGTCTTTCAGGGATACGAGGCGACCGAGAGCGCGCTGAAAGGCCTGGACCTCAGAGCCTATCGGCTGATCCATCTGGCCTGCCACGCCTTCTCCGACGACAACGACCCGCTCCGGTCGGCGCTCCTCCTGGCGCCGGAAGCGGATGACCGGGAAGACGGCTACCTCCAGGTCTCTGAGATCTACGATCTGAGGACGGAGGCCGACCTGGTCGTCCTGTCGGCCTGCCGGACGGGGAGGGGAAGGCTGGTGCTGAACGAGGGGAACCTCGGCCTGCCGCGGGTCTTCTTTTACATGGGGGCGAGATCGGTCCTGTCGACGCTCTGGCCGGTCAACGACAGGTCCGGCGCCGCGTTCATGAAGCATTTCTATGACGCCTACTTCCGGGGCGAGGGCAAAGCGGCGGCCCTCCGCTCCGCCAAGCGGGCCATGGGAAAGGGGCGCTATGCCCACCCCTACTTCTGGGCCCCCTATGTCCTGACGGGGGATCCTGACGGCTAACGGCCCATCCGGATCGAGAACTCGGCCAGCTTCGAGACCAGCTCCCGGCCGTCCTCGAGGACCGCGGTGACCCTCCAGAAATAGCCCTCGCCCTCGTGGAGGACCCGGCCGGCCTCCTCTTCGGGGAGCTTCCACGCCGTCTCCGTCAGCCTGTCGCTCCGCCAGAGCATCTCCAGGGACCCGTCAAAGAGCTCGACGGTGTAGCGCGCGGCCCTGGGGACGGCCGCCCATCTGAATTCGATGTCACCGGCCGGGAGCGCGGCCCCCTTCTTGGGATCGATCAATCTGACCTCCGGATCCCCGGTCCCTCGAACCACGGGCTTGTCCGCCAGCCTGATCACCGAGTAGGTCATGACCGCGAGCGCGATCGCTCCGGCGAGTCCCGCTAAGGCGGCCCTGCGGCCCTGAAAACGGCGCCTGAGCCGGATCCCGGGCGGCTCTTCTCGAGGAAGACCCCGGGCTTCCCCCTCCGCCCAGAGCCTGTCGATCTCATCGGACAGCCGGAGGACCGACTTCAGGAGTCCGACGCATTCGAAACACCCGGAGACATGGCCCAAGATCCTGGCCCGCTCCTTCCGGCCGACCTTCTCCGTCACCAGCCGGACAAGATCCTCCGGCGCCGGGCATTCCGCGCCGGGCGCGGCCTTCTTCTCCCCGAGATGGGCGAGATAGATCTCGGCCATCCGAGCCTGGTCAATCCTCATAATAGACCCCCCTTCTGGCTAATATCTTCTTGATCTCGCGGATTCCACGGTAATAGGCAAAATGGGTCCTTCGAACGGGCCAAGCCATCAGCTTCGCGATCTCGACGAAGGAGAAGCCCTCGAGGCGCAGTCTGAGCACACGGCCCTCGGCCGGCGAGAGCGACGACAGGGATTCGACGACGATTTCCTTGAGATCGTCCTTCGACCCCTGGCGAGGACTCGCCTCTTCGACCTGCCCGCACAACTGACGCCCCGAACGACATAACTGCGACCTCTCCTGGTTGGCCCTTTTGACCTCATTAATAAAGACCGAAAAAACGACCCTTTTTACATATGCTCCCAAAAATATTTTTTTTTCGGGTCTTCCCTCGAGGGCCTTCCAGATCCTGACGTTGATCTCCTGAAGCAGGTCATCCCCCTGGGGGGAATAGGCGGGATAGCCCAGGCTCTGAAGCTCCGCCCTCAAATGCGGGGCGAGGGCCCGGAGGATGGATTCGATGGGACCATGATCAGCCGCCACGATGCGTCGGCCCTCAGTATCTGAGATAGAGCGGGGGGGCCAGCCCGGCCTCCGGCGGCAGGCGCCACATGAAATCGGGATCGATCCGGGGCTCGTCGTTCCGGTGGGCTTCCATCAGGGCGACCTTCCTGCGGATGAGGGACGCCAGATTGGGGCCGTACATGTTGAACGTCTCACCCGAGGGGTCGATGGGCATGAACCGCGTCGTAGAGGACTCGAAGAGGGCCGCCAGGGCCTCGGCGTTGGCGATCTCGTCGTCGATCATGGCCCGCACGGAAGCCCGGCGCCGGTCCTTCTCGGCCGCGTCCCGCGTTTCGATAGAGCCGTGAACGCCGGCCACCCAGGCGGCCGTGTTGCGGAGCGTCCGGAAATAGCACCGCAGCGCCCGGAGCCGGTCGAGCTGGTCGATGAAGACGGCACGCGCCCCGCCCTCCGCTCCATCGACGGCCGCGCCCAGAACGGCGATGGCCTCGTCGAGCGGCTTCCAGGTCGCCCGGTCGGCCTGGGCCACGGCCGCGCCGGCCTGCTCGGTCGTCATGAGCGTCCAGAGGATGTCCGTGCCCAGGTCGACGAGATTGGGGTTATTGAAGGTCACGGTCATGTACCTTTCGTAATAGGCCCGCTCCGATTCGGGGATCTTCCCGATGTCCGGGGCGAAGGGCCGGACGAGGAGGCGATACCAGGGGAAACCCCAGTTGTTGTCGCCGTAGAGCATGATCGAGGGAAAGCCGCGGACGGCCGCGTCGCAGAGGCGCCAGGCCTCGAGGAGGGCCGGGGCCGCGTCCCGGCCGACGAGCCGGCCGGCGGCCGCGGCGACGACGGCGTCGACGTCCGCGGCGGCGTCGAAATTGAGGGCCCGCAGGACCTCCCGGTTGACGTCGTAGGGCGCGATCGGGGCCGGGTCCACCGTGACCTGGGCCTTGTCGAACCCGGCCGCCTGGAGCCCGCGGACCTCTTCGGCCGCGAGCCAGGGCGAGGGGACGCCCAGGAGATAGTTGTTCTGGAGGCGGGCGGTCGTGAAGATCTCACTGCCTCGCCGGGGCAGGGCCTTCAGCCGGAGGCCCCGCGGCGAGTCGTCGAGCTCCTTCGGCGCGACCCAGAGGTCGAGCCCCTCGGTCAGGCCGTCGAGGAGGAACGATTCCTCGTTGGCGAAGGAGAAGAGATTGAAGAGCAGGCGGAAGTCGGGACGGGTCTCGGCGGCGGCGTCGCGCAGGGTCCGGAAGTAGCGGAGGACGTTCTCCGCGGCCGCCTTGGCGATGGCCTCGTGGCTCTTCCATTCGCGGACGAGATAGGCCCCGCCGTTCCGCCCGGCGTAGAGCGAGGCCGTGTACTCGAAGCCCGAGCCGCTGTCGTTCGTCCAGAGATAGATGTAGCCCAGCTCGGGGACCTCCCGCATCAGGCGGCGCATGAGCTCGGCGTAGTGCCAGCGCACGGCGGGATGGGACAGCGTCAGGGTGTAGCGGGGGCGGTAGCTCCGGAAGGGATGGTCGACCCGGGCGCCCCGGAGGTAGGGGTGTCGTTCGAGGACGGCGTCGGGGACCGAGCGGGGCGAGCTGATGTTGAGGCCCGGGGTCAGGCCGTATTTCACGGCCAGGCGGGCGTTCTCTTTGAGCAGGGCGAGATTGGCCTCGAGGTACTCGGGCGAATAGGCCCCGGCGTTGAGCGGCGTCTCGACGAACTGGTCGAGATCGGGGCTGAAATAGTAGAAACGGTAGTAGATCTCGCCGGGCGGGCCCTGCTCGGCCGGCATGTCCTTGGCCAGGGCGTTCACGGGAACGTGGCTGAAGCCGAGACGGGCCAGCTCACGGATCGACGCTTCGGCGTCGTAGCCGGCCGCGACGCGCTTGGGGTTGGCCAGGTAGTTGTCGCCGCCCTCGAGCCGCGAGAAGCGGGGCCGGACGAGGCGCCCTTTTTCGAAGCCCGAGGCCCCGAGCCCGAGCCAGTCGTCCTCGAGCAGGGAGAAGAGGGCGAAAAGGAGATGGGGCGCCGAGGCGGTGAGCTCCCCCGAGCCGTCCGGCCCGAGCCTCAAAAACATCCAGCTCTTGCCGCCCGCCTGGCGAAGGTCCTCGGGCCCCGGCCCGGCGGCGAGCCCCTCGCCGGCCACGGCGATGCGGAAGGCCCCCGATGCGGGACCTATCAAGGCCCCGGGCCCGAACGCCCGGATCTCCGCCTGGGGGGCCAGCGCGCGGCGGAGCTCCTCGGCCACGGTCCGGTCCACGGGACGGCCGGATTCGGGTGTGGCGATGACCCGAACGCGCTTCAGGGCCTCGGCCACCGAGGGCTCCTTGCCGGCGGCGAAACAGGGGACCAATACGGCCAACAGGCCGAGGACAAGCACGATTTTCGACATGGAAGCCTCCCTCGCTCCATTCTAAGTTTTCGGCGGCGGGGGCGCAATGAGAAAAACCGGCCTTCCCGTTCGTCGCTTAGAATGTGACCCACCACTTCCTCTCCCGGATCGCCGAGGCCGTTTTCGACCAGGTCGCCGCGGACCAGGCCGTTTTCCGCGCTTACGACGGTCAGGGCGCCCCGGTCTTCGAAGCCGCCCGGGGAGGCGGTGGTCCGCCGGGCCCGGCCGGGGCCCCGGGGGAGATCGACGAGGCTCTCGTCGGCCGCGCCCTCGAGATCGGCCGTCCGGTCCTCGTCCGGGACCTCCGGCGGGAGCCTCTCTTCGCCGACCTCGAGATCGACGGGAACGGCGGCCGGCCGCGGAGCCTGCTCGCCTATCCCTGGGCCTTCGGCGGCCGCCCGGCGGGCATCGTCTATCTGGCCCGGAACGGCGAACACAGGCCTTTCGACCCGGACAGCCTGGAGTTCCTGACCCTGGCCATGGCCCCCGTCATCTACGTTCTCAGGAAGAACGAGGCGGGCGGCGCGGCGCCGCCCGCCGCTCCGGGCCTTCCCGGAGGAACGGCCGCGGCGGCCTTCCTGGGCGAGGCCCCCTTGGCCCGGCGCGTCAGGGCCATGATCGAAAGGGTCCGGGACACGGAGGCGCCCGTCTTCATCGCCGGCGAAAGCGGCACGGGCAAGGAGCTGGCCGCGAAGATCATCCATGAGACGGGCCGCCGCCGCGGCGGGCCGTTCGTGGCCGTCAATTGCGCCGCCATCCCCGAGACCCTGCTCGAGTCCGAGCTCTTCGGCCACGCCCGGGGCGCCTTCACGGGGGCGTTTCGGGACAAGATCGGGCTCATCGAGGAGGCCTCGGGCGGGACCTTCTTCCTCGACGAGATCGGCGACCTGCCGCTCGCGCTCCAGTCGAAGCTGCTCCGCGTCCTCGAGGAGAAGAAGATCCGCCGGATCGGGGAGACGCGGCCGCGGGCCGTGGATGTCCGCTTCGTCAGCGCCACCAACAAGGACCTCGATCGCGAGGTCGAGCGGGACCGCTTCCGCCAAGACCTCTACTACCGGCTGAAGATCATCTCGATCGACCTGCCGCCGCTTCGCGAAAGGCCGGACGACGCCCTTCTCCTGCTCAATCATTTTCTCGACGAGTTCGCCCGGTCCATGGGCCGGCCGCGGCCCTTCGTCTCGCCGGTCGCCCTGGAGATGCTGCTCCATTATCCCTGGCCCGGCAACGTCCGTGAGCTCCAGAACGAGGTCCAGCGCTGCCTGGTCATGGCCGGCGGGGGACCGCTCATCCTCGAGGACCACCTGTCGCCGAAGATCAACCCGTCCGGGGAGACCTATTCGCGGGCCTCCCATCGCTTGGCCGAGGCCAAGGCCGATTTCGAGCGGCGCTTCCTGCGGGAGGCCCTGGCCCGCTGCCGCTATCACCGGACCCGGACCGCGGCCGAGGTCGGCCTGACCCGCCAGGGCCTGTTCAAGCTGTTGAAAAAGCACGGTATCGCGGACAGGGCCGGCGCCGCTGTCCGGCCCCGTTGATGGGACCGGGACGGTTGTGCTACATTCCCTCCATGGCCGAGGCCAAAGACGAGACACGCGTTTTTTCGATCGTTTGCCCCTGCTGCGAGGCGACCCTGTGGGTCGACGGCGAGACCCGCGCGGTCATGAGGTCGGAGAAGCCCAAGAAGAAGAAAGGCTCGCTCGACGAGCTCCTGGTCAAAGAGCACAAGAGGCAAAGCGAGTTCGACCGCAGGTTCGAGGCCACGTTCGAGCTCCAGAAAGAGAAGCACTCCAAGGCCGACGAGCTGTTCCAGAAGGCGCTGGAGAAGGCCGAAAAAGGCGAAGAAGAAGACCGTTAGCCTATTTCAGCTGCCGGCCTGCGTCTCGTCGTCCCGCACCCGAGGCGACATCGTCCAACCCGTGAAGCCGAAGAGAACGAGCATCCCGACCGAGAGATAGTTCATGAAGGCCCAGGGCAGGTAGGAGAAGGTCGAAACCCCCAGCGTCCCCGTGATGTAGACGCCGGCCATGCTCCAGGGGATGAGGGGGACGATGATGCCACCGCTCTCCGCGATGATGCGCGACAGGTTTTTCGCGGCCAGGTTCTTCTTCCTGAAGGCGGGAGCCAGGAGGTCGGCCGGGAGGATCATCGACAGATAGGAGCTCCCCGTGATCATGGCCGAGAGGACGGCCGCGCCGACCGTGGTCAGGACCAGGCTCCCGACGCGCCGGGTGAAGCGCATGACCTTGTCCAGGATGACGGCCAGACAGCCGGTCGCCTGCATGATGCCGCCGTACGAGAAGGCCGTGAAGGCGATGAGCTGGGTCTCCATCATGCTCATCATGCCCCCCTTGGACAGCAGCTGGTCCACGACCGCGACGCCCGTCCGCGGCGGCAGACCGGTGTTCATGGCCGCGGCCACGACCGTGAGGGGGATCTTCTGGACGGTGACCGCCAGCGCCGCCGCCGCGAGCGACGACAGGACCAGGGCCGGGATGGTCGGCTTCTTGGCCATGGCGAAATAGAAGATGACAGCCATGGGCAGGAGCAGGAGCAGGTTGAAGCGGAAGTTGGCTTTGAGCGTCGTCAGGATGAGGTCCAGGGTCTCCGAGCGGGCGGCCGTCGCGTCGTAGCGAAGGCCGGCGACGACGTAGATGGCCAGCCCGGCGAGCCATGCGGGCCCGGCCGAAGGGACCATGTGCCTGATGTGGTCGAACAGGTTCGAGCCGGAGATGACCGTGGCCAGGTTGGGGATGTCGGAGAGCGGCGACATCTTGTCCCCGAAGTAGGCCCCGGCGACGATCGCCCCGGCCGCCGGGCCGAGGGGGATGCCGAGACCCATGGCGATGCCCATGAAGGCGACGCCGATCGTTCCGATCGTCCCCCAGGACGTGCCGCAGGCGATGGCCACGACCGAGGAGACGAGGCAGGCCGTGGCCAGGAAGAACTTGGGCGAGATGAGCTTCAGGCCGTAGTAGATGACCATGGGGATCGTGCCGCTGGCCATCCAGGAGCCGATGAGGAGCCCGACCGAGAGCATGATCAGGATGGCCGGCAGGGCCTTGCGGATGCTCTCGACGATGCCCCGCTCCATGTCGCTCCACTTGAAGCCGAGGAGGAGGCCCAGGACCGCCGTGACCGAAGCCGCCGCGACCAGCAGGATCTGGGCCTTGATCTTGAAGACGCCGTAGCCGACGCCGAGGAGGAGGGCCATGGCGATGAGCGGGACGAGGGCGACGCCGAACGAGGGCCGGCGGCCGGAGGGCGGGGGCTGGGTCGCGTTCACGGGCGGCGTCCTTTCAGGCGCTGAAGGCGCCGCGGGCCAGGAGCCGGCCCCCGGCCATCAAGCGCCGGCCGCGGGCGAAGACGTCGACGAGCCCGCAGGCGGCGTCGAGAACGAGGATGTCGGCGTCCCGGCCGGGCTCGATACGGCCCTTCCGGCCGAGCTTGTAGAAATCGGCCGCGTTGGTCGAGAAGATCCGCAGGGCCGCTTCCATCGACAGCCGGCCGCGGCGGACGAGGTCCCCGAGCGTCCTCAGCAGGTGCTCCTCGGTGGCCACGGTCAGGCGGACCAGCCGCCCCTCGGCGTCGAAGACCGGCAGACTGCCGTTGCTGTCGGAGCTCGCCGTCATCCGCGTGAGCGGCAGTCCCCGCCGCTCGAACGCGGCCAGGGCGTCCTCAAAGGCCACGTCCGGATCCCCGGGCCCGGGCTCGGCCCCGACGGTGATATCGACCGAGCCGCCGGCGGCCGCCCACTCGAGCGCCTGCTCGAAGAGCCGCGGGTTCCTCGTGACGTGGGTCGGGATGACCTGGGTCACGGGGATCTCCGTCTCGCGGACGAGGCGGAAGAGGAGATCAAGGCCGCGCGCTCCGTCGCCGAGGTGAAGATGGAGGACTCCCGCCTTGCCGCCGAGCAGCCCGCCGACCCGGCATTCGGCGGCCAGGCGCGCGATCTCCTCGAAGACCGGCTGGGACGAGCGGTGATCGCTCACGGCGATCTCCCCGGCGCCGAGGACCTTGTCGATGAGGACGAGGTCGGAGCGGACGCTGCCCGTCAGCGTCTGGACGGGGATCTCGTAGGAGCCCGCAAAGATGAAGGTCGAGATTCCTTCGGCCTCGAGACCCCTGGCCTTGGCCAATAGCGAGGGCATCCGGCGGGTGATCCCGTCCGTCCCCAGGCAGCCGATGACGGTCGTGACGCCGCTCGCGACGATGTCCTCGATCCGTATCTCGGGGGCGCGCGTCGCCGGGCCGCCCTCCCCGCCGCCGCCCAGGATGTGGACGTGGGGGTCGATGAGACCGGGAACGACGCTCTGTCCGGCGGCCTCGACGACCTCGACCTCGGCTCCGTCGAAGCGGAGGCGGCCGGGCTCGACCACGGCCTCGATCGCGCCGCCGGCCAGGAGGACGTCCTTCCGTCCGAGCGCCTCCGGGGCGAAGACCTCGCCGCCGCGAATCAGGGTCATCATGCGCGCCTCCTTGAACGGGTGACGGGCCCTAACGTAGCATGCCTGCTCGGGCTCCGCAAGCCGTCGCCCGGGCGGAGCGGGGCGGATTCTTTGAAATCATGGGGCGGTTTGGGTAGAATAGGCGCCTCGACCATGGCCAGCTACGAAGAGGAATTCGAGTACATCAGGCGGTTCCTCGACCGCTCGACGCGCCTCTTCCTTCTGCCCAAGAAGACCGACATCCGCGGGGCCGGGAATTTCGTCCGCGAGGGGCCGAACATCATCGTCGGGAACCACTGCGGGTCCTACAAGGACGTGTCCGTCCTGCTCCGGAACGTGCCCCGGATGATCTATTTCACGGCCAACCAGATGATCTTCACGCGGGACGGCGCGTCGGAGCTCGTCCTCCGCCACCTCCGCCGCCATATGGGGAGATTCGGGGGCTTCATCCACGTGCTGCTCAATCCCCTTTACACCTTCCTGGTCTGGTTCGTCTCCGGCCATATCGCCCGGATCGGGACCATCCCGGTCGACATGTACGGCAGCAAGCGCGCCTCGGTCCTGACGTGCCAGGATTACCTGAGGAAGGGGCGGGCCATCATCGCCCTGCAGGGCCGGGGCCGGGTCCATCCCAAGGACCCCAACCCCTACGTCAAGGAATTCCGCCGGGGCGTATCCATCATGGCCTACAACCTTTACAAGGACAGCGGCCTCTCGGTGCCCGTGACGCCGCTGTCCATCTTCGGGACGCACATCATGTGGGGCGTGCCGGCGACGATCAAGGTGAACGTCGGCCGGCCCCTGTTCGTCAAGGACTACTGGACCGGCGAAGAGATCTCGACCGTGGAGGCCTTCCGGGCGGCCCTGCAGCGGACCGTCACCAGGTTGTTCCGCGAGAGCCTGAGCTGGTGAGCACTCCCGCAAGGGTGCGGATAGGAACGGGGCCAAGCGCCAGGAGGGACCCATGGCACTCGAAGGCATGCTGATCGCCCGGGGCGGCGGGAAAGACCTCATCCTTCTTCCGAAGATGGCCAACCGCCACGGGCTTGTGGCCGGCGCCACCGGCACGGGAAAGACCGTCACGCTCCAGGTCATGGCCGAGCGCTTCAGCCGCCTCGGCGTCCCGGTCTTTCTGGCCGACATCAAGGGCGACCTGGCGGGAGTCAGCCAGCCGGGCCTGGACAACCCGAAGATCCGGGAGCGGATCGAGAAGCTCGATCTCGGCGAATACCCCTTCGAGGGCAGCCCGGTGACCTTCTGGGACATCTTCGGCGAACAGGGCCATCCGGTCCGGACGACCGTGTCCGACATGGGGCCGCTCCTGCTCTCGCGCCTGCTCAATCTCAACGACGTCCAGAGCGGCGTCCTGACCGTCCTCTTCCGCATCGCCGACGACCAGGGGCTCCATCTCCTCGACTTCAAGGACCTCCGGGCCCTGGCCCAATACGCCGGCGACCATGCCGGGGCGCTCGAAACGGAGTACGGCCGCATCTCCCCGGCCAGCGTCGGGACGATCCAGCGGAACCTCCTGACGCTCGACGAGCAGGGCGCGGACAGCTTCTTCGGCGAGCCCGACCTCGACCTCGACGACCTCATGCAGACCGACGGCGCCGGGCGGGGGATGATCAACATCCTGGCCGCCGACAAGCTGATGCTGACGCCCCGGGCCTATTCGACGTTCCTGCTGTGGCTCATGGCCGAGCTCTTCGAGCGCCTGCCCGAGGTCGGCGACGTGGAGAAGCCGCGGCTCGTCTTCTTCTTCGACGAGGCCCACCTCCTGTTCGCGGACGCGCCGCAGGTCCTCCTGGAGAAGATCGAGCAGGTCGTCCGCCTCATCCGGTCCAAGGGCGTCGGCGTCTATTTCGTCACCCAGAACCCCCTCGACATCCCTGATGTCATCCTCGGCCAGCTCGGCAACCGCGTCCAGCACGCCCTCCGGGCGTTCACGCCGCGGGACCAGAGGGCCGTGCGGGCCGCGGCCGAGACCTTCCGCCAGAACCCCCGGGTCGACGTCGGGACGGAGATCACCCAGCTCGGCACCGGCGAGGGCCTGATCTCGTTCCTCGACGAGAAGGGCCATCCCGGGATCGTGGAGCGGGCCTTCGTCCTGCCGCCCCACAGCCGCATCGGCGTGATCACGCCGGCCGAGCGCCGGGGGATCGTCCAAAGCTCGGTCATCTTCGGGCACTACGAGAAGGCGGTCGACCGGGAGTCGGCCTACGAGATGCTCAAGGCGCGGGCCCGCGCGGCGGCCGAAGCCCAGACGCAAGCCCAGGCCCGGCCCCAAGCCCCTTACGGCTATCCCGCCCCTTCAGGCCGCGGCCGGGTGCCATATCCCCAGGCCCCGGCGCCCCGGCGCGCGCCGGGACG
Source organism: Candidatus Aminicenantota bacterium (assembly GCA_034679465.1). GTDB lineage: Bacteria > Acidobacteriota > Aminicenantia > Aminicenantales > Saccharicenantaceae > RBG-16-66-30. Next base: position 6,755 of record JAXDAV010000023.1, on the reverse strand, counting down.
GTCCAAAGACACCCTGATCGAGGCCATGGCCAAGAGCGCCGCCCGGTCGGTCGGCTCGAACCTCGGCCGGCAGATCCTCCGCGGCGTCCTGGGCTCCGTCCTCGGTGGCAAGCGTTAAGACGGGGTCAAACCGCAGGGACCGGGTCTTCGCAAGGCTGCCGGGACATGTACCGTTTCGGTACGTGTCCCGGCCGATAGACAAGGGGACACGTACAAAGAGTACATGTCCCCTTGCGAAGACCCGGTCCCTTCTTTTTCGAAGATTTAAGGTTTGACCCCCTCTTTTCTTCTGTTATAATCCCCCCCGTCTTGACAGCCATCCGGCTTCCGCACATCCCTCAAAAAGGACGGTGACGCATGTTCAAAGGACACCCCAAGGGCTTGTTCGTGGCCTTCTTCGCCAATATGGGCGAGCGCTTCGGCTTCTACACGATGATCAGCATCTTCGTCCTGTTCATGCAGGCGAAGTACGGCATGTCGGCGGCGGCCGCCGGCTCCATGTACGCGACCTTCCTGGTCGGCGTCTACATCTTCCCCCTGCTCGGCGGCTTCCTGGCCGACCGCTTCCTCGGCTACGGCCGGACGATCAGCCTGGGCATCATCGTCATGTTCATCGGCTACATCCTGCTCGCCCTGCCGACGGCCATGGACACCGGCTTCCCGCTCATCGTGGCCGCCCTGACCGTCATCGCCCTGGGCACGGGACTGTTCAAGGGCAACCTTCAGGCCCTGGTCGGCAATCTCTACGACGATCCGAAGTACTCGGCCCTGCGCGACCGGGCCTTCAACGTCTTCTATATGGGCATCAACATCGGGGCCATGTTCGCCCCCTCGGCCTCCAAGGCCGTCTGCGATTGGATCATGGGCCGGTCCGGCTACTCCTACGACGCCCGCATCCCGGCCCTGGCCAACGAGTTCCTCGAGGGCAGGCTGGCCGACGTCGCCTCCTTCCTGGGCATCGCCCAGACCCAGGACGCCTCCGTGACCTTGGACACGCTGGGCCGCTTCGGCACGGACTACGTCAACGCCCTGAGCAAGTCCTATCACTTCGGCTTCGGCGTCGCCTGCATCAGCCTGATCGTCTCCATGATCGTCTTCTGGGCCTTCCGCAAGCACTACAGGACGGCCGACCTGACCGAGCGGCAGAAGGCCAAATCCGAGACCCTGAAATCCCAGGTCGTCGAGCTCAGCCGCGAGCAGACCCGGGAGCGCCTGATCGCCCTCGGCCTCGTCTTCGGCGTCGTCATCTTCTTCTGGATGGCCTTCCACCAGAGCGCCGTGACCATGACCTACTTCGCCCGCGACTACACCGTGCCCAGCGTCGGGCAGGCGGCCTACCTCCTGTTCGATATGACCGGGCTCCTGTCCGTTTTCCTGTCCCTGCTCGGCCTCGTGTTCCTGGTGAAGAGGTCCTCGAAGGGGCTGTCCCGGGTCCTGGGAGGGGCCGCGTTCGCCGTCTTCGGCGTCCTGGCCTATCTCCGCTACAGCGGCTACGCGGCGACCAATCCCTTCCAGCCCCAGATGTTCCAGCACTTCAACCCGTTCTTCATCGTCGTCCTGACCCCGATCGTCATCGGCATCTTCGGCTGGCTCAACCGCAAGGGCAAGGAGCCGTCCGCGCCGCGGAAGATCGGCATCGGGATGCTCATCACCGCCGCGGCCTATATGATCCTGGTCATCGGCTCGCTCAGCCTGGCCAGCCCGAAGGCCCTGGGCGGCCTCGTCGCTCCGCCCGACTCCCAGGTCTCCGTCTATTGGCTCATCGCGACCTACTTCGGCCTGACCATCGCCGAGCTCTTCCTCAGCCCGATCGGCATCTCCTTCGTCTCCAAGGTCGCCCCGCCCAAGTACAAGGGCCTGATGCAGGGCGGCTGGTTCGCCGCGACGGCCGTCGGCAACTCCCTCGTCGGGGTCATCGCCTGGTTCTGGATGCGGGTGCCGCTCTGGGCGGTGTGGGCCATTCTCGTCGGGGCCTGCCTCCTGTCGGCCGCCTTCATCTTCGCCATCATGAAGCGGCTGGAGCGCGCGGCCCGGGCCTAGCGGCGCCTTGGCCGGGCGCGTTGAAATGGGCCTCCGCGTGTACTAGAATGGAGGTCCCGGGGGAGAGCGCGGCCCGCAAGGCTGTGCCCGGCCGCGCCCGACCGGGGAGAATCAGGCTTCCGGAGGCGAGATGAGCGGAGCGACGCCGGCCCCGGGCCCGCCCGAGACCGTGGTCCTGCCGAAAAGGCTCAAGGCCCCCGAGATCGTCGCCGTGCTCGCCGAGATCGGCAAGAGGACCGGGGACGGCCTCGTGACCCTGGATTTTCGCCAGGTCGAGGAGTTCGACAGCACCACGCTGGCCTTTCTGGGGCATCTCGCGGATTGCCTGCCCGGGGTCGCCGCCGCCAACATCCCCGACGCGCTGGTCCGGGCCGAGGCCGGCTTCGTCCGGCGGCCGGACGGATGCTGGCCGGAAAAGCCGGCCGTCGCGCCCGCCGGCACCCGGTTCGAGCGGTTCCTGCAGTCCGTGTCCGACCGGTTCCTGGCCCGGGTCCGGATCATCGGGCAGTTCATGGCCATGCTGGGCGACGAGGTCTTCCACATCGGCACGTTCCTCAAGACCCGCAAAGGCGTCTATCCCGGGGAGACCTGGAACCAGATGTTCTTCATGGGCTACAAGTCCTACCCCATCGTCTGCGTCCTCCTGTTCCTGGTGGGCGTGACCATCTCGATCACCTCGGTCGAGCAGTTGAAGCTCTTCGGGGCCGACGTCTACGTCGCCGACCTGGTCGGCTACGCCATGCTCCTCGAGCTCGTGCCGCTCATGACCGGCGTCATCCTGGCCGGCAAGGTCGGCGCCGCGGTCACCGCCGAGCTGGCCAGCATGACCGTCCTCGAAGAGATCGACGCCCTCCGGACGATGGGCATCGTCCCGACCCGGTTCCTCATGGTCCCCCGGCTGATCGCCATCACCCTGGTCGTCCCGCTCCTCGTGGTCATGGCCGACGTCGCCGGCATCTTCGGCGGCATCGTCGTCGCCCGTCTCTCGTTCGGGATGCTGCCGGCCACGTTCCTCGATCAGATGCTCCACACCGTCGACTGGTCCGATTTCGCCTGGGGCCTGGTCAAGACGGTCGTCTTCGGCTGGGCCGTCGTCATCGGCGCCGGCTTCAAGGGCCTGACCGTCGGGCGGAGCGCCGAGGAGGTCGGCCGGGCCACGACCGAATCCGTGGTCCTGTCCGTGACCCTGGTCATCGTCCTCGATTGCCTGTTCGCGTTCGTCATCTATTGATCATGGATATCATCACCGCCCGCGATCTGACCGTCGGCTACGGCCGGGCCGAGATCCTCCGCCGCCTCTCCTTCGCCGTGCCCGAGCGCCTGATCACGGCCGTCGTCGGCGTCAGCGGATCGGGCAAGTCGACGCTCCTCAAGACGCTGGCCGGCCTGCTCCCCCCCCTCGCCGGCGGCTTCGATTTCGCCGGCTGTCCCGTCGACTACAGCTCCGAGGCCTCGCTCGGCGGCCTCTACGGCCGGATCGGCGTCCTCTACCAGGACGGGGCGCTCCTCAACGGGTTGACCCTCTACGAGAACGTCGCCCTGCCGGTCCGCATGCGCTACCCGGAGCTGCCGGAAGGGGTCGTCCGGGACATGGCCCACGCCAGCCTGGCCCAGGTGGAGCTGGCCGACAGCGCCGAGAAGCTCCCCGCCGAGCTCTCCGGCGGCATGCGCAAGAGGGGGGCCCTGGCCCGGGCCCTCGTCCTCAACCCGGAGGTCGTCTTCTGCGACGAGCCCTCGTCCGGCCTCGATCCGATCACCTCCCATCTCCTCGACGACCTCCTCCTCCGGCTGAGGGACGGCTTCAAGATGACCCTCGTCGTCGTCACCCACGAGCTCCGCTCGATCGAGCGGGTGGCCGACCGCGTCCTCCTGCTCGGCGACGGGGGCCTCCGCTTCGCCGGGGACCAGGCCGGTCTGGCCGCCTCGGACGACGAATTCATCCGGACATTCTTCCTCAGGAAGGACCATCATGATGACGCATGAGCAGAAGACCCGGCTGGGGATCTTCCTGACCCTGGCGACGGTCATCTTCGTGGCCGTCGCCGGGTTCTTCATCATCCCCAAGCTCCGCGACCCGGGCACCAATTATCTCATCAAGTTCCGCAACACCTCCGTCCACGGCCTCGGCATCGGGTCTCCGCTGAAGTACCGGGGCGTCGAGATCGGCCGGGTCGTCAAGATCGAGGTGAGCGGGACGGACCTCGATTGCGTCCACGTCAAGGTCCGGGTCCGGCCGGGGCTGCCGGTCAAGGCCAACATGCAGGCCACCTTGGTCTACATGGGCCTGACGGGCCAGAAGTACATCGAGCTCAGCGGCGGCACCCCGGAATCGGAGGACATGAAGGCCAACGAGGAGATCGCCACGGGGCGCGGCCTCGGCGAGCGCGCGGACGACATCATCGCCAATATCGAGACCACGGCCCGTCGGATCACCGAGTTCCTGTCCCCGGAGAACGTGACCCGGTTCAACGCCTTCCTCGAGAACTCCCAGAAGGCCTCGGCTTCGATCACCGGCGTCCTCGATTCCCGCCGGACCTCGCTCGAGAACGCCCTGGTCAGCATCGAGAAGGCCACGGCCGATTTCGCCAAGGCGACGGAAAGGTTCGTGCCCGTGACCGACGATCTCGGCCGCCTCATCCGGACGGTTGAATCGAGCTCCCAGGAGACCCTGGGCAACATCTCCCAGCGGTTCTCGGCCGACGAGATGGGCCTGGTGCTCAAGGACGTCCGGGACTTTCTGGCCACGGCCTCGGTCAGCCTGAAGAAGGTCGAGAGCGTCCTCCTCGAACAGCAGTCGGAGCTGCAGCGGACGTTCTCCAGCCTCGGCGTCGCCATCGACAACCTGGCCCGCTTCACCCGCGAGATCGCCGATGAGCCGTCCGCTATCATCCGGACGCGAAAGGACAAGAAATGATGAGGAAGCTCGCCGTCCCCCTCGCCGCCGTCCTCCTTCTCGCCGGCTGCTTTTCCTCCTCCCCGAACAAGCGCTATTTCCAGATCGTGGCCCTCGAGCAGGACGTCCAGTTCCATCCGAAGGTCGACCGGCCGCTCTACATCGAGCCCGTGCGGGTCGATCCGCTCTACGACGATTTCCGGGTCATCTACCGGGTCTCGCCCTTCGAGCTGAAATATTATTCCTCCGTCTTCTGGGCCAAGAAGCCCAACGACCTTTTCCGGGAGGCGATGAGCGACTACCTGCGCCGGAAGGAGGGCTTTCCCCGGGTGACCTTGGACATCCTCCAGGGCGATCCCGCCATCGTCCTGCGCTCGAACGTCCGGCTCATCGAGGAGATCGACAACCCCGAGGTCTGGTTCGGCCGCCTGGCCATGGACCTGGAGTTCCTGGAGTTCAAGACCGGGACGAGGCTCGTCTTCCATTCGTTCGACAGGCGCCTGGCCCTCGCCGCCCGCAAGGTCCAGTACCTGCCCTCCGTCCTGTCGCGCATCCTCGTCGAGGAGCTGGACGTTGCCGTCCGCAAGCTGGCCGAAGCGCTGGCCTCGAAGTGAACCTGGGCTAGCCCACTCACTCAAATCGTCGAAGAGCCAAAAAAAACAAAAAAACCACTTGACAAGTGGCTGACTGGACCCTACCATTCAAGCGTCGTATGGAGGGGAACCAGTGTCCGCCAAATCACCCAACAAAGGGGATCCTTCGAGGTTATTGCCTGGTGACGAATAAGTTAGGCGGAGGTTGAACGATGCGAAGATTAAACGCCCGTATGGCCTTATCAGCAACATTGTTGATGTTGCTCCAGGGCCTGGTTCTTGCCGACAGTAGGATCAGCCTCAGGCTCACGGGAGGAGGGACCTCTATCTCGGGCGGCGACGTGAATCCCGGAACCCAAGACTGGTTCTATTACAACAAGGAAGGTTGGCCAGTCTGGCATGGCGGCTATCGCGCCGTCCATACCGGGTATGAGTTCGGCGGTGACGCTATCTATGCGCTCAGTCCACGAATTGGCTTAAGCATAGGCGGCGGATATCTGCGAATTTCGCGCGCGTCTTCTATGTCCTTCTCTATGTTAGGGCCTTCCCTCAGTACAGCGACCGCCGGGGCGAATCCCAGGCTGAGCGCGGTCCCAATCCGAATTGGCCTGCATCTGACGATGCCCATATCCGGGAAGGTCAATTTCATCGCCGAAGGAGGGGGCAGCTACTATTTCCATGCGCGCTATAATGCTGAATGGATAGCAGGTGATGTCCTCACTTTCCATAAACGCATAACGACATCCGCAGAGGCTAAAGGAGTTCCCTTGGGTTTCCACGGGGGGCTCGGCTTTGAGTACAGGCTGCTGCCTAATTTATTCCTCGGTTTAAGCGCTCTGGGCAGGTATGCCAGGTTCCGCACCTGGGAAGGTTCCAGTGAGTTTGAGTTTTTCGAACTTGTGGAGGGATGGACAACATTCTCTGAGCAAGGGATACTTTATTACGAACACGTTCCCAATCTGCCGAATGCCCCGAGACTGATCATGATACAAAACTCGCCTTCCACGACAGTCGGACCCGAGCCCCGCAAAGCGGTCATAGATTTCAGCGGCGTCAGCCTTCAGCTCGGCATCCGGATTCGGCTATAGCCCAACTTCGCCACTCTGCAGCCGCCTCGGCTCGTGAATAATTACTCATGACGGGGCGACACCCTCTAAGCATGAAAATTGATTTTTGGTATAGTCGTTGCGGTCATCTTCAGGTGAAGGTCGGCCTGGAATTGGTGCCTG
>JAXDAV010000022.1:0-56831 GCA_034679465.1 Candidatus Aminicenantota bacterium | reverse complement strand
TCATCCTGGCCTCATCCGGGGCCGGGCGCCCGGCCGGCTGTGACGCGATCCGCGGCCTCGAGCGCTTCTCCAAGGTCGTGGCGGCCGGGGCCGAGGCCCCGGCGGAGAGCGCCGCGAGCGTCCCCCTCACCTATCTGGGCCTTTTCGACGGCGTCCGCAGCTTCTTCGCGTCGTCGGAAGAGGCCCGGGCCCGGGGCCTCAGGAAGGCCCATTTCTCTTTCCTGACGCCCGAGGGCCGCTGTGAAGCCTGCGCCGGAACGGGCCGGAAGACGGTCAGCCTCGACCACCTGGCGGACGTCTCCGGGCCCTGCGAGGCCTGCCGCGGCGCCCGCTACCGCCGCGAGGTCCTCGAGGTCCGCGTCGCCGGGCGGACGATCGCCGATGTCCTCGACCTGACCGCGGCCGAGGGCGCGAGCGCCCTGTCCGGCCTGCCGAAAGTCGCCTCGGGCCTCGCTCTCCTGGCCGGCATCGGCCTCGATTATCTGCGCCTCGGCCAGCCGCTCGACACGCTCTCCGGCGGGGAGCGCCAGCGGCTGAAGCTCGCCGCGGAGCTGGCGGCGCCGCCGCCGGGCCGCGTCCTCTATCTCTTCGACGAGCCGACGACCGGGCTTCACCCCTCGGACACCGACCGGCTCCTCCGCCTCTTCGGCCGGATCCTCGAAGCCGGGCACACGATCATCGCGGTCGAACACGACCTCGACCTCATCTCCCGGGCCGGCCACATCATCGATCTCGGCCCCGAGGGCGGGAGCGAAGGCGGGACGGTCGTGGCGGCGGGAACGCCGGAGGCCGTCGCCGCCTCGGCGGCGTCGCACACGGGCGCGGCCCTCCGGAGCTATCGCGGCCGCGGGCCTACTCGGCGTCCTTGACGCAGCGGAAGCCGACCGTGGCCGCGCGGTCCAGGCCCGGGGCGACCAGCAGATGGATCTGGACCCGGTCGACCGCGAGCGGCCCGCTCTTGACGTACCAGACGCTCTTCTCGGGCGCGTAGTGGCTGCCGCCGCGGATGATGCCGTAGCGATAGACCCCGTTGTCGTAGACGTCGTCCATGACCTGCCAGACGTTGCCGACCAGGTCCAGGACGCCGAAGGGGCTCGCGCCCTTCGGGTGGGCGGTGACGGGAGTCGTCCGGTTGAGCCTGTCGTTCGACCGGCCGGGCTCCATCGTCTTCCCCCATGGGTAGGGCCGCCCGTCCGTGCCCTGCGCGGCGTACTGCCATTCGGCCTCGGTCGGCAGGCGCTTCCCCGCCCACTTGGCGTAGGCCCGGGCGTCCTCGATCGAAATCCAGACGACGGGGTGATCGCCCTGTCCGGCCGGGGGCTTTCCGCCGACCCAGTGCTTCAGGAAGCCCGACCGGTCGGCGGGGGCGTAGCCGGTCGCTTCGAGGAAGGCCTCGAAGGCGGCGTTGGTGACGGGCGTCCTGTCCATGAAGAACCGGCGCATCTCGAGCGTTCGGGCCTTCTTCGTGTCCGGATACGGGATGACCGGATTGGCGTCGCCGGGATTCCCGGCCGTCTTGAAGACGAAGGTCCCGGCCGGGACCTCGACCATGCCCGCCGGGGCCTTCGACGCCGTCGGCGTCCGTTCGACGCGGGTCACGAGCCGGGGGTGGGCCAAAGGCAGCCTGACGACGCGCTCGTCGAGGATCTCGCCGCGCCGGTCGAAGAGCTGGACGACGAACTTCTCCTCGCGGAAGCCGAAGTGCTCGTGGAGGGCGATCGTCCGCCGCTCCGTCCCGAAGAGGACGGGCGCCTCGGCGTAAGAGGGGTTGCCGGCCGAGACGGCGATCCGGCTTCCGGCGGGCGCCTCCGGCGCTTCGAAGGTCACGATCTCGCCGTCGGCCTCGACCCGGAGAAGGCCGGGCAGGACGGCGAGGCCGTCGACGTTCCCCTCCAACCGCGTCCCGAGGCGGGCGGCGTCGAAGGCGGCGACGTCGACGGGCGCGTAGCGCTTGCCGTCGCGGAGCGCGGGTTCGAGCTCCTCGTGGTTCCACAGGCTGACGAGATGGGCGCCTTCCGGCACATCGACCTCGATGAGCGGCCCCTTGTATCCCTCGGGCCGCAGGCTGAAGACCGTCCAAACGGTCTTCGCGCCGTCGCGCCAGCGGTTGGCCCAGAGCCCGTCCTCCAGGGTCGGCACGAGCGGCTCCCAGCCCGGGTCGAGGAAGGCCGACGAATTCTCGCGCAGGAGCCTGGTCGTCCGGCCGAGGTAGCGGAGCTCGTCCTCGATCCAGTCGGGCCGGCCCGGCCGCATGGTGTTGATCTCCGAGCCGTGGCCGTTGAAGAAGGCCACGGCCGACTCGCGGTGGAGCGGCCCCTCGGCCAGCTGGAGGACCCGGAAGATGGCGAAATCGGGCCGCATGTACTTGTTCATGTTGAGCGGCGGCGGCATATAGAGCGCGTCGTGGACGCGGCCGGAGACGATGCCGGGCATGTCGCGCGGCACGGCCATGCCCTCGCTGTACATGATGATGCCGGGCTTGACCCGGTCGGCCGCGGCCTGGAACTCGCGGCTCGACCCGCCGCGGGTGTCGAGCACGACGCCGTCGGCGTCGAGCGTCCGGAGCATGGCCTCCATACCGGCGATGTGGTCCTCGTGGCGCGTGCTCTCGTCCCAGGGATTGTAGGAGATGAAGTATCTCTTGCCGAGCTTGTGGGCCAGGTCGACCTGGCGGCGGAGCTCGGCCAGGCCGCCGGGCAGGTCCCGGTACATGTCCCATTGATTGCGGGCGTCGAGCCCGAGCCGCGGCCAGGTCGGCCAGATGGTGTAGATGTCGATGGGGCCGAGGGACTTGTCCCAGGCCGTCAGGGTCCGGTCAAAGGCATAGCGGCCGGCCTCGCGGTCATAGTAGGACCGGTCCCAGGCGAACTGGAGGACCATGACATAGGCCCGCCGGACCCAGGCCAGGTCGGCCCGGCGGAACAGGGCGTCGTCGAACCTCTCGAGATCGTAGAGGAAGCGCTCGCGGAACATGATCTCGAGCCCGCGCCGCCAGCCGCCCGGGTGGGCTTCAAAATAAAGGTCGTACTCGACCGAGCCGCCGGGCTCGAGAATCGAGGCCCAACGGGTCCGCTCGGCCTTGTCGGTCTTGACCCGGCGGGCGATGGCCGTCAGGGAGCCCGCGGCGGCGCCGGTCTCGACGGAGCAGAAGCCCAGGTGCCAGGCGTTGTCCGGGAGGACGACGCCGACCGGCCGGAGCCCGGGCCGGAAGAGCTGGCTCCGGTCGAGGGTGTGGGGCGCCTCGTTCGGCAGGCCGGCCGTGATGTACGCCCGGTCGGCGCCTTCGCCGAGGGGGACGAGGTTCTCGAGCTTCATCTTCGACCCAGCGTCGTTCCGGAAGACGACCTTGAGCTTCGCGCCGGGCGCGAAGCCCTCCTCGACGGCGACCGCGAGCGCGAGCCCCGCCGGCAGGGCCGCCGCGGTCGCGGGCCGGTTGTCGACGAGAAGCGAGAACAGAGGATGCGGCGAGGCCAAGGATTCCCGCGCGCCGTCGACGCGCGTCAGGCCGGTGACCGCCGTTTCCGCGCCGCGCGGGCCCGACAGCGTGAGCGAGCGAAGCCCGGCGGGAGCAGGCGAGTCGAGACCGGGCGGGTCTGGGACGGACGAGCCGGAGCCGTGTCCCCCGACGAGAACCGGGAGCGCGGCCAAGATCAGGGGGATTAAGGCCCCACCCTTGCGGCCCAACAGGATCACCCATGCCCTCCTTCGAGCGTCCGGCCCGTGCCGGCCATGCTGACCGTGCCCCGGAGAACGCCCTTGACCGAGCGGAGGGCGTCGGCCAGGCGGCGGACGGCGGCGGCCCGGCCGCGGACGGCGATGATCTCCAGGCAGTGGTCGTGGTCGAGATGGATGTGCTGGGTGGACACGATAAGGCCGTGGGCGTCGTGCTGGATCTCGGTGAGCCGGTTGACGAGGTCCTTTCTGTGGTGATCATAGACGAGGGTGACCGCCCCGGCCACCTCCCCTCCCTTGCGCCACTCCTCCTCGACGAGCGCGCCGCGGATGAGGTCGCGGAAGGCCTCGGACCGGCTGGCGAAGCGGCGCTCGGCGATGAGGGCGTCGAACCGGTCGAGGAGGTCCTTGCCGAGCGAAACGCCGAAGCGGACGAGCGGGGCCATGGCCTTGCTCCTATCGCGGCTTCCGGACCGCGGGCCGAAGGTCGAGATCCTGGAAGTCGTAGCTGAAGTCGGTCTCCGGCGAGACGGCCTCCATCTTGGCCCGCTCGATCGAGCCGTCCGGATTCAGGGCGAACGTCACGTAGGCGTCGGCGCGGAGCTCCCGGTCGCGCCAGCGGACGATGAAGGTGTCGTACTGCCAGTGCTCCATGTCGCCGACGAGCTGGGGCGTCCGGCTGAAGCGCATGACCAGGCGGCCGCCCGCCTCCTCGATGGCGATGTCGCCGTACCAGGCGTCGGTATAGACGCCGGCGTATCTCGCCGGGGGCAGGGAGGGTTTCGACGAGGCGTCTCGCGCCGCCGCGGACTCGTCGAGCGCCTTGGCCGTCGCCGCGTCCTCCCGGGCCTGGAGCTTGAGATAGGCGTCGGTCCAGTCGGTCGCCGGGGCGCCGAGGTCGTGATCGACGACGAGCCAGGTCAGGGCCGAGAAGGCGCTCGTGGATTCGGCGTTCGTCAGCACGGCGACGCCGAGGTTCCGCTCCGGCAGGAGGGTCACGATCGAGACATAGCCGGGCAGGCCGCCGGTGTGGGTCAGGACGCGCCGGCCGCGGTAGTCGCGGACGCCCACTCCGAGGGCGTAGGCGGCGAAGTTGGACTTGAGCGGGGCCAGCTCGGCCGGAGGGGCCGGGTTCGGCAGGATCGTGACCGGGGTGTCGATCTGGCGGGCCGTCCGCTCCGAATAGAGGGACGTCCCGTCGGCCAGCTTCCCCTTGGCCAGGCGCACGAGCATCCACTTGGCCATGTCCTCGGCGCCGGAGTTGATGCCCCCGCCCGGGTTCGTGACGTCGTTCAGCAAGGGCTTGATGGGCCGGACGACGCCCCCGACCCGGGCGTGCGGCGTCGCGACGTTCCCGCCCTCGGCCGCGGCCGAATGGCGCACGTTGCTGTCGGTCATGCCCACCTTCTTCAGGATGCGCTCGGCGACGAAATCCTCCCACGTCCGACCGGTCACGGCCTGGATGAGCTCGCCGGCGACGATGTAGAGGACGTTGTCGTAGGCGTAGGCGCTTCGGAACGAGGTCGCCGGCTTGATGAAGCGCAGGCGCCGGGCCACCTCCCCGCGGTCATACGTGGATTCCGGCCACCAGAGCAGGTCGCCGGCCCCAAGCCCGAGGCCGCTGCGGTGGACGAGCAGGTCCCGGACGGTCAGCTCGCGGGTGACGTAGGGGTCGTACATCATGAACCAGGGCAGATAGTCGACGACCGGGGCGTCCCAGGCGACCCGGCCTTCATCGACGAGGAGCCCGAGCGCCGTCGCGGTGACGACCTTGGTGTTCGAGGCGATGCCGAAGAGCGTCCGGGCATCGACCGGGGCCGGGTCGCCGAGCTTCCGGACCCCGTAGCCCTTGGCCAGGACGACGCGGCCGTCTTTGACGATGGCCAGGGCGAGGCCGGGGACCCCAAAGGACTTCATGACCCGGGCCACGGCGGCGCCGATCCCGGGCGGGGCCCCGGCCGCGGTCTTTCGGGCCTGTGCGTCCTCCGACGGCCCGGCGCCATGGGCGGCCAGCTGCGGGGCCAGGGAGAGGGCCATTACGGCGAGCGCGGCGGCAAGGACGACACGGCGGACGCGGCGGCTTGCGGGCATGAAAACCTCCATCGAAGCGGGGCGTGGAGTCATCATAGCCCGGGACGCGAGAAGCGGTCAAGGATTCGGGAATCTTCCTATAATACAGGACAAGTCTGTTCTTTGGGGTTAATTCCCGAGGCGGGGAAGCGGCCGATCGACGGTTTGTTAAGCCCGTTGCCTGAAATTCAGCCTCATTTCCAGAGAGAAGACCCGTCTTCCTGGATTCTGAGATAACGGGATACTATTGGCATGAAATCGGCACAAGGAAAGATGGCTTCTCCCGAGTCCGCGAGGCCGTCCATGACGGGCGGGTACAGGACAGCGAGAGGCAAGACAAAGAAAGAAGGAGGCTGATATGTTGGAAGCCATTGTCGTCATCCTGGTCGTTCTGTGGGCCCTGGGGTTCTTCGCCTTCCACGTCGGCGGCGGCCTGATCCACGCGCTCATCGTCATCGCCCTGATCGTCTTGATCATACGGCTTTTAAAAGGTCGGAAGGTCCTTTAGGGGAAAAACGCCGAGATGATCGGGATGAAGGGCCGGACCGCAAGGCGGATATACGGGATCCTGGCAGGCATGGGACTGATGACGTCCGGGCTCTTTTCCGCGCAAGTCTTCAAGTACGGGAAAGCCAAGCCTGAAAACGGGCATCTGATCCAGACGGTCCCTTTCGAGAGATGGCTGAAGCTCAATTATTGCGGTCCGGCCTGCTTGACCATGGTCCTCAACTCCTGGGATGAAGCGCGCCCCTTCAGCCAACGGAAGATCGCGGATGATATCTACGACTCCGGAAGCCGGGCGACCTATAACTCCGAGCTTGTCCTGTATCCGCGGACCCAGGGATTCGAGAGCTACTCGTTCCAGGGAAGCCTGGAGATCCTGAAGGATCTGATCAAGAACGACATCCCGGTCATCGTCCTGACGAAGACCATCAAGCAGGTCGGCAAAGGACATTACCGGGTGGTCATCGGGTTCGATGACGACAAGGCCCAGGTCATCTTCCACGACCCCCTTTTCGGAGGTCGGCGGGCCATGAGGACCAAGAGCTTCATGAAGGCCTGGGAGCTCGGCCAAGGCCGGAACTTGTCCCGGTGGATGATGGCCGTGGTCCCCGGTCAGAGCGCATTCCCTCTTCCCGCCCTTCAAAACGACCCTCTGACGTCCATCAACCTGGCCACGGCCTATTACCGGAGGTCGGAATTCCAGAAATCGAGCGCGATGTGGGAGAAGGTCAAGGAAGCCCTCGGCCAAGATCCGTATCCCCTGTACAGCCTGGGCATGGTCAGCCTGAGACAGGGCCGGTTCGCGGAAGCCGAGCGATATGCCCTGGATGCCCTCGGCCTGGACGCGAACAGCGCCTACGCTCACGATGTTCTGGGCCTGGCCTATGCCAATCAAGGCCGGATGGTCCCGGCCCTCCAATCCCTCGGCCGGGCTCTCCGGCTGGCCCCCAAAGAGGGGTTCATCCGCGCGCATTATCTGCAGGCAAGGGCCTTCCACATCGAAAGGGCCCGGCTTGAATACATCCAAAAGAAAGAAGGAGACGTCGAATGAAAAGATGGGTTAAGATCGGAAGTGTCGTCCTGATGATCATGATGCTATCCGCCTTCGCCGCGGCGGCCGTTCAGAAACCGGCGGCCCAGCAGGCGGGGACGACGGGTCAGCTCGTCATCGGCGCCCAGGACGTGATCACGGCTTCGGATGCCGGAGGAGGCGCCCTGTCCACAAGGGACATCCTCATCATCGTCGCCGTAATGGTCGGGCTGATACTCCTGATCCTGGTCCTTTGAGCGGGAAGCCGGAGCTACTTCCCGAGGTCTTTTCTGATCGCTTCGAGCTTGTCCTTGAGGACGGGGGCGAAGGCGAAGAACTGCTGCAGGGTGGCACAGCCGTATTCGGGGCAATGGGCGCAGGTGACGACGCCGCGGGCCGAGGCGCAGACGCGGAGGCCGCAGGTCGCCGCGTGGGCCGTGCTCGTCCTCTTGCCCGTCGAACAGCCGTCGCAGACGCAGGCGTCGGCGCCCATGTCCTTGCCGCCGTATTGGGCCGCCCATTTCTTCGCCACTTCTTCGAGCCCGGCCCGGTCGTTCTTCTGCGTCGCGACGTAGGCCTCGCAGTCCCCGCAATCGAGGCCGCAATAGGCTAGGATCTTGGCCATGTGTCGTTCCTCCTATTGATGCGTTTCCAGGAGCTTGGCGAAGGCCGCGTCGTCCGTGGCGAAATCGCGGGCGGCCTGGCCCACCCGGACGATGCGGACGCTGCGGATGGCGTCGCCCTTCTTCACGGCCTTCAGAAGGTCGAGCCCGGCGATGGTCCGGCCGATCGCCGTGGAGGTCTTGTCGAGCCCGGCGCGGGGGCGGAGCGTCAGGTGGAAGGCGTTCGGCCCGGAGAGGCCGAGGACGCCCGCGCCGTCGTGCTTGAGCGCGGCGTTCGGGGCCAGCGGCAGGCTCGGGACGGCCGCCGACTTCTGGACCTCGGAGGCGATGAGCCCGGCGATGACGCCGCCGCGCACGTCAACCCGGCCGATCGGCGGGATCTCCGGCCGAGGCCCGCCGCCCGGGGGAGGCCCGCCGGGGCGCATGCCGGCCGCCGGCCGTCCCCCGCCCTTCCCCTCGACGATGCGGACGAAGTTGGCCGTCTGGAGGGGCGCGTTCACGAAATCGAGATCGGTCATGACGCGCAGGGGCGCTTCGGCGGAGCCGATGGCGATATCGGCGTACAGGCCGTCGGCGAGATACACGCCCCGGCGCGTCAGGGGCCGGTCGAGGTTGGCCGCGCCGTAGGCCACGACCGCGGTGACCAGCGCCGAGTGCTTCTGGTGGTCCACATAGGGAAGGATCTCGTTGTAGAGATCGTGGAGCGTGTGCCAGGCGCGGCCGTAGCGGTAATCGCTCTGGGTCTGGAAGCGGAGCGTCGGCACGCCCAGCATCTCGAAGGGGGAGTGATCCGAGCCTCCCGGGCTCGTGGCGTGGGCCCGCGGCACCGTCCGCTCGAGCTTGAACGGCCACTTCGGATTGAGCGAGACGAGGGGCGCGCTGATTCGCTCGAAATCGGCCAGCCAGGTCTCGGGCACGGAGGCGCCCGTGATCGCGCTCGGACTGCCGTCCCGGTTGATCATCATGGCGATCTTGTCGGCGATCCCGGGGCGGTTCTTGAGCCAGGCCTGCGAACCGACCAGGCCGATCTCCTCGGCCGCGAACAGGATGGCGACGATCGACCGCTTCGGCCGGCCTCCGGCCGCCTGGACCAGGCGAATGGCCTCCATGGTCGGGGAGAACCCGGACCCGTCGTCGACGGCGCCGGTCGCGCCGCTGAAGCAGTCGAGGTGCCCGCCGATGACGATGTATTCGTCGGGGAACTCGGTCCCGCGAAGGGTGGCGACGACGCTGTGATACTTGACCGGGCCCATCTTGAACCAGTTGCGGATGTCGAATTCGAGCTCGACCGGCTCGCCCTTCTCGACCAGGGCCTTGATCTCGTTCCACTGGGGCTCGGCCAGCCTGATGTCGGGCAGGACCGGCAATGCGTCCCAGGAGGCGACGAATCCGTCCATAATCGGGAACGGATCGGTCTTGGACATCTGGATCGTGCCCCGGGCCCCGGCCTCGACCAGCGCCGCCGTGAGCGGCGGCATGAGCTGGGCGTCGGCGTATTCCGGCGTGCCCCGCCGCCCGTCGCGGGCGAAGCCGTTGCTCTGCCCGGCGATGAGGACCCAGGCGCCCTTGAACGGGGCGGGATCGGCCCGGACCTCGGCGATGGCCGCCTCGACGGCGGCGCGCTTCTTCTCCGCCTGCTCCGGGGTGGCGTTCCGCCCCGGGATCGAGAAGGGATCGGCCTTCAGGACGACGACCGGCCCCCGCTCGACGCCCTTCGTCCCCGCGGTGAAGCTCGGCGTCCCGAAATAGAGGGCCTTCTCGGCCGGCTTGACCATCTTGCCGAACCAGGGGCCGCGATTGAATCCGACCGGGACCTCCCCGGCCTCGTCGAGCTCGGCCTCGAGGCCCCACTGGCGAAACTGCCAGACGGCCCATTCGGCGGCGTCGGTGTAGGCGTTGGATCCCGTCTCGCGGCCGCCGAACCGGTTGCTGGCGTAGTCGACCCACTCCATGACCCGGTTGTCGTTCGTGCCGAGGTCGATGATCTTCCGGACGACGGGGTCAACCGCCGGACGGGCGGGCGCCTGGGGGCTCGCCGCCACGGAGGCCAGAACGGCCGCGATGGTGACGAAAAGAAGAGCGCGTTTTCTCATGGGCCTTCCTCACGGACTGCGTTCAAGGGCCGAATGATAGTCT
This sequence comes from Candidatus Aminicenantota bacterium, assembly GCA_034679465.1. Taxonomy (GTDB): domain Bacteria; phylum Acidobacteriota; class Aminicenantia; order Aminicenantales; family Saccharicenantaceae; genus RBG-16-66-30. The sequence continues at coordinate 46,796 of JAXDAV010000022.1, read as the reverse complement.
CGCCCGCGAACCGTTGTCAAGGAACGGGCGGTCCGGCTTTGCGTCTGGCACGGACTTTGCTATAAAAAAGCTGATGATGGAGTGAGTCGTGAACAAGGCCGAACGAGCGATAGCGACCATTAAGCACGTCTTGAGACAGCTCAAGCGGAAACGGATCTCGTCCCTGGCCGCTTCGGTCTCTTTTTTCGCTTTTCTCTCGCTGTTCCCGTTCTTTCTCTTCGTCATCTCGCTGGCCGGCCTCTTCCTGGACAGGAGCGCGGCTCTGGCCAAGCTGGCTGAGTACGCCCGGCTCTTCCCCGAGGCGGTTTCCGGCCAGGTGACGGACATCCTGCAGGGCCTGCTCAAGTCCAGCGGCGTCCTCTCCGTCGTCAGCTTCCTGGCCCTGGCCTACTCCTCGTTCATGGCCTTTAACCAGATGCGTTCGGCCTTGAACCGCATCCTGGGCTTCAGGCGCGACACGGCCGGTTGGCTGGCGACGCTCAAGACGTTTTCGTTCTTCCTGATCACCGCCTTCGCGATTGTCATCATCGTTCTGAGCGGGGGCGCGCTTTTCGTAATGGCCGAAAAGCTCGGACGCCTGCCCCTCGTCAGATCCTATTATTTCGTCCTGCCGGCCTACGTCCTCGTCGAGGGGTTCTTCATGGCCTTTTCGTACCGCTACCTCTCCTACGGAAAGATCGGCTTCAAGTACGCCCTGGCCGGGGGATTCACGGCCGCGGTCCTCTGGGAAGCGCTCAAGCATCTTTTCGGTTGGTATGTGAGCGCCATCAGCACGTTCACCGCTGTGCCCGGGGTCATCGGATCCATCACCCTGCTCCAGCTGTGGCTCTTCTTTTCCATCATGGTCTATTTTGCCGGCGCCGAGCTGTGCCTGAGTCTCGGCCGGCCCCGGCCGCGGAACGGGGAATGATAAAACGCCTCGCCCGGCTCGCCTTGACCGTCATCCTCGGCCTGATCGTCCTATTCGCCCTGCTCCATACGCGTCCGGCCAGGAACCTGGCCGCGAAGTACGCCAGGGGCCTCCTCCAAAAGACGTTCGGCCTGGAGGTCGGCATCGAGCGCCTGGGCTATGACCTCTTGACATTGAGGTTCACGGGGAGAGGCCTGACCGTTCGGGACAAGGACAGGACGGATCTGCCGGCGTTTCTCCGGGCCGGCTCCGTCACAGCCCGGGTCCCTTTATCTCTGCTCCTGAAAGGAAAGCCCGTCGTCAAAGAAATCTCGGCGGTCGATCTCCAGATAGCCGTATACAAGAGCACGGCAGGCGTCAGCAACGTGCCGGACTTCGGGTCCGGCGCGGCCCCCTCCGGCGGGACGCTTCCTGAGGTCCGCATCGGGAGCCTGGCCGTCGACGGATTCTCGGTTCTCTATGCCGATCCGGGCCGCGACATGGCCCTGGAATCGCCGACCGTCAACGTGCGGCTCGGGTGGGATCGGGCGGGCGGTCACGCATTCCGGGTCGAGAATCTTCGGAACGGCGCTCTGGCCTTCCAGGACGGCTGGCGCCTGTCGCCGTCCCTCTCGGCGCGGGGAAGGCTCGGCCGTGACACCATCGAGATCGAGGATCTCCTGATCGAAACGGATCTCTCCGGGAGGTCCGGAATATCCGGCCGGGTTGCCGTCCGCGCCGGCCTCGAAGGCTCCTTTTCATCCCTTCGGGCGGTCTTGAGCCTTCAGGGCAAACTGCTTGATCCTGCGCGGGCTTCGGGGGTCGGCTTCGAAGCCGAGGCGCGCTGGGAGGACCGGGTCCTGACCGTGGCCTCCATGCGGCTCGCCACGGCCGGGGGAACGATCTCCGGAAGTGCCGAACTGCGCCCCCTCGAATGGGAAAAAGGGAACAGGGCCCGGCTCGAGTTCCACGCCCTCGACCTCGCCGAACTGGCCTTCCTTTCGGACAGGATCCCTCCTTTCTCATCCGAGGTTTCGGGGCGCATTGACGCTTCCTGGAACGAGCTCAGCCTGGAGGGCCTCGTCGGAAGCGGCGAGCTGATCTTCCGGAAACCGGAGCCCCGGGCGGCCGGCGACAAAGCGCTCCACCCGATCTGGGGCCGATTGCGCGCGGAATCCGGTCCGGAGCGGATCTCGCTCGTTGTGCCCGGCCTGTCCGCGGAGGCCTTGAGCCTGTCCGGGGAGGTCCGGCTCGCGGGAGGCCGGCTGGCCGGGGTCTACCGGATCGAGGCGCCTGACCTCGCGGCCCTGTACGCGAGGTATTTCCCGTCGCTGAACGACGGCCCTTTCCCCGGCCCGAGCGGGGAGGCCGCCGTGTCCGGCTCCCTCACGGGGACCCTCCAGGCGCCCCGGGTCACTTCGATCTGGCAGGCGAGGGGGGCGGCCTTCGGGGCACTGGACGAATGGAGCCTCGTGGGCGAGGCTTCGTTCGCCGGAGGGTCCGTCAGCGTCCGGGATTTCCGATTGACTTCCGGCCCGGCGGAAGGCCGTGTTTCGGGCACCTTGGCTCTCGACCCGCGCCGGGGCGAGACCTCGCTCGATGTCACCGCGACGGGCCTGACCCTGGACCATATCTCCCCTCTCCTCGGTTTGAAAGAAGGGATCGCGGGCCGGCTCGATCTGGAGGGGCGGTTGTCGGGCCTTCGGCCGTATCCCCGTTTCGAGGTCAAGGCCCGGGTGACCGGACTGGAATACCCCGGATGGCGGCTGGAGGAGGTCCTCCTCGACGGGCGCGCCCCCGAAGGCCGGCTGGCTCTCGACGTCACCGTCCCCGCTCCAGCCTTGTCGCTGAAGGGAGATCTCGGGCTCGAACCGCCGTTCGCATTCGAGGCCTCCCTGCAAATGGCCGAGGTGCCCCTTCGGGAGATTCTCAGGGCCGTCAAGGGCAGGCCCGATGCGGATGCTCCGGGCTCGATGACCGCCGGGATCGATGTCAAAGGGAACGCCGGATCCATCGGCTCGATGTCCATTTCGGGCTTCGCCCGGTTGGACGCCGAGCAGGTCATCTTTGGCGAGCCCCTGCCCCCGTTCAGTGATGTCCGGCTGGAAATGCTCATCGAAGAAGAGGCCCTCGTGATCAAGCCCTCTTCCCTTCGCCTCGCGGATTCGCTGGTGGAGGTTGAAGGCCGGGTCCCCCTGTCGCTCTTCCTCAAGGGCATCCCCCCGAGGGCGGGCGAGCCCCGGCCGAAGGCGATCATCAACGCAAGGGCCACGGGCCTGGAATTCTCGCGGCTGGCCCGCGCCTTTTCGACGGCGTTCCCTGCGGGTCTCGCGGGCCGGATGGATGTCGGCGTCAAGATGACCGCTTCGGCCCCGAACCTGGAAGAGACGGACGTTCGAGCCGACCTCGAGTCGCTGGATCTCGAGCTTCCGGGGATCCGACTCAGGCTGGCCCGGCCTGTTGCCCTGAGCCTGATCTCGGGCACGCTGGCCATCGATGAGCTGGTCCTGACGGGGGAAGGGACCGTCATCCGGGCGGGAGGCGGGCTGGATTTAACGGGCGCCGGGCCGCCTTCGTTCTTTCTTGACGGCGATCTGGATCTCCGGATATTGCAGCCTTTCCTGGGCCGAACCGCCGTGTCCGGGCAGGGCCGGTTCCGGCTGCAGCTCGGAGGAGCGCTTGACGATCCTCTGATCACGGGTTCCCTTGGTCTGGATCGCGTCGGGTTCAAGATCGCCGAACCGGGCCTCTATCTCGACGGCCTCGCGGGCGAGATCCTGTTCGAGGGTGACAAGCTCGTCCTCAAGGGAATCAAGGGCCGGATGAACGGGGGGACCATCGAGTTGGAAGGAGAGGCCGAGATCGACAAGCTCGCCCTGGAAAGGGCCCGGTTAGATTTGAAGGCGGACGGCGTGAATCTGGATTTCCCGGAAAACCTCCGCTCGCTGGCCGCGGGGCGGCTCAGCTTCGAGTCCGACGGGGCCCGGCACTCGCTCGGCGGCGAGATCTCGCTCCTGGCGGCGGATTACAGGGAGCCGATCAACGTCGAGTCGCGGCTCTTCCGCCTGTTGAGGAACAAAGGGCGAAGCGATCTGTTCGCCGAGCGCAACGGGTTCCTGGAGGACCTGAGCTTCGACCTGCGATTCAGATCCGTCAACCCGGTCCGGGTCGACAACGACCTGCTGAAGTCCCGCCTTCAGGCCGACCTGAGGCTCACGGGCTCGCCCTACGAACCCGGCCTCATGGGCCGGATCAGCGTCGTCGACGGCGGAGAGGTGTATTTCGCCAGAGACACCTACCAGATCGTGCAGGCGAGCGCGACATTCGTCGAGGCTGACCGGATCGTCCCCGACATCAACCTGACGGCCAGGACCCGCGCCGCCGGCTACCTCATCGAGCTTCGGGTCATCGGGACCCCGGACGACTTGACGGCGACCTTGGCGTCCGAACCTCCTCTGGCCGAATCCGACATCGTCTCCATCCTGCTGACCGGACAAAGGCTGGAGCATGTCTCCTCCGCCGTCTTCCCCGTGGTCGGCCTGCAGGCCCTGGACTATCTCGAAAGCGCCCTCTGGGGACGGGTGGAACGGATCGTGGAGAGGACGTTCGGTCTGGACACCTTCCGGGTCGACACCAGCCTGATCGCCGCGCAGGAGAATCCCGAATCGCGCCTCACCGTCGGCCGGGACATCGCCCGGAATCTGCAGCTCGTGTTCTCCCAGGGACTCAGGGAATCGGAGCAGAGGACCTTCATGCTGGACTACCGGCCCCTCGAGAACCTCAACCTCAGGGCCGTCAAACAGGACAACGACTCCTATCAATTCGGGGTCCTGCACGAGCTGCGCTTCGGCCTGAAACAGGAGCGGACGGGTCCCGTCCTCGCGGCCGGAGCCAAGGGAGCCCTGATCGACAAGATCGACCTCGGGGGCGAGCTCGGCCTGCCGCGGCGAACCGTCATGAAGAGGCTCAAGCTCAAGGAAGGCAAGCGCTTCGACTACTTCGCCTTCCGGAAAGACCTCGAGCGCTTGGAGAAGCTCTACCTCGAGAACGGCTTCCTGGAGTACGGCGTCGATGACCGGAAAGAGGAGGTCGACGGCCGCGCCGTCCTGACCTACCGGATCTCGGCCGGACCGCGTGTGCGGCTGGTCTTCTCCGGCGCGGAGATCTCCCCGTCCACCGCGGCCGGAGCGCGGCGGCTCTGGATGGAGGGGACGTTCTCAGGACAGCGGATGGAGGATGTCCGGAAGCTCCTTGAAACCGAGCTCTATGGGAACGGGCACTATCAGCTGGAGATCCGGTTCGAAGAGCGGGAGGTCTCGCCGGAGGCGAAAACGGTCGTTATCGATATTTCGCCGGGCCCCCGATATGACGGCATCGAGTACGTTTTCGAGGAGCTCGGCGGCATCGGGGAGCGGCCTTTGCGCGCCCTCCTCGACCGGCCGGAGTCGCTCCACGCTCTCCTCACCCGCCCCGCGCGGCTGACCGACGACATGGAAACGGTTCTCAGGCGGTCCGGTTACCTCAAGGCCCAGGTGGAAGGCCCGCGGATCGTGTTCCGGGCCGGGGAGAAAAAGGCCGAGGCCACGTTCCGAGTGCGGGAGGGCCCTCGTTTTGTCGTAGGCCGCGTCGTTTTCGAGGGCCGGGCCCGGATCGACGGCCCCGAGCTCCTCGAGGCCGCGGGTTTCGTCGAGGGCGACCCTTTCAGGCCGGACCTCCTCGACCCGGCCGCGGCCGGCCTGGAACGGCTGTACAAAGGGAAGGGGTTCGTCCATTGCCGGGTCGACGGGCGTGTCGCCGTCAGCCCCGAGGAAGGAAAGGTCGACATCATCTTCACGATCCAAGAGAACGAAGAGGCCGTGATCGAGGACGTCGCCATCACGGGCCACAGGATCACGACGAGAGGGACGATCGAGCGGGAGCTGGACTTCGGGCCCGGGGACGTCGTCGACGGCCGGAGATTCAGCGAGGCGCAGAGACGGCTCTACCGCCTGGGCATATTTCGGGCCATCGACATCGAGGCCCGCCCGCTCGAAGGCCGGCCGGACCGGCCCGGGAGCGCCACGCCTCCGGCTCCCTACGAGGTCGAGGTGCGGGTGAAGGAGCTCGAGCCCTATTACCTGAGGTCCGGAGGCCAGTACGATACCGACACGGGGCTCGGCGCCACGGTCGAGTTCGCCCGCAGGAACTTCCTGGGCCGGGCCCTCGACGCCGGGGCGGGCCTCCGGGCGGACTTCCGGGAGCAGAGCGCCCGGGCCTACGTCAGGAGCCCCTATGTCCTGGGCGCCAAGATCGACACGAGCCTGTCGGCCTTCGCCAACAGGGTCGAAGAAGCCGATTTCACGACGGGCCGGGTGGGGGCCGTTTTTCAGCAACAGATGAGGTCCCGCAACGACTTCGTCCTTTCGTGGAATTACACCTTCGAACGCCTGACGAACCTCTTTGAGGGCCTGCCGCTTCTCGGGGAGCCGTACAATATCGGCAGGGTCGCGCTTTCCGCCGCCCGGGACCGGCGGGAAAGCCTCTTCAACAGCGTCCGCGGCAGCTTCATCTCCGTGACCGGGGAGTATGCCGGAAGGGTCCTGGCCTCGGACGTCGATTATCTCCGGTTTTTCGGACAGTATTTCATCTACCTGCCGCTCGGACGCTCCCTCACCTATGCCGCCGCGGCGCGACTGGGGGCGGGGCACGGGCTGGGCCAGGAGCTGGTCCCCTCGGAGAGGTTCTTCGCCGGCGGCGGCAGCTCACTGCGGGGATTCGGGTACCATGAGGTCGGGCCGACGGACCCCGTCACGGGCAATCCGGCCGGGGGGAACGCCGTCATGATCGTGAGCCAGGAGCTCCGGTTCCCGGTCTTCAAGATATTGACCGGCGCCCTGTTCGCGGACCTCGGCAATGTCTACCCGACTCTTTCCGCCTTCAATCCGTTCCGGGTGAGGAAGGCCGCCGGCTTGGGCGTCCGGTTGAACCTCGGGTTCGTTCTCGGCAGGCTGGACCTGGCCTTCAAGCTCGACCGCCGGAGCGGGGAATCGCCTTATCGGCTGCACTTCAGCCTCGGCCAGGCCTTCTAGCCCGGGCTATTCATAAAAACGCCCCGGGCTCTTTTCCGAGGATGGCCGCGAATTCCTTCTTCAGCGCCTCATAGACTTCGCCGGCGACGCTCTTCTGGAATTCCGCCATCGCCGCCGCCGACGGCCTGCCCGCCGCCCATTCGGCCCGCTTCGCCGCCGTTCTCTCCATGGCCCGGTCCTCGATCCGGAAGAGCTTGGGCAGGACCCCTTCGCCGCCGTAGGTCCGGAGCCGGGTGACGTTGAGGTATTGGTACATCCGGCCCCGCGCGTCCGGATAGAGATAGGCGGCGATGGCCCGGGCGACGTCGTTCAGCGGCGCGGTCTTGGGCCCGCCGGCGACGGCCGGGACCTTCCCCGAGGCCGGCCAGACCGGCACGGCCACCCCCGTCACGGGTTGGCCCAGGAGGACCCACATCGTCCCGAGATCGGCCCGGTCGCGCGACGGGGCGCCCTCGAAGACGAGGACCGAAACGCTGGTGTTGCGGTTGATGGTGTCGTTGGTGTGGACATAGAGCGGCCCGGCGGAGTTGTCCGGCAAGGGCCGGGCGAGAGGGTTCGAGTGGAGCTTCTCGTGGACGAGGTCCCGGGCCGCCTCGCGCAGGATGAACCGGGCGTCGAGCCGCCCCTGCGGGCGGGCCGCCTCAACGATGTGACCGATCCGCTCAAAGCGGTCGAAGCCGCCGCCGCGCATGGGATTAGGCGAGGTGAAAGCGAAGTTCGTCCGGACGATGGTCCCGAACGGCGCCACCCGCGGGTCCCGGGCGTCGAATTTGGCGAAGGAGTCCCGCCGGGTCTCGAAGAAGCAGGCGCCGCCCTCGGCGTCGATGACGCCGAAGTTCGTGGCCAGGTCCCACTTCCCTTTCTCCCGGACGAGGAGCGCCTCGAAATCCCCGATCGTGGCGCATTCGCCCAGGGCCAGCTTCATGAAGGCGCCGTTGCCCGCCCCGTCGAGCTTCTTGGCCGCGTCGCCGAGGTCGTCGGCCTGGGAGTTCATGATGGCGAAGCCCGCGGCGTTCTGGCCGCCCCAGACCTCGCCCGGGTCCGCGTCCTCGGAGATGACGACGGCGGCGAAATCGTATTTCGGGCCCTTGAAGAACGCCAGCTTGTTGTTCGGGTCGGAGGTGTCGCGGTTCTTCCACATCAGCGGCCGTCCGTCGGCCGTGGCCTTTCCCGCAATGACGGCGAGGGTGCAAGGGACGGCGGCCTGGGCCAGCCAGGCGAGCGCGGCGAACGCGCCGAGGGCTTTGAGAATGGTCGGCCGGGGGGTGCTCATGACGGTCTCCTCTTCAATTCTTTTTTTCCCGTTCCGCGGCGACGATCTCGACCTTCACGGCCGGGCCCGCGACCTCGATCTCCGCCCGCCACGGGTAATCCCAGTCGCCCGTCGCGGCGAGCGGCGCGCGCCGGCCGTCCCGGACGATCTCGTACGTCAACCCTTCGGGGCCGGAGATCCGGAGGCCCGTCTTGTGCCCGTCGGCCGTCCGGTTCTCGACGAGGAAGGCGATCCGCCGGAGCGACTTGTCCATCTCGATCCGCCGGCCGGCGGCAAAGCCGTCGCGCTCGAGCTCGATCTTCAGCCGGAGTGGCCGCTCCTCCCCCTCCCCGGCCGGGGCGGGTAGGACCGCGGCGAAGCGGCGCCTCACGCCGTCACGCGGCTCGACCGCGACGCGCCCCCGGCCCTCCTCTTCGAGCGCCCCGCCGTACGCGAACCAGCCGAACACCGGGTCGCGCGTCACGACGGTCGCGGCCATGCGCAGGGCCCCGCCATACCCGAGATCGATCTCGCCGTCGTAGCGCCAAGGGCCCCGGGGCACGGTGACGCCCCCGGGATAGCTCGAGCCCATCCAGGCGCCGCCGGCCTTGGCCGTCTGGAACTGCCAGCCGGAGGCCCCGTCGTTCTCGGGCCCGGGATGCCAGAACCCGAAGCCCGTCTCCGGCCGGCCCGTGTTCATCAGGCACCACGAGCCGAGGTAGGAGGCGTAGCCGAGCTGGAGCCAGTCGAAGGGCCGGGGCGCGAAGTTGAGCGCGAAATCGAGGATCCCCCAGCCGCCCATGGCCGTCATGTAGCTCACGCCCGGGTCGCAGCCGAGGGCATAGTAAGCGGGATTGAGCCAGCCCCGGACCGACAGCCCGGCGAGGAGCTGGCGGTCCATGAAGTCCCGCGAATCCTCGCGCCGGACTTCCGGATGCGAATGCCACTTCTCGAGCTTGCGGTCGTACCAGAGGTCGCGGTCGGGCGCCATGTCGCGCGTCGCCCCGTATTTCGCGAAGGCGTAGGTCGACTCGAACGCGGTGCGGTCGAAGGCGTACTCCGAGCGGAAGGGATAGCGGTCGTCGTAGACGAAGTACTTGACCTTCTTCTCCCACTCGTCCCGGAGCCAGGCCGCCCGCTCCGGGAAGCCCTCACGCTCCAGCGCGGCCATGAGATCCAGGACGACGAGCTCGTTGTAGAGCCCCCATTTGTAGGTTTCGTAATAGCTCGGGTAGATCTCCGAGGGATAGGTGAAGAAGGCCCGGGCCGTGCCCCAGGCCCGCTCGAGGTAGCCGGCGGCGTCGAGATAGGTCGACATCCCCGGGTACATCCGGGCGATCTGGTACATGTGGAAGTAGAGCATGACGACGTGGGGGTAATCGTAGGAGCGCCAGACATGCTCCTTGGACAGGTCGCGGAGGGCCGTGGCGCCGTCCCGGAGCGCCTCCGCGTAAGCCCGACGACGGGCCGGGTCGCGGTTGACATGCCAGCTGGGGGTCCCGTAGACGCCGTAGGGATAAGGCGACTCGTCGTCGCGGCGCTGGAGCTTGCCCCAGACGAAGCGCTCCAGGTAGTATTCGATCGAGGCGATCTCCGCCCGGTCCGGGTAGAGGACGTTCTTCGCCGCGAGGAAGGGGGCTTTGCAGAGGCCCGGATCGTCGCAGGTCAGGACGTAGGCCATGCGGTCGAGGAAGATGTCCGGGTCCTCGACCGTCCGGACGGCCTTGGCGGCCATGTCGTAGGGGCCGTAGACGCCGTCCCACCACTTCGACGGGTCCCTGATCTGCTGGCGGAAGACGAGGAAGGCCGCCCTCTTGCGGATGAGGGTCTCCAGGGGCTCGGTGACGAAGAACTCCAGGTAGGTCCGCCGGCCGCCGTCGTGAACGATAGTCAGCATGTTCTCGCCGAGCCGGCGGAACGCCGCTTCGTAGACGCGGTGGCCGGGGACGGGCTCGCCCAGCGACCGGATGGTCGTCCGGTCGGGGAATTCGGCCCGGACCTCTTCGATCCGGGCCTTCGTGTGGAGCGAAAAGCGGGCCCGGAGGTCCTCGGGGACGGTCAGGCCCGGAACGACCCGGACGTCGAAGAGCCCGGCTTCACGGATCAGGGACCGGAGCTCGTCGTAGCTCGAGGCCCATTGGAACCGGAAGCCGTATTCCGCCCGCCGGCCCGGGAGGCCCTCGGCCGAGAGCTCGAGCGAGGTGTGAGCCTGGCGCCATGTGCCGCGGGTCTCGGCCGGCCCTCTCCGGCCCGAATGGATGAAGAACAGGCCCTCTCGGCGCCCGCTTCCGGACCAGTATTCGAGCTTGGTCCCGGGACGGACGGTCACCAGAAGGTAGGGCGGGGCGCCGGAAGCGCGCACGAAATAAAGGAAGGACCCGGCGCCGGAAACGAACTGGTGGCGGAGGAAGCCGCGCTCGAAGATCTGGGCGGGGTCCTCCCCGTAAGGACCGGCCGCGGGGATGGAGACGGCGAGGTCGCCGATCTCGACGGGCAGGCCGGCCGTCGATTCGAGCGTGATCGTCCAATCGAGGACCCGTCCGTCCGTCCGATAGGTCTCGACGGCGCGGACCGCGCCGTCGGCCCCGTCGCTCACGTAGGTGGCCGTGCCGTCCCCGGGGGAGACCTGCCAGCTCCCGCGGGGGGCGATCTCGGTCCAGTCGCGACGGCCGCCCGCGCGATAGGCCACCGTAAGGCCGAGCACGGGGGGCCGGTCGTTCCGCGGGCCGGCGGCAGGCATGAGCGTGGCCTTGAACGGGTCACGGGGATTGGCCAGGGCTGAAACGCCCCGCTCGTCGCAGGCGAAGCGGAAATCGCCTTTTTCGACCACCGCGGCGCCCGCGTCCGGTCCCGCCCCGGGCGCCGCCTGCCGGGAGACAGGAGCGCGCGAAGCCGCGGCCGGGGTCAGGGTCAGGGCCAAGGCCAGGACGGCGGCGCCGATAACCGACCTGTGCAGGAGCATGGGGCCCATTATAGATGAGGCCGCACGCCCCCAGCAACAGTCCGCGACCGGCCCGCGATCACCGCTTCGTCCCGGCGGGTCTCTTCAAGAAGACGCCGCCGAAGGCCGGCTCGAGTGTTCGGATTAGGAATGAACCTCGTCCGATAACGGACATTCCCTCCGCCGGTCCGGAGGCATTTGCCTGGCATGATTTTTGCTCCGGAGCCGGAAGGAAGAGAAGAGGAGTATCGACATGTTCCGAAGCTACCTCAAAACCGCCTGGCGGAGCCTCTGGAAGCACAAGGGCCATTTGGCCGTCAGCCTGGCCAGCTTCGCCCTGGGCATGGCCTGCTGTGTCGTCATCCTCGTCTATGTCCGCCATGAGCGGAGCTTTGACGATTATCACCAGGACGGCGATCGCATCTTCCGGATCAGCATGGACATCCGGACGAAGTCGGCCAACCGCCTTTTCGCCCCGATCTCCGACACGGCCGGACCGGCCCTGAAGGCCGACTATCCCCAGGTTGAAGCGTCCGCCCGCGTCTGGCCTCAGACGGGCCGCCTGGTCAAGCGGGACGCGTTCGTCAGCTATGAGGACCTGTTCATGTTCGCGGACGACGCCCTGTTCGAGGTCCTGACCATTCCCCTCAGCCAAGGCGATCCCGCGACGGCGCTCGTCCGTCCCGCGACCCTGGTCGTCACCAGGCGCATGGCCCGGAAATATTTCGGCGGAACGGACCCCGTGGGCCGGACGCTCAACGTCAACGGCCGGGACTTCGAGGTCACGGCCGTGGCGGAAGACGCGCCCGAGAACACGCATCTCAAATACGGGCTGATCGCCTCGATGGCCACGGTCCAGAACGACCGCTACATGAACAACTGGCACTCGACCATGTTCTACACCTACCTCAAGCTCAAGCCGGGGGTCGCGCCCGCCGAGTTCGGGAAGCTCGTCGCCAATTTGGCCGATCGATACGTCAAGGCCCGGCTCGACGGCTGGGGGACGAGCTATCATTATTTCCTCCAGCCCGTCCGAGGCCTCCACCTGGCTTCACCCCTGCGGTATGAGATCGAGCCGCCGGCCAATCCCGTTTCGTTGACCATCCTGTCTCTCGTCGGCCTGTTCACCCTGCTCATCGCCTGCCTGAACTTCATGAACCTGGCCACCGCGCGCTCGGCCAATCGGGCCCGCGAGGTCGGTCTGCGCAAGGTCGTCGGCGCCGGGAGGCGCCAGCTCGTCGGCCAGTTCCTCGGCGAGGCCCTTCTCGTCGCCCTCTTCGCCATGGCCCTGGCGGTCCTGATGGTCAGGCTTTCGATGCCGTTCTTGAACCGCTTGACCGGGGCCGGACTGCATTGGACCTGGCTCCTCTCCCCCGCGGTGCTAGGCCTTCTCGCCGGAGGGACGATCCTGGTCGGCCTCGCCGCCGGGATCTATCCGGCCCTCGTCCTGTCGTCTTTCCGGCCGGCCGCCGCCCTGCAGGGCGCGCTGGGCCGGGGCCGGGCGGGACTCGTCCTCCGGACGGTCCTCGTCGTGCTCCAGTTCTCCGTCTCATCGGCCCTCATCCTGGGGACCCTGTTCATGAACGATCAGGTCCGCTTCATGAAGCGCCAGGGCCTCGGCTTCGACAAGACCCAGAAGCTCGTCGTCCCCCTGCGCGGCGCGATCTCAGACAGCAACAGCTACGCCTCGGTCAGGAACGCGTTCCTCGGCGGCGATGCGGCCATCCTTGGCGCTGCGCTGTCTTCGACGGTCCCCGGCCGGGGGATCTCCAACTATGCCATCGAGCTTGTGGGCGAGGCGGACACCAAGAACCAATCCATGTTCCACCTTTACTTCGACGAGAACTTCGTCCCGCTCTACGGGATCTCCATCGTCGCCGGCCGGCCCTTCCAAAAGGAGATGGGCACGGACATCGCGGGCGCCTTCCTGATCAACGAGGCGGCGGTCAAGGCGTTCGGCTGGAGCCGGCCCGAGGAGGCCCTGGGCAAGCGCCTGCGCACGGGCAACGGCGGCCGCGTCCTGACGATCATCGGCGTGACCAAGGACTTCCATTACCGCGGCCTCCAGGCGCCCGTCGAGCCCCTGGCCATGGAGTTCAATCCGGGGATGCTGTCCCATCTGACCCTGCAGGTCGAAGCCGCGGGCGCCGCGTCCGCGCTCGCTTTTGTCGAAAGGACTTGGAAACAGACGTTTCCCGAAAGGCCGTTCGAGAGCTTCTTCCTGGACGACGATTTCGACCGTCAGTACCGGGCCGACGAGCGCGTCGGCCGCATCTTCGGGGTCTTCACGCTCCTGGGTCTCTTCATCGCCTGTCTCGGCCTGTCCGGGCTGGCCTCGTTCACGGCCGCGAGCCGGACCCGGGAGATCGGCATCCGCAAGGTCCTGGGGGCCTCGTCGCCGCGGATCGTCGGCCTCCTGTCGAGACAGTTCGCGATCTGGGTCGTCGCGGCCAGCCTCCTCTCCTGGCCTGTCGCCTATCTCTACATCCATGGCTGGCTGAAGGGCTTCGCCGCGCGGACAACGCTGGGCGCGGAGACGTTCGTGCTGAGCGCGGTCGCGCTCCTCGGATTGGCCCTGCTGACGACGAGCGTCCAGACGGTCCGGGCCGCCTTGGCCAACCCGGCCGACAGCCTCCGGCACGAATAGGGATCCTTCAGACGTCGAGCTTCATCTTCGCCAGCAGGACCTTGCCCCGGTTTCCGGGCTCACTCGTATCGGAGCGCTTCGATCGGATCGGCGGCGGCGGCGCGGGCGGTCCGGCCCCAGACGGTCAGCGCGGCCACGGCCAGCGAGGCCAGCCCGGCCAGGATGAAGAGCCGGGGCGAGGGCCCGGTCCGGTAGGCGAAGTTCCCGAGCCAGCTCTTCATCGCCAAGTACGCGACCGGCCAGGCCAGGGCGTTGGCGGTCAGGATCCAGCGCAGGAAGCCCCTCGAGAGCAGAAGGACGATGGCGGACGCCGAAGCGCCGACCACCTTGCGGATGCTGATCTCCCGGGTCCGCCGCGCGGCGGCGTGGGAAGCCAGCCCGAGAAGACCGAGACAGGCGATCAGCACCGCCACCAGGGCGAAGGCGCCGAACATCCGCTCCGCGTTCCGCTCGGCCCGGTAGGAGCGGTCGAAGATCTCGTCGAAGAAGGAGTATTCGAACGGGTATTCGGGCGAGAACCGGGCCATGGTCGCCCGCACGGCGTCCAGGATCCCGGAGATGTCCCGGCTGTCGATCCGGATCGAGATGAAGCCTGGGGCCGACGGGTCGAGAAAGACATAGAGCGGGGCGATGGGGAGGTGGAGCGGGTGCATATGGAAATCCTTGATCACGCCCACGATCGTTCCGACCGGCTCGTTGTCGCCCCACCGGCCGAATCCCATCCCCAGGGGGGATCCGACGCCCATGGCCCGGACCGCGGATTCGTTGACGAGGAAGGCCCCCCGGCCTCCCTCGGCGCGATCGAGCTCCCGCGAGAAGCTCCGTCCCGCGACGATCTCGAGGTCGTAGAGGTCCGCGAAATCGTAGCCGGCGTCCACGAAATAGATCGGGACGTCGAGGTCCTCGGGCTTTCCCGGCCAGCCCGCCGAGGTCTGCGATCGAACGTCGTTCGGAAGGCTCGACGAGGCGGCGACGCGGATGACGCCGGGATGGCGCCTCAGCTCGGTTTCCAGGGCGTCGATCCTGGCCAGGAGCCGGTGATCGCGGATGGGGAGCACCACCACCTGATCGCGGTTGTAGCCCATGTCCTTGTCCCGGATGAAGCGCAGTTGTCCCCGGACGCCCAGGGCGCAGATGATGAGGACGACGGAAACCGTGAACTGGAAGACGACCAGGGCGTTGCGGACCGCTCCGCTCTTTCCCCGGCCTGGAGGCGAGGGCTTCAGGACGGCCGTGGGCCGGAAGCGCGACAAGACGAAGGCGGGGTAGCTCCCGGCCGCGATCCCGACGACGACCGCGAGGACGACCAGCGCGGCGGCGAGCCCCGGATCGCCGAGAGGATCGAACGCGATCCGGCGGTCCACCAGGGCGTTGAGGGCAGGCCGCGCGGCGGCGACCAGGCCCGAAGCGGCCGCCAGGGACAGCAGGGCGAGGATCACCGATTCGCCGAGAAACTGGCCGGCGATCTGGGAGACGCGGGCCCCGATGACCTTGCGCATCCCCACCTCCCGGGCGCGCCGCGTCGCCCGGGCCGTGGCCAGGTTCATATAGTTGACGCAGGCGATGAGCAGGACGAGCCAGGCGATCGTCAGCGAGATGCTCACCGTCCGGGCGTCACCCGTCGGGGCGAACTCGAAATTGACGTGGGACCGGAGATGGATCAAGGCGAGGGACTGGAGGATGTATTTCGTCTTCCGCCCTTCGCGGCTCCCGTACTTGTCGATCAAGCCCGAGAGCTTCCCCTCCAGGGCGCGGGGGTCCGCTCCCGGGCGAAGGAGCAGATAGGTGTAGTGATTGTTCTGGTCCCAATGGGTCAGGTCCTGCTTCAGGACGGTCGCCAGGGCCTCGAAGGGAAGAACGACATCCATGGAAAAATGCGAATGGGTGGGCAGGTCCCGGAAGACCCCCCTCACGACGAAATCGGCGGCCAGGTCCTGATGCCGCGGCCGAAGGGTCAGAGTCCGTCCGAGCGGGTCTTCGTCCCCGAAGTACTTCCTCGCGGCCCGCTCGGACAGGACGAGCGAACGCGGGTCCCGAAGGGCGGTCCGGACGTCTCCCGCGACCAGGGGGAACGAGAAGATCTCGAACGTCTGGGGGTCGGTCCAGACGAGGTCCGGCTCCAGCCAACCGCGCTCGCCGCGCATCAGGAGGACATTCCGGGACTGGGAAAACCGGGTCGCGGCGACGACCTCGGGGTATTCCCTGACCAGCGCCTCGGCCAAAGGGGCGGGCGTCACGGCGAACCGGTTCGTGCCCATGTAGTAGTTGCCCGGGTCCTCCTTGATGACCCGGAAGATGTTCGCGGCCCGTTCATGATAGCGGTCGAAGCTCAGCTCATGACGGACAAAGAGCCCGGCCAGGATGAAGACCGTCAGCCCGATGGCCAGACTGGCGACGTTCAGGATCGAGTTGCCGGCCTCTTTGCGGATATTGCGTATCGCCGAAAGAAAGTAGTTCTTGATCATTGGCTTCGGCCTCTCCTGAGCAAGAAACGTGCCGGGCGGGCTGTGGGCCTCCGGCCCCGGCGGGCCGCCGGAGGCGCCGCCGCAGGGCCGGCTCGGGTGTTCGGATTAGGAATGAACCTCGTCCGATAACGGACATTTCCCCCGCCGTTCCGGAGACGTTTGCCTGGCATGCTTTTTGCTCTTGAGCCGGAAGGAAGAGAAGAGGAGCATCGACCATGTTTCGGAACTATCTCAAGGCCGCGTGGCGGAGCCTGCGGCGCCAAAAGGCCTACGCCATCATCAACATCGTCGGCTTGGCCGTCGGACTGGCCGGCTGCCTCCTGATCTTCCTCTACGTCACGGACGAGCTGTCCTACGACCGCTTCCACGAGCGCGAGGCGTCCATCCGACGGGTCCTGGCCTGTTTCCGCAAGGAGGACGGGAGCGTCGAATTCCGGACCTCGTCGATGCCCGCGGCCGCCGCGCCGCTCTTCCCGAAGGAGCTCCCGGAGATCGAGCAGGCCGTCCGCTTCGGCGCCGCGCGGGGCTCGATCCGGGCCGGGGAGGCCCTCTTCGCCGAGGAGGTCACGTTCACCGACCCCGGCGTCTTCGCCCTCTTCTCCTTCCCTCTGATCTCCGGCGATCCGTCCTCGGTCCTCGCCGGCGAGGATTCGCTGGTCCTGACCCGGAGCGCCGCGGCCAAGCTGTTCGGCGACCGGGAACCCGTCGGGCAAACCGCCACCCTGGCCTTCGGCACGTCCCAGCGGAACTTCCGGATCACCGGCATCGCCGCAGACCCGCCCCGGAACTCGACGATCCAGTTCCGGGTCCTCGTCCGGGCCGAGAACCTGGCCTGGGCCACCTACGAAGAGGCCCTGACCAACCTCGGCGATTTCTCGTTCCCGTTGTTCGTCGGCTTCAAGGAGGGGGCCTCGCCCCGGGCCGCGGCCGCCCGCCTGGACGCGTTCACGGCCCGGGCCTTCGCGGCGGAGTTCGGCCGCTGGGGCTACGAGCCGGCCAAGCGGAAGTCCCTCCCTGTGACCCTGGAGCTCCAGGAACTCCGGCACATGCACTATGACTTCTACGGCCCGGCCGGCTCGCGCAAGACCTCCGAGGGAGGCGGCGATCCGACCGCCCTGCTCATCCTCGGGGGCATCGGCCTCGCCGTCCTTCTCATCGCCGGCATCAACTTCGTCAACCTGTCGCTCGGCCGGGCGACGGTTCGAGTGCCCGAGATCGGACTGCGCAAGGTCGTCGGCGCCGGCCGCCGGCACCTGATCCAGCAGTTCTGGGCCGAGGCGCTGGTCCTGGTCGCAGCCGCCCTCGCCGCCGCCGTCCTGGTCGCGGCGCTCGTCCTGCCGGCGTTCAACCGGCTGGCCGGCAAGGCCTTCGTGCCGGCCGACTTCATCCGGCCCGGCAGCCTGGCGGCGCTGGCCGCGATGCTCGTCGCCGTGACCGTCGTCTCCGGCCTGTATCCGGCCCTCGCCATGTCGGCCGTCTCCCCGGTCGAGGCCTTCCGGGGCCGGACGACGATCGGCGGCCGCCGCCCGGTGACGCGGGCGCTCGTCGCGGTCCAGTTCGCCCTGTCCGTCTTCCTGATCGTCACGACGTTCGTCCTCGGCGGGCAGATCCGGCACCTGGTCTCCCGCGACCCCGGGTACGACCGGCAGGGCCTCATCCACGCCCGGCTCCCTTCCACCGTGGCCGAGGCCAACCAGCCCCTCGTCGACCTCTTCCGGAATCGCGTCCGGTCGTTCCCCGGCGTCGTCGGCGTCAGCGCCTCGAACTCGGCCCTCGGCCGGAACACCTCGGCGGCCCCGGTCATGATGGGCGACCGGCGCGTCATCGCCTACCAATTCCGCGTCGACCCGGCCTACCTGAAGACGATGGGCCTGAAGCTCATCGACGGCCGCGATTTCGAGCCGGCCGAGACGGGTGTCGCCATCATCAACAGGGAGTTCGCCCGGGCCCTCGGCGCGACCGCGCCGGTCGGCCGGCGCCTCGGAGATTTCGCCGACGGGCCCGACGACGCCTACCCGAACAACCTCCGGATCATCGGCGTCGTCGAGGACTACAACATCATCTCGCTCAAGTTCGGCCTCTCGCCCCTGTTCATCCATCGCGAGCCGAAGTGGGGCATGTGGAACCTCCTCGTCCGGGTCCGCCGGGAGAGGCTCGCGGCGACCCTCCGGGACCTCGAAACCGTCTGGACCGAGATCGTTCCCAACCACCCCTTCGCTTACACCTTCCTCGAGGACGACCTGAGGTCCCAGTACGCTTCGGAGATCCGCTGGGGCGGGGTCGTCCGCCTCTCCTCCCTGTTCGCGGTCGTCATCGCCGGAATGGGCATCTTCGGCCTGACGCTCCTGTCCGTCCGCCGCCGCTTCAAGGAGATCGGGATCCGGAAGGTCCTCGGCGCGGGGATCGCGCAGGTCGTCGCCCTGGTCGGCCGGGAGCTCCTGCCGCTCGTCGCGGCGGCCAATCTCGCCGCCTGGCCGGCCGCCTACTTCGTCCTGCGGCGGTTCCTCGACGGCTACCATTACCGGATCGACCTCGGCCCCGGCTTCTTCCTGGCGGCGGGGGCCGTGTCCCTGGCCGTCGCCGGGCTGACGGCCGGGGGCCTCGGCCTCAAGGCGGCGTTGTCCGATCCGGTCAAGGCCCTCCGCTACGAGTGAGGCTACACGGCGTCAGGCCGGTTTGCCGGCCGACTGCTCTTGATATATTTCGTATTAAGGCTATAATTAGCACTCATACGAAATGAAATGACCTATAATCAGCTCTGCGGCGCGATGAAGGATTTCACGGTCTTCTCTGTCCGCGACGTCCTGCGTGTCGATCCGGCCTTCCATCGTCGACGTTTGAACGAGTGGCAGGATAAAGGATACATCCGGAAGGTCGTCAAGGGATTTTACGTTTTCGCCGACCGCGCCTTGGATGAATGGGCCCTTTTCGAGATCGCCAACCGGATTTACAAGCCGTCCTACATCTCGCTCGAATCGGCTCTGGCCCATTACCAGCTCATTCCGGAGAGCGTTTTCGGCGTGACTTCGGTGTCCACGAGGAGAAGCTACCGATTCCCGTCGGGCCTGGCCGATTTCCGCTTTCGGACCGTGAAGCCCCAGCTCTATTTCGGATACCGGATCGAGACCGGTGGAGCAAGGGGGGTGAAGATGGCCCGGCCCGAGAAGGCGATCTTGGATTTCCTTTACCTGAATCCCCGGCTCCGAAGCGAGGCCGATTTTGAGAGTCTTCGCATCGACGGGTCGCGGTTTTTTCGCCTGGTGGACTGTGAAGAGATCGGGAGGGAACTGGCCCGATTCGGGCAAAAGACCCTGACGGCCAGGGTCGAACGATTTCTGGCCTGTCTCCGGCGCGGGGGCTGATCGGATCATGCTCGACCTCGCCCAGATCGAGTCGTACTACCCGGAGCCGCTCCGGATCTTCAGACGGTATCTTCTGCGCGAGTATCTCCAATTCAAGCTCCTCGAGATCATCTCCGATTCAAAGGAGGGGGACCGGCTGACCTTCATGGGCGGGACGGCGATCCACCTCATCCACGGCGCGCCGCGATTCAGCGAAGACCTGGATTTCGACGATCGGGGGTTGAGCGAGGAAGATTTCCGGCGCCTCGAACGACGGATCCGGTCGAGCCTGGAGTTGCAAGGATTCCCGGTCGAAACGGCCCTGGTCGCCCGCAACGCCCGGAGAATCGTCATCCGGTTTCCCGGTCTCTTTCGTCTCTACGGCCTTTCGACCGATCCGCAGGAGAAGCTTCATCTTCAGGTCGATGCCGAACCGCAGAGGTTCGAATACGAAGCCGAGGCCGTCCTGATCGACAAGTTCGACGTGTTCGGCCGTATCCAGGCCGCGCCCGCCGACCTCCTCCTCGCTCAGAAGCTGACCTGTCTCTTCGCCCGCCCGCGGCCGATGGGCCGGGACGTCTTCGACGCGCTGTTCCTCTGGGGAAAGACGGAGCCCCGGCCGGCCTATCTGAGCGAGCGCCTCGGCGTGCGAAGCGGGAGCGAGCTCCGCTCGCGTCTGGTTCAGCGTTGCCGGGAATTGGACTTCGATCGCCTGGCCGGCGATGTGGCGCCTTTTCTGTTCCGGCCTGAGGACGCCGGGAAAGTCCGGCTCTTCCCGGACTTCGCCACTGCGCACGATTTCGGGGAATGAAGGATCGCCGGGCCGGAGGTCTACCCGTTAGAAGCCGAGAGTGAAGACGGTCTGGACCCCCGGCTCGGAGCGGACGTGGAGCGTCCCGCCGTGGAGCCTCATGATCTGGCGCGAGAGGCTCAACCCGATGCCGGAGCCGCCGGCCTTGGTCGAGAAGAAGGGGACGAAGATCTTTTCCAGGTTCTCGGGCGGGATGCCCGGCCCGTTGTCGGCGACCTGGACGAGGATCCGCCCGCGCTCGTCGAGAAAGGCCCGGAGCGAGACGGCCGCCCCGGCCCGCCCCTCGACCGCCTGCAGGGCGTTGAGCAGGAGGTTGATGAGGACCTGCTCGACGAGCTCCGGATCGGCCTGCAGGACGAGCGTGGGCGGATCGATCGTCGAGGAAAAAGCGACGGCCTGACCGAAGATATGCGCGGTCATCAGCCGTCCGGCCCGGGCGAAGAGATCCTCGAGGGGCACGGGCCGGACCTCGGGCTTGGGAAGCAGGGTCAGGGAGCGAAAGGCCTCGACGAAGTGGAGCAGGCCCAGACTGCGCTTTTCGATCGTCCGGGCGCCCTCGAGGATGTCCTTCCGGGCCTCTTCGCCGCGGGGGCCGGCGAGCGGCCCGCCCGGCCCCGCCCCGGCCGCCAGTCCCCCGATCGTCGAGGCCAGGGTCGAGATGGGGGTGACCGAGTTCATGATCTCATGGGTGATGACGCGGATGAGCTTCTGCCAGGCTTCCATCTCCTTTTCCTCCAGCTCGCGCTGGATGTTCTGCAGGGAGACAAGCCGGTAATCCCGGCCCCGGAGCCGGAACTCGGTCGCCGAAAGGGCGAGGGTCAGGGCCTCGTTCTCGCCGGCGACGCGGACGAATCCCTTCTCCTGCGGGGGTAAATGATGCAGGGTCTCGACGAGCTCCGGGCTGAAGGCCCGCAGGGCCTCGACGTTCTTGAGCCAGGGGACGCGGAGGAGCCGCTTGGCGGCGTTGTTGACGAGCTCGACCCGGCCGTCCGGCTGAAAGACGAGGAGGCCGATCCCGACGTGCTGGACAAGGGTCTCGAGGTATTGGGCCTGCTCCTCGCGCTCGCTCCGGGCCCGGCGCAGAGCGTCCATGACCCCGGCCATGGCGCCCCTCACCTCGCGGAACGACCGGCCCAGCCCCTCGTCCTTGAAGCTCTGCCCGGAATCGGCGTATTGGACCGAGAGGAAGAAGCGGGCCAGGTCGCGGTTGATCCGCTCGACATAGCGGAAGAGCGCGTAGGCCTGGCCGACCGCCGCCGCTCCGAGGGCGGCCGCGCCGCCCGGGCGGCCCGGGGCGAGCAGGACGGCCCCCAGGAGGGTCAGGGACAGCAGGAGGACGCGGACGGCGCAGGCGACGCGAAAGCGCTTAAAGACCATGCTTCTCCAGCCGGCGGTAGAGGGCGCTGCGGGACAGGCCCAGCTCCTTGGCCGCCCGGCTGATGTTGCCGCCGACGCGGCTGAGCGTCCGGCGGATGAGGATCTTCTCGGCCTCCTCGAGGTTGACGCCGTCGAGCGCCTGGTCCGCCTCGCAGGGCCCGGGCTCGGCCAGAAGGAAATCCGCCGGCCGGAGGACGGGCTCGTCGCCGAGGATGACCGCGCGCTCGATGGCGTGCCGGAGCTCCCGGACGTTTCCCGGCCAGCGATAGCCCTCGAGCTTGCGGAGCGCCTCCTCTCCCAGCCGCTTGGCCGGCTTCTGGTATTTGCGGCGGAACAGGGCCAGGAAATGCTCGGCCAGGAGCGGGATGTCGCCGGCCCTCTCCCGGAGCGGCGGCAGGCGGATCTCGACGGTGTTGATCCGGTAGAGGAGGTCCTGGCGGAACGTCTTCTCGGCGACCATCTCGTAGATCGGCTGATTGGTCGCGCAGATGAGACGGACGTCGATCGCCTGGGGCGTATTGGAGCCGAGTCGGGTCACCGTGCGGGACTCGATGACCCGGAGGAGCTTCGCCTGCAGGGAGAGGGGCAGGTTGGCGATCTCGTCGAGGAAGAGCGTCCCGCCGGAGGCGACCTCGAAGCGGCCGGGCCGGGCCTCGCGGGCGTCCGTGAAGGCCCCCTTGACGTGCCCGAAGAGCTCGCTCTCGAAGAGCGTCTCGCTCAGGGCGGCGACATCGACCGAGAGGAAGACCTCGCGGGCGCGGGGCGAGCGGCGGTGGAGCTCGCGGGCCACGAGCTCCTTGCCGGTGCCGTTCTCGCCCAGGACGAGGACGTTGGCATCGGTCGAGGCCAGCTTCTCGATCGTGCCGAAGACCGCCCGCATGGCCGGGCTGCGGCCGATGAAGTCGTGAAAGGGGCGGTCCAGGTCGGCGCTCAGGCTTTCCTGGCGCGAGCGGAGGCAGTCGGCCTCGCGGCGGGTGTCGCGGAGGCGCAGGGCCGCGGCCAGCGTGGCCAGGAGCTTTTCGTTCCGCCACGGCTTCAGGATGAAATCGGTGGCGCCCTCCTTGATGCCGCGCACCGCCAGCTCGATGTCGCCGTAGGCCGTGATCAGGATGACGATCGCCGCCGGGTCGAGGCCCAGTATCTTTTCGAGCCAGCGGAACCCCTCCCGGCCGTCCGTCGCGCCGGGGGCGAAGTTCATGTCGAGGAAGATGACGTCGAAGGAATCGTTCTCGAGGATCCCGGGCAACGCCTCGGGGTCCGAAGTCGTCCGGACGAGGGAAACGTGCTGTTTCAGGAAGAGCCGGCCGGCCTGGAGGACGTCATCATCGTCGTCAACCAGCAGGACCTTGGCGTCGTTTTTTTCCACGATCGGGCGTCTCAGGAGGGGATCATGTTCAGGAGCATTATATCAGAATCCTTTTCGCCCCCGACCGATGCAATTTCCGTGCCGGGACCGATCCAGGCCAGGAACAGGGCCCTATGTCCGATTACGAACAGTCGATGTCTGGCCACGGACACACCCGGGCGGCCTGACCCAGGCTCCCCTCTTGCCGGGCTTGGCACGCTCCGTGCATTAAAGGGCATCGAAACGGAGCACGATATGGGTATGGACCGACAGATCGAGAAGAAGAAGTGGCCGCCTCGCCGCATCGCGGCCGTCGCCGGCGGCGTCCTCTTCGTCGCCTTCGCGGTCTATGTCTTCGGCCTCCGCTCCCGGACGTCCTCGCTCAACGTCGAGAAAGACCGGTTGACGATCTCGAAGGTCGCCCGGGGGCCCTTCCAGGAGTACATCGCCGTCATGGGCAACGTCATCCCCCGCCAAACTCACTTTCTCACGGCGGAGGAAGGCGGCCGGGTCGAGGAGATCTATATCCGGGCCGGGACGATGGTCAAGAAAGGCGATCCTCTCCTCAAGCTGAGCAACGCCACCCTGGCCCTCGACATCATGTGGCGCGAATCGGACTTCTTCACGGCCACCAACAACCTGCGGGCCACGCGGTTGGCCATGGAGCAGTTCCAGCTGCAGCTCCGCAGCGAGATCAACGAGGTCGAGAACGAGCTCCAGCAGGAGACGCGGAGGCACGACCGGACGATCGAGCTCCACAAGAGCCGTCTCATCTCCCAGCAGGAATACGAGCTGGCCATGGACCAGTACGACTACCTGGTCAAGAAAAAGGCGATCACCCTGGAGAGCCAGAAGAACAACATGGCCATCCGCCAGAGCCAACTCGACAGCATCGAGGAATCCGTCCGGCGGCTCGACTCGAGCCTGTCGGCGGCCCGGAAGCGACTCGAGAATCTGGTCGTCCGGGCCCCGGTCGACGGCTTCCTCACGGCCCTCAACGCCGAGATCGGCGAGTCCAAGGCGATGGGCCAGGCTCTGGGCCAGATCGACATCCTGGAGGGCTTCAAGGTCCGGGCCCAGATCGACGAGCATTATCTGCCGCGGACGGCCCTCGACCGGACCGGCTCGTTCACCCTGGCCGGCCGGACGTACGGCCTCGTCGTCAAGAAGATCTATCCCCAAGTCCTCGAGGGCCGCTTCGAAGTCGACCTCGAGTTCGCCGGCCCCGAGCCGTCCGGCATCACCCGCGGTCAGACGCTCCACATCGACCTCAACCTGAGCGAGATGTCCGAGGCCGTCCTCTTGCCCCGCGGCGGCTTCTACACCTCGACCGGCGGCAACTGGGTCTTCGTCGTCGAAGCCGGCGCCCGGTCCGCGGTCAAGCGGCCGGTCAAGCTCGGCCGCTACAACACCGACGCCTTCGAGGTCCTGGAAGGCCTCCAGCCGGGCGACGAGGTCGTGACCTCGTCCTACGAGAGCTTCGGCGACGTCGCCCGGCTGGTGTTCAAATGACCCGGACCACAACATCCCCCGCAAGGAGCGCCCCATGATCAAGACCGTGAACCTGCGGAAGGTCTACACCACGGAGGAGGTCGAGACGACCGCCCTCAACGATGTCAGCGTCGAGATCAAGGAGGGCGAATACGTCGCTATCATGGGGCCCTCGGGTTGCGGCAAGTCGACCCTCCTCAACGTCCTGGGGATGATCGACCAACCCTCGGGCGGGGAATATCACTTTCTCGGCCAGGAGATTTCGACGTTCCCGGAGCGGAAGCGGGCCGGCCTGCGCAAGCGCAACATCGGCTTCGTCTTCCAGAGCTTCAACCTCATCGACGAGCTGACCGTTTACGAGAACGTCGAGCTGCCCCTCCTCTATCTCGGATTCACGCCGACCGAGCGCCGGAAGCGGGTCACCGAGGTCCTCGAGAACATGGCCCTGATGCCGCGCAAAGGCCATTTCCCCCAGCAGCTCTCGGGCGGCCAACAGCAGAGGGTCGCCGTGGCCCGGGCCGTCGTCGCACGGCCCAAGCTCATCCTGGCCGACGAGCCGACGGGGAACCTGGATTCCGTGCACGGCGAGGAGGTCATGAAGCTCCTGGCGGGACTTCACGAGAGCGGGACGGCCATCATCATGGTCACCCACGCCCCGGCCTACGCCGAGTACGCCCAGCGCGTCATCCACCTCTTCGACGGTCAGATCGTCTCGGAGAACTTCCAGAAGGGCTGCAAGCCCTGACACCCGGCGCGGAGAGCCTCCCATGCGGATCATCGAGGCGCGCGGCCTGACGAAATGGTACTCGACCGGGGCGGTCCGGACGTTCGTCCTCCGCGATATCGATCTCGACGTCGAAGAGGGCGAATTCCTGACGGTCATGGGACCTTCGGGGGCCGGCAAATCGACCCTCCTCCACATCCTCGGCCTGCTCGATTCGCCGTCGGAGGGCCGCTACCGGTTCGGCGGCCGGGACGTCCACGGGCTGAGCGAGAAGGAGCTCACCGGGATCCACAAGAACGACATCGGCTTCGTCTTCCAGAGCTACCACCTCATCGACGATCTCACGGTCTTCGAGAACCTCGAGACGCCCCTGCTCTACAAGAAGGTCAAGGCCTCCGAGAGGAAGGCCCGCGTCTGCGACATGCTCGACCGCTTCCGCATCGTCGGCAAGAAGGGCCTCTTCCCGAACCAGCTCTCCGGCGGTCAGCAGCAGCGCGTGGCCGTGGCCCGGGCGGTCATCGCCGAGCCGCGGCTCATCCTGGCCGACGAGCCGACGGGGAACCTCAGCTCCAAGGAGGGCGCCGAGATCATGGACATCTTCCGGGAGATCAACGCCGCCGGGACGACGATCGTCCAGGTCACCCACTCCGAGAAGAACGCCGCGTGCGGCACGCGGACCATCCGCCTTCTCGACGGCTGGCTGGAGAAATAGGCCGGCGGCGCTATTTCCTCGGGAAGATGGTCACCCCCGACGGGTCGATCTGCTTGAGCGCCTTGACCGCTCCGTCCTCGACCGTGAACTCGAAGACGACGTCCGAAAAGTCCTTGTCGCGGAACCTGAGCTCCTTGTAGGGGACGAGCTTCTGGTCGGCCTGGCCGACAAACCTCAGGTACAGGCCGCCGTCCTCCTTGAGCACGGCCTCGAACTTGATGCCGGTGGGGGTTTCATAGGTCCCGGCCAGCTTCCGGAGAAGGTCCGGCGCGGGCGCCTCGGGCTTGCGGACAAAGACGGCCTCGGCCTCGTCGAGCGAAGTGACCACCTTGTCGATGTCGCCCTGGGGGTTCGTCTGGAAATTGAGCGACGTCTTGCCGAATCGCTCGTCGTCGGGCGTGTCGAAGCGGTCATAGTGGACGTGGGCGAGCGGAAGGACGATCTTGTGGAAATCGAACCGGAGCCCGCCGTCGTGGAGGTCGATCGTGATGACCCCGTAGGCGGGATGCTCGTACTCGCCGGCGAAATCGGCCAGCGCGTGCGAGGGCCTGGTGCCCGGGACGCGGTCGGCGCCGGCCCTCGCCCGGGCCTCGGTGCCCGCCGCCTTGCCCTTCAGCCGCGCTTCGAGCTGACGGGCGCTCCAGGGGGTCTGGTCCATCCCGAGCAGGCGCTCGTAAATATTGTAGCTGACGATGTTGTACAGCCCCGCGCAGTGGTCCCCGATGACGAAGACGATGACGCCGATCTTTTCCTTGGGCATCATGGAGACCTGGGAATGGAAACCGGGCAGGTCGCCGCCGTGGTAGGCCAGGAGGCGGCCGCGATAGGAGGCCGTCCAACGGCCCATCCCGTAGGCGGCGTTCAGGATCTCCCAGAAGCCGCGCGTCTCCGCGGCCGTGTTCGGCAGGGCGATGGCCGGGGCCAGCGTGGCCTTCAACACGTCGGCTGGGACGACCTGGCGGCCCTCGTACCGCCCGTCGTTCAGGAGGGCGATGAGCCAGTGGGACATATCCTCGATGTTGGAGACGATCGCCCCGCACGGGGCCACCCCGCCGATGTCCTCGTAGTAGGGGATCCGGTAGAGCTCGAAGGAATCCCGCCTTTCCGTGAAGGGGACGCCGGGCTCGGGCTGCTCGAGCATGTCCGCGATCGAGAAGGACGTGCTCGTCATCTTCAGGGGCCCGAAGAGGCGCCGGCGCACGAACTCCTCCCAGGTCTGGCCGGACCGCAGCTCGATCAGGTAGCCGGCCGCGGCGTACATGAGGTTGTTGTACAGGAACCTTTGCCGCAGGGGCGAGGAGGGCTCCAGGTATTTGAGGCGCTCGAACAGCTCGAGGCGCGAGAAATCGGACTTGTACCAGATCGTGTCGTGGCGGGTGATCCCGGTCCGGTGGGCCAGCATGTCCCGAAGCGTGACCGTGGCGTTGAGCTGGTCGTTGGCGAAGTTGATGGCCGGGACCGACTCGCGGACGGGCTTGTCCCAGGTCAGCTTCCCTTCGTCGACCAGCAGACCGGCGGCCACGGCGGTGAAGAGCTTCGTATTGGAGGCGATCTGGTGGAGGGTCCTGGGGGTATAGGGGAGCTTCTTCTCATAGTCGCGATAGCCGTACCCCTTGGCGAAGACGAGCCGGTCGCCGGCGACGATGCCGACGCCGATCCCCGGCGCGTTCCAGTCCTTGAGGATCTGGGCCATGTAGGCGTCGAATCCCTGGAGCTTTTTGGCCAGGTCCTTGTCCCGGTCTTGGGCGACGAGCGCCGGGGCGAAGAGGACGGCGGGCAGGGCGATGAGGAACAGGGCGAGGCGGGACAGCGGTTTCATGGGTCTCCTTTCTCCGGTATGGCACGAAACCCCGCCATTATGAAGGAAGACGGAAGGAACGGCAAGACCGATGACCGCGAGTGCCCACGAAGCGCCCGCGATGTGGCACGATTCTTGATGTTCAGAGCGGCGTACGTTTCCCGTTCAAGGAGGCCAGCATGAAATTCTTCGAGAAATACGCCGACTACGCCTACGCGGCCCTGCGGATCGTGGCCGGGCTCATGTTCGCGTTCCACGGGGTCCAAAAGCTGTTCGGCCTGCTGGGCGGCACGCAGTCCGCCATGTTCACCCAGATGTGGTTCGCCGGGATCATTGAGCTCGTCGGAGGGCTGGCGGTGGCCCTGGGACTGGGGACCCGCGTCGCGGCCTTCATCTGCAGCGGCGAGATGGCCGTGGCCTACATCCAGGCCCATTGGAAGCTCCAGCTGACCGCGGACCGGTTCTTCCCCATCCTGAACAGGGGCGAGCTGGCCTTGCTCTACTGCTTCCTCTTCTTCTTCATCTCCATGCGGGGCACGGTCAAGTGGGGCCTGACCAAACGAGGCTGACCGGCCGCCGGTCCCGGCCCCGCGCCTACGCCGCCGGAGGCGGGGACGCCTGAGCCGCCCGGGCCTTCTTCTTGTTCCAGTAGAGGAACACCGGGATGCCGAGGGCGATGAGGACCAGGCTGGCAAAGGCGTTCCAGAAGCTCTGGACGAGCGTATTGACGATCACAAACAGGGCGGACAGGACGAACAGGATCGGCGTCACCGGATACCCCCAGGTCTTGTACGGCCGGGGCAGGTCGGGACGCGTCTTCCTCAGGATGATGACGCCGAGCGCGGCCAGGCCCAGGAAGATCCAGGCCCCGAAGACGGCGTATTTCAAGAGCTGCTCGAAGGTCCCTCCGGGGACGAGGCAGATGACGGTGCTCCAGATCCCGACGACGATGAGCGAGACGTGGGGCGTCCGGAACTTGGGGTGGACGGCGGCCATCTGCCGGAAGAAGAGCCCGTCCTTGGACATGGCGTAATAGACCCGCGACCCGGTCAGGACATGGCCGTTGGCCGCCCCCATGATCGAGAACAGGATGATGAAGGCGACGATCGAGGCCCCGATGGGGCCGACGGCGACGTTCATGGCCGTGGCCGCGATCCGGTCCGATCCGGCCATCTCGAGAGCGGGTACCGCGTAGAGATAGGCCACATTGGTCACGATGTAAACGAGCGTGACCAACCCGACGCCGGCGATGAGCCCGAGGGGGATGGTCCGGGACGGGTTCTTGGTCTCGCCGGCGTTGTAGGTCGAGCACTCGAAGCCCTTGTAGGCCCACAGCGCGGCCACGAGCGCCAGTCCGAACGGTCCGACCGGGTCCGCGCCGATGCCGGACACCGGGGGGGCCGAAAGGTTGCCCCAGCTGCCGCGGGCGAAGAGGAAGATGCAGAAGACGATCCCCGAAACGGCCGCGAACTTCAGGACCGTCAGGAGGTTCTGGAAGAAGGCCCCCTGCCTGACCCCGACATAGTTGATCCCGACCAGGGCCAGAATGAACAGGACGGCCGCCGCCCTCTGGCCCGCGAGGCCGAGAGGGAGGAAGTGGGGCAGGTACTTCGTGGCGAAGGCCAGCGACAGGGTGGCGATGGTGCCCGTATCGATGACCAGCAGGAGGGCCCAGCCGAACAGGAACCCGACCAGCGGGCCGTAGGCCTCGCGCAGATAGACGTAGATGCCGCCGGTCTCGGTGAACGCCGCCGCCAGCTCGGCGAGGGAGAGCGCGCCGAAGACGCACATGAGGCCCCCGACGATCCAGACGGTGAGCATGAGGATCGGGGACTTGACCTCGGCGGCCACCGTCGCCGGGACGATGAAGATGCCCGAGCCGATCATGGTGCCGACGACGATCGCGGTGATGCTGCCGACGCCGAGAGCACGGTTCAGCGATGCGGGAGCGGGCCCGCAGGTTGGGGTGAGATTGCCGGGTGATGGAGATTGGTGGTTGGCCATGCGGCCTATCTTATCCGGAGACGGCCCCCAAGGCAATCCCCCGGATCACCCTCGCCCCGGGGACGGAGGCGGTTGGCGGGGGGCGGGCGACGGCGTCATTTCGAGGCGCCCCCGGGCCCGAGAGAGGGATGGGGATATTCGCCCGCCCGGCGCTGGAAGTCGAGGATCCGCCGGTTCAAGACGACACCGTCCCTGATGTCGATCGCCCGGCCGATCGTCGGGTCGGCCTCCCAGGCCCCGGGACCCCCGGCCACGAGGCCCAGGTACGGGAGCAGAGCCTTGGAGATCTCCCGGGAGGCCGCATTCCAGAGATAGCTCGGCGCGTGGTCGACCGAATAATAGGTGACGCCGTCGCCCACGGTGAACACCGGGTCGGCGAAGCTCGTCGGCCGGGCGAAGGCGAAGCCCATGCCCTCGTCGCAGCTGACGTCGACGATGAGGGACCGCGGTTTCAGTCTTCCGACGTCGCCGGCCCCGACGAACATGACCGGGGCGTTCGTGTCCTGGAGGATCCCGTTGCAGATGATGTCCGCGCCGGCCAGCTCGTCGATGAGCGGCCTCTCGACGCCGTCCGGGTCGCAGGCGACCAGGGTCCCGTCGCGGGCGGGGTAATAGTGGCCGTAATAGACGTCGGGGTTCTGGTCTCCCACCCGGTGAGGCTTCCGCCGCGTGAACACATGGACGTTGTTGAAGCCGCGGCCGTGCAGGGCATAGATGGCGCCCCGGCTGACGGAGCCGTGGCTCAGGATGACGACCTTCCGTCTCGGGCCGTAGTGGCCGTCGATCCCGAGCAGTTGAAGGGTATGCAGGATGGCCGCGTATCCCGCCAGCTCGTTGTTCTTGTAGAACACGTGCATGAGCTTCTCGCCGGACGGGCCCCAGAGGTTCATGGCTTCCCAGGCGATGAGCGTGATCCGCCGCTCGATGGCCGCCTGGGCGATGGCCCGCTGCTGCACGGCGTGGGGCCAGCCGAAGAGGACCTGCCCGCTCCGCAGGCTTTGGATGTCCTCAGGCGTCGGCTTGGGGAGGACGACGAGGTCGCAACCGCCGATGAGCTCGTCCCGCGGCGCGACGGACGCGCCCTGCCCGGTGAAGTAGGCGTCGGGCAATCCGTAGTCCGCGCCGTAGCCGGTCTCGAAGACCATGGCCCGGCGCAGAGGCTCGGGGTACCGGGCCAGGTGCTCGGGAAAGACGGGGACGCGGCGCTCATCCGCCTTCTTCGAAGTCTTGACGATGCCGATCTTCATGAGGCCCCCTGCCTGCGAATCCGGACTTCGGGAAAAACGATATGCCTCCGGGGCCCGGGTGTCAAGGCACAGGCCGGTTGACAAGCCGCGGCGGCCGGTGATAGGTTCGACGCATGAGGATCGCCAAGCCGGAGGTCCTTGACGGGGGGGATTTCCGGGAAATCTCCGCGGTTGTCGATGGGTTCCGCCTCTGGTACCGCGTGCCCCGGTCCTGCAGGATCTCCGGGACGGCCGATCCGTTCCTGGCCGCGGCCTTGCTCCCGGCCATGCTCGAAGGACGACGCCTCACGGTCGCGCCGGGCGCGTCCGTCTCGCCGCGGCTCGTCGCGAATCTCGAGACGCTCCAGGACATCCACCGTTGCTGGAACCCCGCGTTCAAGGCCGTCCCCGTCGAGGCGGAGACGGCGCCGGCCCGTCCGGCGAACGACGGCACCCTGGCCTTCTTCTCGGGTGGAGTGGACAGCTCCTACACGTTCCTGAAAAAGCAAAGCGAGATCACCCACCTCGTCTTCGTGCAGGGCTTCGATTTCTTCGCCAACCCCGACGGGACCGGGTCGTTCTCGGCGGAGGATCTGGCCGATCTCTCCCAGCTCGCGTTCAAGCTCTTGCGCCCGGCCGGCGCGCTTTCGGCGTACCTGAAGGGACGCTTGTCCGCACACACTCTGCAGGCCTTGTCGGATTACCGGAGCTCGGGCCTCCCCACTCCCGACCTGGAAGCCCTGGTCGCCCGGGACCTCGAGGCCCTCGTCGCCGGGCCGCCGCTCTGGGAGGAGAGGCTGTTCTCCGGGGTCCGGCTCCGTCCGGCGACGCGGGATCTGCTGAAAGCGGGTCCGGAAGGCGACGGCGGGCATCGCCTGAACCGTCTGCTTCTCGAAGACGCCTATCCGCTGGAGATCGCCCGGCGGGACGATTCCGCCTACAGGGAGGCCGTCAGCCGGAACGCCCGGTTCGCCGAAAGCCGCGGGAAGACCCTCATCCCGATCGCGACCAATCACTACGCTTTCGGCTATCGCTACAACCTCAGCAGGAACCTGACCCAGGGGAGCGCCCTGGGGAGCATCGCCCTGCTCCTCGGCTTCCCCGTCGCCTACGTGCCAGCGGCCTATTCCTACTCCCAGCTCGCCCCGCTCGGCTCGCACCCGCTCACGGACCCGCTGTGGTCGAACGAGGCCGTGCGGATCGTCCATGAGGGCGCGGAGGCTCGGCGGGTGGACAAGATCGCCGGGATCGCCGGGAGCGGGCCCGTCCTGGCCAACCTGAGGGTCTGTTTCGAGGACATGAACCGGAACTGCGGCCACTGCGCGAAGTGCCTGCGCACAATGATCCCGCTCGCCCTGTTGGGCGTCTCGGGCGCCCCCTTCCCGCCCCTCCCCCCGTCGAAGGAGATCCGGAAGATGCGCATCGCCAACCAGATCGAGTCCGTCTTCCTCGAGGAAACCCTTGAGGCCGCGCCAGGCGCGCCCAGGGGAGCACTCTACCGGGCCATGAAGGCCTGCCTCAGGCGGTTCGAGCTCCATAAGCTCATGACGGGTCTGGACAAGGCGGTCCTGGGGAGAACGCTCAAGAAGCTCTATCTGCGCCGAGCCGGAGGCGGAGCCTTCATCACCCGGATCGACACGACGCCGCCGAACTGACGAAACGGCCCGCACGGGGTTAATTCCGTCCCCGGACGCCGGTGAGATCGGCGGGATCGGTCTGCAGGACCCGGTCGTCGTTCGCCGCGGGACTTCCCCGGCCGTCGCGGTTGCTCGTCGTGAAGATGATCAGTCCGCCCGGGCCCGCCACGACTTCGCGGAGACGGCCGAAGCTCCCCCGAAAATGCTCCCTCAGCCGGGTCACTTGCCCCGCCTGGATGACCGCCTCGTAAAGGGTTTCGCCCCGGAGCCCGGCGAAGAAGAGCGAGCCGCCAGCAAAGGCCGCGCCCGACGGCGCCCAGGTCGCGGAGCCGGAGTGCCGGAGCGGCGTTTCCATTCCGGCCCGCGTCTCGTCCCCCTGGATGACCGGCCAGCCGTAATTTCCGCCGGCCTCGATCCTGTTGATCTCATCAAGACCCGAGAGCGACCCGGACCGGCCGTGCTCGGTCGCGTAGAGGGTCCCGGTCCCGTCCCAGGCCAGGCCCTGGACGTTCCGGTGCCCATAGGAATAGACCTCGTTGCCGAAGGGATTGCCCGGCGCGGGCTGACCGCCGGCCGTCACCCGCAGGATCTTCCCGGCCAGACTGTCGGTGTCCTGGGCGCTGGAGGATCCCCCGGCGTCCCCGGTCCCGATGTAGAGGAACCCGTCGGGCCCGAACTTGATCCGTCCGCCGTTATGGATCGAGGCCCCGGGGATGGCGTCGAGGACGATCTCCTCGCCGGCCAGCGCGCCCCCGGAATAGGTCAGGCGCGCGACGCGGTTCAGGGTCCCCCCGCCTTGTCCGGCGTAGGTATAGTAGAGGTAGACAAGGCTGTTGGCGGCGAAGTCCGGATGCAGGGCGATCCCCAGCAATCCCCCTTCCCCGATCTCCCGGACGGCCGCCAGGGCGGCCACTGGCGCGGTCTGGAGCCGGCCTGACGCGTCGATCAGGCGCACCGTTCCCTTTCGCTCGGTCACGAGCATGCTCCCGTCGGCGAGGAAGGCGACGGCCCAGGGGGTATCCAGGCCCCCGGCGATGACCGTGGCGGCGGGAGCTCCATTCCCATCGGGACCGGAGCCGGCGGAACAGGCGGCGATCAAAAGGACCGCCGCCATGACTTTGAAAGTCGAACGGAAGGACTTCATGACAGACCCCTTGCCTGGACTATTCATAAAAACGCCGGTTTTCTCATAAGACAAGAAAACCCAAGCCCGGCGTTTTTACCCTCCGGGCAAGCCAATCCGGCCGCATCTGCTTCGTTGCAAAGGGTTCGCGGTACTCGGAGTACAGCTTCACCCTTTGACGCCTCGCATCTGCAGCCGCCTCGGCTCGTGAATATGCCAGGCTAGCCAAACTATCCGCCCTTTGTAATGCAAGATACGGGCCAGGACCAGGCCGCAAAGGGCCTGAGCCGGGCGGAGTCACGGCAGGTGTTGGGCCACCTTGAACACCGCCGCTTCCCTCGAGGCCAGGGCGGTCCGCAGGGCCTTCGGCAGGACGATCCGGATCCCGGAATCCGTCCTCTTGAAGCTCAATTCCTTCTTCGTCGACAGCTCCGTGACCTCGAGCCGGCCCTCGAGGCCGGTCTTGATATCGAGGTGCCCGGGCAGAGGCGTCTCGCCCTGACCGGTCAGATAGATGGCATAGATCGCCCGATCCCCTTTGGCCGTATAAGCGACCTGTCCCTCCTGATAGGGCTCGACCGGCCGGGTCTCATAGATGGCCTCCCCGTTGGCTTCCAGCCATCGGCCCATCTCGTCAAACCGCTCGAAGACCGCCGGCTCGAACTCGCCCTTCCCGTTGGGACCGACGCCGAGCAGGAGGTTGCCGCCCTTGGCCACGATCCGGACCAGCAGGTGGATGAGCTCGCGGGACGATTTGAGGCGGTCGTTGGGCACCCAGCCCCAGGCGTTGCCCATGGTGATGCAGCTCTCCCAAGGCACCTGGAGCGGCTTGTCCGGGATCTTCTGTTCCGGGGTGAGGTAGTTCTCGTATTCACCCTGGACCCAGCGGTCGACGACGAGCAGGCCCGGGTTCGCCGCCCGGGCCCTTCGGGCGATCGCCGCCATGTCGATGTCCATGTCGTGGGGATACTTGCAGAATTCCGCCACCTTTTCCGTGATGGCCGACTTGGGCAGGACCCAACAGCCGTCGAGCCAGAGGATGTCGATCTTCCCGTACCCCGTCGTGATCTCGGCGATCTGGTCCCGGGTGTATTCCACGAACTTCCGCCAGCGGTCCGGATGCTTGGTGATGTCGTAGGTCGGGTTCCGGTCCTTGGGCGGATAATAGGGCCACCAGAAGTAGGGCGAGGTCCAATCGGGCTTGGAGAAATAGGCCCCGACGGCCAGACCCTCTTCGCGGCAGGCGTTCAGGACCTCCCTGTACACGTCGGCCTTGGGGTTCGAAGAGAAGGGGCAACCCGGGTCCGTGACCTTGAAATCGGTGTGCTTCGAATCGTAGAGGCAGAAGCCGTCGTGGTGCTTGGCGCTGTAGATCACGTACCGGGCGCCCGACCTCTTGAAACCCCGGGCCCATTCGGCCGGATCGAAATTCACCGGGTTGAACCGGGTCTTCGCCCCCCGGTAGTGAGCGGCGTATTCATAATAGTCGTCGAAACCGGGACGGGTGACCCAGTCCTCCGGGCAAAGGCCCCAGGACTCGACGGTCCCCAATTCCGAATAGAGGCCCATGTGGATGAGCAGTCCGAGCTTCAGCCCCTGCCACTTCTCGAGGTTCTCGAGGACGGCCGGGTCCTTCGGCCGGACGTAGGTCGTCTCGTCGGTCTGGGCTCGCGCCGGAAGGGCCGGCCAGACAAGGCCGGCCAGGAAAACAGTCCAGGCCGCGAACCTCGCCATGTTCTCGCCTCCTGTCCGGCGCGAAGCGGCCCCAGCCGACTTATTCGGTGACGCCGAAGCGGATATCCAGGACGGCCCCGGAGAGGGCCACGCTTCCTTTCTTGGCCTGGAAATCGACGAAATCCAGGCGGTCGGGCCGGTCTCCGGTGACTTTCAAGTAAGGATCGAGGTTGGCCTTGAGATGGGAGAGGGCGGCCGCCGCGGCCGCGGCGTCCGGATAAGGGACGACGAGCCGGGTGTACGCCGATCCGTCGGGCGTCCGGTATCCGGCCAGGGCCCCGAAGATCCGGCCCCTTTGCGACAGGATGTCGCCTTCCCCGAAAGTGATGTAGGCCTGGAGCCCGAAGGGCCCCCGGACCAGGCGCTCGGTGCCCGGCATTCTTCCCTCGGCGGGAAGGGCGTCGAGCGGGGTCGGGCCCGATTCCCTGGCGACTCCCGCCAGGAAGGCGTTGGCCAGGGCCACGGCTTCGGCCGTCGCCGCGGGGACCTCGCCCAAGTTGTCGACCTGGACGAAGTACCGGCCTTTGAGCATCGTCAGCTGGACCTCTTCGCAGGAGTTGCGGGCCTCGAGGCCGGGGAAAGGCGTCTCCTTCCCCATCTTCATCAGATAGACGCCCAGGGCGGAGGCGGCGCTTTCCATCTCGTAGGCGCTGAGCGTCAGCTCGGCCTGGCCCCGGACATAGCCCTGGAGGCGGAGCTTGACGAACCCGAATTCAAGGAAGAGCTCGGCCCCGCCGTCGATCTGGTTGAAGAGGTCCTGGCCGGTGAAGGTCCGGAGCGGCCCGGCTTGGGCCCATCCGGGGGCGAAGCCCGGCTCCGGGATCGCGGGGGAAACCCCGGCCGCTTGAGACGCGGCCGGCGGCAGGCCCGCCGCCCCGAAGGTCGCCGGCGCGCAGGCGAGGAGCGCAATGAGCGCGGCGGGAATGGCGATCCGGCCCGCCCTCCCCCGCGCCCGACGCCCGTCAGACCTTGACATGCGCGATCTTGGCCGGGTCGGCGATCCCCAGCCCCAGCTTCTCGGCGTAGCGGAGATACTCCGTGAAGCGGGGGTTCTCGTTGACCGCGACGCCCATCTCCTTGCGCTTGGCCACGATCCTGGCGTGACAGACCATGTCCAGCGCGAACGGATCGGAGGCGAAATACAGCCGGTTGTCGATGTAGGCGAACTTGGCGTTCTTGTCCGGGCCGCCGTCGTACTGCGACCGCAGGCCGTCGGTGACGTTGAGGACCATCTTGTCGCGCACGGGCCAGAAGGCCGGCACCTCGACGCAGACGTCCAGGAAGAGCGGCTGGTGCAGTCGGTTCGTGTTGCAGACCGCGCCGTAGCCGATATTCTTGGTGGCCATCGAAATCGCGTTCCCCGTGTTCTTGAACACCGGCAGGTTGACGATCTTGGTCAGCCTCCGGGTCAGCAGCTTCCCGAAATAGGAATGCCTGCCGTTGAAGACGTGCTGGTTGAGATACGGCAGGTCCTTGGGCCCCTCGACGTCGGCCCAGTAGAAGACCTCCTGGTCGAAATTCGACACGCTGACGTGGGTGCCGTCGGCCTTCAGCCACTTGCTGTTGTCCTGGGCCTTGCCCATGGCCGCCTCCTCGTCCATCGTCTGCAGGCCTTCGATGGCGATGCCGGGATAGCGCTCGGGCGTGAAGCCCGCGTCCCTGAGCATGTAATCGAAGCGGTCCCAGATGATGATGTTCTCGCGCGGCAGGCCGGAGGACGTCAGCCAGCCGATGACGGCGTCGACGAGCTCGAGCCGGGTGCTGATGAGACCGGGACCGACCGGGTTGACCTTGAGCCCGACGATGTCCCTCTTGGTGAAGAACAGCCCGAAGCTCTGCCCGAGGTCCTTTCCGGTCAGCTCGGTGATCCCCTTCTCGAACATGGCCTTGACCACGGCCGCGTCGACCTTGCCCTCGGGCATGGCCGCGGGGTCGTGGACCTCGACGACCCGCCCCGGGAACGGCCCGGGCAGGCTCCACTCGGTCCTGGGCACCTTGAAGGCGTCGTCGATATTGGTCTTGGGGCGCGGGGGCGGGGCCGCGGGCTTGGCCGGGGCCTGTTGGCCCTCGGTCTGCTGGGCGGCGAGGAGGCTGCGGCCGGCGAGGACCAGGCCGGCGCCGACAGCTCCGCCGGCTTTCAGGAAGTTCCGGCGGTCGACGGCGTTTTCAGGGGGCATCGAGCGATAGCGTTGGTTTCTCATGGCGTCCTTTCTCTCGGTCATCATCCTTCTATTCTAGCGCAAGTCGGCGCGGTTTTCACGGCTTGGCATGAGGCTTGCTAAGAAGGGGGGAAGGGGTATATTACTCCGGATAAGGAGCGCGCCCATGACCAAAAAAACCTCCCGGATCGAGACGGACCCTCTCGGCCGCAAGGCCGTTCCGGCTTCGGCCTATTACGGCATCGAGACCCAGCGGGCCGTCGAGAGCTTCCCGATCTCCGGCCTCCGCGCGCCCCAGGTCCTCGTCGAGGCCGCCGTCCGCGTCAAGAAGGCCGCCGCTCTGGCGAACGCCCGGCTCGGGCTCCTCGACCGGCGGACGGCCGCCGCCATCGCCTCCGCCTGCGACGAGATCGCGGCCGGGGGTCTCCGCGAAGCCTTCGTCGTCGACGTCTTCCAGATGGGCGCGGGGACGTCCTTCCACATGAACGTGAACGAGGTCGTCGCCAACCGGGCCGAGGAGCTCCTCGGCGGCGCGAAGGGCGACTACCGTCTCGTCCGGCCCCATGACCACGTCAACATGGGCCAGAGCACGAACGACGTCTATCCGACGGCCATGCGCCTGGCCGCCCTCTCGCTCCTCCGCGACCGCCTCTTCCCTGCCCTCACCGGTCTCGAACGGTCGCTGGGCCGGAAGGCCCGGGCCTTCGACGGGATCATCAAGGCCGGCCGGACGCACCTGCAGGACGCCCTACCCGTCCGCCTCGGCCAGGAGCTGGCCGCGTACCGGTCCGCCGTCGCCAAGTCGAGGGCCTCGATCGCCTTCGCCGCGCGCTCCCTCCGCGAGCTCGGCATCGGCGGCAGCGCCGTGGGCACCGGGCTCAACACGCACCCCCGCTTCGCCGGGCTGGTCGTCCGGCGGCTGGCCGCGGAGACCGGCCTGACCCTCACCCTGTCGGCGGACGCCCGGGAGGCCATGCAGAGCCTCCGTCCGTTCGCCGAGCTGTCGGCCGCGCTTCGCAACCTCGCCCTGGAGCTCATCCGGATCTCGAGCGACCTCAGGCTCCTGGCCTCCGGTCCGCGCGCCGGCCTGGCCGAGATCTCGCTCCCGGCCGTCGCCCCGGGGTCCTCGATCATGCCCGGCAAGGTCAATCCGAGCATGCTCGAGATGCTCGGCCAGGTCTGCTTCCAGGTGATGGGCTGCGATCTCGCCGTGAGCGCCGCCGTCCAGGCCGGACAGC
The DNA here is from genome assembly GCA_034679465.1 of Candidatus Aminicenantota bacterium. GTDB lineage: Bacteria > Acidobacteriota > Aminicenantia > Aminicenantales > Saccharicenantaceae > RBG-16-66-30. The sequence goes on along the minus strand of JAXDAV010000022.1, from coordinate 7,814 downwards.
TCGAGCTCAACGTCATGATGCCCGTCGTCTCCTTCAATCTCCTGTTCATGCTCGAGATCCTGGCCAACGGGATCCGCGAGACGAGCGCGCGGGCGATCGACGGGATCGCGGCCGACGCCGGGCGCTGCCGGGAGCTTGCCCGGTCGAGCCCCGCCCTGGCCACCGTCCTTTCCCCGCTCATCGGCTACGCGGCCGCCGCCGCGGTCGCCGCGGAATCGCTGAGGACGGGAAGACCGGTCCCGGCCGTGGCCCGGGAGCGCGGCCTTCTCGACGCCACGACGCTCGACCGCCTCTTCGACCCCCGCACGATGACCCAACCGGGGCTCCCGGCCCTGCGGGCCAGGGCGCGGGCCGGCCGGAGGGCCGGGGCGTAAAGATGGGCGTCCCGGCCGGGATCAGGCCTCACGAGTATGACGCCGTGATCGTCGGCGCCGGCGGGGCCGGCCTGTGCGCCGCGTTGCGGGCGAGCGGCCGCGTCCGGACGGCCGTCCTGTCCAAGGTCCATCCGTTGCGCTCGCACACGGGCGCGGCCCAAGGCGGCATCGGCGCGGCCCTGGGCAACGTCGAGGAGGACCGGCCCGAGTGGCACGCCTTCGACACCGTCAAGGGCGGCGACTATCTCGCCGACCAAAGCGCGGCTCTCGTCCTGGCCGAAGGGGCCGTCGAGGCCGTCGTCGACCTCGAGCGCCGCGGCCTGCCCTTCAACCGCGCGCCCGACGGCCGGATCGACCAGCGGCGCTTCGGGGGCCATACCCGGGGCTTCGGCCGGGCCGCGGTCCGGCGCTCATGCTACGCGGGCGACCGCACCGGCCACATGATCCTCCAGACGCTCTACCAGCAGTGCCTCAAGAACGAGGTCGATTTCTTCGACGAGTTCCACGTCCTCGACGTCATCCTGGACGGACGGACCTCGTCCGGCGTCGTCGCCGTCGAGCTGGCCACGGGCGACCTCCACCTCTTCCGGGCCCGGGCCGTCCTCGTCGCGACGGGCGGCTTCGGCCGGATGTACGGGGTCACGTCCAACGCCTTGGCCAGCACCGGCGACGGCCCGGCCGTGCTGGCCCGGCGCGGCGTCCCGCTCGAGGACATGGAGTTCTTCCAGTTCCATCCCACGGGCCTCCGCGGTCTCGGCATCCTCATCACCGAGGCCGTCCGCGGCGAGGGCGGCGTCCTCCGGAACCGGGCCGGCGAGCGCTTCATGGAGCGGTACTCGCCGCTCCTCCTCGACCTCGCTCCCCGCGACATCGTCTCGCGGGCCGTCGTCACGGAGATCCGGGAGGGCCGGGGCTTTCCCGGCCGGGACGCCTGGGGCGACTACGTTGTGCTCGACGCCACCGGCCTGGGGAGGGCGGTCCTCGAAGCCAAGCTCCCGGACATCACCGGCTTCTGCCGGACCTACCTCGGCCTCGACCCGGCGGTCGCGCCGATCCCCGTCCTGCCGACGGCGCACTACGCCATGGGGGGCATCCCCACCGACGATCTCGGCCGCGTCGTCCCGGGACCGCCGGGGGAGCCGTATCAGGGGCTCTATGCCGCGGGCGAGTGCGCCTGTGTTTCCGTCCACGGGGCCAATCGGCTCGGCACGAACAGCCTGACGGACCTGGTCGTGTTCGGCCGGCGGGCCGGGGACCACATGGCCGCGTTCGCCGCGGGCTCGAGCCAGGCCCGGATATCGAGCCAGGACCTGGAACCCGCCCGGGAGCGGATCGTCCGCCTCCGTCCCGAGGGGGGCCTGCCGCGCCCGATCGCGCGGACCCTCCGGGAGCGCATGGAGCGGCTCATGACGGACAAGGTCGGGATCATCCGGACCGGGCCTGGCCTGGCCGAAGCCGTTGACGAGCTCGGGGAGCTCCGCCGGGAATGGCGCGGCCTGCGGCCGCGCGACGGCGCCAGGGCCTTCAACGTCGAGAGACTCGATATCCTCGAGCTGGGGAACCTCCTCGATCTCGCCCTCCTCACGGCCGCCTCGGCGCTCGGCCGGACGGAGAGCCGGGGCGCCCACGCCCGCGAGGACCATCCCTCGAGGGACGACGAGCGCTGGCTCCGGCACACCCTGGCGCGGCTCGAGGGCGATGTCCTGTCGACGGCCTTTCGTCCGGTCGATCTCTCCCGCTGGAAGCCCGCGCCGAGGACCTACTGACATGCTCCTCGCCGTCGCGATCCAGCGGTTCCAGCCGGAACGGCCCGGGGCCTCCGGGCGGCAGAGATTCGAGGTCGAAGCCGGGCCGGACGAGCGCCTGCTCGACGTCCTCGTCCGCATCCAGCGCGGCCTCGATCCGACGTTCGTCTTCCGGCGGAGCTGCGGGCACGGCGTCTGCGGTTCGGACGCCATGATCATCAACGGCCGGGAGCGCCTCGCCTGCCGGACGCTCGTCAAGGACGTCGCGGCCGAGGGCGGAGGGACCGTGACCGTCGAGCCGCTCCGGAACCTGACGGTCGTCCGGGACCTCGTCGTCGCCGAAGGGCCCTTTTTCGAGAGATACAGGGCGGTCCGGCCTTTCCTCATCGCTCCCGAGGCCGGCGCCGGCGGCCGGGAGCGGCGGCAAACCCCGGAGGAGCGAAGCGTCATCGAGGACGCGACGAACTGCATCCTCTGCGCCGCCTGCTTCTCGGCCTGTCCGGTCGTCGCCGGCGCGAACCCGCGGTTCATCGGCCCGGCGGCCGTCATCCAGGCCGGTCGTTTTCAGGACGACAGCCGGGACAGGGGCTTCGCCGAGCGCCTGGCCGCGCTCGACCGGCCGGAGGGCGTCTGGGCCTGCGAGAACCGGTTCGCCTGCACCCGCGTCTGCCCCCGCGGCATCCGGGTCACGAAGCTCATCAACACGGCGAAGCGGCGCATCGCCGAGTTCAGGAAGGGCGCCGGTCGAGCGCCTTCCTGAGGTCTCAGGCGATCGACGCCGACAAGAAGCTGGGCGGGTCGCGCCTCCGGGTCGCTTATGGTATCATCCGCCCGGAGGGACGGCCCGAAAGATGAAGATCCCTTTTGACAAGTACCAGGGCGCCGGCAACGACTTCGTCATCATCGACGACCGTCTCCGCGTCTTCGACGCCGGCCGTTCGGACCTCGTCCGCGGGCTCTGCGACCGCCGTTTCGGCATCGGCGCCGACGGGCTGATCCTGATCGCCCTTCACGACCGGGCCGATTACGAGATGGCGTATTTCAATGCCGACGGCAGGCCCGGGTCGCTCTGCGGGAACGGGGCCCGGTGCGCCGCCCACTTCGCCCTGGAGCGCCGGATCGCCGGCCCCAAGCAGCGGTTCATGGCCTACGACGGGCCCCACGAGGCCGAGGTCGCGGGCGACACGGTCAGCCTCCGGATCTCGGACGTCACGGAGTACCGGACGATCGACGGAAGCTACTTCATCGACACGGGATCGCCCCACTATGTCGTCTTCGCGCCCGGGATCGACCGGATCGACGTCGAGGCGGAGGGCGGAAGGCTCAGGCGGTCCCCGCTGTTCGCGCCCGGCGGGACCAATGTCAACTTCGTCGAGACGACGGGCGACGGCCTCTATGTCCGGACCTTCGAGCGGGGCGTGGAGAAGGAAACCCTGGCCTGCGGAACAGGGGTGACCGCCTCGGCCATCGCCGCGGTCCTGAAAGGCTATTTCAAGGCCGGCCCCGTCAACGTCAGGGCCCGGGGCGGGAACCTGAGGGTGGACCTGGAGGTTCGCCCGGACAGGATCACGAACATCCTTCTGACGGGTCCCGCGACCAGGGTCTTCGAGGGATCGATCGAAGTCTGACCCGGGCCGAGCGGCCGGCCTCTCAGGCCTTCATCGCGACCGGACGATCCGGATCCCGACCACCGTCCCCGTCTCGCGGCCGTCCACGCCCTCGAACCGGACCGTGACCTTCGCTTTGCCGGCGACGGCCCCGGCCGGGATGGGATAAGAGACGTCGAAGTACCCCTCCGGCTCCTGAGGACTGCGCCGGGGGATGCGCTCCTCCCCGACCTTCAGGCCGTCGACGAGGACGGCGAAGGCGCGGTCGGCCCGTTCGTCGCGGCTGTAGGTCACGACCAGGCCGAGCGGTGAGGCGGGATCGACGGCCAGGTCGAACGAGAACCAGTCCTCCGCCCGGCGGCCGTATCGGCCCCGGGCCTGGACGGGCGCGGTCTTGCCTCCCTGCATGTTGAAGTCCCGCTCAGACTGCATCTGGCCCGGCTGGGCGAAGGCCACCGTGGCCGCCTCGAGCTTCCGCCGGGCCTCTTCGGCCGCCTTCATGGCTTCCGCCCTCTCCTCCCATTTCCCGGGGCTCAGGACGTCCCAGTAGGCGGCGTAGACGCGCCGGTGCAGTCGGTAGAACGGGACGAGATCGACATCGCGGTCGCGACCGGCCCCCACGGTCCGGAACTCGCCCGGCCGGCCGGCCGCGGGCTTGATCCATCTGTCCGGGGACGACTCGGCGGTCACCAGCACGGGCGTCGTGGCCCGTTGGGGCGCCCCTTCGGCGGGCGGCGTTCCGGGCTCGCCGCGGGGCCGTCTCGGCGGAACGGGGCCGAGGTCGCCGGCCAGGACGAGCGGGCCCCACATGATCGCCGCCCGGTCAGGATTGTCGGGCAGGGGCTCCAGCCGCAGGGCCTTGGGCAGGACCAGCGACACTCTGTCCCCCGTCTTCCATTCGCGGTCCAGGCGGACGTAGGACCCGGCCGGCCCCGAGGACTTGACGGCCGCGCCGTTGACCTTGACCGAGAAGCCGTCGCCCGCCCAGAACGGGCGGCGAAGCGCGACCGTGAAACGGCGCGGCTTCCTCGTCTCGAGGATGAGCGCGGCCTCTTCGCCCTCGGGGAAGGACGTCGTCATGGTCAGCCGGACCCCGGCCGCGGTCCAGGCGGCCGCCGAGGGCGCGTACAGGTTCACCCAGAGCGTGTCCCCCGATTCGTAGTAGAGCCCGTCCCCGTGCAGGGCGTGGCTCTCCATGCCCGAGCCGACGCAGCAGGTGAAGCCGTTCTGCATGTCCTGATATTCGCGGGCCACGCCCTGGCCGACGGGGACCATGTAGCAGGTGGCGCCGTCGGCGGGGTCTATCGATCCGAGGATGTGGTTGAAGAGGGCCCGCTCGTGGAAGTCGGCATAGCGGACCTGCGGATCGAGGGCGAACAGGGCCCGGGCCATCTTGATCATGTTGTAGACGTTGCAGGTCTCGGCCGTCCGGCCTTCGATCATCTCGCTGAGCTTGTCGGGCTCGCCGAAGTACTCGTTCCGGCCGTGCCCGCCCGTGGCGAAGCTGTGATGGTGGGCCACCCGCTCCCAGAAGAAGGTCGCGGCCGCTCCGTCGGAGGGCCGGCCGGTGACGCTATAGCGGGCCAGCGCGCCGAGCATCTTCGGGACCTGGGTGTTGCCGTGCTTGCCCCGGAGGATGTCCTCGCCGCGGGCGAGCGGTTCGACGAAGGCCCGGTGCTCGAAGCGGTCGGCCAGCCGGAGCCAGCGCTCGTCGCCGGTATCGACGTAGAGATCGACCAGGATCTCGTTCATGCCGCCGAATTCGGTGCCCAGCATCTTCTGGGTCTGGTCGTCGTCGAGCTTGGAGAGGACGCCCTCGGCCCAGGCCGCGAATCTCGTTTCGACCTCCAGGGCCTCGCGACTGCCCGCGTAACGATGGGCGTCGCGCAGGCCGGCGAAGATCTTGTGCTGGACGTACCAGGGCGACCACATGCCGTTGAGGTCGAAGCCGGAGGAGCGGATGTCCCCCGCGGCGAGCTGGGCGTAGAGCGTCCGGCCGGGCGTCTTGGCCCGGTCGGTCTGGGCGCCGATGTAGCCGTCGCCGTGCTTCGCCTGGACGGCCCGGAGCTCGGCCACGAGGTAGTCGGCCCGCTCCTTGAAGCGGGGATCTCCCGTCGCGGCGTACATCAGGCTCACCCCGGAGAGGTAATGGCCGGCGACGTGGCCGGTCAGCTGGCGCTCCGGTCCGTCCCAGCCGCCGTAGCCTTCGGCCTTGGGCTCGAGCCCGGCGGCCTGGCGCAGGAAGGCCATCATCCGGTCGGGCGAGAGCGACAGCAGGTAATCGGCGTTGCGGTCCAGGGCCGTCTTCAACGGGCCGCCGGTCAGGCGGACGTCGCCGAGGGGTAAGGGCCTGGCCTTCGGAGCGATCGCGGGCTTGACGGGCCCCGATGCGGACATGATGAAAGCCGGGACCAGGATGGACGTAACGAGAAGGAATCCGGCCGGGTACAATGTCTTCATGATCACCTCGCGGCGCCGGAGATGATATACCCCGGGCCGCGGGCCGTCAAATCCGAATACTTAACTCGGGCTTGTCATAAAAACGCCCCCTTGAAAGAGAACAGCCGTTTGGATAACCTGCCGGCATGAGGATCGAATTCGCGGAGATCGGGCCGGGCGACCTCGCCTTCCTCGAGGAGATGCTGTACCTGGCCCTCTTCGTCCCCGATGGCGAGGCGCCCTATCCTCGCTCCGTCCTCGCCGTGCCGGAGATAGCCCGGTATGTTTCCGGCTGGGGACGTCCCGGCGACTTCGGACTGGCGGCCCGGATCGGCGGCGAGGCCGTCGGCGCCGTCTGGTTCCGGCTCTTCCCGGAAGACGAGAAGGGATTCGGCTCAATCGACGACCGCACGCCCGAGCTCTCGATGGCCGTCCGGCCCGACCTCCGGGGCCTCGGCCTCGGCTCGTCCCTTCTCCAGCGCCTGACAGCCGCCGCCGGGGAGCGCGGGTTCGAACGCCTGTCGCTGAGCGTCGACGCCCGGAATCCCGCCATCCGCTTATATGGCCGCCTGGGATTCAAGACCGCGGCGGAAACGGGAGGAGCCCTCACGATGGTCAAGGACCTCCGCGCGGAGGGGGCCGGCCGGGATCCCCTGAGAGAGAGCATCGCCCGGGCCATGGACGGCTCCGACGGGCGGATCGTCCCCTTCCTGCCCTACATTCTCCAGGACTCCTGGGAGCTCGGGACCGACCCGGAGATCGTCATCGACCTCGTCCGCAGGCACGCTCGAGACCGGGCCCGCCTGCGCGTCGCCGACCTCGGGTGCGGCAAGGGCGCCGTCTCGGTGCGGCTGGCCGCGGCGTTCGGCTACCGCTCGCTGGGCATCGACGGCATCCGGGAGTTCATCGACTGCGCCGAAGCCAAGGCCGTCGAGGCCGGCGTCGCCCACCTCTGCCTGTTCGAGGTCGCCGACGTCCGGGAGAGGATCGAAGGCCTGGGCCGTTTCGACGTCATCGTCCTGGGGGCCATCGGCCCGGTCTTCGGCGACTACCGGGCCACGCTCGGGACTCTCGCCCCGCACCTCGGCGAGGGCGGCGTCATCGTGATCGACGACGGCTTCATCCCGGACGATAGCCCGGGCACGCACCCGCAGGTCCTCAAGCGGGGGGAGGCGATGAGGCAGATCGCGGCGGCCGGGATGCGGCTGATTGAGGAGATCCCCGTCAGAGGCGAATCCGTCAAGGGCCGGGACGAGGCGATGTTCCGGGACCTCCGGAAGCGCTGCCTCGAGCTCATGGAGAGATTCCCGGAGCGGAAGGCCCTGTTCGAGGACTACATCCGCCGCCAGGTCGAGGAGAACGAGTTCCTGGAGGGCGATGTCGAATGCGCCGTCCTGGCCATCGCCAGGTGATCGGCCATCCGGAAGACAATCGGAAAATCGGGCTTGCCTGCTTGACATCCCTGCTTGACATCCCTTCTCCTTCTTTGCTATCTTCAGTTTCAAGCAAACCATCGAGGGGAGGGGCTCCATGGAATGCCCTCACTGTCATTCCAAGATCGGCGATGATTCCCGCTTCTGCAGCAAGTGCGGCTCATCTGTGCGTCCCGCCGCGGGGGGGATGGTCTTCGCAACGAAGACGATGACGAC
>JAXDAV010000021.1:0-18032 GCA_034679465.1 Candidatus Aminicenantota bacterium | reverse complement strand
CGCCATCCTCGACCGGCTTCTCCATCACTCCAAAGTGATCAACATCAAGGGCCACAGCTACCGGCTCAAGGACCATAGCTTCGCCAAGTCTCAGTATCCTCAGCAAGGAGGTGCAGACACGACGGGCGCTTCTATGTGAGAGTGCTTCCATGAGGCAGGGTGGTACGCTTTTGCTTTCCCATATGTGGTACACTTTTACATGCCCATTGACAGCGGCAGCTGGTCGAGAGGCTCATCGCCTCCAAGCCTCATCCCCAGCAGGGCTGTCGAGCACTGCCCAGAGCATTCCTTCGGACATGTTGCGCACCCCGGCTGGCAGTCTGTACAGGTTGCGAGGGCTGTCCCCGGCAGCGAAGAACTACCCACTCTCGCACGACCGGCCATTGCCAGCGAGGACATTCCCGAATTGAGAAGCCTTTTTCTGGCCAAATCAAATTCCTTCATTTGGCAATCTCCTTCAAAAGGAACCTGCAAGCATCAGGTTAGATATTACTTGGAAAATAATGCTAACGCCTGCTAATTTTCTAATAAAGAACTTCCTCTTATCATCTGTTCTGATATGGTAGCCCTGGAGCGCACAAGTATTTCAGCACTTCTTTGACTCTCAAGAGGTCTACCCCTTCATCCCCCGTCCTCTTAATGCAAACGATCAAGTCATTCTCTTCACTATCAAGCATGTTAATAAAAATAAAATGTTCGTGGATGGACAACCCTGTCAGATCCAGGGCCACATTTGTTAGTGTGGTTCCGTTTTCATCAATTATCCAGTATTTTGTTTTTGCCCCTTGTTTCCAAGGGCTTGCAATGAGCATATTGCCATTGGGCGTAAGCGAAATTCCCCCTATATTGGGTTTTCTGTCATAGACTGAAGTGCGATATTTGTCGATCACTCTGCCGTACTTATTGAACCACGCTTTGTCCCGTGTGTTTTCTTCCCGCAAGCTCCGCCATTCATCAACGTCTTTGCCTTTGACCTCTTCCGGCTCCGGAAGTGAGGTTTTAATGTCGCCTATTAGCCTCCCCGTTAAATCATAGGCCTTGAGATTTCTGCCCAATCCGTCAGAATAAACGATCGATTGGTTTTTTAGGAGAGTCCAGGCGAAGGCGGGAATAAACGGCAGCCATTGATCGGCGCCATCGCCATGGCTTGATATGGTCTTGAAATTATTCGTGCTTATGATCTGGGATAGGACCTTCCCTTGCGAGTCGACTCGAAGCATGATCTGAGGATAACGATACAGGAAATAGTCTTTTTGCGCTTCTGGCCTTGAACCGAGCCAGAGTTCTATGAGAAATCCTCCGTCATCTAAAGGACAGGAATTCCGAACGCCAAAGACTCCGCTTATCTCAATGTGCACCGTCCTAAGATAGTTTCCAGAAGAGTCCATAATCGTAATCCAGGGGTGTCCTCCGAAAAACTCTGTGAAATATAATCTCCCTTCTCTGGTAAACCCGAAATTGACTCCATCTGCCCTTTGGATCTCACCCGGCCCCTGGCCTCTTCCTCCGATTCTCCTTAAGTATTGGCCGTCGGCAGAGTAGATTTTAATAAAGGCGCCTGCCTCATCATAGACATAGATATTGCCGTCGGGCCCCTCTCGAACCTGTCGCGGAGAAATGAGCTGACCATCCCCTTCCTTTTCGCCCAGGATAAAGTGGTTCGCCGCTGGGTTCTGGGATACCGCAGGATAAGCAAAAATCACCCAGCAGGCCGCCTTCCGAATCCACGCCTTCATTGCCTTACTGCATATTGAAGGGGATCACCCGCGATCCCGGTAATTCCTCAGGAGTTGTTCGAAAAGGCGGCTGACGTGGTTTCTCCGCCGGAGGGATCGGATCTTCCCTATGATCAGGCGCGCTTCCCGGAACTTGAACCCCTTGGGAAAATCGAGCTCGGGCAGGGACCGGAAGAGGCGCGTCCGGGCTGGGCTTAAGTATAGAAAATCGATCAACGCTTTCTCCGGCGTCGCGATCTTCCCGGCGCCTCTCGGCATGGGTTGATACCCGAAGACCATCGACGGATCGATGTGATGAACGGACACCGTTCCCAGGTCGGTCTCATAAGTTCTCGTCCGCGCGATCGAGACGGCGTAGATGACGGAGGGGATCTGGGAGATCATCCCGTGGTGATAGAGGGCCGACTGGAGCGACACATAGCTCGGGTAGGGGGCCGTCAGGTAATCCGGCAGGGCGAAAGGATCGATCCTGTCCTTGAATCCCCAGCGGCCGCGGCCCAGCCTCGCCAGCAATCCCGCCTCGGCCAGACGCGTCACAAGCTTGCTGGCGTGAGAGCGGCTGATGCCCAAGAGAGCGGCCGCGTCCGACGTTCCGAACGCCGGCAGGCCCGTGCTCAGCAGGCGCGCATGGACATCCACGAGTCTCACGACTATCGCTCTTCCAAGGCATTGATGAGGCGCCACCTCATGTCATCCCATCCGTCTGCTGTATCATAGTGCGGCTGAATGTCGGGCTCGAGGTAGGACACGACCTGGCTCTTGAACTGTCCGTAGTCCACGGACAAGACGGCCTCTCGAAAATCGCCGAATTCCTGTTTCGCCTCCGCGACTTGACTCCTCGTCAGTCGGCCCGAGTCCCAGAGGAGGGCCAAGTCGAAGATGTCGCGGGCCTGGGTCTGGGAACGAGAGAGAACCGCTCTGACCTTCTGCCTCCAGGCCACCTGGGCGGGGTAGTGATTGGCCATCACAGGAGCCAGCCCATAGAGGCGGATGATCTCCGGGGCGACCGGTTCATAAACGCTCCCGTCCTCGAGGCCTCTCCGCGAGAACTCCACTTTCGTCGGGACCGGCCTTTCAAGCTGAGGGACGGTCAGGCCGAACTTCCATCTTTGTGTCGTTTCCGTCTGCTTGTGTTCGGTCGTGTGCTCGATGAAGACGCCTCGAACCTCGAGGATCGTCCGGAAAGGCCTTCCCGACAGAACGGAGCTCACTTTCTCGCCCAAAACCTCGACGGGAAACCCCTGGACGTCGAGATCCATGTCGTCCGAGTAGCGCGGGCTCCCGAAGAAGAAGCGCATATTGCAGCCGCCTTTTAAAACCCACTTCAGTTTATCGAGTTTCCGCCCGAGCTGGTCGAGCAAAACGAGATGGAAGACCTCGACGGCCTGCTTCGGAGTCAATGTCATTGACCTCGCACCTTGGAACATATAATACGTATTATTGACGCATATGTCAATTACATGCTTTATTTGAGTTCCGCCTTAACGCCCGCCAGGCATGAACGGCCGCGGCGGAAGCGGCGGCCTGGATATCGCGGCCGCCGGCCCGGGCCGCCTTGACCAGGATGCCCATTCCTTTCCTGTTATCAAGCCGGTTTGCCTGAGCCAGCCGGACCGAACAGCCTCGGGAATGGCTTCAAGCCGGGGATGTCCGGCTTGGATGCCTCGCAGGACCTTCGCCGCGACGAAGTCGGTGATATGAGATTTCGCAGGCGCAGAGGCCTCGACAGCAAGACCTTCCGGTTTCCGATGCAGTAAGGCGCGGCCGGCGCGCTATTCGCTCCTCAGCATCTCCACCGGATTGACCGCCGCCGAGCGCATCGCCTGAGAGCCGACCGTCAACAGGGCGACGACGAGCGACAGCCCCCCGGCCAGCGCGAACACCCAGGCCTGAAGGCCGATCCGATAGGCGAAATTCCTCAGCCAGCCGTTCATCGCCACCCAGGCCGCCGGCCAGGCGACGAGGTTGGCGATCACGACCAGGCGGACGAATTCCTTCGAGAGGAGCATCGCGATGCGGGCCGGCGTCGCGCCCAGCACTTTGCGGATGCCGATCTCCTTGGTGCGATTGACGGCGGCCAGCGCGGCGAGTCCGAACAGGCCGAGGCAGGCCAGGAAGATCGAAAGGCCCCCGGCCCAGCCGGCCAAGGCGGCCTGGCGGGTCTCGGATCTGTAAAAAGCGTCGAGGTCATCGTCGAGAAAGCTGTAGGCGAAGGGGAGGTCCGGAACGAGCCGGGTCCAGGCCTGCCGCAGGACCTCGAGGGCCGGCCGGGGGTCGCCGGGCCGGACGCGGACGAAGAACCTGCGCGCCGGTGATCCGGGGGAACTCCGGAAGAGCTGGGGCTTCATCTCCTCGCTGAACGGGAGGAAGTGGAAATCCTTGACGACGCCGATGACGACCGGCGTGTCTTCGGGCTTATCCGTGTAGCCGGTCAGGCGCCGGCCGACCGCCTGCTCGTTCGTCCAGCCGATGTCCCTGACGAAGGCCTCGTTGACGATGACGGACGTCGAGGAGTCCGCCCGAATCGCCGGGTCGAAATCCCTGCCCGCCCGAAGCTCCATGCCCATGACCGAGAGATAGCTGTCCTGGACGAAATATTCGTAGGTGACCTTGTGGTGGCCCTCGTAAGTCCATCCGGTCCGGCTCAAGCCCGTTCCAGAGCCCAATCCCAGGTCGGAACCGGTCACGGCGACGATCTCCGGCTTCCCCCGGACGAGCTGGCGGAACAGCGGGAAGAGACGGTCGGCCGGAGTCCCCTCCGCGTGCACGCTCACGACGTTTTCCTTGTCGAAGCCCGGCGATTGCGACCGCATGAAGCGCAATTGGCCGAGAATGACCAGGGTGGAGATGATCAGGGCCACCGACAGCGCGAATTGCAGGGTGACCAGGGCCCGGGTGAAGAGGTTCGAGCCGCCGAGACGGACCTTCCTCCTCAAGATCTCAACGGGCCGGAGGCTCGACAGCGCCAGCGCGGGATAGCCGCCGGCCAGCAGTCCGGCGACGATCACGAGGCCCGGGACGAGCGGTCCGATCTCCGGATAGAGCCCGAGGGACAGCGACAGGTTCTTGCCCGCCAGCGCGTTGAAATAGGGCAGAAGGAGCTGGGCCAGTCCCAGTCCGATCACTCCGGCCGTGAGGCTCATGAGCATGGCCTCGGACAGGAATTGAAGCACCAGCTGTTTCCTCCGGCCCCCGACCACCCGGCGGATGACCACCTCCCTGGCCCGTCCGGCCGAACGGCCGATGGCCAGGGTCGTGAAATTGATGCAGGCGATGAGCAGGATGCCGCCGGCGACGGCCAGCAGGGCCCAGACGGACCTTGGGTCGACGGGGGAAACGGCACCATCCTGCACCCTCGTGTCCGTGTGCATCGCGAGGAGGGGTTGAAGACGATAGGTGATCGGGGGGCCGGCGCCCGTCCATCGGCCGCCTCTCCGCAGTTCCTCTTCCTCGTCCGGATAATATTTGCGGCGGAAGGTCAGCAGTTGCCGCGCGTTCTCCGCCAAGCGGCTCCCCGGCCGCAGAAGGACGTACGTCTGAAAAGCCGAATGGAACCAGTTGTCCCTGGCCCGCCGTCCGTAGGCCGTCTCGGCCAGGAACTCGAAGCTGGCCAGGACATTGAACCGGAAGCTCGAATTCGAGGGAGGGTCTTCAGCCACGGCCGTCACCGTGAAGGGCTCGAAGACGTCGTCGAGCTTGATTTCCAGGCGCCGGCCGACGGGATTCACGGATCCGAAGAGCCGAGAGGCGGCCCGCTCCGACAGGACGACGTTCCTGAGCTCCGCCAGCGCCGTCCTGGGATCGCCGTATTTCAGGGGGAAGGAAAAGACGTTGAACACCTGCGGGTCGACGTAGGTGACGCCCATGCGGGTCGTCGGGCCGTCCGCCCGCATGAAATCCTCGACCCAGTAATTCCGGACGCGGACGAACTCCTCGACGTCGGCCAGGTCCTGTTTGAGGGCGGGACCAAGCGGCATGGGCAGAGAGGCGTCGCTTTCTTCGCTTTCTCCCTGGAGGGCCTCGGCCCAGCGATAGACCCGGAACAGGCGATCGGCGTTGGCATGTTGCCGGTCGAAGCTGAATTCGTTGACCGCGTTCAGCATGAACAGGATGAAGCAGGCGATGCCGACGGAGAGCCCCAGGATGTTGATGGCGGACAGGGTCTTATGCCCGGCCATACTGCGCCAGGCCACTTTGATGTAGTTCGAGATCATGGTTGTCTCCCCAGGTCTGCTCAATGCAATCGGCATGCCAAGCGGGAAGCCCATGGAGAAGCCGGCCGGGCCGGCGGACCGTCCGGATTCGGGGCAACCCCCGTCCGGCACCGGACATCCTGAAGGCAACCGGAGCGGGCTCAATGGCACGAATCTGGCATAAACTCCGATAGGGATATTGGTCGCGCCAGAGCGGCCCCTAGAGATCAGGAAAGGAGACCCCGGTCATGAAATACGTGGACGGATTCGTCTTGTGCGTCCGGAAGAAGAGCCTGCCGGCCTACCGCCGGATGGCCGCCAAGGCGGGCAGGGTCTGGCTCGAGTACGGCGCGCTCGAATTCAAGGAGTGCGTCGGCGACGAGATCGACAAAGCGCCAGCCGGGCTGACCTTCGTCAACCTGGCCAAGCCCAAGCGGGGCGAGACGGTCTTGTTCTCCTTCATCGTCTACAAGTCGAAGGCGGACCGCGACCGGATCAACGCCAAGGTCATGAAGGACCCGCGCGCCATGCCTGACATGAAAGCGATGCCCTTCGACGTCAACCGCATGACCATGGGCGGGTTCAAGGTCCTGGTCGACCTCTAGCCCCCCCGCCGTCCCGGATGGGATAGTCAGTCCGAGAGGATCTCGCGGACCGAGCCCCATAGCTGTCGAAGTTGGGCTAGAGCTGCGCTTGCTCGATGCCGAGACGGGTGAAGTCCTTGCGGTTGAACGTCGCCACCCCGGAGCAGCCGGCCGCCCGGGCGCTCGCGGCGACGTAGGCGTCGGCGAATTCCGACCCGGTCGCCGAAGCGAGGGTCAGGGCCTCGGCGACGAGCGGGGCGTCGGTCAAGGTCAGGCCCGGCATCGCGAAGACCGCGCTCAAGATCTCGAGACAGCGTTCCCTGGGGACCTTGTAGGCCGCACGGAGGGTCCAGGCCAGCTCGAAAAGAACCGGAGGGCCCGTGGCCAACAAACACTCTCCCCGCTGGGCGGCCTCGAATAGGCGCGCCGCCTTGTGGTGTTGACCCTCGTCGTCCGCCGTGAGAAAACGAAGGAAGACGTTGGCATCGACGAACCAGGATCTCATGTCGTTCTTCTCAGCCGGTCTGCCACCGCCCTTTTCGTCTTCTTGATCTCGAGCTCCCGGGGCAGGGCCTTCCCCAAGGAGCCCTTGAAGTCCATCAGGTCGGGCGCGGAGCGGATGACGATGGCCCCGTCCCGCACCTCGACGAGCACGCGGTCGTGCGGCTTGATGCCGGCTTCGCGGCAGGCCGCGGCCGGGAGGGTGATCTGGCTTTTCGAGGACACCGTTGCTGTCGTCATGGACGATTCCTTTACCTAAATAAGAATGCTTTACATATTATAGTTAGTAAAGCATGGTTCGTCAAGTCCCGACGGATCCTTGCCCTCGGACAATAAAAGACGTTCCCTGCGGGGAGTCCGTCTCGCCCGGCCTCTCGATCGACTAAAAAGAAGCGGCATGAAGAAGAAAACATGAGGAAGAAAAGCGGAGAAGAGCGATGAAACGCGAAGGATTCGTCACATTCACCCTGGCCGCCTGTCTCGCTTTCGCGGCCTGCGGTCCGGGCCCGTCCTCTTCGGGTTCCGCTCCCTCCGGCAGGGATGGGGCCGCGGTCATCGAGCGCAAGATCGACCACCTCGAGGGCCTGCTGGCCCGGCGTCCCGCGGCCGGCCGCGTCATGGACGAGCTGATCTCGGCCCTCCCGGACCGCGCCTGGCTGACCGGGGTTGCCTACGATGGCGGGAAGGTCCGGATCAAGGGCGTCGCTCCGTCCAACAATGCCCTGGCCGACTACATCTCGCGCCTCGGCGACAGCCCGGCGCTCACGGGCCTGACGCTCGGCGCCTCGACGATGAAGACGGTCCGAGGCCGGGAATCGTGGGAATTCTCGCTCGAGGCCGTCGCCCGTGACCCGCAGGGCGGGGCCGCGCCCGCCCCGGGGGACCCGGCCGCCCGTCTGTCCGGGCTCGAAAGATCGCTGACTCCCCGCCAGGACAGCGCCGCGACCCTGCGCGACGTCCAGCGGCTCGCCCTCGATTCGGGCCTCCAGATGACCAGGTTCGCGCCCGGGGCCGAGGTCTCCGGGGAGTTCACGGTCGCCCTGCCGGTCTCGATCGAGCTCAGGGGCGACCGGAACGAGGTCGCGCGCTACCTCCGCGGCCTGGCCGCGCTTCCCGGCCTGTGGGTCGTCGAGAGGTTTTCCCTCGAGGCCGTCTCGCCCGGGGACCCGCGCTCGCCGGTCCGCGCGACGATCGCTCAGAGCTTCCAGACGATCTTGTAGCGCTTGAGGACGGGGTTTCCCTCGGCGTCCTCCTCGGCCGCGTAGAGCCGGTCCTTGCGGATGAGCGGCTGGAGCGACGGCAGGCCAGCCCGCGCGATGTAGCGGCCCTCCGGGTCGAAGACGTCGGCGAAGTAGCCCTCACGGCCCGGCGGACGCTCCCAGCACAGGACGTAGATCCGGCCCGCGTCGTCGGCCAGCAGATAGCGGAAGGCCGGGTAATTCCTGGGGACCTTCACGAGGATGGTCGGCGGAAGGCCCTCACTGCGCTCCTCGACGTCCTCCTTGGCCACGGGGACGGGCTCCCGGTCCATCTCGATCCTGCGGACGAGCTTCCCGGCCGCGTCGCGGACGCGGAGCTCGCTCTTGACCGCGTGGCCGCAGACGACGCCGCCGCCCGGCAGGACGGCCCAGCGGAGGATCGGGAAGAACGGATCCATCCCGTCCCGCTGGATGTTCGGCGTGGGCGACGACTCGATCAGGAAGAGGTCCTTGAATCCCGCGTCGGCCTTCCTCAGCTCGTAGCGCCCGTTCTCCGGGTCGAAGACGATGTTATAGGCGTAGAATTCCCCCCTGGAGTCCGGCTGGGCATCGGCGAAGCCCGTCGTGGACGCGTTGATGTCGCGGACGTGCCGGCCGTCCTCCTTGAAGACGAGGACCCGGCGGCGGAAGTCGGTCACGGCGATCTCGTCCGGCGCCATCCAGCTGATCGACCGGGGCAGGGTGAATTCCGCGGGGCCTTCCCCGGCCTTGCCGATCGTCCGCAGGCGCTTCCCGTCCCGGTCGAAGACCTTGACGGCCTTGTCCTTGTCGTCGAGGACGAAGATGGTCCCGTCCCCGCCCACGGCGATTGATCCGATCGAGGCGAAGACATAGCCCTCCGCCGTCTCCCCTCCTATGGCCAGCTCCTCGACGAGCGAGAACGCCCCGGGCCCGTAGGCGGGCTTCGGGGGGTTCTTGACGACGATGACCTCCCCGTCCTTTCCGATGCGGCCCTTCCAGGCGGCCGGCCGCTGGGAGCAGGCCAGGCCGGCGAGGGCCATGGCCGCGACGGCGAAGACGGGACGCGAGATGCGAAGCCGACGGTTCATGTTCGCCTCCCCGCACCGATTATGGGCCGCCGCGGGGCGGCTGTCAACCGAGCGCGACCTCGATCGTCTCGATCCTGTCCCGGGCCGCGACGCCCAGCCCCAGGCCCTCGGCGATCTCGAGGAAGGCGGCGCTCCGCCGCCTCGGGTCGTCCACCTGCTGGGTGCCCCGGGCGATCCGCTCCTTGACGATGATGTCGTGGGCCATGGCGTCCACGGCCACCGGGTCGGTGCCGAAGAGCAGGACGTTCGAGTCATAGATGAACTTGGGGTTGGCCCCGGGCCCGCCGTCGTAGCAGGCCTGGAGCCCGTCCACGACGTTGAGGACGACCTTGTCCCGCAGGACCGGGAAGGCGCAGGGCTCGACGACCGAGTTCATCCAGAGCTTGTGCAGGCGCGAGGTGTTGCTGATCGAGCCGTAGGACAGGTTCTTGAGACAGCAGGTCGTCGTCGCCCCGGCGTTCTTGAGGATGGGCAGGTTGACGATCTTGGTCACCGTCCCGGTGACGATCTTCGTGAAGTAGGAGTTCTTGCCCTCGTTGACCATGTAGGGCAGGGTGTCCTTGTTGTACGCCATCTCGACGTCGGCGACGTAGGGCAGGGCCTCGCGGTCGATGTTGTCCCTGGCCCAGAGCTCGCCCTTGTCGTCGTAGAACTCCCCGTTGGGGCCCTTCATCTCCGTCCCGAGGATGCGGATGCCGGGGAAGCGCTCCTCCGTGAATCCCGCCTCCTGGAGCTGGAACAGGCGCCGGTCCCAGATGACGATGTTCCCCCTCCCGACCCCGGCGGCCAGGAGGCCGGCGATGACGGCGTCCACGACCTCGGGCTTGGTCGAGAGGATGGACCCGCCGATGGGATTGACCTTGAGGCCGACGACGTCCCCGGGCCCGGCGAATTGGCGCCAGGCCTTGCCCATGTCCTTCTCCCCGGTCAGGGCGGCCATGCCGGCCTCGACCTCGCGGGCGACCCGGGCCCCGTCGATCTTCTGCCCGACCGGGTTTCTCCCGGTCCCGACCCTGACGACCTTGCCCGGATACCTCCCGGGGAGGGAGCCCGCGACCCGGGGGATTCCCCTGACCTCGTCGATATTGGTCTTGACCGGGGGCGGGGGAGCGGCCGGGGGCTTTTCGCTCCTGGCCTGCTCCTGGGCGAACAGGCGCGGGGCCGCCGCGACTCCGGCCGCGGCCATGGCCGCCGCGCCGATGAACCTCCGCCGTGAGAATTTATCCGACGGACAGGCGTCTTTCTCTCCTGTGAGGGTCACGATGTCGTCTTTGCGCATGGGGCCTCCTGGGGACAGGGGATGGGATGATTATAGGCGGAGAGAGGGGGGAAGGCAACGAACGTTCCTTGATTCAATGCCGGGCGCCTCATATAATGAACGCCGGGCTCGTTGGTCCCATGGGGCTAGCCAAAGGTTAAGGATGTCAATTCCCACTGTCGTTTCGCTGATCCTTTTAATTTTATGTGGGGTGCTTCCAGCGTCGGAGCCGCAATCGGAGCGGCATTCCTTTCTGCGGCTGTTCAGTCAGGCCGCCCTGTTTCGCGCCCAAGGTGAATTCGAGAAGTCGCTCTCCTCACTACAGCAGGCCCTGACCGTATCTCGCAGGTTGTCTCCTTCCTTTCAGGGGAAGTGCCTCATCAGGCTGGGAATACTCAAATGGAACCTCGGCGACGTTCCTGCAGCCGAGCGCTATTTCGGCGAAGCGGTGAAGGCCTACCAGGAGGCCGGAGACCCCAAAGCCCAGGAGCTCTGCGCAAAATGTTTGGCAACGATTAATTCCTTCAATTCGGGGAAGAACGACCGGAGAGACCGGCTTTATCATCGCGCAGCGGAGAGACTCGAAAAGGCCTCATTGCTGGGTCGCGAAACCGGAATCCCGGACCTTCAACTCAAGTGCCTCCGGCAACTGGCCCTGGCCTACCTGGACCAGCATAAGCTCGACCTTTTTCTTGAGAACGCCGAAAAAGGCCTGGGCTTAGCAGCCGGGACCAAGCATCGGGCGGAACAAAGCCGGTGTCTGAACAATATTGGCGTCTATCATCAACAGCGGGCGCATTATTCCCAGGCGATCGCCTCTTTTGACGAAGCCCTCTCCCTCTCCCGGAGGGCCATGGATCTGGCAACAGAGGCCGAATGCCTCAACAATCTCGGTTTGGTCTATCGCGAACTTGGGAATCTAGGGAGGGCTCAGTTCTACCTATCGGGAGCCCTAGCGCTGGACCGGGCGATTGGGAACGTGGGCTCGATTCCCTTGGACCTGGGCAACCTCGGTTCCGTCCTCGTGCGCCGCGGGATTGACGCGAAGAGCGAGAAGGATCTACGGTTCGCCCTTGAGGCCTTCCAGGGATGCATCTCCTCATGGGAACAGGACGGAGCGGATCCTGTGATCAGCTACGCCACACTCAACAACATGGGAATCATCCTCAACGAGCTCGGGGACTATGGGGGTGCGCGCCGCCACTTTGCTCGGGCGCTGGAGATTGTGAATCCGGAAGAGCAGGCACTCGAAAGATGCCAGGTCCTCACCAATATCGCCACGTCGTACTTGGATGAGCGGAACATGGAGGATGCGAGATCACTTTACGGCTCAGCTTTCGATATCAGCGAGAGGCACTCGTTCGAGCATGTCTTGATGGAATCGTGCTATGGTCTCGGTCAATGCCATGAACAGCTTCAGGACACGGATTCCGCATGGTCCTATTATCGAAGGGCCATAGAGATCATGGAAGGCATGCGGTCCCGGATCTCTTCGGAGCCCCTGATGATAGGGTTCACCCGCAACAAGTTCGGGGTTTATGAACGGGCGATGCACATCCTCGCGGGCCGCTACGCTAGTCAGCCTTCGACGGAGAGCCTGGAAGAGGTCTTTAACTTAATGGAGCGGGCCAAGGCGCGTGCGTTTCTGCAGAGTGTTTATGATGCTCATCTTGATGTCGCCGCGTCAGAGTTGGCAATCCTAGAAAAGCGGCAACAGGTTATTTCGCGGAATATCTCTAAACTGGCACGATCTCTGGAAAGCCAAGTGATTTCAGAAGACGAGAGGCAGACCCTGAAGAATGAGTTGGAACTCGAGGAGGAGGAATATGTCCGCATAATCTCTGAAACGAAGACCGCAGGGCGAGCCTCGGAGGATCGATGGCAGAAAACCTCATGTCGCCTGAATGATATCAGGCAGTTTCTGATCGCCGAGAAAGCCGTGCTACTGGAGTATTTCCTGGGGGAGGAGAGGTCCTACCTACTATCGATCTCAGCATCTGGCGGCGATCTTCACATCTTGCCGGCTCGCCTGACGATTGAATCCTCGTTGCGAGGTTATCTGAAATCGATTTCTGACGGCGGGCCGGATCCCCGAGCCGGATTCGAGGCGGCAGAAAGGATCGGGCGCGAACTCATCCCGCCTGGCGAAGCTGAGAAGCTTAGGACGGCAAAGGCTTTGATCGTGATCCCGGACGGAATTCTGAATCACCTGCCCTTCGAAGCGCTTAAGATCCGCAAAGGATCCAGCTCGCGATATCTTGTAGAGGAGGTGAGGGTTTCCTATTGTCCGTCGGCGTCCTCCCTGGCCGTCCTTAAGGGCATCACGGACCGCGGTAAGCGGCCCAAAGTTCTTCTAGCAGTCGGAGGCCCGAGCTATAACCGATTCCGCGCACTCACCGGCGGGATTCCCTTGAGCCGCCATAATTTGTCTTTACTTCCCTCCAGTAAGAGAGAGGTCGTGGACATCTCCAAGCTGTTCTCTGCGGATATGGTGGATATCCTGGCGGGGGACTCGGCTGATGAACGGACCATTAAGAGATTACCCTTGGATGATTATCGTATCATTCATTTTGCCTGTCATGGATTCCTCAACGAGCTTCATCCTTTTCGTTCGGCGCTCATTCTAACCCCGAACGATGTTCCGCCGGAAGACGGCTTCCTCCAAATGAGGGAGATCTATGGATTGAGCTTGAAGGCGGACCTAGTGGTCCTCTCGGCTTGTCAAACAGGTCAAGGGCTCCTCGAGAAGTCAGAGGGTTCCGTGGGGTTGGCCCGCCCCTTCTTTTTCGCTGGAACCCGCTCTGTCATCGCCTCCCTCTGGTCGATCAACGATGAGGCCACTGCGACGTTTATGCAGGAGTTCTATCATTTCCTTACTAGTGGGCACACCGCGGCCGAGGCCCTCTGTTTAACCAAGAGAAACATGATCAGATCTTCTCAGGCCCACCCGTATTTTTGGGCTAGCTTCATGCTCCAGGGAGACCCGTCCGTTGCGGGAGTAGCGAACGGACCAGGCGATGTCAATCATCTGGGGAAATTACGAAGCGGGCCAATTCGGACTCGGCCAGAGTCGCTTCGTCTGAATAAGCCGTGACCATCCAGAAATAAGTCTTTCCCGTCTTCAGGTTGGGCGGAAAGGGGATCTGAACATCACGGATCTTGTTGCTCGTCCAGACCGGCAATAGAGCCTCGTCAAAGAGCTCGAGAACGTAGTGGTCGGAATCGGGAATCGGCTGCCAGCGAAAAACGAAAGGCCTCGATAACGTCTGGTTGGGCTTAGGGAAGCTGAGCCCCAAGCCCGCTTCTCCTGTCCGCCGTATTTCCGTAAGATTTCTTTGATGGACCAACAGGACGAGCGACGAAGCGGCCAAGCTCACGCCGAGCAAAAGACAGGCCAATTGCCAGAGCGCGGGTCGCCCCATCTTGACCGGGCCTGAACCTTCGGGCTCAAGGACCTCCGGTCGGGGGGCGGGCTTTCGGAGCTCGAACGCGATCGCGAATTCATCACGGCAGCAGGAACATTCAGAAAGATGATCGACGATCTTCTTCTTCATTCTCCTGGGCGCGCTAGGCTCAAAGGACCTAGCGATATCTTCGGGAGAAGGACAGTATTGGCGGTTCACAGGTGTCTTCGAAGCGACATATCCCTCAAATAGTTCTTTGAGATCAGAGTGTTCGTTTCTCATTCTCGACTTCCATGTCCTTTACAGATCTGCGGATGTCAGCGAGGCCCCGGTAGAGCAAGTTCCTGGTCTTATTTTGACTCCAGCCCATATAATCCGAGATCTCCGGGATCGATAGATTCAGGAGATACAGCTTCACGACCTGGCGTCGCGAATCAATGAGCTTTTCGACGGCCCGGCCAACGGTCTGTTCAAAGGCCCTCTTCCTTGCGACCTCGCCGCAATAGGAGGATTCGCGTTCGGATATCCGCTGTTGCTCGGTATGGAAGAGGTTGTCTTCTCTGCGTCGTTTACGGATCTGATCGATGACTGCCGAGCTGACGATCTTCCTGATATAAGGCGTCGGGCTGACGATGGTCCTTTCGCTAGCGACGAGCTTCCAGATCCTGACCTTGACTTCCTGAAGGATATCCTCAGGATCCAGGCCATATTTGTGGAGATTGTACTGCTGGACCTGCGAATTCATGAGATGGGCGCAGGCGTTCAGCAGGCCCTGAAATTCTTCTTCTTTGAGGCGAATTGAATCCATTAGAATAAAAGGTCGTTCAGCACCTTGAATGAGTATTCTAATAATATAGATGAGGAATTCGAGCAAATATTCTCACGCCCGTAAAAAAATCTCTTCCTCCCCAATCTTCCCTTGACTCACCCTGTAATATACGTAGAATAATTGACTTGTAAAAGTCTTTGTAAGGTCAATCGGCTCCCATGACGAACGGATTATCCAAGGAGAATCTCCTCCGGTCGTGGAAGGAGATCGCCGCCTACCTGGGGTGCGACGTCCGGACCTGCCACCGCTGGGAGGACAAGCGCGGCATGCCCGTCCACCGGGCGGAAGGGGCCGAGACGAGGTCCCCCGTCTTCGCCTACAAAGACGAGCTCGACCGCTGGTTCCAGGGGACCTTCAAGAGCGCGAACGGGAGCCGCGCCGACGGGGCGCCCCGACGGCTTCTCAAGTGGGCCGCCGCGGGCGGGGGCCTCGCGGCCGTGGCGGCGTCCCTCCTCTTCCTGCCGGGCCTCCTGTCTCGGAGCCAGCCGGCCGACTTCCGGATCGAGGCGTCCTGCTTCATCGCCCTGGACAAGCACAAGCGGGAGCTCTGGCGAAAGGACATGGGCTTCGAGGACCTCCAGCCGGAAGGATTCTACCGGGGCTATTTCCAGGTCAGCCACACCGACGCGACGAACATCCTGCCCTTGCTGGTCATGCGGGACATCGACGGGGACGGCGACACCGAGGTCCTCTTCGGCCTGGTCCGGGTCAACGACCGGACGCAGGAGGGGACCCTCTACTGCTGGGACCGCGAGGGCCGGGAGCTCTGGACGTTCCGGACGGACCGGGAGCTCGTCTGCGCGACCAAGATCCACTCCTCCGACTACCGCATCGGGGGCTTCCACTGCCACGACATCGACGGCGACGGCCGGGAGGAGATCTTCGTCGAGTCGTTCCAATCCCCCGACTGGCCCTGCCAGCTGGCGGTGCTCGACGCGTCGGGCCGCCTGATCGGGGAGTTCTGGAACGCCGGCTACCTGAGGGAGCTCCGGCACCACGACATCGACGGCGACGGCCGCGACGAGCTCATCGTCTGCGGCGTCAACAACGAGTCCCGGGGCGGCTGTCTGATCGTCTTCGACCCCCGCGACGTCCGGGGGTACTCGCCCCAGAGCGGCGATTTCGCCTGCGAGGGGCTGGAGCCCGGCTCGATGCTCTATTACATCACCACGCCCTACGTCGACGTCTCGGAGGGCCTGCTCCACAAGGTCGACGGGCTGAGGCTCGTCGACATCTCGAACAGCCAATGGATCCGGTCGACGGCCGCCAACGGCCTGATCTACGATTTCGATTTCCGGCTCAGGCCGATCCAGGTCAGCTGGGGCCACGGCTTCGAGATGACGCACTTCGAACTGCGCCGGGCCGGGGCGATCACGAGCGTTCTCGATGAGGACTACCGGAAGTCTCTGCTCGCCGGCATCCGCTACTGGAACGGCTCGGAGTGGACGGCCGAGCCGTCGATGGTCAGGCGCTGAGCCGGTCGGGGGGGGCGGGGCGCCCGGCCTATTTCTTGAAGAAGTGATCGATCTCCCACTCCGCCGTGTCGCGGGCGTCGGAGCCGTGGACGGCGTTGCGCTCGATGGAGAAGCCGTGGGCGCGGCGGAGCGTGCCCGGCTTGGCCTGGGCCGGGTCGGTGGCCCCCATGACCTCGCGCCAGCGCTTGATGGCGTTCTCGGCCTCGAGGGCCATGAGCACGGCCGGGCCCGAGGACATGAACTCGCACAGGCTGTCGTAGAAGCCCTTGTCCTTGTGGACGATGTAGAACCCCTTGGCCTCGTCCCTGCTCAGGTGGACGAGCTTCATCCGGACGATGGTGAAGCCCTCCTCCTCGATGCGCTGGATGATCTTGCCGATGATCCTCTTCTTCACGGCGTCGGGCTTGATGATGGCCAGGGTCCGTTCCATGGGGCGCTCCTTCGCGGTCGACTGCCCCCCGATATTACGTGTCCCGCGGCGGGGAGTCAACTGAGGCGGGCCTGGGGCGGGCCTTGACAGTCCCTCGAGCCCGGAATTAATATCGGGCTATGGCGAAGGGGAGTCTCGGAAGAACTCGAAGGAGGGCTTGCGCATGAGCTTCAGCGAGCCGGTTGTCTTGGGACGGACGGGGCTCAAGGTCGGGCGCCTGGGCATCGCCTCGGGCTACAAGGCGCCCGCGGCGGCCATCGAGGAGGCCTTCGAACGGGGCTGTAACTATTGGACCTGGGGCACGGTCGTCAAGGGCTACATGCCCGGGATGCGCGATGCCCTCCGGGCGGTCGTCCGCAAGGGCGAGCGGGACAAGCTCGTCCTGGCCGCGTTCACCTACGCCCACAACAACTATCTGACCGAGCGGCTACTGGCGCGGGGGTTGGAAAGCGCCGGGCTCGACCACGCCGACGTCCTCGTCCTGGGATATTTCTCCCGCCGGGTGCCGCGGCGTCTCGTCGACGGCGCGCTGAGGATGAAAGAGAAGGGGCTGGTGCGGTTCGTCGGGGTCTCGAGCCACAGCCGGAAGATGCTCGGCGAGCTGGCCAAGGGCGGGGACTTCGACGTCCTCCACCTTCGCTACAACGCCGCCCACCGCGGGGCCGAGACGGAGATCTTCCCCTTCCTGGTCGGGGAATCGGAGAAGCGGCCCGGGACCGTGGCCTTCACCGCGACGCGCTGGGGCCAGCTCCTCAAAGAGAAGAAGCTGCCCCCGGGCGAAAGCCCGCTGACGGCCGCAGAATGCTACCGCTTCGTCCTTTCCAGCCCCGCCGTCGATGTCTGCATGATGGGGGCCCGGACCGCCGACGAGATGCGCGAGAATCTCACCGTGCTCGACAGCGGCCCCCTGACGGAGGCCGAGCGCGAGCGCCTGTGCCGCGTCGGCGACTGCGTCCACGGCCCCAAACGCCCCTGAGGTCCGCCCGGCTGGGCCGGGCCTCCCGCGCCGGACAAGGAGCGGATCATCTCCACTTCAATGCGTAGCGCTTGACGAGAGGATTGCCCGAGGCGGATTCCTTCAGGTAAACGTAGAGCTTGTCGTTCCGGACCGTGACCGCCTCTTCGTCCTCGGGGGCGAAGAAGCGGGCGGCGTAAAGGCCCTCCGGGTCGAAGACGTCCACCGCCGCTCCGCCCTGCCCGTCCGTTTCGTGGGTCCGGACGTAGATCCGTCCTCTCTCGTCGATCATGAGGCCGGAGGCCGCGGGGAAGTTCTCCGGGAACTCGGCCTGGAGCTCCGGCGGCGCGGTCCCGGAG
>JAXDAV010000020.1:0-8715 GCA_034679465.1 Candidatus Aminicenantota bacterium | reverse complement strand
TTGGCCTCGGCCCGCGCGGGCGGCGCGGAACCCGAGGGACCGGCCGAAGCGGTCCTGCCCGTCGAGGGCCCGGCGGACGGCGCCGTCTGCGTCCGCTCGGTCGACGTCCTCTCGTTCCTGTGGTTCTTCGGCGTCTTCGGCCTCTTCGCCGGGATCCTCTTCGGCCTTCTCGCCGGCGTCACCGGCCTCTTCACCGGCTTCGTCAGCCGCCTGCCCGCGTTCTTCGTCGATCACCAGGGAGACCTTCTGGGCGGGCTCGCGTCCTCGATCGTCGGCGGGGCCCTGGGCTTCGCGGGAGGCGCCGCGGTCGGGGCCGTCACGGCCGTCGTCTCGAACGGGATCCTGTCGCTCGTCGGCGGGATCAGATTCCACCGCTCCTGATCTTGGCCAATCCCCAGGCGATCTGCCCGACCGACAACGACTCGTCGTTCGGCGAATAGGCGAGCGGCCGGAAGACGCGGAACCTCCGCGCCGCCAACCGCCGTTCGACGCTCTCGAGGAGCCGTCTGTTGAGAAAGACCCCTCCGGCGAGCGAAACCTCCTCCGTCCCGCGGGCCTCGCGGGCCCTCTCCGCGACGCGGACGATGAGGCCGGCCAGCGAATCGTGGAACTTCGCGGCGACGACCGGGGCGGCCACCCCCCGGCGGACGTCGCGGACGAGCTCGCGCCAGAGCGGGGCGAACGAGATCTCGATCGGCCGGCCGGGCCCGGGGAGGGACAGGGCCGTCGCGTAGCGGCCGTGATAGGCCCGGTCGGCCGCGGCCTCGAGCCGCATGGCCGCTTCGGCCTCGAACTCGAGGCGCTCGGGGGCCGTGCCGGCGACGAACGAGACGGCGTCGAAGAGCCGGCCGCAGCTCGAGGTGGGCGGGCTCTGAAGGCCGGTGCGGGCCATCCGGAGGACGGCGGCCCGGCGCCGCGCGCCGATGCGGCGGAGCGCGGCCAGCTCGGGGACCGCGCCGCCGAAGGCCCGGTCGAGCCAGGCCAGGGCCATCCGCCACGGCTCGCGCGCGGCCAGGTCGCCGCCGGGGAGGGGCACGGCCTCGAACCGGGCGAAGCGCTCATAGCCGTCGTAGTCGGCGAGCAGGAACTCGCCGCCCCAGGCCGTCCCGTCGTCGCCGTAGCCGTAGCCGTCGAGGGCCACCCCGAGAACGCGGCGGCGCGGCTCGTGCCCGTGCTCGAGAAGGGGCGCGAGGACGTGGGCGTAGTGGTGCTGGACGCGGAAATGGGGCAGGCCCATCCGCGCCGCGGCGCGGGTCGTCCGGAAGTCGGGATGGAGGTCCGTGACGACGGCCTCGGGGCGGGCGTCGAAGAGGCGCAGGAGATGGGCCAGCGTCTCCTCGAAATAGCCGAAGCTGCGGTAATCGTCGAGGTCGCCGAGGAACTGGCTGGTGACCACGTAGCCGTTCTTGTAGAGCGAGATCGTGTCCTTGAGCTCGCCGCCGAGGGCGATGAGGACGCGGTCCGTCCTGAGCGCGGCGGGGACGGCCTGGGGATAAGGGACCGAGCCGCGGGCGCGGCGGACGAAGAGCGGCCGGCCGCGGACGGCCTTGACGACCGAGTCGTCGGCCCGCGTCGCGATCGGGCGGTCGTGGGTCAGGACGGCGTCGCAGAGGCCGCGGATGCCCTCCGCTTCGTCCCGGATGATCGGGGCGTCCTTGGCGTTGGAGCTCGTGGCCACGACGAGCTCGAGCGGCTCCAGGAGGAGGTGGTGGAGGGGCGTGTAGGGCAGCATGAAGCCGATCTCGTCGAGGCCGGGGGCGATGAGCGGGAGCGCCCGGCCCGCTTTCCTCTTGAGCAGGACGATCGGTCGGCGGGCCGAGAGCAGCAGCCCGCGCTCGGCCGCGTTGACGGTCGCGAAACGGCGGACGACGGCCAGGTCGCGGGCCATCAGGGCCAGCGGCTTCGTCCGCCGGGCCTTGATGCGGCGCAGGCGGGCGACGGCGGCCTGGTTGAACGGGTCGCAGACGAGATGGAAGCCGCCGAGCCCCTTGACGGCCACGACCTTTCCGGCGTGGATGAGCCGGGCCGTCTCGGGGACGCCGCCGCCGGGGATGGCCAGCCCGCGCCCCGAACGGGCGTCGAGGAGCCTGAGGCGCGGCCCGCAGGCGGGGCAGGCGATGGGCTGGGCGTGGTGGCGCCGGTCGAGCGGGTCCTCGTATTCGCGGCGGCAATCGGGGCACATGGGGAAGCCGGCCATGGTCGTGCGGGAGCGGTCGTAGGGCAGGCCGCTGACGATGGTGTAGCGCGGGCCGCAGTTGGTGCAGTTGGTGAAGGCGTAGCGGTAGCGGCGCTGGCCCGGCGTCCGGATCTCCTCGAGGCAGTCGGGGCAGGTGGCGATGTCGGGCGAGATGAAGACGAAGCCGGAGCGGTCGCGCGTGGCCCGGATCTCGAAGCCCCGCAGGCCCTCGGCCCGGGCGGGGCGCGCCTCGAGCTTCTCGACGACGGCCAGCGGCGGGAGGCCGGCGCGCAGGGCGGCGGGGAGCTCCCGGACGGCGGCGGCCGGGCCCTCGACGTGGATCTCGACGCCCGTCCCGGCGTTCTCGACCCAGCCGTCGAGCCCGAGGCGGCGGGCCAGGCGATAGACATAGGGGCGGAAGCCGACCCCCTGGACGACGCCGAAGACCGTGAGGCGCGCGGCGGACCTGCGGCGGGCGGACGCCGTCATGCGCGGCTCCGCCTCATGTCGAGGCCCGGGCGCGCTTTCGCGCGGCCTCCCGGCTGTAGACGCAGCCGCAGTAATCCTGGCGGTAGAGGCCGTGGGCCCGGCTGAGGTCGCAGCTTTTCTTGAAGCCGTCCTTCTTCTTGAAGTCGGCTTCGAGGAAGGCCAGGCGGGGGAAGCGGGCGGCGAACATCCGGCCGATGCGGTTCATGACGGCGGCCTTCTTCCACGGGCTCAGGCTCATGACCGTGGCGAAGGCGTCGAAGCCCTCGCGGGCGGCGCGCTCCGAGGTCCGGCCGAGACGCGCGGCGTAGCAGACGTCGCAGCGGCGGCCCTTCTCGGGCTCGTCCTTGAACTTGCGCGTCAGGGCGATCCAGCCGCCCGGGTCGTAATCGTCCTCGAGGAGGGTGACCCCCGAGGCGGCGGCGACGCGGCGGGCCTCGTCGAGGCGGAGGTCGTACTCCTGGCGCGGCTGGATGTTCGAGTTGGAGAAGAAGCCGGTCACCTCATAGGCCTCCCGGAGGAGGCCGAAGACGTAGAGGGCGTCGGGCGCGCAGCAGGCGTGGACGAGGACGCGGGGCTTGGGCATGGGGCTATTTGAGGTGCTCGAGACGGGCTTCGAGGTCGGCCATGGCCTTGTCGATGCCGTCGATCTGGAAGTAGAGGACGGACAGCTCCTCGTGGTCGAGCCGGGCCGCGTCGAGGATGCGGCCGACGTTCTCGAACAGGGGCTCCATGAGCCGCTTGACGTCGACGATCTTGTCCTGGGTGCGCTCCTTGGCCTTTTGCCACTCCCGGATCTCCCGCTCGCGGGCCCGGAGGCGCTCCCGGTACTCCTCCTCGATCCGTTGGATGGCGGCGTTGAAGACGCGGACGCGGGCCTCGACCTCTTCGAGACGCCGGTCGAGCCGGTAGCGCTCGCTCTGGAGCCGGGGCGCCTTCTCGCGGAGATCGCGGATGAGCTCCGTGAGCGAGGCGGCCTTGTCCCGGGCCCGGTCGAGT
Organism: Candidatus Aminicenantota bacterium; assembly: GCA_034679465.1. GTDB lineage: Bacteria > Acidobacteriota > Aminicenantia > Aminicenantales > Saccharicenantaceae > RBG-16-66-30. The sequence continues at coordinate 5,054 of JAXDAV010000020.1, read as the reverse complement.
CGGGTCCGGCGCTCGTCCCCGGAGAGCCGCGGGTTGTCCTCGATCTGGCGGGCCTCTTTGCCGGCCGCGGCGAGCTGGGATTCGGCGGCCTCGGCCTCGCGGAGCGTCGACTCGAGGGCCTCGAGGAGCTCCGTCTTCTTGTTGGCCAGGGCGAGCATCTCCTCCTGGTGCGGCCGGCGGGCCTCCTTCTGCTCGGCCACGAGCTCGCGATAGCGCTTGAGGCCGGCGTCGTGCTCGCGGCCGAGGACCTCGATCCGCGAGTAGACGTCGTGCCAGGTCTTCTGGTGGCGGCCGATCTCCCGGTCGAGCCCGGCGAGCTTGGCGCACTCCTCGGCGATGCAGGAGGCCTGGAGGTCCTCGTTCCAGGCCTGTTTGCCGAGCTCGCGCCAGAGCGCCCTCTTTTTCTCCTTCTCTTTCTTGAGCTTGGCCTGGAGGCGGAGGCGGAGCATGTGGCGGCGGGCGCCCGACAGGAACGTGCTGATGCGCCGGCGGAGGTCCTTGTCGCGGAGGAAGATGAAGACGACGAGGAGGAGGATGACGAAGAGGAGGAACCAGAGGAGCCAGAAGGGGAGGCCCTCGGCGGCCGCGACGGCGGGTTGGGCCTGCAGGGTCGGATCCACGCCCCCATTATGTCATAGGGGCCTCGCCCCCGACAACCCGGACCTCTTCTCTATCGGTATTTCTCGAAGAGGCCGACGAGCGTCTTCTTGTCCATGAGCTCCGACCGGCGGAAGCGGACGAGGCCCTTGCGGTCGATGATGATCGTGGCCGGGATGAAATCGCCCGGCTCGTAGGCGGCGATGATCTCGGGCGTGGCCAGCGCGACCGGGTAGTTCAGGCCGTTCTGGCGCGTCCATTCGAGGAGCGCCGGGGCCGTCAGGCGGTCGACCGAGAGGCCCAGGATCTCGAGACCCCGGTCCTGGAGCTCTTTGTAGGCCTCGACGAAATCGGGGATCTCCTTGCGGCAGGGCGGGCACCAGGTGGCCCAGAAGTTGATGACCAGGACCTTGCCCTTGTAGTCGGCCAGCGTCAGGGTGTTCCCCTGGAGGTCCCGGATCGAGAAGTCCGGGGCGGGGACGGGCTCGAGGCCGCCGTCCTGGCGGGGCTGGGCGCAGGCGGCCGCCACGGCGGCGACGGCGAAGACCGCCGCGAATATCGCGAAAACCCGGGCCTGCTTGATCATCGGTGACTCCTCTGCTTATTACGATGGCCTGCGGACAAAGACGATGTCAATTATAGGGGAAGGCCGGCACCTCGGCAAATCCGCGAAAAAGATGGAGGTCAAAAAGAAAGGACCGGGTCTTCGCAAGGGGACATGTACTCTGTACGTGTCCCCTTTGTCGATCAGCCGGGACACGTACCGTAACGGTACAGGTCCCGTCCGGCTTGCGAAGACCCGGTCCCTTCTTCGTCGCTAGGCGGCGCAGCCCTTGAGCAGGCGCTCCCAGCGGGCGTCGACCTCGGCCTGGACGGCCGCGATTTGGTCCGGCTTCAGGTGCCGGAAGCGGCCCTGGAGACGCATGTAGTCGTCGACGGGCTTCCTGTCCTTGAGCTTCAGGTTCAGCGTGGTCTTCTCCCCGTTCTCGATCTCGAGGAGCGGGAAGTAGCCGTTCTGGACGGCCATCCGGGCCAGCTTGATCGTGTCCTCCGGCCGGCTCTTCCAGCCCGTCGGGCAGGGCGCGTAGACGTGGAAGAAGCGCGTCCCCTTGATGTCCTTGGCTTTCTTCATCTTCTTGAAGAAATCCTCCGGGTGGGAGACGCTGGCCGTGGCGATGTAGGGGATGCGGTGCGCCGCCATGATGGCCACGATGTCCTTCTTCGGCCGGGTCTTGAAGTGCTTGACCGGGGTCGTCGTCGTCCAGGCCCCGTACGGGGTCGCCGACGAGCGCTGGATGCCCGTGTTCATGTAGGCTTCGTTGTCGTAGCAGACGTAGATGATGTCGTCGTTCCGCTCGGCCGCCCCGCTCAGGGCCTGGATGCCGATGTCGAACGTGCCGCCGTCGCCGGCCCAGGCGACGACCGTCGTCTCCGTGTCGCCCGTCATCTCCAGCCCGGCCTTGACGCCGGTCGCCGTCGACGCGGCCGTCTCGAAGGCGCAATGATAGATCGGCACGTCCAGGGACGAGTAGGGGTAGGGCCCGTCGATGACGGCCCAGCAGCAGGCCGGGATGCAGAGCGCGGTCTTCTTCCCCAGGGCCTTGAGCATGGTGCGCATGGCCAGCGTCGCGCCGCAGCCCTGGCAGGCCAGGTGGCCGCAGGCCATCAGCTCGTCGGCCGGCAGTGTCATCGTGAACTTCTTCTCGTTCTTCGCGTCTTGGCTCATTTCTTGACTCCGATCCAGACGATCTCTTCCTCGGGCCTGTCCTTGGCCAGCGCGTCCGTCGCGATCTCCTTGAACGACTCCGTGGTGATGTCGCGCCCGCCGAGCCCGGCGATGTAGCCGAAGAGCGGAGGCATGCCCGGCCGGCCGTAGATCGCGGACTTGACCTCCTGATAGAAGATCCCGCCCGCGCCGTAGGAGCAGTTCCGGTCGACCACGGCCGCCTTCTTCACCTGTCCGAGGACCTCGCGGACCCGGTCGAAGGGGAAGGGGCGGAAGACCTTGAGGCGCAGGTTCCCGGCCTTGACCCCGGCCGCCCGGAGCTCGTCGACGGCGACCCGGGCCGTGTAGCCCGCCGTCCCCGACGTGACGAAGATGAAATCGGCGTCGTCGCAGAGATAGGGATCGACGAGGCCGAGATCGCGCCCGAAGAGCTTCCCGTACTCGCGGCCGGTCTCCTCGATGAGGGCCGGCGCTCTTTCCATGTCCTTCTCGAGCCTGTAGCGGAGCTCCATGTAGTGCTCCGCGCCCGTCAGGCCGCCGAAGGCCCGCGGGTCGTCCGTGGTCAGCTTGATGGCCGGCTTGAACGGCGGCAGGTACCGATCGACCAGGGCCTGGTCCGGGACATCGACGACCTCGTAGGTGTGGGACAGGGCGAAGGCGTCGAGGATGACCATGGCCGGGATCATCAGGGCCTCCGCGACCTTGAAGGCCTGGATGACCGTGTCGACGACCTCCTGGTTCGAGGCGCAGTAGAACTGCATCCAGCCCGTGTCGCGCTGGGACAGGCTGTCGTTCTGGTCCGTCCAGATCGACCAGCCGGGGGCCATGGACCGGTTGATGTTGCCCATGACGACGGGATGACGCCCGCCGCCCGCCCAGTGGAGCATCTCATGCATCAGGGCCAGGCCCTGGGCCGAGGTGGCGGTGAACGTCCGCGCCCCGGCGACCGAGGCGCCGATGCAGGAGGCCATGGCCGAATGCTCCGATTCGACCTTGATGAACTGGGCCTCGAGCTTGCCGTCGGCGCACATCTCGGAGAGGAGCTCGACGACCTGGGTCTGCGGCGTGATCGGGTAGGCGGAGATGACCTGGGCGCGGGCGAGCATGGCGCCGTAGGACAGCGCGTGGTTGCCCATGATGACTTTCTTCATTTCCGCTCCTCCACCATGACGATGCACTTCGACGGGCATTCCTCGGCGCAGATGCCGCAGCCCTTGCAGTAGTCGTAGTCCACGACGGGCCACTCATCGACGACGTCGATCGAGGGCTCGGGGCAGAACTTCCAGCAGATGCCGCACTTGATGCACCGGCCGAGATCGATCTCGGGCCGGATGTTCCGCCAGGCCCCGGTCAGGTTGTGGGTCTGGTGGCCGACCGAGCAGATCATGAGCGGCATCTCTTCGGCCGACTTGAAGACGATCTTTTTCGCTTTCTTGGGTCTCATGGCGTCCTTCCCTCAGGTCATCTCGTACGCTTCGGTCGCGGCCTGGACGTTGTCCTCGGCCTTGATCGGGACCCCGTCCCGGATGGCCGCGGCCAGGGACTCGAGCTGGGCCAGACCGAGGATCTTGGTGACCGCCCCGGCGATGGCCGTGTTGACGATCGGCGCGGCCAAGCTGCCGAGCTTGTGCTTGACGGCGATGGCCGTGGCGTCGACGGTCCGGACCTTGAACGCGCCGTGGAAGGGGAAGTCCTCGGGCCGGCGGTCGCTGTTGATGATGATCGTGCCCCCCGGCTTGAGGCCCTCGGTGATATCGATGGCCTCGACCAGGGTCGGATCGACGACGACGACATGGTCGGGCGCGTAGATGCGGCTCTTGTCGAAGATCGGCTTGTCGTCGATGCGGATGAAGGCGACGACGGGGGAGCCGCGCCGCTCGACGCCGAACTCCGGATAGGCCTGGACCCACTTGTCCTCTTTGGCGATGGCGTCGGCCAGGATCTTGGAGGCGACGACGGTCCCCTGACCCCCGCGGCCGTGGAAACGGATTTCGACCATGGGCCACTCCTTTAGGCTGGATGAAGGTCTATTATAGGGCCCGCGCCGGGGCGGGTCAAACGCGAAGCACCCGTGCGGGGCGCGGCGACCGGGCCCCGGCATAGCCCCAGTCCGGGGAGTTTCAATCCACGCGCCCGCGCGGGGCGCGACAAGGAGGCCGAGAAGGCGCTGTTGGATAACCTGGTTTCAACCCACGCGCCCCCGCGGGGCGCGACGATATCGGCGGCGGCGGACAGATACTCGGTTTCGTTTCAACCCACGCGCCCCCGCGGGGCGCGACTGGAGCTCGATATTGCTGTAGTTGGACGTATCGAGGTTTCAACCCACGCGCCCCCGCGGGGCGCGACCTGTCGCGGCTTCTCAAAATCAAGGACGATATTGTTTCAACCCACGCGCCCCCGCGGGGCGCGACGTGGTCGTCAGCGGCGACGAGGAGCGGGCAACGTTTCAACCCACGCGCCCCCGCGGGGCGCGACTATCCCGTTCATTTCTCAACGTCGGGCCTTACGGTTTCAACCCACGCGCCCCCGCGGGGCGCGACGCGGAGTTCGTGGTGGGCCGGACGACGAACTGGTTTCAACCCACGCGCCCCCGCGGGGCGCGACCTCGATGCAGGGGATGCTTGACAAGGCGAGCGACGTTTCAACCCACGCGCCCCCGCGGGGCGCGACCCAATGAATACGCGGTCGACCAGGAGTACCTGGAGTTTCAACCCACGCGCCCCCGCGGGGC
>JAXDAV010000019.1:0-8568 GCA_034679465.1 Candidatus Aminicenantota bacterium | reverse complement strand
TTGGCGCAATCGGCTCGGCATCACGGCCGCTCCCTCCAGCGGCGCGAATCCATGCTCCGCTCTCTGCTGAAGCACACACCACTTTTTTTGCGCTTAAAATAGGACATTATATATGCAGGCATCAATAATTCTGCGGCAGGAGCTGGCAGGAGGCCAGGGAATCGAATTGAGTGAATTCAGTTGTGTGTCACCGAAAAGGGCTGTCGTCAGGGCTGGGACGCCAGCGCCGCCCGGAAATCAGCTGCCGTCAGATAATGGTAATTCAACAGCTTGCCGTTGAGGACGATGCCGAAGACGCCATAGGGCGTGGGGGAGCGGGTTTGGACGTCCTCGGCGGTCGAGAGCTAGATCAGGCGCGTTTTCAGTCCTTCCCGGCGCGCGGCCTCTCTCAGGATCTCGGTCGCAGCCGGGTGATAGGGACATTGGCCGGAGGTGATGATGGTCAGCCCTTTGCCGAAGCGCGCCGCCCGGGCCTCCCAATCACGGGGGAACGATGGCGCCGGGCCGGGCTTGAACGTCTTGACCATGAGGACAAATGACGGAGGCGCGGTGTCGACGGCCTGGAAGCCGTGTTTCTCGAGGAACTTCGGGCCGGTCAGCCAGTTCCCCGGACTCGCCACCATGGCGACGCCGTCCAGCCCCGAGCTCTTGGCGTCGGCGACGCAGGCGTCGAGGAGGGCGGCGCCGGAACCTTTCCCCTTGCTCCTGCCCACGACCCAAAGGCAGTGAATGACCATGTGGCGCGGGGCGTTGACGGCGCGCCAGGCGAACTCGCCGGGGATGTATTCGATGAAGCCCCGCTCCGGCAGTTTCAGCATCTTGATCCGCATCCCCTCGTCGAGCCGGGCTTTGACCCAAGCGAGCTTGCGGAGATAGCCCTCGGACTTCCGTTTGCTCATGTAGCAGAAGAACCCGGTCTCGTCGATGTTGGAGCGATCGACATCGATGATGACGGCTCTTTCGGCTTTGTCGGCTCGGCGGGCTTTGTCGGCTTTGCGCATGGTCGCGTCCCATCTCCTCAGGATCTGATCTGAGCGCCTGGTCTCACGATGAAGAAGCCAATTCCTTCGGGTTTTGGTCGATTATACAGCGCAGGCGCCGGATCTGGAAGCGGGCGGGGCAGCGGGGGCGGGACAGGGGCGGGCCGGTGTCCCTATTTAATCGAGGACGGGCAGGAAGGCAGGTTGGGCGGGTTGGCGGGTCGTTTGACCGTCCGGAGGTCTTGGGATATAAAGAGCTGCCATGAACGGCGCTTTTCCCTCTGATAGGAACGGCACCCCCCTCCCCCGTCCGGGCCGGAGCAAGGCCCAAGCCCTGGTTTTGCTTTCCTTGACGGAGCTTCTGGGGATGTCGGTCTGGTTCTCAGCTTCGGCGGTCGTGCCAGCGCTCGCGGCGGCCTGGGGGCTGGGCGCGTCCGCCCAGGCCTGGATGACCATGTCCGTACAGCTGGGGTTCGTCGCGGGGACGCTGATTTCGGCGGTCCTCAACTTGGCCGACAGGGCACCGGGACGGTGGCTCTTCGCGGCGTCGTCCGCTCTGGCCGGAGGGGCCACGCTCCTGATCCCTCTTCTGGACAGCGGCCTCGCCGCGGCCGCCACCCTCAGGTTCCTCAGCGGCTTCTTCCTGGCCGGGGTCTATCCCGTCGGGATGAAGATCATGGCCACCTGGACGCGCGAGGATCGGGGGTTCGGCGTCGGGCTTCTCGTCGGGGCGCTGACGCTGGGGTCGGCCGCGCCTCACTTGATCAAGGCCTTCGGCGCGATCGGCGATTGGAAACCCGTCCTCGTCGTGAGCGGCGCGCTCGCCGTCGCCGGCGGGCTTCTCGCGGCCGCGTTCGTCCGCGAAGGACCCTACCGGGCGGCCGTCCCACGGTTCGACTGGAGGTACATTGGCACGATCTGGCGGGACAAGCCGGTCGCGTTGGCCAACCTTGGCTATTTCGGGCACATGTGGGAGCTCTACGCGGCCTGGACCTGGGTCCCCGTGTTCCTGATCGCGTCGTTCCGACTCTCCGCGCTGGATGAGCGTTGGGCGGCGCTCGCCGGGTTCGCCTTCGTGGCCGCGGGCGGGGCCGGGAGCCTGGTCGCGGGGAAGCTGGCCGACCGGGCCGGAAGGACGGTCGTCACGTCGGCGGCCATGGCCGTGAGCGGTCTCTGCTGTCTTATCGCGGGGCTCCTCTTCGGCGGGAACCCGTGGGCGCTGACGGTCCTTTGCCTTGTCTGGGGATTCGCGGTGGTGGCCGACTCGGCCCAGTTCTCGGCGGGCGTCAGCGAGCTCGCTCCGCCCGAGCGCACGGGCACGGTCTTGACGCTTCAGACGAGCCTCGGATTCTCGCTGACGCTCGTGACCATCCGGCTCGTGCCCGCGCTGGAGCGATTGGTCACGTGGCGTTGGGCCTTCGCCGTCCTGGCGATCGGCCCGGTAACAGGGATCTGGGCCATGCTCCGGCTCCGCCGTCTCTCCGCCTCGACGCGGATGGCCTCCGGCCGCCGTTGATCGCGCTAAGCGGCAACGCTAATCTAATCGGGGACACAATACCATTTTCCGAAATTCTCCTGACTTCAAAGCGAGCGCAAAGAAATCGGAAAATGGTATTGTGTCCCCGAATTTGTTATATGTCGATTATGCTGGAAACGCCACGCGCGACACCCGCGCCCCCGTCGCTCGCTTCGCCCCCCTCGACCCTCGAGAGATGGATCGTCGCCGCGCGGCCCTGGTCTCTCCCGGCCTCGACGATGCCCGTCGCGTTCGGCACGGCCCTGGCCGTCGTCATCGGAGGGGCCCGCTTCTCGCCGCTCCGGTTCCTTTGGGCCATCGCCACGATGGTCGTCCTCCACGCTGCCGCCAACATGCTCAGCGACGTCTATGACTTCCGCCGCGGCCTCGACCGCGAGGTGACGCCCGTCAGCGGGGCCCTCGTCCGCGGCTGGCTCTCCGAGAGGCGCGTCTTCCGCGGCGCGGCGGCCCTGTTCTCCCTGGGCGCGGTTTCGGGCCTGCTCATCGCCTGGGTCGCGGGACGATCGCTCTTCGTCGTCGGCGGCATCGGGCTCGCCGTGGGCGTTGGCTATACGCTCCTCAAGGCGCGCGCCCTCGGCGACCTGGCCGTCTTCCTGGACTTCGGCCTCCTCGGGGCGGCCGGGGCCTGGATCGTCCAGGCCGGATCGTTCTCCTGGCTCCCGGTCCTCTGGACCGTGCCGATGGCCATGCTCGTCATCGCCATCCTCCACGCCAACAATTGGCGGGACACGATATCGGACGGCGAGCGCCGCGTTAAGACTGTGGCAGGCGTCCTCGGCGACCGGGGGTCGCTCGTCTACTACGGATGCCTGCTCTTCGGACCCTTCGTCATGGACCTCGCCCTCGTCACGGTCCCCCGGCTGACGGGCGGCCGCGTCCGGGCCATGCCCCTGACGTTCCTGGTCGTCCTCTTCGCCCTGCCCAGCGCGCTGCGGCTTTGGGGCCGGGCCGGGCGGCGCGCCGCCCCGCGACGGCCCCTGGATTTCGTCATCCTCGACGGCGCGACGGCCCGCCACAACCTCGTCTTCGGCCTGCTCAGCACGGCGGCCGTCGTTCTCGAAGGGCTCCTGAGGTGGGGATGAGCGGCGCGCGTCGCGGGAGGGACCACCGGCTCGTCGGAGCGGCCGGCCTGCTGGCCGCGGTCCTCTTCATCGCGCTTTTTCGGCTCGAGCGCCTGGGACCGCTCGATTTCTGGGCCTGGCTGGCCCTGAACATCATCATCGTCGTCGGCTTGAGCTTCGTCATCGACGACGGCTACGCCGAGCGGCTGAGAAAGGATCTCGGCTCCGGCCTCGTCCGGAAGGCCGCCATCGGGATCGCCTCGGCCGCGGTCCTCTACGCCGTCTTCGCCGTCGGCCGCCTCGCGGCCCTCCGCCTTTTCCCCTTCGCCGCGTCCGGGATCTCGAACGTCTATGCCCTGAAAGCCGGCGTCCCGGCCCTGCGCGTCGCGCTGCTCATCGGTCTCGTCATCGGCCCTGGCGAGGAGATCTTCTGGCGCGGCTTCTTCCAGGAACGGGCGGCCGCGACCACGAACCGCGCCGTCGGCTTCGCCCTGACGGCCCTTCTCTACACGGCCGTCCACATGGCCGCCGGGAATATCATGCTCGTCCTCGCCGCGGCGGTCTGCGGCGTCTTCTGGGGCTGGCTCTATTTCCGCTTCCGGTCGCCCGTCCTCAACGCCGTCAGCCACACGCTGTGGGATCTCGCGGTCTTCGTTCTCTTCCCGTTCTAAGGAAAAAGAAGGGACCGGGTCTTCGCAAGGGGATATATCCCCTTGCGAAGACCCGGTCCCTTCTTTTTCCTTAGAACGGGAAGAGAACGAAGACCGCGAGATCCCACAGCGTGTGGCTGACGGCGTTGAGGACGGGCGACCGGAAGCGGAAATAGAGCCAGCCCCAGAAGACGCCGCAGACCGCCGCGGCGAGGACGAGCATGATATTCCCGGCGGCCATGTGGACGGCCGTGTAGAGAAGGGCCGTCAGGGCGAAGCCGACGGCGCGGTTCGTGGTCGCGGCCGCCCGTTCCTGGAAGAAGCCGCGCCAGAAGATCTCCTCGCCAGGGCCGATGACGAGACCGATGAGCAGCGCGACGCGCAGGGCCGGGACGCCGGCTTTCAGGGCATAGACGTTCGAGATCCCGGACGCGGCGAAGGGGAAAAGGCGGAGGGCCGCGAGGCGGCCGACGGCGAAGACGGCGTAGAGGACCGCGGCCGAGGCGATCCCGATGGCGGCCTTCCGGACGAGGCCGGAGCCGAGATCCTTTCTCAGCCGCTCGGCGTAGCCGTCGTCGATGACGAAGCTCAAGCCGACGACGATGATGATGTTCAGGGCCAGCCAGGCCCAGAAATCGAGCGGTCCCAGGCGCTCGAGCCGAAAAAGCGCGATGAAGAGGACCGCGGCCAGCAGGCCGGCCGCTCCGACGAGCCGGTGGTCCCTCCCGCGACGCGCGCCGCTCATCCCCACCTCAGGAGCCCTTCGAGAACGACGGCCGCCGTGCTGAGCAGGCCGAAGACGAGGTTGTGGCGGGCCGTCGCGCCGTCGAGGATGACGAAATCCAGGGGCCGTCGCGGGGCGGCGCGCCGCCCGGCCCGGCCCCAAAGCCGCAGCGCGCTGGGCAGGGCGAAGAGGACGACCAGGAACGTCAGGGGCATGGCCCGGACGCGGCCGCCCGTCAGCCGGGGGACCGTGACGAGGGCGAGGTCCATGACGAAGGGTCCGAAGAGCAGGCATCCGTAGTAGACGAGCGACCCCCGGTCGCCGAGGACGCCTGCCACAGTCTTAACGCGGCGCTCGCCGTCCGATATCGTGTCCCGCCAATTGTTGGCGTGGAGGATGGCGATGACGAGCATGGCCATCGGCACGGTCCAGAGGACCGGGAGCCAGGAGAACGATCCGGCCTGGACGATCCAGGCCCCGGCCGCCCCGAGGAGGCCGAAGTCCAGGAAGACGGCCAGGTCGCCGAGGGCGCGCGCCTTGAGGAGCGTATAGCCAACGCCCACGGCGAGCCCGATGCCGCCGACGACGAAGAGCGATCGTCCCGCGACCCAGGCGATGAGCAGGCCCGAAACCGCGCCCAGGGAGAACAGGGCCGCCGCGCCGCGGAAGACGCGCCTCTCGGAGAGCCAGCCGCGGACGAGGGCCCCGCTGACGGGCGTCACCTCGCGGTCGAGGCCGCGGCGGAAGTCATAGACGTCGCTGAGCATGTTGGCGGCAGCGTGGAGGACGACCATCGTGGCGATGGCCCAAAGGAACCGGAGCGGCGAGAAGCGGGCCCCTCCGATGACGACGGCCAGGGCCGTGCCGAACGCGACGGGCATCGTCGAGGCCGGGAGAGACCAGGGCCGCGCGGCGACGATCCATCTCTCGAGGGTCGAGGGGGGCGAAGCGAGCGACGGGGGCGCGGGTGTCGCGCGTGGCGTTTCCAGCATAATCGACATATAACAAATTCGGGGACACAATACCATTTTCCGATTTCTTTGCGCTCGCTTTGAAGTCAGGAGAATTTCGGAAAATGGTATTGTGTCCCCGATTAGATTAGCGTTGCCGCTTAGCGCGATCAACGGCGGCCGGAGGCCATCCGCGTCGAGGCGGAGAGACGGCGGAGCCGGAGCATGGCCCAGATCCCTGTTACCGGGCCGATCGCCAGGACGGCGAAGGCCCAACGCCACGTGACCAATCGCTCCAGCGCGGGCACGAGCCGGATGGTCACGAGCGTCAGCGAGAATCCGAGGCTCGTCTGAAGCGTCAAGACCGTGCCCGTGCGCTCGGGCGGAGCGAGCTCGCTGACGCCCGCCGAGAACTGGGCCGAGTCGGCCACCACCGCGAATCCCCAGACAAGGCAAAGGACCGTCAGCGCCCACGGGTTCCCGCCGAAGAGGAGCCCCGCGATAAGACAGCAGAGACCGCTCACGGCCATGGCCGCCGACGTGACGACCGTCCTTCCGGCCCGGTCGGCCAGCTTCCCCGCGACCAGGCTCCCGGCCCCGCCCGCGGCCACGAAGGCGAACCCGGCGAGCGCCGCCCAACGCTCATCCAGCGCGGAGAGTCGGAACGACGCGATCAGGAACACGGGGACCCAGGTCCAGGCCGCGTAGAGCTCCCACATGTGCCCGAAATAGCCAAGGTTGGCCAACGCGACCGGCTTGTCCCGCCAGATCGTGCCAATGTACCTCCAGTCGAACCGTGGGACGGCCGCCCGGTAGGGTCCTTCGCGGACGAACGCGGCCGCGAGAAGCCCGCCGGCGACGGCGAGCGCGCCGCTCACGACGAGGACGGGTTTCCAATCGCCGATCGCGCCGAAGGCCTTGATCAAGTGAGGCGCGGCCGACCCCAGCGTCAGCGCCCCGACGAGAAGCCCGACGCCGAACCCCCGATCCTCGCGCGTCCAGGTGGCCATGATCTTCATCCCGACGGGATAGACCCCGGCCAGGAAGAAGCCGCTGAGGAACCTGAGGGTGGCGGCCGCGGCGAGGCCGCTGTCCAGAAGAGGGATCAGGAGCGTGGCCCCTCCGGCCAGAGCGGACGACGCCGCGAAGAGCCACCGTCCCGGTGCCCTGTCGGCCAAGTTGAGGACCGCCGAAATCAGCGTCCCCGCGACGAACCCCAGCTGTACGGACATGGTCATCCAGGCCTGGGCGGACGCGCCCAGCCCCCAGGCCGCCGCGAGCGCTGGCACGACCGCCGAAGCTGAGAACCAGACCGACATCCCCAGAAGCTCCGTCAAGGAAAGCAAAACCAGGGCTTGGGCCTTGCTCCGGCCCGGACGGGGGAGGGGGGTGCCGTTCCTATCAGAGGGAAAAGCGCCGTTCATGGCAGCTCTTTATATCCCAAGACCTCCGGACGGTCAAACGACCCGCCAACCCGCCCAACCTGCCTTCCTGCCCGTCCTCGATTAAATAGGGACACCGGCCCGCCCCTGTCCCGCCCCCGCTGCCCCGCCCGCTTCCAGATCCGGCGCCTGCGCTGTATAATCGACCAAAACCCGAAGGAATTGGCTTCTTCATCGTGAGACCAGGCGCTCAGATCAGATCCTGAGGAGATGGGACGCGACCATGCGCAAAGCCGACAAAGCCCGCCGAGCCGACAAAGCCGAAAGAGCCGTCATCATCGATGTCGATCGCTCCAACATCGACGAGACCGGGTTCTTCTGCTACATGAGCAAACGGAAGTCCGAGGGCTATCTCCGCAAGCTCGCTTGGGTCAAAGCCCGGCTCGACGAGGGGATGCGGATCAAGATGCTGAAACTGCCGGAGCGGGGCTTCATCGAATACATCCCCGGCGAGTTCGCCTGGCGCGCCGTCAACGCCCCGCGCCACATGGTCATTCACTGCCTTTGGGTCGTGGGCAGGAGCAAGGGGAAAGGTTCCGGCGCCGCCCTCCTCGACGCCTGCGTCGCCGACGCCAAGAGCTCGGGGCTGGACGGCGTCGCCATGGTGGCGAGTCCGGGGAACTGGCTGACCGGCCCGAAGTTCCTCGAGAAACACGGCTTCCAGGCCGTCGACACCGCGCCTCCGTCATTTGTCCTCATGGTCAAGACGTTCAAGCCCGGCCCGGCGCCATCGTTCCCCCGTGATTGGGAGGCCCGGGCGGCGCGCTTCGGCAAAGGGCTGACCATCATCACCTCCGGCCAATGTCCCTATCACCCGGCTGCGACCGAGATCCTGAGAGAGGCCGCGCGCCGGGAAGGACTGAAAACGCGCCTGATCTAGCTCTCGACCGCCGAGGACGTCCAAACCCGCTCCCCCACGCCCTATGGCGTCTTCGGCATCGTCCTCAACGGCAAGCTGTTGAATTACCATTATCTGACGGCAGCTGATTTCCGGGCGGCGCTGGCGTCCCAGCCCTGACGACAGCCCTTTTCGGTGACACACAACTGAATTCACTCAATTCGATTCCCTGGCCTCCTGCCAGCTCCTGCCGCAGAATTATTGATGCCTGCATATATAATGTCCTATTTTAAGCGCAAAAAAAGTGGTGTGTGCTTCAGCAGAGAGCGGAGCATGGATTCGCGCCGCTGGAGGGAGCGGCCGTGATGCCGAGCCGATTGCGCCAA
>JAXDAV010000018.1:0-3870 GCA_034679465.1 Candidatus Aminicenantota bacterium | reverse complement strand
TGCGGACGAGTTCGGCGACCTGCTCGTCGGCGATGGAGCGGGGCCGCCCGGGACGCATCTCGTCATGCAGACCGGCGAGGCCCTGTTCCCGATAGCGCTTCCGCCACAGGGCGACGGATTGGCTGCTGTAGTCGACCTTGGCCGCGATCTCCCGATTGCTCAGGCCCTCGGCCGACAGGAGGACGATCTTGGCCCGTGTGACCAGGCCGTAGGGCAGGGATCGCGAGTTGGCGATGGTGTTCAGGTCCCTTTCTCCCTGCTCGCTCAGCACGATGGGCTTTCTGGGCCTTCCTGTTCTCATGGGTGGGGCCTCCTTTCGGACAGGCCCATGATAACAGCGTTAATTTAATTAGTCAAGCTATTTATGATACATGACGCTAGACGCTAGATTCAGTGTCTTCACTTACATAAATTCCGCCTTGGCGAAGATGATCCAGTCTTCTAACAACTTCTCTACTAGATCACCGTTCTTCATGCAAACTCGCGTCATCGAGAATCGGCATTTTTGGGAGGCAGGAAGTTCGGCCTGGGGCCGCGCTTCACAACCCAATTCAGGACCTGGGTCGTTCTCTGCGCCTTCACGTCCCAGGTGAGGTTCTCCCGGGCATAGACCATGCCCTGGCTTCGTAAACCATCAAGAAGTTCTCGGTCATTCGCCAGCTCATTAAGGACATTCCCTATTTGAATCACAACATCAGACTCATTGGTCAGAGCGACTTTCCTTCCCACCTCCGGGTTTATGATATCTCCCGGCCCGCCGAAGTCGACGACGACCGGGACTGCGCCGGTCATGAGTGCCTGAAAAACCACGCCTGCCCCGTTGTCACGAAGCGATGGAAATACGAACACATCGGCCAAAAGGAAGTGGCTGAAGACCTCCGAATGACTGAGCCACCCGTGAAAGGCAACCGCTCTTTCGACCCCAAGGGTTCTCGAGAGCTTTTCGAGGCGATGACGTTCCGGGCCATCGCCGACGACGGCAAAAGTGGCCCGATCATTCCGTAAAAGCGTAGCAGCCCCGCGCAACGCGAGGTCGCAGGCCTTGCGGGGGACAAGACCGCCCACGAAGATCAATCTGAGTTTTGGGCGACGCTCTCGATCCCTAGATTCTCCGGGGCATAATGAAGGGCTAACTCCGGGCTCCGGGATGAAAAAAAGCTTGTCTCGGTAGACCGTAAATTCGGAATATGTTTGGGACGAGGCAGCTATTATCGCCGACGCGTGACGATAGGTAGATCGGGAAAAGGGCAGAAACCTGTACAGGTCCCTTAGGCCCGAGATCCATTCTCTTTGATCTTCGAGTTGGCTGAATCCCGGCGGCCAAGGCAGGCCTCCGTTCAGCGGCCCGAGCACGAAGGGTATCGGCCCATTTCGCAGAAAGGTGGCAAAAAGGCTGGGCAATGACGGCGACATCGGCACGAGGCGTAAAACGACGTCAAACTCGCCCGCGAGAATGCGGTGCCGCAATTGGCGCCAGGCATTCCATTCAAAAACGATAGCACTTGGGTAATTGATCGCGGTTTTAACCTGACTGTCAGGGTTGTTCTTTAAGACCTCGCGCATGACCCAGGTTTCGGCGCGGTCGGACAGTGGCGTACGGACCACTTCGATCGCGTGAAACGGCACGTTCGTGCTTCGCAGGGCGTCCTCAACCCATGATCGAGCGACGATCGTGACCTCATGGAGTCGGGCGAGCGCCGCCGCATGGCAATAAGTGACGTATGGGATGCTCTGTTTCTCCGGATGGCAATCCGGTCCCAGCAACAGAACACGTAGCCGGCCCATGAGCTTATACCCTCCAAAATGAGAAGTCCGCCACACAGTCATCATATTGCGAACCGCAGAAACGAGTCAACGGCCTCATAAGCCACGAGCATTCGGCGGGCCGCAAAGCTAAACTTCCCCGTGTTTCTAGAAGCCATGAATTCTCTGTGCCGCTTGATAGAGGGAAATCGGGATAGGGGGCGGCCTTACGGCCGCCGCCCTCCCACACCACCGGACATACGGGTCCGTGTCCGGCGGTTCGAATCGCCTTGACCAGTCAACGACCGCCTCCGGAGAGGGCGAGAAGCCCTCGATCGGCAAAGAACTTGTTCGGCATCGCCAACTTAAACGCTTTCATATTTGACATAGCCCAAGGTCCCCTTCGAGAGACCGCGGCACTGGCGGCCTGTTTGGGGTCGACCCCAAGCCCGTTTAAGCCCCGGAATCGAGTTTTGCAGCTTTGAAACCACTGCTTGGCGACGGCGGCCCGCAATCGCCTTCGGATCCAGCAATCCAGGTCCGCTAACACCGTCGGCGTTTCTGCGATTTTGAAGTAGCCCATCCAACCACTGGTGAACCTGTTCAGCTCCTGAATCATGCGTTCCAGGGTAATCCCTCGCGAGCGACCCGTGATTTGCCTAACCTTCCGCTTGAAGGCCTTGACGGATTTGGGGGCGAGCCGGATTCTCCGGGACTCCCCGCTCGTGAAGCTAAAGCCCAGGAAGGATCGCTTCGGAGGTTCGGAAACAGCGCTCTTCTCCCGATTGATCTTGAGTTTCAGGCGTTCGGCCAGGAACCGCTCTACCGAGTCCATCACTCGTCGACCTGCCCGCTCTGATCTTACGTAGATGTTCGCGTCGTCGGCGTAGCGGCAGAACTTGTGGCCTCGGCGTTCCAGCTCCTTGTCCAGATCGTCCAGGAGGATGTTGCTGAGCAAGGGAGATAACGGGCCGCCTTGGGGGGTCCCCTCGTATCGCTCCTGAACCACTCCGTTCAGCATGCCGCCTGCCTGCAGATAGAGCCGGATCAGGCGCAGGAGGCGCTTGTCCATGACCCGCCGGGCGATTCGTCCCATGAGGAGGTCATGGTTGACTCGGTCAAAAAACTTCTCCATATCGATGTCCACAACCCAGTTATAACCCTCTTGGAAGTAGGCTTGGGCCTGCCGGATGGCCTGATGGGCGTTCCGTCCGGGCCGGAAGCCGTAACTATGAGGGGAGAACGTCGGATCGTAGACGGGGACCATGACTTGCAAGATCGCCTGTTGGATAAACCGATCTAAAACGGTCGGGATTCCAAGTCGCCGCGTTCCTCCCCCGGGTTTGGGGATGTCCACGGCCTTGATCGGTTGGGGTTTGTACCGGCCATCAAGGAGTCGAGCTTTGAGGTCCGGCCAGTGGGCTTTCAAGTACGGCTTGAGTTCGTTGACGGTCATTCCGTCGATTCCGGGTCCGCCCTTGTTGGCGACGACTTGCTTCAATGCCTGTTCGAGGTTTTCCTTCCGGACCACCTCCTCCATCACGAGCGTTGCGGCGGGATCGGATTCCGTCTCTGCCGCCGTCGTTTGCCGCACCGTAGCCCCCGGGCTCTCTGAGCCGGGACGCCGGTCCCACAGGGAAAGTTGCTGCGTCTCCACGACGGCGAAGCCGGCGGGCCGACCCCTTCTCGATTCGTTCGGCCTTTCAGACCGGTCCGCGGTCCTACTATGGCCTCGGCTGACTTCTGCCGACCCTTCCGGCTTCCTTGCGGACGCCGTAGTCCCATTCGGACAGGACGGCAGATCTCCCCGGGTAAGAGCATCGACCTTCGCCCCGCATCCGCCGCATTTACCGAAGAGCGTCATCATGGCTACCGATTTCGTCCCGTCACGCGGACTCATCGTCGCTTCTCGGCCTCTCTTACGGTTCGTGTTCCTCGGATCGTGGCTTTGCCTGCGGCTTCCTTCAGACCCCACCTCGCGGTGGACGCCCTTGCCGTTCGGCTAACCCAAGTTCGTCAACCCTCCCGTTTTTTTAGCTTTTTTTAAGCACTTGAAGTCGTTGAGCTGACGGATTTCCAGGGATATTTGAGCGCCGCCGACCGATCGCGGTTGGCAGAGAGCGATGT
>JAXDAV010000017.1:0-29204 GCA_034679465.1 Candidatus Aminicenantota bacterium | reverse complement strand
TTTCGGGCAGAAGGGCGACAATAATACAAAACTGCGTTCAAATCGATTACGGCCGGAACCGGACGTAACTTATTCAATATGTGCGAGAACGAAATATTTTTCGCTTCAACGTTGGGACACTACTGATTCCGGATATGAGAGGCAGTGATATAAAAATTTATGATCGAAAAGGATCTAGAACCCATGTCTGGGGACGTTCCGGTCGCGGGCCCGGGGAATTCATCTCACCATGGCAGTGCGACTACCGCGCACCCTTTCTATTGATCTATGACTTCGGCCGCTTTGAGATGATGCTGTTCCAGAGAAAAGGCCCGATCGATTTCAATTATGAGTCGGCTCGAAAAGGGATCGTGAGTGTTTTTGATTCCTGTCTATGGCGGGACAAGGTCGCTATTGCGGGATACAAAACGAAGTTGGAAGGCACAAAGGCCAGAGGATACGACGTGTATTTGCTTGATATGTCAACCGGGGAAATCGACTATCTGATGCCCTCTTATAGAAAGTATGGATTTGATTCAGAAAGTGAATACTCGGTCCAGTATAAAAACATCAGCAAGCTGGGACTGATTTCGCATCTTCATGTCCACCAGGATGTTCTTTACCACGCTTGGCAGGCCCGGATGAATATCGTACGGATCGATCTGAAATCCCGAAAGCTGAAAACCTTCGGAACGAAAACATCCCTTTATCGAGAGCCTTTTATGACCGGAGCCCTGAAGAAATCTTATGGAGAAAGGGGCTCAGAGAAGATCATAGATAAGGAAATGCAGCGATTCTCATTCGTTTCCGGCCTCTTCGCCTCAAACGATTTTATCGGCGTCCTATTCGAAAACTATCACGAAGAAGGCTCAGCATGGAAGCCCGTTCTCCAGATTTATGATCTTCAGGGAAACCTTGTCAAGGAACGTTCGTTGGAGGAAGTACAGTTTTATGATCGGCGAGCAATTCCCTTCGCCTTCACTGAAGATGATCAGTCGTTGTATTTCATATCGGGGATTATGGAAGACGACGGTAGTGTTCGCCACGAAATTGTTCATTACAGGGTTCGCCAGTGAAGAATTTGGGCGGAGTATCCATGACGCCGGCGAAATCGTTGGCTCACGTCATGTCATCTGCCCGACCTTAGCTCTCGATCCATTTTGAGAATAGAGCAGGTTAGAAAAGTGGACGAGACCAGGTTCGACCGCTAGAGCCCGAGATCGGCGTCGATCCCCTGCATGGCCGCGATGGCGATCGACAGAAACTCGTCGAGCTCCAGGCCGAGATTGCGCGACTCCTCGATCTCCTCGCGACGGGCGCCCCGGGCGAAGCTCTTCTCCTTGTAGCGGCGCTTAAGGAACTCGAGGTCGATGGCCTTGATCTTCTTCGCCGGATGCATCAGCGTCGCGGAGATGATCAGGCCGGTCAGGGGATCAACGGAGAAGATGGCCCAGTCCATGGGCGACTCGCACGGCGCCTTGCCGGCGTGGGCCTGGACGGCGTGGATGACCGGTTCGGCGATGCCCTTCTCCCGCAGGACCTTGACCGTCTCGGTCGTGTGGAGATCGGGGCTCTTGTCCGTCGCCTCGTAGTCGAGGTCGTGAAGGATCCCGGCCAGGCCCCAGGGCTCGGGGTCGTGGCCGAGGCGCACGGCCAGGGCCCGCATGCAGGCCTCGACGGCCAGGCAGTGTTTGATCAGGTTCTTGTTCGTCAGATGGCTCTTGAGCAGAGCCAGAGCTTCGTCGCGGGTCATGTCGGTCTCCTTTCCGAAGGCGCGATTCTACGGCAATCGGCCGGGCTTTTCAACCGGTCCGACGGAAAGAACGACCATCCTCTGGCGGCCGGATTCCGCGTCCTCCTCGAACAGGACGACGAACGGAGGCGCCCACAGAGCGCCGGCGGTCAGAGGGCCCGCCGTGGCGTGCTGACCCCGCTTCTCCCCGGTCTCGAAGTCGAGGGCCGCCAGACCCTGCTCCGCCGAAGAGAGCAGGAGGACCGCGCCCGCGGCCGCGGGTTCGTGAACGATCCGCGACGGGACGGCCGCCCAGGAGATGATCGAGCCGCCGCGTCGGGCGAGCAGGAAGACGACGCTGTTCGACGCGGCAAAAGCGAGCCTCCGGCCGCCGGCGACGGCCGGCCCGAGAGGGGCGCCTTGGAGCCGGCGGGACCAGACCTTCCTGCCGTTCGAGGCTTTCAGGCAATAGAAGACGCGCTCCTCGGTGCCGAAATGGATCCGGCCGCGATCGAAGGCGGGGTCGGACCTGATCGCCCCCCGGGCCCGGCGCTCCCAAACGAGCCTGCCCGTGGAGTCAAAGGCCAGGAGCCTGCCGTCGGACCTCCCGAAAAGGACGAGCTCGCCGGCAAAGACGGGCCCGGCCGTAACGTCCGCGCCGGAGGCCGGGTCGCGAAAATCCCAAGCCGGGGTCCCACCCGAGGCTATGTCGAGGGCCGAGATGGCCCCTTCGGCTGTCCCGAAATAGACCCTCCCCTCTTTTTCCCTGACGGCTGTGGTCACCGTCCCTTCGATCCGTTTTGCGAGAACGGGGGCGCCGTCGCGGCCGAGGACGTACACGGTGCCGGAGTCGTCGAGAAGGACCACTCGGCCTTCGCCGAGCTCGGGACCGCGGGACAGGGTGTGGCCGGCCCTGAACCGCCAGAGGACGCTCCGGGAGCGGATGACGACCGCAGAGAGCGACCCGTCCCTCGTGGCGCAATAGACGACCCCGTTCCGCGCCCGAGGCTGGCCCACGATCCGGCCGTCGATCTCGAGCGAGCCGTCCTCGACGAGCGGAAGAGCGAACCTGACGGGGTCGACGAGCGGCTTCCCGGCCCGGGCGGCGCAGGCCGCGAGCGTGAAACCTAGAAGCGCTAGTATCGCGGGGCGGCTGTGCTGGGCCATGGTGCCGGCCGTATTATATACCAGGAACGCCTGAGACGGCGGCGCGGAAATGGGGACGGGCCCCTTCGGGACGGTCCCGAGAGGCTTTTTGCTTGGAAGCCGCTAACCTGATATGATTTCCGGCTGAGGGCCGGGAATGGTCAACTACATCCTGCTGTACAAGATCCGCCGCATCGTCAAGAAGATCCTCAAGGACAAGATCGCCGACGACGAGATCGCCACGACCCCGAAATCGTGCATCGGCTGCCTGGCCGACGACATCAGCTGGGAAGTCTATTATCTGCTGAAAGAAAAAGAGGCGCCGCCCCCGTCAGAGGGCGGAGCCTAGGGCCTCTCCCCGCCCCCACCCCCGCCCTCGTCCGGCTTGTCCCCCGTCTTCCCCTCCCGGATGCGGGCCTTGAGCGCCTCCCACCAGTCGATCCGCTTGCGGACCTCCCTCTCGAAGCCGAGGTGGCCCGGCTCGTAATACCGCCGGCCCCTGAGACGTTCGGGCATGGTCTCCATGTCCGTCGTCTCCAGGGCGCTGTCGTGGGCGTACTGGTAGGACCGGCCGTAGCCGATCTCCTTCATGAGCGAGGTCACGGCGTTGCGGATCTGGAGCGGGACCGGCTCGTGGGGGCTCCGCTCGACCTCCTTCTGAACAGCGCCGTAGGCGGTGTAGATCCGGTTGCTCTTGGGCGCGGCGGCGAGGTAGACGACCGCCTCGGCCAGGGCCAGCTCCCCTTCGGGCGACCCGAGGAAATCGTAGGCCTCCTTGGCATGCAGGGTGAGGGCCAGGGCCTGGGGGTCGGCCAGGCCGACGTCCTCGGAGGCGAAGCGGACCAGGCGCCGGGCGACATAGAGCGGGTCTTCGCCGGAGGCGAGCATGCGGACGAGCCAGTAGAGCGAGGCGTCGACGTCGCTGTTGCGGAGGCTCTTGTGGAGGGCCGAGATGAGGTTGAAATGCTCCTCGCCCGACTTGTCGTAGAGGAGGGTCCGCTGCTGCAGGGCCTCCCGGACGTTCTCGACGGTGATGATCTCGGCCCGGGCCAGGCCGGCCGCGATCTCCAGCGTATTCAGGGCCCGGCGGGCGTCGCCGTTGGCATAGTCGACGAGCATGTCCCGGGCCCCCGGGTCGATGGCCAGGCCGGCCGCGCCGAGACCGCGCTCCGCGTCCCCGAGGGCGTCCTGGAGGATGCGGCCGAGCGCGTCGCGGTCGAGCTCCTTGAGGACGAGGACCCGGGTGCGGGACAGGAGCGGGGCGATGACCTCGAAGGACGGGTTCTCGGTCGTCGACCCGAAGAGGATGATGTCCCCTTTCTCGACGTACGGCAGGAAGGCCGCCTGCTGGGCCTTGTTGAAGCGGTGGATCTCGTCGATGAACAGGATCATGGGCTTGCCGAAGAGCTTCTTCTGCTGCTCGGCCCGGGCCATGAACTCCTTGACCTCCTTGATCCCGGACAGGACGGCGCTGAAGAACTCGAAGGGCAGGTCGAAGTGGCGGGCCAGCATCGTGCCCAGGGTCGTCTTGCCCGACCCCGGCGGCCCCCAGAAGATGATCGAGACGAGCCGGCCCGACTCGATGAGCTCCGCCAGGAGCTTGCCGGGGCCCAGGATGTGGTCCTGGCCGTAGACGCGGTCGAAGGTCCGGGGCCTCATCCGCTCGGCGAGCGGCGTGTGCGTCCCTTTGCTCCGGTCTTTTTTCTTCGCCTCGGCGGCTGTCATCGCGCCCGGATTATATCACAAGCGCGGCCGCCCGGACTCGATCCGCGGCCCCGTCCGCGCCTTGACCAATCTCCCAGAAAATGCTACTGTTGGCCTCCGGATGCCCGTGAGAAAAGACGCCGCCCCGCCGAAGACAAAGCTCGTCTACAAGCTCGACGAGGTCAGCCGCCTGACCGGCGTGGACGCGACGACCCTGAACGCCTGGGAGGAGGAGTTCCCCTTTCTCAGCGCCGGGCGGACCGGGAACGGGGAGAAATTCTTCCGCCAGCGGGACGTGGCCATCATCGCCCGGGTCAAGGAGCTCATGGCCGCGAAGACGCTGACGCTGGCCGGGATCAAGCGGCGCGTCGAGGACGAGTTCGGCCTGGCCCGGTCCGCGCCCGTCCATCCGGAGAGGCTCCGCAAGGCCCTGAACAACGTCCGCGAGGAGCTCCAGGACATCGTCTCCGCGCTCGACGGCGGAGGCAAAAAAAAGGCCTGAAGATCCCGCGTTTCTGCTATAATGGGGGACCCCGGTCCGGGACGTGGCGCAGCCTGGTAGCGCACATGCTTGGGGTGCATGGGGTCGGCGGTTCAAATCCGCCCGTCCCGACCATTTATTCCCCCTGATTCCCGCTGCGGCGAAGGCCGGAGCGCAAGGAGGCCCATCATGTCAGCCATGACCAAGGCCAAGAGCGCCGAGGACCTGAAGGCGCGGCCCGTCGCCCTCTCCGGGCTGGTCGGCTATCAGGACGGGGCGATCGTCAGCCGGGAGATCGTCAGCCAGAAGACCGGCACGGTGACGGTGTTCGCGTTCGACCAGGGCGAGCAGCTGAGCGAGCACACGGCCTCGTTCGACGCCCTGGTCATCGACCTGGACGGCGAGGCCGACATCGCGATCGGAGGCCGGACGAACCGGGTCAAGCCGGGCGAGATGATCATCATGCCGGCGGGCGTACCGCACGGCCTGAAGGCCGTGACCCGGTTCAAGATGCTCCTGGTCATGATCAAGAAGCCGGCGTGACGAAGCCCCGCAAGGCGGGGACGCGTCCCCGCCGCCCGATCATCCTCCTCACCAACGACGACGGGTTCTACCGGGAGACCATCCAGGTCCTCTACCGGGCGCTCGGCGCGATCGGCCGGACCTACATCGTGGCCCCGGACCGGGAGAAGAGCGCCTGTTCCCTGGCGGTCACGCTCCGCCGGCCGCTTCGCATCCATCACGTCAAGCCGCGCGTCTGGGCCGTCGAGGGCACGCCGGTCGACTGCGTCTACTTCGCCCTCCAGAAGCTCCTGCCGCGGCGGCCGGACCTTCTCATCTCCGGCCTGAACCCGGGCCCGAACCTGGGCCAGCAGGACATCAACTATTCGGGGACCGTCGCCGGGGCCATCCAGGGCACCTTCCACGGCATCCCCTCTCTGGCCGTTTCCCTGCTCCCCGACGGCGAGGGGCGCTTCGACCTGAAGGCGGCCGCGGGGATCGTCCGGGCGATCGCGGCCGACATCCTGGCCGACGGATTGCCGCCGGGGACCGCCCTCAACGTCAACATCCCGCCGGCGCCCATCCGGGGCGTCAGGATCACGCGGCTGGGCTGGAAATTCTACGATCCCGAGATCATCGAAAAGACGGACCCCCGCAACGCGTCCTATTACTGGATCGGGACGGGGACGCCGCGGCGCGTGGGCGACTCCGGCACCGACGTCATGGCCGCCCACGCGGGCCACATCACGCTGACGCCGCTCCACACCGACATGACCGCCCACCAGGCCCTGCGCTCGGAGAAGGTGCGCCGGATCGCCCGGGTCCTCAGGCGGAGTTGAATTCGGTGACACACAACTCAATCACCTAACCCGGATTATTCAGGGGCCGAGGCGGCTGCAGACGATGCCACCGAATTTGTGCGTCACCGATCCGGATCGCAGGGCGGAGGCGGGGGGAGGACGGGCTTCTTCCTCTTGTGCTTGAAGTACTCGACGGCGATGGGCACCGTCGAGATGGCGATGATGGCCACGACGGCGATCGAATAGTTGTCCTTGACCAAGGGGATGTTGCCGAAGAAGTAGCCCGCCCCGGTGAGCAGGACGACCCAGCCGATGCCGCCGATGACGTTGAAGGCGAGGAAGCGGCCGTAGGACATGCGACCCACGCCGGCGACGAAGGGCGCGAACGAGCGGACGATGGGCACGAAGCGGGCGATGATGATCGTCTTGCCGCCGTGCTTCTGGTAGAACGCGTGGGTCCGGTCGAGGTACTCCTTCTTGAAGAACCGGCCGTCCTCCTTGCAGAAGACCTTCGGCCCGATGCGGTGCCCGATCCAGTAATTGACCGTATCGCCGATGATGGCCGCCGCCGAAAGACCCAGGATGAGCCAGCCGAGCTTGAGGGCCTTCAGCGCGGCGAAGGTCCCCGCGGCGAAGAGGAGCGAGTCGCCGGGCAGGAAGGGCATGATCACGAAGCCCGTTTCGATGAAGATGACCGCGAACAGGATCACATAGGTCCAGAGGCCGTACTGGGAGATGATGTCGCTGAGGTACGCGTCGAGGTGCAGGGCGATATCGACGATCTTCTTGAGCAGTTCCATGGCCACCCAATATACCACAATGGGGTCGGACCTCAGCAATAAGAATAGATTCAATATGATAGCCACGAATTCAGGGATCGAAAAACCTTAAAACCCATGTTTTTGGCCTCAAAAGCAATCGGAATACAATTGAAGCCGTTTTTCAATTTCACGGCCAAAAAGCTCGCCTATAAGGCTTTAAAGGGTCAAAAATAGGAGTTGTATAGCAATACATTAATACTATTAACGGTTCATCCAGATGTCAATAGGGTTTGTGAAATTCTATTGTCTAATTTGACAATGGTTGTATGCCAACTTATAATCACTATCGGCCTTGGGGGCGGGGCGAAGAGGGCACAGGGGTGGAGGAGGGTAAAAAATTGAGCCTCGCCAAAGGCCTTAAAAAACTGCGCCGAGAAAGAAACTGGACCCAAGGAGAGCTGCACCGTCGGACTGGGCTCGAGCGAAGCTACATCACGCGGCTCGAGTCCGGCCGCCAGAGGAATATCGGCCTGAGGAACGCTATGCTTATAGCCCGCGCCTTCGGGCTTACCGTTGAGGAGTTCGCGGACATATGCGAGAAGGCAGGCCGCGACCCGGGAATTGATGAAGAGGCTAAGTTCGCGAGGAGGGAAGGATGAAGCGTCTGAATTTCTGGAAGGTCATGGCCGTTGTCGCCGCGATTCTGTTTGCGGCCCAGGTGGCCGCGACATGGTTCTTCATGAGCAAGATCATCCCGCCCCTCGGCAAGATAGCCGCCACATTCGCCGAGAGGTTGGGATAGCCGCACCGTGGGCGTCTATCTGCGCGGGCGGTGGTATTGGTACGAGCGGACGATCGGCGGCGTCCGCTATCGCCGCCCCCTCGGCCTCCGCAAGGGCCAGGAGGCCTCGCTCTCGGCCCGGCGCGCCCAGGAGGACGAGGCCATCGTCTCGCTCCACTACGGGACCCCTGCGCCGCGGACCGGCACGGTGAAGTTCTCCGAGTTCGAGCGGACCTACATCGAGCGCAAGGCCTCAAACAAGAGCATCGACCGGGACCGGCAGCGCCTGCCGCGGATCCGGGCGGCCATGAAGGACCTGCCGCTCCGCGCCTACGGGCCGGCGCATTTCGGGCGGCTTGAGTCCGCGCTTCTGGCCGAGGGCCGATCGGAAACGACCGTCAACAGATACTTCCAGCTTCTCCGCGCCTTCTTCTCGCTCGCGGTCGAGGAAGGGGCGCTCGTCTCAAACCCGCTCCGCTCCTGGCGCTTCTTCGTCGAGGACAAGCGGGGACGCGCCCTCTCCATGGACGAGCTCCGCCGGATCGTCGTCGGGCTCAGAGAGGTCAAGCGCCGACCCAGCGCCCGCGGCCCTTGCGATCATCGAGCCCTACCGCGAGGCCGAGGTCGCCGGCGGGTTCGTGTTTCCCATGGCCCGGCGGGACCCCCGGGTCATCTCGAAGGCGATCTACGAGCTCCGCCCCCTCCTCGGCGTTCCGGATTTCCACTACCACCTGCTGCGGCACACCTTCGCAACGCTCGTCTCCGGCCTCGCCGACCTCGCCTCGACAAAGGAAATGCTCGGCCACCACCCGGGGCTTGAAAAATCGAGGGAGCTCGGCACAAAAATAACCACACAGATTTTTTCCGGGCTTCTAACAGATTGATATAAAACATGATGAAGCGGAGGGAGAGGGATTCGAACCCCCGCCTGGCTTCCCCTGAAAACAGGCGTTTCCCCATATAGCGGGGCGTCCTGATGGGACACAAAGCGACTTCAAATGCCATCCCATGTCACAAAATCCACCACACAAAAAAGAGGCCCCGCCCAGGTTGCTATGAACCATCGGCCGGACTGGGCGGGGCCGGGATTCCGGCCGACTTATATTCCGAGCTTCGCTTTCTCCCCGACGTGCTTCTTCAGGATCAAGACGAGGTAGGCGTTGAGGCTGAGGCCGAGCGCCGCGGCCATCGTCTCAAGCTTCGGCTTAAGCGGCTTGTCCTCGGGCCTGAGGCGGATACCGATGTCGGCAGATGTTGTGCTCATGTCGCCCATCAGCCGCGCCGGGCCCGCTCGGCGGCTTGCGATCGCCCAGAAGATCCACGTAGGATAGTTGCATATCAGGCCTCCCGCTCGATCGTCATCTCGGCCCCATCGGCTGTGTACTGCGCCCACTCGGGGATGCCCCTTTGTCAACCACGGGGCGCACCCTAATAGAGATTAAGAGTAAGAATATCCTCTTCGTTCCTATGAAGAGATTAAGAAACAGGATAGAGATTAAAGGCTTGAAGAAAGAAGTAAAGAACAAGAGATTATAGGACCTGAGATTAGGGGTAATTGTGACCGAGACAGGGACCAGGACAGGGATCAGATCGAGGATGTGGCCCCGGGGGCGCGCTGGGACGGCCGCTGAATGAGAGTTGGGCCCCTTTAACTTGATGCAAACAATTGAATTGCTGAGGTCCGACCCCATTGTGCTAAGATAAGGCCATGAACGGCAGAAAAAGCGAGCGGGTGGAGAGGGCCCTGGCCCGGCTCTCCCCTCACGAGACGTCGTGCAGGCTCTGCCCGCGCGACTGCCGCGTCGACCGGACGGCCGGGGCGGACGGGGTCTGCCGGACCGGCCGACCGGCCTCGGTGTCTCACGCCCTGCTCCACTTCGGCGAAGAGCCGGTCATCAGCGGCCGCTCGGGGTCCGGGACGATCTTCTTCACCGGCTGCAACCTCAAGTGCCTGTTCTGCCAGAACTACCAGCTGAGCTGGCTGCTCGAGGGCGAGCCCGTCTCGGACGAGGCCCTGGCCGCGATGATGCTGGGCCTCCAGGCCCAGGGCGCCCACAACATCAACCTCGTCTCGCCGACCCACGTGGTCCTGCCCATCCTGAGGGCCCTGCGCCTGGCCCTGGCCGAAGGCCTCGCCGTCCCCATCGTCTGGAACTCCAACGGCTATGACCGTCTCGAAGCGCTCCAGGCCCTGGAGGGGATCGTCGACGTCTACCTGCCCGACCTCAAGTACCACTCGCCCGCCCTATCAAAAAGGTATTCCGCGGCGCCCGATTACTTCGCCGAGGCCTCGCGGGCGGTCCGGGAGATGTCCCTGCAGCAGCCGTCGCTCGACCTTGGGCCCGGCGGGACGGCCGCCCGGGGGCTCGTCCTCCGGCACCTCATCCTGCCGGGCGCGGTCGAGGACACGCTCGTCCTGCTCGACTGGATCGGGAAGAACCTCTCACCCTATATCGGGCTGAGCCTGATGAGCCAGTACCGCCCGTGCTTCAAGGCGCCCGGGAAGATCCGAAGAGGCGTTTCGGCTCAGGAGTACCGGAAAGCGGCCGACCGGGCCCTGGCCCTGGGGCTCGACCGCCTGTTCCTCCAGCCCGAGCCCTTCCGGGCGGACGAACACCTCGTCCCCGACTTCAGAAAAGAACGGCCGTTCCTCTGGAAGAAGGACGCGGGCTAACGCCCCGCCGTCGAGTGGGTCTTCGGCTGCGGCAGGCCCGAGGGCGCGATCCCGAGCGCGATGGCGATTTGCCTGGTCTTGTCGTGGACGGCCCGGACCCCTCCGGGCCCGAGCCTCAGGAGCTGTTTCTGGGCCGCCGTCAGCCCCTCGAGAACAGGGTCGGTCATGGCGTAGCTGAGGACCTTCTGCTCGAGCCTGATCGGGCCCTCGACGACCGGCACTTCGAGAAGCTCGGCCATGGCCCGGACGAGCGTGTCGTCGAAATCGATGCCCGGATAGCCGAGCTCGTTGTAGGCCTCCTGCAGAAGCGGGTCCAGGGCCCGATAGAGCCGGGCGGCCGCCGCCGCGTCGAGCGATGAGACCACCGCGACGACCGGGGCGTACCTGGCGTACGAGGCCTGATCGACGATCGTGCCGGACGCCGTCCGGGCGACGCGGAAAAGGCCCCCGGGGCTGAAGAAATCGATGTGCGGCTTCGGGCTGAGCCCGTTGGCCACGTTGTCGACCGCAACGACGAACTTCCGGATGAGATCCTTGGTCAGGATCCACTTGGCAAACTCCGGGTCCGCCGAAAGGACCGCGGCGAACTGCCGGACCGCGTCGTCGCTCGCCGCGAGCGGCACCGCGGGGAAGCCCAGGGGCTCTCCGCCCGGGACGCCCTCCCCGGCTTCGCCCTCGGCCGGGAGAACGATCTCCGCCGGCGCGACCGGCTCCGGGGCCTTCGGCTTCTTCATGACGAAGAAATAGTAGAGGGCCGCGAGCGCGGCCAGGATGACCAGAATGGCCGCCGCCAGGCCCCAGATCTTCCGCCGCTCTTCCCGGGGCTCTTCCGTCCGTTCCTGTTCGTCGTACTGAAGGTCCATGTCGCTCCTCACTTCCCGGATGTGGCCCTGCCGGACTCGCCCCTCGTCCTGACGATCTCGATCCGGCCGTCCGCGGCCCGCAGGATGACGGCCGGCCCGCCCTGCCGGATCCAACCCTTGACGGTCGATGCCGGGAGCCGCTTGCCGAGGTCGAATTCGCTGTTGACCTCGCCGCGGGGCGCGTCGGCTTCGACGATGGCCCCCGCCCCCGACTCGAGGCGGAGGACGATGTCTCCCCGGATCGACGTGATCGTGATCTCGTCGCCGTCGCGCAGGTCGAGGACCTCGACGTCCGCCGTGCCGATCCCGACCGTGGCGCGCAGCGGGCCGGAGTAGTTCCTGACCCTGAGGCTCCCCTCGTCGACCGCGGCCTCGAGCCCGCCGAAGACATCCTCGATCGTCAGGTCGCCTTCGCTGACGCGGATGCCGGACAGCCGGATCGAATGGGGAACGCGGACCTCGTAGTGCACCGCCGGCGGCCGCCCCGGGCCCTCGAACGTGGGCGTCCGGACGAGCAGGCCACGGGAGGTCTCGCGGACCTCGACGGCGGGCGCGGCCCGGCCGCCGCCCTGGCGGGCCGAGCGCTGCTCGCGCCGGTCCGAGGCCGCGGCCGAGGACCTGGCCACGACCTCGACCTCGTCGCGGTCCCAGCCGACGATCTCGACGTCGCCGTAGTCGTTCTCGAGCGACAGGGTCCCCCCCGGCCCGAGGTCGACGGTCTCGCGGAATTCCGCGGCCGCGGCCGGAGCCGGGCGCGTCCGCGCGCCCGTCGCCGCCCGCCCCTCGTCCGCCGGGCGCCCGCCCTCCCGGTCGGGGGTCCTGCGCCAGCCGGGCTTGTCGCCCTCGGGGTTGTCCATCAGGATGCAGGAGGCCGTGAGCAGTCCCGCGGCCAGGATCGCCAATGCCGCTCGCAACGGGGGTTTTACCATCGCTTGTCCCTCCCGACGAAGACGCGTGACCATTATACTCCAAAACCTAGCCTGGGCTATTCATAAAAACGCCGGTTTTCTCAAAAGACAAGAAAACCCAAGACCGGCGTTTTTACCCTTCGGGCTAGCCGAAGCGGCCGGTAATATAATCCTCCGTTCGGGGGTCCCGGGGGGCGGTGAAGATCGTCCGGGTCTCGCCGATCTCGACGAGCTCCCCGAGCAGGAAATAGCCCGTGACGTCGGAGACGCGGGCCGCCTGCTGCATGTTGTGGGTGACGATGACGATGGTGTAGCGCTTCTTGAGCTCGGCCATCAGGTCCTCGATGGTGGCCGTCGCCGCGAGATCGAGCGCCGAGCAGGGCTCGTCCATGAGCAGGATCTCGGGCTCCACCGCGACCAGCCGGGCGATGCACAGCCGCTGCTGCTGCTCGCCCGAGAGCCTGAGGGCGTTCTCATCGAGGCGATCCTTGAGCTCGTCCCAGAGGTGGACGGCCTCGAGACTGCGGACCAGCCGGGCCTCGAGCGCCCGGGGGTCCCGGAGGCCGTGGACCCTCAGCCCGTAGACGACATTGTCGAAGACGCTGAGGGGGAAGGGGTTGGGCCGCTGGAAGACCATGCCCACCTTCTTGCGGAGGTCCAGCAGGTCGATGCCGGGGGCGTAGATGTCCCGGCCGTCGATGAGGACCTTCCCCCTCACCCGGACCCCGTCGATGAGGTCCGACATCCGGTTGAGCGAGCGGAGGAAGGTCGTCTTGCCGCAGCCCGAAGGCCCGATGAGCGCGGTGATGCGGTTCGCCTCGATGTCCAGGCTGATGCCCTTCAGGGCCTGGAGCTGGCCGTAGTAGAAATCGAGGTCGCGGACTTCAATGATGGCCATGACCGCCTAGCCGAACCTCCCCCGCAGATAATCGTCGGTCCTCTGGTCGTCCGGCGCCGTGAAGATCCTGGCCGTCGGGCCGACTTCGACGAGCTCGCCGTTGAGGAAGAAGGCCGTCCGGTCGGCGACGCGGGCGGCCTGCTTGGTGTTGTTCGTGACCAGGATGATGGTGTACTCCGACTTGAGCCGGCGCAGGGTGTCCTCGATCTTCATCGTCGAGATGGGATCGAGGCCCGAGGTCGGCTCGTCGAGCAGGATGAACTCCGGCTTGACGGCCAGGATGCGGGCCAGGCAGAGGCGCTGCTGCTGCCCGCCCGAGAGCTTCTGGCCGCTCGTCTCCAGCCGGTCCCGGACCTCCTCCCAGAGCCCCCCTTTTTCCAGGCTGTCCCGGACCAGGGCGTCGAGCGCGGCCCGGCCGCGGAGGCCCGCCCGTCGGGCGCCGAAGGCGACGTTCTCGTAGATCGACCGGGGCAGCGGCACCGGGGTCGCGAAGACCATGCCCAGCCGGCGCCGCAGCTCGACGACGTCGATGTCGGGGCCGTAGATGTCGCAGCCGTCGATCGTGATCGTGCCCTCGTGGCGCGAGCCGCGCACGAGATCGTTGAGGCGGTTGAGGGCGCAGAGAAAGGTCGACTTGCCGCTGCGGGCCGGGCCGATGATGCCCAGGATCTCGTTCCGGACGACGTCCAGGTCGAGGGCCCGGATCTTGCGGACCTCGCCGAAATACTGGCTGAAGCCCTGGACTTCGATGGCCGCGTCGCTCATGAGTACTTCTTGATGAGCCGGTTCATCAGGTAATAGGTCAGGAGGTTGATGCCCAGGATGGCGATGATCAGGATCGCCGCCGTGCCGTAGGCGTTGGGCGCGGAGATGCCTTCGCGGGCCAGGATGTAGAAGTGGACGGACATGGTCCGGCTCGAGGAGAAGATCGAGGTCGGCATCCGCAGGGCGCTGCCGGCGGTGAAGATCGTCGCGGCCGTCTCCCCGATGCTGCGGCCGACGCTGAGGACGATGCCGGTGACGATGCCCGGCAGGGCCGAAGGCAGCACCACGCGGGTCACGGTCTGCCATTTCGTGCCGCCCAGGGAGAAGCTGACGCTCCGGTAGGCCTCGGGCACGCTCTTGATGGCCTCCTCCGAGGTCCGGATGATGGTCGGCAGGAGCATGAAGGCCAGGGTCAGGCCGCCGCTGAGGATGGACCAGCCGAACCCGAGCTTGGTGACGAAGAGGATGAAGCCGAAGAGGCCGAAGATGATCGAGGGGATGCCGGCCAGGCACTCCGCGCCGAAGCGGATGACCCTGGTCACCGGGCCCCCCCAGGTGTATTCGGTCAGGTAGATGGCCGTCCCGACGCCGAGCGGGGCCGCGATGAGGATGGCCAGGGCGGTCAGGGCGACCGTCCCGACGATCGTCGAGAAGATGCCGCCCGACTTGCCCATCTCGGCGGGATTGGCCGTCAGGAACTCGAGGCTCAGGACGGGCAGGCCGCGGCGCATGATGAAGAAGATGATGAAGACGAGGACGCCGACGGTGATCAGGGTCAGGGCCCACAGCCCGACCCGGGCGGCCTTCTCCTCGATCCGCGGGCCCAGGCGCCTCACGGCTGTTTCCTCCGCTTGGCCGAGGTGGCGTTGGCGATCGTGTTGAGGACCATGATGATGACGAAGAGCACGACGCCCGTGGCGAAGAGGGCCTCGCGGTGCTCGCCCGTGGCATAGCTCATCTCCAGGGCGACGTTCGAGGTCAGCGTCCGGACCGGGGCCAGGAGCGAGCGGGGCACCTCGGCGGCGTTGCCGGCGACCATGATCGTGGCCATGGTCTCCCCGACGGCCCGGCCCATGCCCAGGATGACGCTGGCGATGATGCCGGAGCGCGCGGCCGGGAAGAGGACCATCTTGACCGTCTGCCAGCGGGTCGCGCCGAGGGCGATCGAGCCCTCGCGATAGGACGGCGGCACCGACTGGAGCGAATCGACCGAGATGGAGATGATGGTCGGCAGGATCATGATGCCGAGGATGATCGAGGCCGCCAGGACCGACAGCCCCGGGCCGCCGAAGGTCTCCCGGATGAAGGGCACGAGGATGATGACGCCCATGAAGCCGTAGACAACCGAGGGGATCCCGGCCAGGAGCTCGACGATCGGCTTGATGACGCCCCGGACGCGCTTGGACGAGAACTCCGTCAGGACGATGGCGCAGGAGAGGCCGAGCGGAACGCCGATGACCAGGGCGCCGGCCGTGACCGCGAGCGAGCCGACGATCATCGGCCACAGGCCGAAGAGCCTCTCGGACGGATACCAGGCCGCCCCGGCCAGGAAGCTCTTGAGGCCGTAGCGGAACATGATCGGCGTGCCCTGGCCGACGATGAAGACCGTGATGACAAGGAGGACGGAGACCGCCGAGAAGGCGACGATGAGAAGAGCCAGGCGGACGAGCCGGTCGTTCCGCTCGAGCCTGTGCCGGCCTCCCGCCTTCGCTTGAGGGGCCATGTCGCGTCTTCGCTCCGCCCGTCACCGGATCGGGAGGAGCCCCTCCTTTCGGATCAGGGCCTGGCCTTCGTCGGAGAGCACGAAGTCGACGAACTCCTTGGCCAGGCCGGCCGGCTCGCCGCGGCTGACGAAGAGGAACGGCCGGACGAGCCTGTAGCGACCGTCGCGGATGTTCTCCTCGGTGGCCGCGGCCCCGTCCAGATCGACCGCCCGGACCTGGCTGTTGACCAGGCCGAGGGAGATGTAGCCGATGGCCGCCGGGTCGTGGGCGACGATCTCGCGGACCGTGCCGTTGGAGTCCTGGGTGATGGCCCCGCTGGTGATACGGGTCTTGCCCATCACCAGCTCCTGGAAGGCGCCCCGCGTCCCCGAGCCTTCCTCGCGGGTGACGACGGTGATGGGCCTGTCCGGGCCGCCCAGGAGCTTCCAGCTCCGGAGGTCGCCGGCGAAGATCTGCTTCACGGCGGCGACCGTCAGGGCGCGGACGGGATTCGAGGGGTGGACGATGACGGCCAGGCCGTCCCGGGCGACGACGATCTCATGGAGCTGATGCTCTTCGCCCTTGAGCGCCCGGGAGGACATGCCGATCTGGCAGGCGCCGCTGACGCAGGCCTGGATGCCGGCGCTCGAGCCGCCGCCCTGGACGTCGACGCCGAGGCCGGGGCGCTTCTCCATGAAGACCTCGGCCCAGCGGTCGGCGAAGGGCTGGATGCTCGTCGAGCCGGCCAGGGTCAGATCGTCTTGGGAGCGGCCGCCCCGGCAGCCGGAAAAAACGACGACGCCGAGGGCCAGGAGAAGCCAGGTGCACCTGTGACGCGTCATGTCTTTTCGGGATCGGCCATCAAGCGTAAATTATATCGTAAAGAAAGAAGGGGTCAAACCTTAACTTTTATACTTTTCCGTCAGAGCAACCCTCTCGGGGGAAGAAGCTAATCGGAGGTTTCATCGAGCTCGCGCATCCGGGCGTCGTACCCGGCTCTTTTCGCCTCGCAGTCGGCCGTGAGCGCCTCCAGCTCCTCGAGGAGGGCGTCGCTCGACGTTTTCGTCCGGTGCATGGCCTTCGAGACCTCGACGACCTCGGCCCCGTCGCGGTCCTTGGAGGCCTTGACGAGCCGGGCGTTGAGATCGCGCAGGGAGGCGTCGTTCGCCTCGATCGCTTTCTCGATCTCCGTGATCCGCGTCTCGAGCGGCCGCAGGACCCGCGAGCGCTCGGCGATGACCTCGGAGCGGAGCCGGCGCAGCTCCTTGGGCGTCCGCTTCGGCCTCCCGGCACCGTCCCCGGCGGCCGGCGGGAGGACCGCGGCGATGGAGCCCTGCATGACCTCGTCCCGCCAGCCGACCTTGTCCAGGAACCGCTGGTAGCCCCCCTCGTAGACGACGATATCGTCGTTGTCGAAGACGACCAGCCGATCGGCCAGGGCGTGCAGGAACATCTCGTTGTGGGTGACCATGACGACCGCCCCGTCGAAGGCGTCGATGGCCTCGAGCAGGGCGTCGTTCGACTCGATGTCGAGGTGGTTGGTCGGCTCGTCGAGGAGGAGAAGGTTGAGGGGGGTGGCGATGAGCTTGCCCAGGAGGACCCGGCTCTTTTCCCCGCCCGAGAGCACCCGGATGGGCTTCAGGGCGTCGTCGCCCTCGAACATCATCCCCCCGGCGATGAAGCGGGCCCGCTTCGGGTCGCCCTCGGGATCGGCCGAGGCGATCTCGTCGAGGACCGTGTTCGCCTCCGTCAGCGTCGAGATGTGGGTCTGCTCGAAATAGCCGGGCGCGACCGACTGCGGCGAGGCGATCTCGCCCGACCGCGGCTCCAGGTCCCCGGCCAGGAGGCGGAGGAGCGTCGTCTTGCCGCGGCCGTTCCGGCCGATGACGAAGACCCGGTCCTTGGCCCCGATGCTGATGGAGAACCGGCGGATGAGCGGCCGGTCCGGCGCGTAACCGAACGACAGGTCGCGGACGTCGAGGGCGTACTTGTGGAAGCCGGGCTTCTCGGCGAAGGCGAACTCGAGCGTCTTGATGGACTCGAGCTTCTCCCGCTTCTCCATCTTCTCGAGGGACTTGACCCGAGATTGGACGAGGCCGCCCAGACGGGCCTTGGCCCGGAAGCGGGTGATGAAGAGGTCCATCTCCTTTCTCTTCCGCTCGTCGTTGATCCGCGTCTTCTCGTAGATCTCCTCCTCGGCCGCGATCTGCTCGTAGTACTTGCCCGTGCGGCCCTCGATCTTGCGGACCTTGCGCCGGTGGATGCCGAGGACGTGGGTGACGACGTTGTCCATGAAGCTGCGGTCGTGGGTGATGAGCAGGAGCTCGCCGGGCCAGGCCGCCAGGAACCGCTCCAGCCAGCGGATCGAGGTGATATCGAGGTAGTTGCTCGGCTCGTCGAGGAGGAGCATCTGGAAGTCGCCGACCAGGACCTTGGCCAGGTTGAGCCGGACCTGGTAGCCGCCCGACAGCTCCGCGGGCCTCTTCTCCAAGTCGGCCGCCTCGAAGCCCAGGCCGGTCAGGACCTTCTCGACCCGCCAGATCTCGCTCCCGGCGTCGTGCGGCAGGGCCTTGGCGCCCTCGGCCAGGACGGTCGGCTCGGTGAAGCGCAGTTTCTGCTCGACGTAGCCGATCCGGTACTTGCGCGGCTTGGTGATCGTCCCCTCGTCCGGCTCCTCCTCGCCCGTGATCATTCGGAAGAGCGTCGTCTTGCCGTGGCCGTTCCGGCCGACGACGCCGACGCGCTCCTTGCGGTTGACCTTGAAGCCGATGGAGTCGAAGAGCACCTGTTTGCCGTAGCTCTTCGAGAGATTGTCGACGACGATCATAGGGAGAGACCTGTCCTTTTCAGAACGGCTATTATAGCAGACCGGACGGGCTTACTTCTTCGTCCCGGCGGCCGTCACGGTCTTGGTCCGGTGGGCGCCCTTGGTCAGGTGCGTTCGGAGGCCGTCCCCGCCCTCGAACCACGCCTCGGAGAGGATGTAGACCGTGACGTACTCGGTGTAGGACGGCGCGAAGTCCCCGACCTCGTCGAAGACGAGCCGCGGCCCGGCGACGGGCGGCTCGGCCCCGGCGATCCGCTCCAAGACCTTGACCGGCGTCTCCTTGGCGGTCGCGTCCTGTTTGAGCAGAAGATGACCGTCGGCCGTCAGGGAGACCGTGTAGGCGCCGGCCGCGAGCTTCTTGCCGCCCGCCTGGAACGGGAACGGGATCTCGAAGGACGCCTCCGTCTGGGCGGCGGCCAAGGCCGCCCCCGCGCCGAGGAGCAACACCAGGGCTAAGGTCAGCGCCTGTCGTCTCATCTTCTCCTCCTTGATCAGACCGTAACGTCGGCCGGGTAGGCCGGGACCGGGTCGGGTTCCTCGGGGATGCCTTCCTTGGCGGCCACGGTCATGGCCTCGATGAAGGTATCGATCTCCTCGAGCGTCGTATAGACGTTCGGCGAGATGCGCAGGGCCTGGTAGTCGAAGACCGAGTTCGGCGGCGCCCCGCCGACGAGGGGAACGCAGATGATGCGGTAATTCGTCCTCAGCCACCCGGCCAGCTCGCGGACGTCGAGGCCGTCGATGTTGACGGCCATGACCCCCCAGGCCTGGGCCGGTTCGCCCGTTTCCGTCAGGACCTTGATCCTCGGCTCGGACTTGAGGGCGTTGACCCAGCGCATGTTCAGATAGCGCAGTCGGGCCGCCTTCCTCTCGGCGCCGATGGCCTGGTGGAAGGCCAGCGACTCGCCGAGGGCCGCCCGGATGGCCCAGGGGTGGGTCCCGATGGACTCGAACTTGCGGATGTCGCCGTCCTGCTGTTCCGGGGCGGCCTGGAGCGGCCAGAACCGGGGGATCATCTCCTTGCGCACGTAGAGACAGCCATTCCCGAGCGGGGCCAGGAGCCACTTGTGGAGGCTCACGCCATAGGCGTCGCACTCGAGGTCCCGGAGCTTGAACGGGAACTGGCCCAGGGCGTGGGCGCCATCGACGATGGTCACGATGCCCTTGGACCGGGCCAGGCGAGCGAGCCGTCGGACCGGGAAGAGCTGGGCCGTGAGGTTGGTGATGTGGGTGAAGTGGAAGACCTTCGTCTTCGGGGTGACGGCCTTCTCGAACATGTCGTAGAGGAAGTCCTGCGTCGCCGGCACCGGAAACTGCAGCCGCGTCACCTTGATGCCCTCGCGCCGCATGCGCTGGTCCCAGGTCGTCAGCATGCGCGGGTAGTCCTGCTCGGTCGTGATGACCTCGTCGCCGGCCTCGAGGTCGAGGCCGTTCTGGGCGATCTGGAGGGCCTCGCTGGCGCCCCGGGTCAGGGCCATCTCCTCGATGTCGCATCCGAACTCGTTGGCCATGCGCCGGCGGATGGTCTCGCTGTTGCCGGCGACCATGCCCTGGTAGTGGACCGGCAGCATGTTGATCATCTCCATGTACCGGAAGGTCGAATCCAGGGCCACCCGGGGCATGGGGCAGGTGAAGCCGTTGTTGAGGTTGATGAGCGAGCGGTCGAGCTTGAAGGCCAGCTGGATCTCGCGCCAGTAGAACTCTTCCCGGGCCACCTCCTCGGGCGTCATCCGGGCGACCGACTGCCCCGCCTCCTCGACGCACGGCAGGCTCCTCGGATCGAGGGCCACGGCGGCCGCTCCGAACGCACCGACCGTCTTCATGAACGACCTGCGGCTGACCTGCGCGTTCTTCATGGTCAATCCCCGGCCGGCCCCAGCTCCCGGATGATGTGCGACGCCCCCGAGAACTTGTCGGTCACCCAGAGGACATAGCGGACGTCGACGCTGATCGAGCGCTTGCTCTTCATGGTGCCTCCTTGCGACATTCCGTCCGCATCAATAGAGCTCGTAGAACTTGAAGCGGCGGTTGAGGGCCTTGACGATCTCCATGATCCAGAGCGGCAGGGTCGAGAAGACCATGATGGCGCCGAGATCGATCAGGGTCAGGGCCTGGGTCTTGAAGATGGGTTGCAGGAACGGGACGTAGATGACGGCCATCTGGAGCGTGAACGAGAGGACGACCGCCCCGACCAGCTGGGGGTTGGTGGAGAACTTCAGCTTGAAGATCGATTCGCGCATGCTCCGGCAGTTGAAGGAGTGGAAGAGCTGCGAGCAGGCCAGGGTCGCCAGAGCGGCGGTCCGGGCCATCTCGAGCGGTTCCTTCTCGTAGAGCAGGACGAAGAGGTAGGCGCCCAGACTGCAGGCCGCGATGAGGGCGCCCTGGAGGCCGATGAGCCAGCCCCGGGCGCCGGTGATGACTGGCTCGTCCGCCCGGCGCGGCGGCCGTTCCATGATGTTCGGGTCGACGGGATCGATGCCCAGGGCCAGGGCCGGCAGGCCGTCGGTCACGAGGTTGACCCACAGGATCTGGATGGGCAGGAGGGGCACCGGGAGGCCGACCAGGGCGGCGGTGAACATGACCAGGATCTCACCGAGGTTGCAGGAGAGCAGGAAGTGGATGAACTTGCGGATGTTGTCGTAGATGCCCCGGCCCTCCTCGACCGCGGCCACGATGGAGGCGAAGTTGTCGTCGGTGATGACCATGTCCGAGACTTCCTTGGTCACGTCGGTCCCGGTGATGCCCATGGCCACGCCGATGTCGGCCTCTTTGACGGCCGGCGCGTCGTTGACGCCGTCGCCGGTCATGGCCGCGACGGCGCCGCAGCGCTTCCAGGCCCGCACGGCCCGGAGCTTGTGCTCGGGCGACACGCGGGCATAGACGGCGACGTCCTCGACCGTGGCGTCCAGCGCCTCCTCGGTCAGGCCGTCGACGTCCTCGCCGGTCA
This sequence comes from Candidatus Aminicenantota bacterium, assembly GCA_034679465.1. Taxonomy (GTDB): domain Bacteria; phylum Acidobacteriota; class Aminicenantia; order Aminicenantales; family Saccharicenantaceae; genus RBG-16-66-30. The sequence continues at coordinate 7,734 of JAXDAV010000017.1, read as the reverse complement.
GGGCCTTGGCCCGCTCGTCGTAGAAGCCGAGCTCGCGGGCGATGGCCACGGCCGTGTTCTTGTGGTCCCCGGTGATCATGACCGTCCGGATGCCCGACCTCCGGCACTTGGCCATGGCCTCCCGGACTTCGGGCCGGGGCGGGTCGATCATGGCCACCAGGCCGGCGAAGGTCAGGTCGCGCTCGATGGCCTCGGCGGAGTAGGCGTGGGGCTCCTGGTCGAGGCTCCGGTAGGCGACGGCCAGGACGCGGAGGGCCTGGTCCGCATAGCCGTCGTTGGCCTCCAGGATGCGGGCCCGGTCGGCGTCGGTGAGCGGGCGCTCGGCGCCGTCCTCCAGGATGTAGGTGCAATCCTTGAGCAGGATGTCGGGGGCGCCCTTGGTGAAGGCGGTCAGATCGGCGTCGGCCCGCCGGACGATGCTCATCTTCTTGCGCTCGGAGTCGAACGGCAGCTCCTCGATCATCTCGAAGACGTCCTCTTCCTCGCCCTTCCAGACGCCGGCCTTGGCCGCCGCGCTGAGGATGGCGATCTCGGTCGGGTCGCCGAAGACCGAGGTCTTCCCGTCCTCGACGGTGAGCTGGGCGTTGTTGCAGAGGACACCGACGGTCAGGGCCTTGAGCAGGTCCGGGCGCTCGGCGGGGTCGACCCGGCCCTCCGCGGTCCGGAACTCGCCGGCGGGGTCGTAGCCTGTGCCGGTCACCTCGAAGGCGTCCCGCGACGTCCAGACCGCCCGGACGGTCATCTCGTTCTTGGTCAGGGTGCCGGTCTTGTCCGAGCAGATGACGGTGGCGCACCCGAGGGTCTCGACCGAGGGCAGCTTGCGGATGAGGACGTGGCGCTTGACCATGCGCTGGACGCCCAGGGCCAGGGCGATGGTCACGACCGCCGGCAGTCCTTCGGGGATGGCGGCGACGGCCAGGCTGACCGAGGTCAGGAACATGTCGAGGACCTTGCCGCCGCGCAGGATCTCCAGGCCGAAGACGATGGTGACGAGGAAGAAGCACAGGTAGATGAGGACCTTGCTGAACTGCTCGAGCTTCCGCTGGAGGGGCGTCGTCTCCTTCTTGATCTCCTGGATCAGGCCGGCGATGCGGCCGAGCTCGGTCTGCATGCCGGTCTCGACGACGAAGGCCCGGGCCTTGCCTGAGACGGCGGACGTTCCCATATAGAGGATGTTGGCCCGCTCGGCCAGCGGGATGTCCTTCTCCTCAAGGGGGATGTCGGTCTTGTTGACCGGCGTGGATTCCCCCGTCAGGCTGGCCTCCTGGACGGCGAAATTGGACGTATGCCAGGCGATCCGGCTGTCGGCCGGGACGTTGTCGCCGGCCTCGATCTCGACGAGGTCGCCGGGGACGAGCTCGCGGGCGGGGACGATCTGGGTGTGGCCGTCCCGGATGACCTTGGAGTTCGGGGCCGCGAGCTTGCGCAGCGCGGCCAGGCTCTTTTCGGCCCGGTACTCCTGGACCAGGCCGAGGATGGCGTTGAGGATGACGATGGCCAGGATGGCGGCCGCGTCGATCCACTCCTGGAGAAACCCCGAGATCAGCGCGGCGGCGATGAGGACGCCGATCATGAGGCTCTTGAACTGATCGAAGAAGATGGCCAGGGGGCCGCGGCCCTTCTTCTCCTGGAGCTCGTTCGGGCCGACCGCGGCGAGCTTCGCGGCCGCGGCGGATGAGGACAGACCCGCCTTGGGGTCCGTTTGGAGCTTCTGGGCGACCACGTCGGTCGCGAGGTGCCACCACTTCGTTGCCATGCCTGACCTCCGGGATTTATTCTCGGGACTGAAGGCGCATTATACCTATTTGGGCCGGACCCGTCGAGCGGCCGCCGCTCCGCGGCCCGGGGCCGGGCCGAACGAACAGACGAGGAGTTGGGCTACTTCTTCTTTTTGGCCGTGAAGGGGAAGGCCCCGAAGTCGCCGGCCTGGACCTCGCCCGCCATGGTCTCGCCGTCGACCTTGCCCCTGTAGGTGAGGGCGAAGTCGCCCTGGGGAGTGCTGACGACCACGGCCCACTCCACGTCCTGGCCCTTGACCGTCCCTTCGCCCGTCATCTCCATACCCTGGAACCCGGTCGCGGTGAACTTGATCTTCTCGCCCTCTTGGGTGAAAGTCGCGTCCGAGGTCATATCGCCCTGGGGCGTCTGGGTCGTCATCTCCCAGACCCCGGCGATATCGGCGGGCTTCACCGGGGCGTCCTGGGCCACGAGAGAGCCGGCGGCCCCGAGCGCCAAAACCATTGTCAGCAGGATGCGAAAGCGCATGCGTGTCTCCTTTCCTGGATCCGTCAGGCCTCTTTCTTATACCAGCCGCCGCGCTTCGTCAATATCTCTGTGCCCATCTCTGTGCCCATTTCTGTGCCCGGCCTCTTCCTTTCCGGCCGCGGACTGTGTATAATAGGGCGCTCACGTCGGGGAGTAGCGCAGCCTGGCTAGCGCACAGCGTTCGGGACGCTGGGGTCGTGGGTTCAAATCCCACCTCCCCGATTCTTTCTCACCGTTCAACCCATGATCATCAAATCGCTCGAAGCCGCAGGGGGATTCAAGGCCGGGGACGGATCCTGGCTCAGGGAGCTCCTCCGCCCGGACAAGGGCCCGCTGGATATCGGCTACAGCCTGGCCCACGCCGAGGTCGGCCCGGCCACGGCGACCCTCCCCCACCGTCTGACGCGGCCCGAGGTCTATTACATCCTCGAGGGCACGGGACTGATGCACATCGGTCCGGAAGCGGCGGCGGTCGGCCCGGGCCAGGCCGTCTATATCCCCGCGGGCGAGACCCAGTTCATCGAGAACCCCGGGCCCGGGCGCCTGGCGTTCCTGTGCCTCGTCGAGCCCGCCTGGACGCCCGACTGCGAAGAGATCCTGTAGGAAGCGGAGGGGGCGCCCGGCGTCGGAGGATCAGGCGGTCTCGACGAGCTTGTACTTCCGGGTCCCCAAGCCGATCCTCTCGCCGTGGGCGAGCTGGCCCGACCAGTCGATATCGTAGCCGGCGCGCAGAGGGTCCCGGCCGCCGCCGCGCTCGACGAGCAGGTCGGCCGCGGCCTGGTCGATGGCCACGGGGTCGCGCGAAGCCAGGATGCCGATATCCAGCGCGATCGGCTTCTGGCTCCTGGCCATGCAGTCGCAATCCTTGGTGACCTGAATGAGGAAGCTGACGAAGACGGCCCGGCCCTTGAAGTGCGCCAGGGCCCGGAGGGCGTACTCGGCCATCTTCTCCTGGAGCCGGAGCGAATCCTCGTCCCACTTCATCTTGATGGCGCCGTGCTTGCAGGCGACCAGGCACTCGCCGCAGCCGACGCAGAGGGCCGGGTCGATGACGACGTGACCCTCGGCCCGGACGATCGCCGCCTCCGGACACAAATCCCGGCACAGGCCGCAGTTGCGGCACTGCTTGGCGTTGACGCGGGGGTGGGTGACGGAGTGCTGATCGAGCTTGCCGGCCCGCGAGGCGCAGCCCATGCCCACGTTCTTGATGGCCGCGCCGAGCCCGGTCTGGACGTGACCGGTGACATGAGTCAGCCCGACGAAGGCGTCGGCGTCGAGGATGGCGCTGGCGATCTTCGAGGACGCGGTCCGCGACTGGGCGCTCCGCGGCTCGTGCTTGTCGCGGCCGATGAGGCCGTCGGCGATGATGACCGGCAATCCGGTCCCTTCGGGCGTGAAGCCGTGCGACCAGGCCAGGCGGAGATGGTCGATGGAGTTGGAGCGGCGGCCGACGTAGAGCGTGTTGGAGTCGGTCAGGAAGGCGTGCGGGGTCTTCCGCCGGATCTCCCCGATGAGGCCGGCGAGCCAGGCCGGCTTGATGTGGCCGGCGTTGCCGGCTTCGCCGAAATGGATCTTCAGGGCCGTGAAATCGCCCTCGGCGAGGCCGTCGTTGAAGCCGGTCGCGAGGTAGGCCGCTCGGGCCTTTCCGGACAGGGACTCGGCGGGCTCGCCGCCGTCGGCGGGGACGAAGAAGACTTTGCCGATCATGGATGCGGTCCGTTCCCTCAGGCCTTCAGGACGTCGTCGACGGCCGCCCGCGCCGCGCCGGCCTTGACGGCGAGGCCGAGCCCGGCGAGCGTCTTCTCGACGGCCTCGATCGCGAAGCGGACCTCGGCCGAGGTCAGGTTGCCCATGTGGCCCATGCGGAAGACCTGTCCGGCGGTGGGCCCCAACCCGCCGGCGACGACGACGCCGTTGGCGTTGAGACCGGCCCGGAAGGCCTTGTCCTCGACCCCCTCCGGGTAGCGGACGACGGACAGCGTCGAGGCCTCGAAGCGCGGGTCCGTGAAGAAGGAGAACCCCAGGGCCTCGAGACCGGACCGGATGGCGGCGGCGAAGAGGTCGTGGCGCTCGAACCGCTCCTCGATCCCCTCCTCGACGATGATGCGCGTCGCCTCGGCGAAGGCTCGGATCTCGTTGACGCAGGGCGTCGAGAAGTAGGCCGAGGGATCGCGCATGATCGGCAGCCAGCGGAGGATGTCGGCGTAATAGGCCGGCACGGCGGCCAGGGCGCGCCGCTTCTCCATGGCCCGCTCGGAGAAGACGAGGACGGCCAGGCCGGGCGGCGCGCCGAGGCATTTCTGGGCCGCGGTCAGGACGATGTCGATGCCCCAGGCGTCCATGCGCTCGGGGACGCCGCCCGTGGCGCAGACGCCGTCGACGATGAAGATCGCGCCGGTCCTCTCGAGGACCTGGCCGTAGTCCTCGACCGGGGCGCAGGCGCCGGTCGAGGTATCGACGTGCGTGCAGGCGACGACGTTGTAGTTGGCCGTCTTCAGCCGCCGGTCGAGCTCCGAGGGCGTCACCGCCCGGCCCCATTCGCCGGCCAGGACATCGTGGCTGACGCCGAAAGCCCGGCAGATCTGGGCCATCCGGTCGCCGAAATAGCCCTGGGAGATGACGAGGACCCGGTCCGAGGGGCCGGCCGCGTTGAGGAGGGCCATCTCCATCGCCAGCGTCCCGGCGCCGGCGACGATGAACGGCTCCCCGTTGTCGCAGAAGACGATCTTCAGGAGGTTCTCGCAGGCCTCCTTGAGATCCCGGCCCAGATCGGGCCCGACATGGGAGACGGTCGGCCGGGCCAGCGCCTCGAGGATGCGGGGCACGACGGGGCTCGGGCCGGGGATGAGGAGCAGCTTGTCTTCGGCCATGAGGATCCTCCAGGAGAAATCCCGTCCATTGTGACCAATCGCCCGGCGGAAATCAAGGCCGGCCGATCGCCCCCCGAGTTGCCATTGACGGGGAATCGCGGGCTTTGTTATAATCCGTGCCGGAACAAATTCCGCAGGGAGGTCCGACTATGGGCAAGTTCATCGCAGTTGTCGGCGGCATCGTCGCCATGGCCGGCGGCCTGGCGCTGGTGATCTTATCGGCCACGTTCCGCTCCGCGTTCTTCAACGTCGTCCTGGGATTCATCCCGCCGATCCTGTTCTTTGGCGGATTCATCGGCCTCATCGCCGGCATCAGCAGCATCAAGGACGCCAAGAGGACCAAGAAGCTCGAACAGGAATCCGAGCCGAAGAAGGCCGAATAGGCCCGTCCCCCCAAGGCGCGCCCCTCCCCGGCGCGGCGCCGGCCGGCGGCGCGCCCGGGGCCGTCCCTTGCCTGCCCGGAAAGGGCTGTGTTAAGATGGTGACGCCAACGTGGTCGCCTTTCACCTGCTCCCTCTGACCGTTCTGCTGTCCCTGCCCCTCCCCGTCGGCGCCCAGCTCCAGACGGCGTTCCTGGAGAATTCGCAGGCCGCCCTCTGCGAGCTCTTGGCGGGCGAGGGCACGATCCCCGTGTCCCTGCCCGAGCCGCTGTCCCTCGCCGACCAGCTGTCCCACGACCAGGCCTGTCTCGTCTTCGGCCGGCTCTTCTCCTTTCTCAAGACGAGGGAGTTCATCACCGACCCCCAAGTCATCTCCCTCCCCGGCGCCTCGGGCGGGATCCTGAGGGCCCGTTGGTCGTTCCTCAACGAGCGGACGGGAGCGCAGATCGCGCTCCGCGTCTATTTCTTCGTCGTCCCCGTCCGCGCCCCTCCCGGCGACAGCGGCCGCGGGCCCTGGCTGGCCTTCCGGATCGTCGAGATCCGGGCGGAGAAGGTCTGATGGCCGCCCGGCCGCAGGGGGCCCGGCGCGCCCTGCTCGCCGCGGGCGGCGCGGCCCTGATCGCGGCGGGCCTCGCCGTCGCCCTCACCCTCATCCTCCCGGGGTTCCTGTCGCGGGACTACGATACGAGGAGCCTGGCTTCGCTGAGGAAACAGGCCGGGCGGGTCCGGCAGGAATATTCCGGTCTTCTGGCCAAGCTCGAGGCCCGGAAGGCCCGCTTCGCCGGCCCGGGCCTGCCCGCCGGCCCGGGCGATTTCCATCCCCTCTTCCGCGAGGCTGGGCTCGACGCGGAGAAGGAAGGGATCGCCCTCTGCGACGGCGACGGTTTCATCGAGGCCTGGTACGGCGATATCCTGAGCCCGGCGGACCAGCTGGGGGGCCGGCTCGACGAGCTGAAGAGGACCGGGGCCTCATTCCAGCTCCACAGCAAGGCCGCCGTCTACCTCGGGACCCTGCAGCCCCTCGGCCGGGAGGGCCGCTTCCTCGTCCATTTCGCCCGGCTGGCCTCCATTCCCCAGGTCCAATCCTCCTACATCCGCGAGTTCCACGCCCTGGGCCCGGCTCTCCGATCCAACTTCGGGGTCCGCTACTATGCCGTCGATGACGACCTCGGAGGCTGGGAGAAGTTCTTCGCCCGGCACCGGGACGAATTCACCGGCCAGCCCCGGGAGGAGAACGAGATCCAGACGATCATCTTCCCCCTGCGGAACGAGACCGGACGGATCATGGCCGACGTCACCTTGCGCTCGCCGTCCTTGACGGCCCGGCTCTCGAAGACCCGGGAAGACCTTCGCCTGGTCCTGCTCGTCGCCCTCCTGGCCGCGGCCGCCGCGGCCCTCGCCTATTTCTGGTCCTCTCCCGGCTTCCTCCGCGGGCGCGATGCCGGTTCCGGAGCGATCGGCGCGGTCCTTCTCGTCGGCCTGCGCGTCCTCGCTCTTCCCCTGGGCCAGCTCGAGCGGGTCCAGGACCTGCGGCTGTTCCGGCCGGCCGTGGCCGGCTTCGTTTCGTGGCGGGGGCTGACCCAGTCCCCGGCCGACATCTTCCTCACGGCCCTCGCGGCCTTCGGGCTCGCCGCCGGGGCGGCCGTCTTCGCCTTCCGGTCCGGGGCGGCGGGCGAGCGGCCGAGGTCCGCTCTCCGGAGCCTCCTCGCCCACGCCGCTTCGGCGGTTCTTTCGGCCCTCACCGTGATCGCGGTCCACGAGCTCGTCCGGAAGGTCGTCTCCAACTCCAACCTCTCGCTCCTGAGATGGGACCTCGACCCCGCGCGGCTGGCCCTGCAGCTCGGACTGCTCGTCGGCTTGGCCGCCGGGCTCCTCGCCCTGGCCGCGGCGACCCGGATGGCGTTCCGGGGCTCGCCGGCGAGCCCCCTCTCCGGCCTGGCCGGCGCCCTGGCCGCGGCGGCGGCCGTTCTCATCCTGGCCGACGGGCCGGTCCTTCTGGCCGCCGTCAGCGGGGCCCTGGCCGCCTGGCTCTTCGTCGTCGCCGCCGTCCCGGGCTTCTCCCGAAAGCGGGACCTCGGGGTGGCCGGGCTCCTCCTGGCCTCCCTGTGGCTGGCCCGCTCCGTCGACGGCCTGACCGTCGCCCGGACGCATCGTCTGCTGGAGACGACCATCGTCCATACCATCAGGACCCAGGCCGATTGGGCCAGCTTCCTGATCGA
>JAXDAV010000016.1:0-52831 GCA_034679465.1 Candidatus Aminicenantota bacterium | reverse complement strand
CTGCAGCGCCTTCGTCATCGGCTTCTTCAAGTTCGGCTTCCTGGACGAGCTCGACTTCTGGGCCGGGACGTTCGGCCTGGTCGTCTTCGCGGCCATCGAGATCGTCCTCTTCTCCTGGGTCTTCAAGATCAAGAAGGGCTGGCAGGAGATGCACAAGGGCGCGGACCTGAAGGTTCCGAGAATCTTCAAGTTCATCCTGACCTACGTGACGCCGATCTACCTCCTCCTTCTCCTCGGCGTCTGGACCTACCAGGACGCGGTCAAGGCCTTCCTGATGACGGGCAAGGACCCGGCCAACCGGCCCTATCTCTGGGGCGCCCGGGCCCTGATCGTCGCCCTGTTGCTGGCCGTGCTCCTCCTCATCCGCAAGGCCTGGAAGAGGAAGAGACTGGACGGAGATGGATAAAAGGATCTGGGCCATTGGCGGCGGCAAGGGCGGGACGGGCAAGAGCTTCGTCGCCGCGAACCTGGGCCTCCACCTGGCCTCCCTCGACCGCGAGGTCATCCTCATCGACGCCGATCTCGGCGCCCCCAATCTCCACACCCTGCTGGGGGTCAAGCCCGCCCACCCCGACCTCGGCGACTTCCTGACCGGCGCCGTGCCGACGCTCGAGGGGGCGGCCGTCGAGACCCCCTTCCGGAACCTCCGCCTGATCAAGGGCTCGGACAATATCCTCTTCATCGCCAACATCGCCCACTACCGCAAGCTCCGGCTCCTCCGCCAGATCCGCCAGCTCCCGACGCAGAACGTCATCCTCGACCTGGGCACCGGCAGCTCCTTCAACACCCTCGACTTCTTCCTCAGCGCCAATCCCGGCGTCATCGTGGCCACGCCCGAGCCGACGGCCATCGAGAACACCTACCTCTTCCTGAAGTCGTGCATCATGAGGGTCCTCAAGCTCTACATGGACCACTACAAGATCCGGGACCTGCACCAGAAGATGCTCGACCAGATCGAGAAGAACTCCCAGTCGCTCTACGGCTTCTTCAAGTCGCTGATGGAATCCGACAGGGCCTACGGCACCATCCTCTACCGGGCCCTGCGCGCCTTCCGGCCCTGCCTGGTCATGAACCGGACCCGCGACGAGCGCGACGTCCTCCTCGGCCGGTCCGTGGCCGACGTCGTCCGCAAGTACCTGCTCGTCGACATGAAATACCTCGGCGCGGTGCCCTACGACGAGGACGTCCCGGCGGCCCTCCGGGCCCTCACGCCCTACTATCCGGACCATCGGGACGCGCCCGCCTCCCGGGCCATCCGGCAGATGTCCGAGGAGCTGGCCTATTCGATCGAATTCACCCTGCGGACGCCGCCCGAGATCCGCATGCCCGACGCCTGATGCTGAAGAGAATCGAGGACTGGAACTACTACGAGCTCCTCTCGGTCGAGAGGACGGCGTCCCGGGACGAGATCTGGGAGGGCTATCAGGCCGCCCTGGCCACCTACCGGGACGGGTCGCTGGCCCTCTACGGCCTCGTCCTCGAGTCCGAGCGGAGCCTCATCCTCGAGCGCATCCAGGAGGCCTTCCAGACGCTCCGCGACCCGGCCCGGCGCAGGGACTACGACCTGGCGCTGCTGCGCCACGCCCCCTATTTCCCGCCCCAGGTCCCGTTCCGCAAGTCGGTCGGCCGGCTCGAGATCGACGAGGCCCCGCCGCGAAGGACGCTCTGGTCCCGGATCAGGCGGCTCTTCGTCAAAAATCCTTGACGATGTCGTCGGCCGTCTCGAAGGCGCCGTCCGGCCCCGCGGAGCGCAGGCGGAAGGTCTCGTCCGAAAGCCTCTCGTAGCGGAGCTTCCGTCCCCACCCGTCCGGCTGGGACCCGGCCGTCGGGTGGAAGCGCCGCAGAGCCTCGAGCGTCTCGGGCAGGCCTCCCCCGTCGGCCGCGTACGAAAGGACCTCGCGCGACAGGCTCTCCAGGTTGGCCCGCGTCAGATCGACCTTCGCCTCGAGGTATTTGTCGACCATGATCTCGAGACCCCCCTTGTCGTCGGAGACCTTGGTGAAGAAGACGAAATAGGCGGCCGCGAGCGCGAGGAGAAGGCCGATGATCGGACCCCGGAGCTTCATTCAGGCCTCCCCGGCCGGGCGCTCCCGCGTCCCGTCCCCGGCGGCGTGCGCGACGATGCGGGCGGCGATGCGGGCCACGATGGCGTCGGGGACGCCGTCCGGGTGGGCCGACCGGAGCCTCATGTCGCAGATCTCGTTGACGTAATCGACGACGACGAGACGGCCGCCGGCGTCCATCGCCGCTTCGGTCGAGAAGAACCGGAGCCGCGAGACGCGGGCGATCGTCCGGACGATGGCGTAGACCGGGACCAGGCCCTCGGCCGCGGCCTCGTCGTAGCCGAGCTCGGCGTAGATGTGGGTGCGATCGTCCCACCAGGCGAGATGGACCTCGCCGAGGACATAGAAGCCGCGGAACCAGAACCGGCGGCCGCCGCGGACGAGCGGAACGACCTTTTCCTGAAGGAGGTACTTGTCGGATGGGAATGAACGGCGGGCCGCCTCGATGTCGGCCGGGCCGGTGGCGTCGGCGACGACGCCCAGACTGCCCCCGGTCGTGTTGGCGGGCTTGATGACGAAGGGCAGGCCGAGAGGGGCCAGCTCGCCGGGCGACAGACGGACCTCGGGATGGGCGGCGAAGGCGGGCAGGATGACCGTGTGAGGCGTCCGGATGCCCGCGGACAGGAACTCGAGGTGCATGGTCGCCTTGTCCGAGGCCCAGCGCAGCTTGTCCAGGCCCTCGAGGACGTCCCGGCCCCGTTCGAGGGCCAGGGCCTGCAGGGCCGTGAAATCGGGCGAAGAGCCCGAGCCCCGGTCGAGCAGGACGGAGAAATCGACGGCCCCCGCCCGGAAGTCCCCGAGAACGCGGCCGGCCTCGGCCGGGGGGACGAGCAGGACGGAAAGGCCGCGCGCCCGCGCCGATTCGGCGACGAGCCGGACGAAGTCCCGGTCGAATTCCCAGTCGTGGGTGACGGCTAGGTCGTACCGGGTGACCCGCATCAGATCTTCTTGAAGAAGTAGGCCGCTCCCCGGTCGCTGCCGGACCCGTCCTCCCCGATCGCGCCGACCAGGACGTAGAGGCCCTGGACGGCGATCGAGTAGGCGAACATGTCCTTGTTCGCGGCGTCGTTCGCCCTCAGGCGCTGGATCTCGCCCCAGTTGTCGGTCCCTCCTTCGTCCTGGGCATAGACGTAGGCCTGGCCCCGCTCGGTGCCGCCGGCCTTGGCGAAGGCGGCGCCGACGGCCACGGTCGTCGCGCTGACGGAAACGCTGTATCCGAAAAAGCTGGCGTTCGCGGCGTCGCTCGCGGTCAGCTTCTTCATCGGGCCCCAGTTGTCCGCCCCGCCGTGGTCCCGGCCGAAGACATGGGCGGCGCCCCGGTTGTTCCCGCCCTCGTCGCTCCAGGCTTCGCCGATGACGGCCAGCGCCCCGTCGATCGCGACGGAGGCGCCGAACCATGAGCTGTCGCTCGGAGAGGAGGCGACCAGCTTCTTGACCAGGCCCCAGGCGCCGACGCCGCCCATGTCGCGGTGGAAGAGATAGGCCGCTCCCCGGTCGCCCCCCGCACCGTCCTCGCGGGGGGAACCGACCAGGGCGTAGCCGCCGTCGATGGCGACGGCATAGCCGAACTGATCGGCGTCGGCGGGACTGCCCGAGACGAGCTTGACCGCCTCGCCCCAGTTGTCGACGCCGCCCTCGTCCTTGGTGAAGACGTACGCGGCGCCCCGGTCCTGGCCGATGCCGTCCTCGCCGTCCGCGCCGACGATGAGGGTGTCTCCGTCGATGGACACGGAGCCGCCGAACCGGTCTTCGTTGGCCTTGTCGCCCGCGGTGAGCTTCTTGACCTGGCCCCAGCTCCCCGCGCCGCCTCGGTTGCGGTTGAAGACATAGGCCGCGCCCTGGTCGGTCCCGGAGCCGTTCTCCCCTACCGCGCCGACGACGACGTGGTCCCCCGAGATGTCGACGGAGTAGCCGAAGTAGTCGAGGTCGCCGGCGTCCGAAGCGCTCAGGACCGCGACCTGGCCCCAGCCGTCGGCCCCGCCCTGGGACCTTTGGAAGACGTAGGCCCGTCCGCGGTCCGAGCCGCTGCCGTCGGCCCCGGGGGCCCCGACGACGGCATATTCGCCGTCGAAGGCGACCGAGTAGCCGAAGCTGTCCCCGTCGGCGATCTCGGCGGAGACGAGCTTGACGAGGGACCTGTACGTGCTCTCGGAAGGCGGGTCATCGCCGTCGCCCACCGAACATGCCCCGACAAGGATACAGGCGAAGGCCGCGAGGAGGAGGCGCGCCGGCGTGCGTTGAATCATGGGTTCCGGCCTTTCACTTGACGGCGCAGCGGCGGGCGAAGTCCTCGAGCTGGCGCTGGGTCAGGCCGCGGTGATAGACGCCGTCCAGGCGGCGGGCGAGCGCGCCCCGCTCGAAGAACAGGACCGTCGGGAAGACGTTGACGGCGTAGCGGTCGACGAGCGGATCATTGTCATCGACGATGATGCGGGCGTAGCAGGGATCGCCCTTCGAGGCGTGGGCGAGATAGGTCTTGAGAAAGGCCTGAGAGTACGGGCACCAGGACGCGTACACGAGGACCATGAGCTTGTCCCGGGCCCGGACGGCCTCGTCGAGCGCCGCGGCGTCGGGGAGGAGGATGCAGGCGTCGTCCGGGGCCGCGCCGTCGGGCTGGCCGAGAAAGGACTTGAGGGCGTTGCGCAGGCTCATGGGGGACTCCGTGAGAACAAGATCGTCGAAAGCGCCGGTGTCGTCGAACGAGCCGACGCCGACGAGGCCGTGCCCGAGGGGCGTGGCCGGGGCGGTCAGGATGGGGGCGGACAGGTCGTCGAGATAGGCCCGGATCGCCCCGGTGCGGGGGTCGCAGGTCACCTTGAAAGCGTGCCAGGCGCGGTCCGTCAGGCGGAAGACGGAGCCGCCGGCCGGCTCGGCGTTGATCTTGACCCGGTCGGCGCCGTCGACGAGGCCGATGATGTTGTGGACCTCGTCGCTCGACCCGGCGAAATGGACATAGCCGAAGCGCGTCGGGCCCCGGTAGTGGAAGATCACGCACAGGTCGCGGTGGGGATTGGTGGGGTCGGCGTCGCAGCGCAGGCGGCCGGTGAATTCGAAGGAGGCGACGTCATGGCCGGCGAGGAGGGAGAGGGAGGTCGGCGCCCGGACGGGGCCGGGGGCGCCGGGCGCCGTCAGCTCGTAGACCATCGAGCCGCCGTCGGCCGCGACGCGCCAGCGGTCCGGGTCGCTCGGGAGCCAGGCTTCGGCCCGGCCGTCCTCGAAATCGCTGACCGCCAGGAGCGCCGGGGCGCGGACGGGCCGGCCGCAACCGGCCGCCGCGGAGGCCAGGATCAGGCCGGCGGCAACCGCCGGGGCGACGAGCCGCCGGGCCTTCAACATCCCTCCCCGTCCCGGTAACCCGGCCTCATCCAGGGCAGGGCGGCGCCGGCGAAGAACGGCTCGAGCTTGACCGTGAGACGGCCCATCTCCTCGGGAGGGAGGGGCCGGAAATCGCGGAGGAGGGCGGCGTTCTTGCGGACGACCTCGAGGCTGTCCGTGCCGACGACGGCCGAGTGGACGAGCGGCAGGGTCAGGGCGTAGCGGATGAGGTCCGCGGCGGCCAGGCCCGCGACCGTCTCGCGGGGCCGGACGGCCTTGATGATCATGATGCCCAGGCCGCGGGAGGCGGCCGCCGGGATGACCCCGCCCTCGAAGTCGCCGTGACGCTCCTGATAGTGATTGAGGGCGATGAGCATGGCGTCGAAATCGTGGCGGCGGACGGCCTCGGCCATGGCCGCGGCGTCGACGTGCCCGGAGAAGCCGATGAAGCGGGCGATCTTCTGCTCCTTGATCTTGCGCAGGGCCTCGAAGGCCCCGCCGGGGAGGCCGAGCGTGTCGAGGTCGGCCAGGGAGGCGATGAGGTGGGCCTGGTAGAGGTCGATATGATCGGTCTTCAGGCGCTTCAGGCTCCCTTCGAGGTCGCGCCAGACGCCGTCGTAGCTTCGCTCCTCGAACTTGGTGGCCAGGAAGACCGCGTCGCGGCGGCGCGCGAGGACGCGGCCGATGCGCTCCTCGCTGACGATCGACTTGTTGACGTAGCTCGAGGCCGTGTCCCAGTAGTAGAAGCCGCGGTCGAGGGCCGCTTCGAGGATCTCCTGGGCCTTGTCTTCGTCCGCGACGGCGCAGAAGCGGCTGCCGAGGCCGATGCCGATGCGGGGCACGGCGACGCCGGTCCGGCCGAGCGTCGCGGTCGGCAGTCCCTTGGCGTCAAAGGGGCTGAAAGGGCTGTCCGCGAGAGGGCCTGCGCCTTTCAAGGCGGGGGCGGCCGTTCCCGCCGCGGCCGCGGCAGCCACGGTCTTGAGGAAGTCCCGGCGCCCCAGGTGTTTTCGGCTCATGTCCCTCCTTCGGTCCGCTCCGGCCATCTCGTCATATTGATTTTATCCCTAAATCCGGTGACACACAACTCAATACACTTAACCTGGACTATTCATAAAAACGCCGGTTTGCTCATAAGACAAGAAAACCCAAGACCGGCGCTTTTGCCCTTCGGGCAAGCCGATCCGCCCGGGATGCGGCCTCTTGCGCCGCCGACCGGGCTGAGATAGTATCGACTCGGCTATCACGGGAGGACGTACGATGAGTGGCGCGGGCGATCCGGGGCGCGAAAGAAGGCTTTCGCTATTGCCCGTGCTCGTGTTCCTCGTCCTGGTCGCCCTGACCGCGGCTTCGATCTACCTCGTTTATGGCAGATCGTATTTTGCCCGGTGGCCCTGGCTTCAAGCCTCGGTGACCTTGTCGTTGTTGACCTGCCTGTGGCCGATGGCCTTGCGCTGGAGAAAGGGCCCGGACATCATCGAATCCGTCGTCTATGGATTGGGGACCGTCTGCGCGGAGATCATCCTGGTCTACCCGGGAATCAAGCGATTGGGGCTGGTCGAAGACCCGAAAGTCTATGTCCTGATCTTCGTCCTGGGGATCATCCACGGAGGAGGGATCAAGCTGATCTGGCGTTGGGACAGCGGGCCTCGTATTTCGGGACGAGCGCGGCGGGATGATTCCCTGGGCCCAAAGCATGGACACCATCCCACAGACGCGAAGGCGGGAAAACGTCGTACGTGATTGAAAATAAAAATGACCCGCGTAGGACTCGAACCTACAACCCGCAGATTAAGAGTCTGCTGCTCTACCAATTGAGCTAGCGGGCCCTAGCTTCCTGTCTTGACCAAATCTTGTCCCGGGGCTCTCACGGCGCCCGGCAAAACAGGGAGGATTATAGCCAAGACGCTCCTGGAAGTCAAACACGCGCGCGCCGCGTGATTTACCCCCCGTTCATGACGCAGGCCCCGCCGCCGCTCCCGCCCGCAGGCCGCCCGGACGCCCCCTACTCCCTGATCCCGGCCAAGTCGAGCATGAAGGCGTACTCCATGGCCGTCTGCTGGAGCCGCCGGAACCGGCCGCTCACGCCGCCGTGGCCGCCCTCGATGTTCGTCCATAGGAGGAGCGGGTTCTTGTCGGTCTTCAGGGCCCTCAGCTTGGCCACGTACTTGGCCGGCTCGAAGTACTGGACCTGGGAGTCCTGCCAGCCCGTGCTCACGAACAAGGCCGGGTAGGCCTTGGCCTCCAGCTGGTCATAGGGCGAATACGACAGCATGTAGTCGTAGTACTCCTTGACCTCGGGATTCCCCCACTCGTCGAACTCCCCGGTCGTCAGCGGGATGGACTTGTCAAGCATGGTGGTGACGACGTCGACGAAGGGCACGCCGACGAGGGCGCCCCGGAAGAGGTCCGGTCGCATGTTGACGACGGCGCCCATGAGCAACCCGCCCGCGCTCCCGCCCTCGGCGAAGAGCCGGCCGGAATCCGCGTACTTCTCCGCGACGAGGTATTCGCCGCAGTCGATGAAGTCGGTGAAGGTGTTCTTCTTCCTGAGCAGCTTGCCGTCCTCGTACCAGGCCCGGCCGAGCTCCTGCCCGCCCCGGATGTGGGCGATGGCGTAGACGAAGCCGCGGTCGAGGAGGCTCAGTCGGGACGGGTCGAAGTCGGCGTCCGTGCTGTATCCGTAGGACCCGTAGCCGTAAAGGAGGCACGGCGCCTTCCCGTCCTTGACCAGCCCCTTCCGGTAGACGATCGAGAGGGGCACCCGGACCCCGTCGCGGGCGACGGCGTAGCGCCGTTCGGCCTGGTAATTCGCGGCCTCGAAGCCGCCGAGGACCTCCTCCTGCTTGAGAAGCTTCTTCTCCTTCGTGACCATGTTGTAGTCGAACGTGGACATCGGTGTCGTCAGGGACGTGTAGGCATAGCGGAGCCAATCGGTGTCGAACTCGCGGTTGGTCGCGATCCAGGCGCTGTAGGTCTCCTCGCCGAAGTCCAGGTAATGTTCCGGCCCCTTGTCCCAGGGCCGGATCCGGATCTGCAGGAGGCCGTCCCTGCGCTCCACGAGCGCGAGAGCGCCCTTGAAGATCTCGAAGTCCTCGAAGTAGACGTCATCGCGGTTGGGGATGAGCTCGACCCAATCCGCCTTTCCGGTCTTGTCCGGGGCGGCGGTCATCAGGCGGAAGTTCTTGGCGCCCATGTTGGTCCGGATGTAGAACTTGTCGCCGTAGTGATCGACGCCGTACTCGAGGTCCCTCTCGCGCGGCTGGAAGATTTTGGGTTCGGCCGCGGGCCTGTCCGCGGGGATGAACCGATACTCGCTCGACAGGGTGTGCGTCGAGGCGATGAAGACGTATTTCTTGGACTTGGAGGCGTAGGCATCGACGCTGAAGGTCTCGTCGGCCTCGTGGAAGACGAGGGCGTCGCTCTCGACGGGCGTTCCCAGGACATGGCGGAAGACCTGGTGCTGTCGGAGCGTCGTCTCGTCTTTCCGGGTGTAGAAGACCGTCTTGTTGTCGGCCGCCCAGGCCGCCTCTCCCCCCGTGTCGGCGATCGCGTCGGGGAGCGTCTCGCCCGTCTCGAGGTCCTTGAAGCGGAGCTCGTATCTCCGGCGGCTGACCGTGTCGACGCCGTAGGAGAGGAGCCTGTTGTTCGGGCTCACCCGGAGCCCCGCGACGGAGTAATAGTCGTGCCCCTGGGCCATGTCGTTGACGTTGAGGAGGACTTCCTCGGCGCCTTCGAGACCGCCCTTCTTGCGGCAATAGACGGGGTAGTCTTTCCCTTCCTCGTAGCGCGTGTAGTAGTAGTAACCGTTCTCGCGGAAAGGCACGGACAGGTCGGTCTGCTTGATCCGGCCGACGATCTCGTCATAGAGATTCTTGCGGAGGGCCTCGAGGGGCTTCATCTGCGCGAGGGTGTAGTCGTTCTCGGCTCTCAGGTATTCGAGGACCTGGGGATTCTCGCGCTCGTTGAGCCAGTAGTAGTTGTCGACGCGGGTGTGACCGTGGACGGTCAGCTCCTTGGGGATGATCCGGGCCTGCGGCGGCTTGAGGGCGCTATCCGCGTCGCCCGACGGCCGGCACGCGGCCGCGGAGAACAGGATCGCGGCCAGGAAGCCGCAGGCCAGGACGAGCGCCGGGATCCGGCGGAACGACGTGCGGGGAGCTCTCATGTACGGTACCCTCCTGACGATTTTGGCGGAGCAGGGAAAACCTACCATCGGACCGGTCCGAAGTCAACGGCGCTTTCACGGCTGCTTTCGCGACTGCTTTCGCGGGCGCATTTGCGGCAGCCGCGTCTTGAGCTAGAATCATCCGGAGAGGTTCCCCATGGCCATGGCCGACGACCCCTTCGAGATGCCCATCGACGGCGTCCTCGACCTCCACGCCTTCAGCCCGAAGGAGGTCAAGGACCTCGTCCCCGAATACATCGAGGAATGCCTGCGCCGCGGCATCACCGAGATCCGGGTCATCCACGGCAAGGGGACCGGGACGCTCAAGGCGATCGTCCTCTCTCTCCTCGAGAAGAACCCCCACGTCGCGGGCTTCAAGGACGCCGGGACAGGCGCCGGCGGCTGGGGCGCCACCCTCGTCCGCCTGACCCCCTGTAATTCGAAGCGGTCGAGCGGCTGACGCTGACGGCCTAACGGGCCGCACGGGCTTTCGCGACCATCTCTTTGACCTCGCGCATGAGGCGGGGTGTCTCATAGACGAAGCCGTCCTTGATCGTCCACTTGATCCCGCCTCGAATGACGGCCTTCCCGTCCTTGAGGTCGAGGACGCCCGTCGGGAACAGATACTTGAAGTTGGCCAAGGGGTTCTCGTCGATGAGGATGAGGTCGGCCAGGAAGCCCTGACGCACCCGTCCGAGCTCGTTCTCGAGGCCCATCAGCCTGGCGTTGTTGCCGGTGGCGCACTGGATGACGTCGATCGGATGGAACCCGGCCTCCTGGAGGAGCTCGAGCTCGCTCAGGTAGGTGAAGCCGTAGAGCGTGTAGATGAATCCCGCGTCCTCGGCCGCGCCGACGACGCCGCCCATCCGGGCGAAATCGCGCACGGCCTTCATCCAGAGCCGGTAGTTCTCCTTCCAGGCGATCTCGTCCTCGGTCGACCAGCCCCAGGAGAAGGCGCCGTGGAGGGCCGGGTTCGGCTTGAAGTACTCCTCGAGCGCGGGATGCAGGTATTCGTCGAACCAGGGCAGGTTGCGCGCCCGGGTCATGTCACGGCAGGCCTCGTAGGTGCTGAGGGTCGGGATCCAGCCGACGCCCCGGTCCACCATCTCCTCGAGCACGTCCTCGAGCCTGTCCGGGTCGGCCTCCCGCCACAGCCTCCCCGCCCAGCGGAAGCGGTCGCTCTCGTTGTTGTAGTTGTAGGACGGCGGGAAGCTCTGCGAGCCCTTCAGAGCGGCGTCGGGGATGCCGTACCAGTGCTCGATCGTGTCCACGCCGAATGCGGCGGCGTCCCGGGCGTCCGTCTCCTCGACTCCGATGTGATGGGCCACCTTGAGGCCGAGCCGGGTCGCCTCGTCCACGATGGCCGCCATGATGTCGCGGTCCAGTCCGAAGAGCTTGATCCCGTCGGCGCCTTGCTCCTTGACCGTGCGGACGGCTTTGCGGCCCTCCTCGGGCGTCCGGCCTCCGGCGACCATATAGACGTAGATGCGCGGCGCGGCGATGGCGCCTTCCTGGCTCTTGCGCCGCTCGGTGACGGCCTTTTTCGGATCGCTCCCGACGTCCCGCACCGTGGTGATGCCGCACGACAGCCAGATCTTGTACTCGTATTCGAACGGCTGGGCCAGGCCTCCCCGCTCGTCGTGGAGATGGGCGTGGCTGTTGATGAGCCCGGGCAGGAGGTACATTCCCGTGCCGTCAAGGACATGGGCCTCGTCCCTGTAGGCGTCGGGACGCGCATTGGCGCCGCGGACGCCGGCGATCCTGTTGCCCTCGACGATGACGTCCAGGGGGCCGCGGGCCGGCGTGCCCTTGCCGTCGATGACGACGACATTGCGGATGACGAGCCGGTCATAGCGCCGGCCGTGCTCGATGCCCCGGCTCTCGGCCGCGGGAGCGGCGGAGGCGGACCCGACCAGGACCAGGAGGACAGACAGCCCAAGGAACGCGATGGTCAGTTTCTTCATGCGGGGGAGTATAGCACAGCCCGGTTGGGGATTTAATGGTTCACATCTCGGTCAATTCGGTGTATTTAGTTATGTGTCACCATAATTGTAGAGGAGGCGTCAATGGCCGGACATCGTCGCATTCGGTTGGCCGCGATCGCGGGCGTCGTCAGCTTCTCGCTCCTCTTCCTTCTCTTCCCGGGCGCGGGGGTCCCCCAGCCCCAGAAGACCGGAGGCGCCGGGCCCATCGATCCTCAGCGCGTCCAGGACCAGGACGCCATGACCTGGGCCGATTACCGCCCTATCCCCGGACGCAATTGGGCCGACCCGTCGCTCAAGCCCCGGCGCGGCTTCAAGCTGGCCGTCGTCGGCATCGATTTTTCGGACCAGCCCTTCGTCATCACCCTGCCGAAAGGCTCGGACCCCTTCGGCAATCCCCAGGTCGATCCGGTCGCCCGCGACAAGGTCCCTCAGTTCTACGCCGATTTCTGGATGAAGCCGGGCGACGTCAACTACGGCCAGACCATCAACGGCTACTGGATGGAGCAGTCGCGGGGACGCTTCGGCATCACCGAGGTCGAGGTCTTCGGCCCCTACCGCATGCCCCAGCCCCTCTGGCATTACGGTCTCAACGAGTACGGCCAGAACGACCAGACCCCCGACGGCAGCCGGGCCGAGGGCCGCATGGAGCGCGACTGCGACGCTGTCTGGACCGCCGCCGTCGGCCGGGACGTGCGCAAGGAGTTCGACGCGGTCCTGCGCCTCTACGCGGGCTACGACGAGACCGGCGTCTGGCAGGAATTCGGCGAGATGAAGTTCGCCTCCAAGGACGATATCCCGGCCGAATGGGGAAATCCCAACCCGGCCAAGCCCCGCTGGATCCCGACCCGCTACGTCGAGTGGACGAGCTGGCTGGCCGGCGCCCAGCAGTGGGGCCTGTCCTCCATGCGCCAGGGCGAAAACTCCGGCACCATCACCCACGAGCTCGGCCACTTCGCCTTCCGCCTGCCCGACCTCAACAACAACCCCTACGTCCAGCCCTATCGCCGCGTCGCCGCCGGGCCGTGGGACATGATGGACCGCGGCTGTTTCAACGGGCCGGGCGGCCCGCACAGGCGCTGGGTCGTGCCGCCGCGCCAGGGCGCGTTCATGCCGGCCGGCCTGATGGTCCGCAACCGCCTCGAGAACAAGTTCATCGAGCCGTCGGAGCTCCTGACGCTGGGGCGCGCCGCCCTGGCCGCGAACGGCCTGGCCGTGGCCGAGGTCACGGCCCGGGCCGTCGATCCCCTGCCGGGAACGTACGCCGGCGTCGCCGTCCGGTTCGACGGCGAGAAACCGGGCGACCTCACCCCGCCCGACGACCCGGCGACGAACCCCCTCTCCGCGGGCACGCCGAACTACGATTTCTACACCCTCGAGGTGGTCCAGCGCATCGGCTACGATTCGTTCACCCCGGACAACGGCGTCCTCATCGCCAAGAACAAGGACACCCTCCGCGGCCGCAACGGCGGCCCGAACGAGTTCAACAGCTACATCTGGGTCATCGACGCCCGCCCCGAAGACATCGACATGGTCGATTACGTCAAGCCCGACGGCACAAAGGTCATGCGGACCGTCGCCGACTATCGCCAGCTCAACGACGCCCTCTTCCACGCCGGGCTCGACTCGGGGAGCCTCAGCGAATGGGAAGACGCGCCCAACCGGCTTCGCTTCTATGTCATCGACCTCAGGCGCGACGAGGACGGGATCCTCGTCTACACGCTGGCCGCCCGCTCTCTCGACGGCGCGGGGCCGCAGCCGCGCGGCCTGAGCCTCGCGGGGCCCGCGGGGCGCCCCCGCCTCGGGGCCGGGCCGGAGGCGACGCCGGTCACGTTCACGCTGAAGAACACGGGCGGAGCGTCGGAGGCGGGCCCGCCGTTCGACCGCGACGTCTATCGCCTGTCCGTGTCGGTCGAAGGACATGGGTGGACGGCGCGCCTTCTCAACGGCCTGGCCGCGGTCAAGGCCAACGCGTCACAGCCCGTGACGGTCCATGTCTCGCGCGCCGCCGCGGCCGCCAAGTCGGCCAAGATCACTCTGCGGGCGGCGTCGGAGAGCGATCCGTCGAAGGTTGCCGTCTCCACGATCGAGCTCTCCCGCTGATCGGGTTCGCCGCGAAAAATTTTTTTTCTTTTTTCCGCGCAAAAGGATTGATACGGCGGATTCTGTGCTAATCTATGTTTAAGTCATGGCGGATCACAGACGACGCGACCTTCCGGTTCTTCTCCTCCACAACGTGAATCGGTGTTGGTCCGCCGCGGAGATCGCCGAGGCCGGTGAAGACGTCGCGACGCTCGGCGACGCGATGAGAGCGCTCGGCCATCCGGTCGAGCTCGTGGCCGTCGAGGACGGCGGCCTGGCCGCACGGCTCGAGGGCTACGAGCCGCGCGAGCACATCGTCTTCAATTGGTGCGAGGAGCTCCCGGGCATCCCCCACAGCGAGCCCGAAGTCGCCGCGATCCTCGAACGGCTCGGCTTCGTCTTCACCGGATCGTCGTCGCGGGTCCTGACGTTCTCCCACGACAAGCCGGGGGTCAAGCGCGTCCTCGAGGCCGCGCGCATCTCCACCCCGCCCTGGGCGGTTTTCCGCAAGCCCTCGGCGCGGAACTGGACCATCTTCCCGGCCATCGTCAAGGCGGCCCACGAGCACTGCAGCATCGGGATCACGGCCGATTCGGTCGTCGCCTCCCGGTCCGAGCTCGAAGCCCGGATCGCCTACATCCTGGAGGAGCACAAGCAGCCCGCGCTGGTCGAGGAGTTCATCGACGGCCGCGAGTTCCATGTTGCGGCCTGGGGCAACGGGACCGTGACCGTTCTCCCGGCGGCCGAGATGGACTATGTCGGGCTGACCGACATCCGCGATCGTCTCTTCACCTACGACGCCAAGTACCTCCCCGGGTCCCGCCTCTACGAGACGATCGAGCTGCGCGTCCCGGCCGAGCTCGAGGGCCGGGCCTCGTCTCTGCTCGAGCGGACCGTGTGCGCGACGTATCGGGCCACGGCCTGCCGGGACTACGGCCGGATCGACCTGAGATATCGCGACGGCGTCTTCTACGTCATCGACGTCAACCCGAACCCCGACATCAACCCGAAGACGTCGATGAGCTACGCCGCTTTGGAGGCGGGCTACTCGTACGGGGAGATGGGCAGTCGCATCGTCAACCTGGCCGCGGCCCGCCACCCCGTCTACAGGGCCGTCCAGGGGCAACTCCCTGGCGGCCTGACCTCGTATGAATAGTCCAGGCTAGCGACGATAGCGGATGGCGATGCCGACGATCTGGCGCCTGTAGACCCGCCGCGGCCCGTGCCGGTAGCTGGTGACGACCCCGCCCCGCGTATACCGGTCGGCGACGATGACCAGCGCGTCGGCCCCCAGATGAGCGGCCTTCTCGCGAAGGATCCCCTCGACGTCATAGCGGTTCATGTGCCGGGACGGCCTGATCCAGACCTCGCCGATCCGGATGTGCTCCCGGCGAGGCTCGCGGCGCAAAAGGTCGACCTCCGCCGGGTGGGTGGGCTCGAAGCGCGGCCGGTCGGGATAGAAGTGATAACCGTAAGGACGGTAGCAGGAGACGGCTGTTCCGATTAGGAGGGCGGCCAGGGCCAGGATCGAGATCCGTTTCGCGTTCATCTTGTTCCTCCTCGGGGCTCTTTCTTCTTTCTCGCTTCACCCCTGATATCGGCAAGAAGTGTGCCAAGACGGAGCCCGAGGAGTCAGGCCGCCCTAACACGTTTATTTAAATGATGTTATGGAAATCCCGAGGGCCTTCGCGACGGCCTCCGGGCGCCCGGGCCTGAAACGCAAACGGACCGGGACGTCCACTTCCGAGGACACGCTTATCGGATCGTCGCTTTTTTTTAGAGCGAAGCGAGGTCCGCCGCCGACGGCTTGTTCGGGATCACGGCGACGGTCTTGCCCTTGTACTCGAAGACCTCCTTGTCGTCGTCGTTGATCTCGCCGATGACCTCGGCCCGGACGCCCTTGGCCCGGATCTTGCCCAGCACCAGGTCGACGTCCTTCCTGGCCACCTGGACGGCCATCCGGCCCTGCGTCTCGCAGATCAGGATCTCTTCCGGCGAGAGGCCCTTGTCCCGGAGCGGCACCTTGCCCAGGTCCACATGGGCCCCGAACCCGCCGTAGCGGGCCGATTCGCAGACCGCGGCGCCGATGCCGGCCGCCCCGAGGTCGGAGCAGGCCTTGATCTTGCCCGTCTTGAACGCAGCCAGCGAGGCCTCCATGATCATCCGCTCTTCCTTGAAGAGGGCGACGGCCGGCTTCATCACATCGACCAGGCCCGCGCGGTAGAGCGTGTCGTTGCCGTCACTGCCGGTCTTGCCGATGAGGATGAACCGGTCGCCGGCCGACTTGGCCGGCTTGGTCAGGGGCTTGGCCGTGACCAGCTTGCCGAGCACGGCGACGACCGTGGCCGGGACGATGTCCGAGAACGAGGTCGAGAAGCCCCCGCCGACGATGAAGACGTCCATGGCCTGGCACATGTCCCGCAGGCCCTTGGCCATCTGGTTGACCCGCTCCCGGCTGGTCATCTCGACGCACTTGCCGCAGGTGCAGGTGCCCGAGAAGCCGCACGGCCCGACGATGACCTTTTCCTCGAGCGGCCGCGTGCCGATGAAGTTCATCAGGAAGAGCGGCCGGGCGCCCATGGCCACGACGTCCCGCATGGCCCCGCCCGCCCCGGTGGCGGCCGCGTCATAGGGCCGGGGGACGCAGGGCGAGCAGTGGCTCTCGAGCTTGCCGACGAAGGTCTCCTTGACGCCGGGGAACTTGAAGGCCGCGGCGTCGTCGCCCGGCCCGACGAGGAGGGCCTTGGGAAAGAGCCGGCCGACCTTCCTGTTCAGGGATTCGATGGCCTTGAAGTCGATGGCCTTGTCGATGTTGTGATGCAGATGCTTGAAAAGGGCGTGGACCAGCGCTTTTTCGATGGTGTTCATTCTTCCGCCTCCTCGCGGCTCAAAACGGACGTTTCGTGAGCCCTGATGATATCGCCGCCGGCGACCCCGAGTCAAGGCGCGCGGTCTTAGGCATCGGCGCTTCGGCCGGCGGTCTGGAGGCCTTCACCTGGCTCTTCAAGACCCTGCCCGCCGATACCGGCATGGCCTTTGTCCTGATCCAGCACCTTGACCCGAAACGCGAGAGCGCCCTGCCCCAGATCCTGGATCCCAATGGGGTCGGACCTCAGCAATAATAATGTAATCAGTAAGATAGCCTCGATTTCGGGGGTCGAAAAGCCTTACAGCCCGTGTTTTTGGCCACAAAAATGAAAAAATAGCTGTTCCTTCCTGACCGGTTTTGCACTTTTGGGCCCAAAAACAGCTGTTTTAAGCCAATCCAAGCCCGTTTTTTGGGCTTATCTTATTGATAATATTCCCAAAGCTGAGGTCCGACCCCATTGGATTTGACAAGAACCGCAGGCCTCCGCTACCATCGGCCGAGGATCGATGGACCGGATACGAAAGAGACTCGCGGGCTGGCTGATGGCGGCGGCCCTCTTTCCGCTCGCGCTGGCCGGCCTCGAGGACGGCTCGATCCGCGGCCGGGTCCTCCAGGCTCCCGGGCGCGAGCCCGCGTCCGAGGTCCTTGTCACCGTCACGCCCGCCCGGCCGGAGGTGCGGAGCGGGGCCGACGGCGCGTTCGTCATCCCCTCGCTCCCGGCCGGCCGTTACACCCTGCGGTTCCAGCGGACGGGACTGGTCAGCCGCGAGATCACCGTCGATCTCGGGCCCGGAGAGGCCGCGGAGCTCGACGTCGTCCTCGAGCCGACGCGCCTGACCCTGCACGAGGAGATCACCGTGACGGCCGAGCGCGACCTCAAGGCCGCGTTCGAATCCCCCGCCGCGGTGAACACGCTCGCCGCCCGCGATCTGGCGGAGCGATGGCCCCGGACGGCGCCCGAGATGCTGCCGGAAGCGCCGGGCGTCTTCCTCCAGAAGACCAACCACGGCGGCGGGTCGCCCTTCGTGCGGGGCCTGACCGGGAACCAGGTCCTCACCCTGGTCGACGGCATCCGCCTGAACAACTCGACCTACCGCTACGGGCCCAACCAGTACATCAACACCATCGACCCCTATTCCCTCGACAGGATCGAGGTCCTGCGCGGCGGCGGCGCGACGCTCTACGGAAGCGACGCCATCGGCGGCACCCTGCATTTCCTCTCCGCCTCGCCCGGGCTTTCGGCCGCCGGGACCGAGCTCCACGCCGCCGGGAGGGCCAAACTCGCCGGCGCAGGCCAGGAATCGTCCGGCCGGCTGGATCTCCGCCTCCGGACCCCTCAATGGGGCCTCATCGGCGGCGTCTCTCTGCGCTCGTTCGGCGACCTCCGGGCCGGAGCCGGCCTCGGCCTCGAGTCCCCCAGCGGCTACGACGAGACCGCGGCGAACCTGAAGGGTCTGTTCCAGCTCGGCGACGACCTCCTGCTCACGGCGGCGTTCCAGTCCGTGCGCCAGCCCGAGGTGCCGGCCTACGACCAGGTGGCCCAGCGCGGCTACGCGCGCTATGTCTTCAGCCCGCAGGAAAGGCGCCTGTCCTACCTGAGGCTGTCCTCTTTTTCCCCGAGCCCCCTCTGGCGCGAGATCGAGGCGACCGTCTCCTGGCAGGACTCCGACGAAGGCCGGGAGCGGCGGAAAGAAGCGAGCGACCTCATCGTCAAAGAGCGCGACCGGGTGACGACCCTGGGCCTCCAATTCAGGCTCCGGAGCGAGCCCCACAGCGCCTGGCGCCTGACGACGGGCGCCGATCTCTACTCGGACCTCGTCCGGAGCGCCGCCGAGGAGACGGACCTGGCGGCCGGAACGACCGTCGGGAAGCGGGGACTCTACCCGGACCGGGCCCGGGCGTTCAACCTGGCCGTCTATCACGCCCAGAGCCTCGACATCCGGCGCTTCGGGCTGAGGGCGGGGGCCCGCTTCGACTTCGTCAGCATCCGGGCCCGGGACGAGCTCTTTGGCGACACGTCGATTGCCCCGGCGGCCCTGGCGGGACACTTCTCCGCCCTGTATCGGCTGAGCGGGACGCTCCACGCCGTCCTCAACCTCAGCCGCTCCTTCCGGGCCCCGAACATCAACGACCTCAGCACCTTCGGCCTTTTCGACTACGGGATCGAAGTCCCGGCCCCGGGCCTGCGTCCGGAATACGGCACAACGGTGGAGATCGGGGCCAAATCCAAGGGCGACCGTTGGGCCTGGGCCCTCTATGCCTATCGCACCCGGCTCAGGGACCTCATCGTCCGCATCGAATCGACCTACCAGGGGAGCCCTTACATCGGGGACGATCGGGTCTATCAAAAGGCCAACGCCCAGCGCGCGTACATCCGGGGCGTCGAAGCGGAGGCGCAGGGCGAGATCGGCCGGCGTCTTCGCGCGGCCCTGAACGTGACCTACACCTACGGACAGAACGTCGACGACGACGAACCCTTGCGGCGCGTCCCGCCTTTGAACGGACGGATCCGGATGGACTATTATCCCGGCGCCGCCGTCGAGATCACGGCCGAATGGCTTTTCGCCGCGAAGCAGGACCGGCTCTCGTCCGGGGACATCGCCGATCACCGCATCCCGGCGGGAGGGACGCCCGGCTGGCAGGTGGTCAACCTGGCGGCCCGATGGCGCTGGCGGCGCGTCCAATGGACCGCCGGATTGTCCAACCTCCTGAACGAGGCCTACCGCACGCACGGCTCGGGCATCGACGGCCCCGGCCGGAGCGTTTGGACCGGGATCCGCTGGGGCTGGTAGGCCCCGGCGTCAGACGGATTAGCGAAGAGCTCATCGAAATGAAATTCCGTCCATTCGCAGTAAGGGGCGTCCCACATGTCGGTTTCGAGGTCGTCCACGGCGATCAAAAGGCGGCCTTCATTGGCCTTGAAGATCACGGCGTATTCCGTCGTTCCGTGGGCGGCCTGCTGGAGGAGCCGCTTGGCGTGGCCGATCCCGAGGGGCTCGCCTCGACGGGACCATGCCTCCAGCGTGCGCGCGGCTGTTTCGTAGCGCCACAGGGAGGAAAAGGAGATCGCACTGCCCAAGGACTCGTCGGGACGCTCCGGATCAAACCCGTACCTGAGGTGGTGGTTCGAGGCCACGATGCCGGCGGCGTCCGCGGGCCAGACTTCCCCGGGGTTTCTCAGGGCGAACCCGGTGCGGCCGCCTTCATAAACGAAGGCCGGAGCGTCCTGCCCCTTGTACGGAACGGCCCAGAGGATGATCGAACCGGCGGCCGTGATGCCGCCCGTTGAACAGGCAAAAGGCCTCATCATCTCGAGAACGCTCGCCGGCGAAGCCTCCCGGCCCTGTTTTTCCAGGATGAGCCGTTGGATCCAGGAACAGGGCACGATGCCGTCGGGCACGGGGCCGGGGCCCGATCCTCCGGCGTTTTCCATGCCATACAAGCCCTCCTCGTTGACGCCCGAGATCGTGCCGACGAACCCCGGCCACATGGTCGATACCCAGCGCCTGCGGCCGGGTTCGGCCGGGTCCACCGCGAAAACGAGGAAATGGCTGACCGTGACCTTCCTGATATCGCATTCCCCGTCCATGTTCCTGGCGGCGACGAGACCGCCGCCGAGCCCGCCGCCCTCGGTCCGCGCTCCCCAGAAGGCGACCTGGGTGCAGGACGAGGGACTGGGATCGGGGCCCGGAAAGGCCGCTCGTTTCTCGATGTAGGCGTTGATGGCCAGGAGGTCGGTCCGGCTGAAATCGCGGCCGAGATGCTCCACCGTCATATCGACGCCCGAGGCCCGCATGCCCTTGATGACGGCATCGCACTCCTTCAGGAATTCCTCCGGATATCGGAAGCGGGTTTCCAGGAAAGGAACGAACGTGTCCTGATAGCTTTTGGCCGAGCGCCAGCTGTCCTCGACGACATAGAACTCGAAGAAATCGATGATCTGCTTCGCCACGAGATAGCCGTGGGCGAACCCCCGTTCCTCGGCCGTCCCCCAAAGCTGCAGGACCGGAAGTCCCTTCTTCCGGACGAGGGCCCCGTGTTCGACGGTCTTGTCGACGCCGGGAAAGGCCGTGGGCAGGCGAAGCCGCAGATCGCGGCCGGAGGCGTCGGCGCGGCCGAGGTCGATCGGGTCCCAAGAGCCTCCGGGTGACGCCG
Organism: Candidatus Aminicenantota bacterium; assembly: GCA_034679465.1. Taxonomy (GTDB): domain Bacteria; phylum Acidobacteriota; class Aminicenantia; order Aminicenantales; family Saccharicenantaceae; genus RBG-16-66-30. The sequence goes on along the minus strand of JAXDAV010000016.1, from coordinate 32,200 downwards.
CGAACCAGCCCAGGGGTTCGGCGGGATCGAAGCCCGGCTTGCCGTTCCCGTCGCGGTCCAGGAAGGCCAGCACCGAATAGTGGCCGGGCGCCAGACGGTCAAAAACGTAGCTTCCCGGGGCGGCCAGCTCAAGCACCCGGTGCGGTTTGGAGCCGCCGAGGATGTCCTCTTTGGTCAGCCGGCCGGCCCGGCCCCGAGAGTCAACCGGCAGCTTGTAGAGGCTGACAACGATGCGGCCGGATCGATCCCCGTCAAAAGAGACCCGGCCCGACAGACTCTTCGTCTCCTGAGGGGCTCCCCCGCCGCTCGAGACGATCAGGCCTAAGACAACCGCCATCAGTCCGTATCTTCCCATTGCGCTCACGTTCCTTCCTGCCCGAACGAGGATATCCCTGCCATGAAAGAGTGTCAAGAATTCGCGAAAAAGATGGCTTTTCGGCGCCGGCGGGATTAGAATCGGTCACGACAGGCGGGTCTTTCATGCGCCAGGGGATCATCTATCTTTCCTGACAATGGGGGTCCGCCTCACCGGGCCGGTCGGCCAAGGCCGGACCGCATGGAGGCTCAGATGAAACAGGCGCCTTCGACACTCCTATCGATCCTCTTGATCTCGGCGGCCTTCGGCCAGGAGACGGTGACTCTCCCGGCCAAGCCGGCGAATCCACGGGCGGGGCGAGTTCTCGAGCTCCGCGAGGAATTCAGGATCTCGGACGCCCAGGACGGCTTTTTCTTCAGGGGACCTTCGATCATCCAGCCCACGCCGGAAGGGGGCGTCCTGGTTGTCGACAAGAACGAGTTCCTCCGGTTCGATGCCGCGGGCAAGTTCGTCATCGACATGTTCAGGGCCGGATCGGGCCCCGGCGAGCTCCGTCAGATCGAGAACGGCCTCGTCCGGGGCGATGAGGTCCTGGCCTTCCAGGAGAGCCCGATGAAATGCGTCTTCATGGACCGCGACGGGAAGCTCCTCCGGGAAGTCAAGCCGGACGCCCCCGTTTCCCGGCTCCTCGGCACTTACGGCGACGGCCTGCTCATGGCCGCGAATTCGGCCCCGGCGTTCGACAAGGTCCAGAAGCCGGAGGGCGATATCCTCGACGTCGTCTGGACCCTCAAGCTCATGAGCGCGGAAGGCACGGTGGAATCGACCACACTGACCTACCCCACCCGGTGGTTCGCCAAGCGCCTGCCCGGCGCCTTCATCGCCAATAACCTGACCTTTCTGCTCTGCGCCCCGCTCGAGGGCGGGCTGGTCGCCGTCACCAACGAAGGCGCCTACGGCATCCAGATCGCGGATCCCGCGAAGAACACGCGCCTCCTGACGATCCGACGCGATTACCGCCGGGTGAAATACGAGCCGGAGAAACCCGCGGACGCGGCCGGCGGGTCCAGGCGCCTGGCCGAACCTCGGGAGTACTTCAACGACATCCAAAGGCTCTTCGCCGTCGAGGGCCGGATCTGGGCCGTGACCTCGACCCTGGTCCCCGGCAAGGGGGTCCTCATCGATGTCATCGGCCCTCGCGGAGATTATCTCGACAGCTTCTATCTTCCCCTGCCGAAGGGGGTCGGCCTGCACGCCCTGGCCCGTTATCCGCTGGCGATCGCCGGGCGCTCGCTGATCGTGCTCGAAGAGCTCGAGGACGGCCGTCTCGAGGTCGTGAAATATGAGATCGTCACCTAGCCGGTCCGGGCGGCGAGGCATCCGCACCTATTCCCATACGACCCGGTAGCGCGTCAGGACGTGCACGCCCGTGTCCGGGTCCTCCCTAAACCGGTACATCTTCCCGGCGGCGAACCCCGCGGGATTGAAATCGAGCCAGACCCTGGCGTCGTACCTCCCCTCGGCGTCGAAGACGTCGTAGGCCGTGGACTTGCGCCCGCCGTCGGCTTTCGTCTCGTTCGTGGCCACCCATAAGAAGCTCCGGTCGTCGCAGATCATCCGCGTCGTCACCGTCTTGACCTTCGGCCAAGGCATGGTTTTGTACATCTCCTCGAGCTCCTTGCGGCCGCTCGTTCGGGCCATATACTCCGCCTTGTCCGCCTCGGTGAACGGGGGCCGCTCATAGGGCCGGTCGATCTTCCGGAAGATCCGGCCGTCGGCATCGAAGACCTCGATGAGATAGGCGTCGTTCCGGCAATGATAGATCCGCATGAGCGTCTGATCGCCGGTCAGGACGGACTGAGGACTGAAAGGAACGCTCGTGGAGATCACGCCGCCTCCCACGACCAGGATCTTCATCTCGGGAAAGACGAACTCGCCCCAGGACTTGATCTCAGCGCCTTGGAAATCGTAGGTCTTCACGAACAGCTTCGACCCGGCGGCGTCGTACAAGAACTCCTGGACGACGTAGGCGCTCTCCAGGAAGAGGAGAGGGGCCGAGATGTTCGTTGTCCATTGAAAGCCGGACAGAAAATCGCCTTCGGGACCGAAGAACGACGTCCGCCTGTTCTGGTAATCGGTGACGAGAAGACGGCCGTCGGGGCAGAACCCGAGGAATCCGGCCTGGCCGAACTCACCCGGACCCTGTCCTTTCCGGCCGACCGACCTCAGGTACCGGCCGTCGGCGTCGAAGACCTTGATGGCGCCTTCCGATGATTCGAAGACATGGACCCGGTTCCCGCCGTCAACCGCGAATTGGCCGGGCTTCAGGACCGCGGCGGGCCCCGACTCCTCGCCGCCAAAGGCAACTTCTTCCTCGAACCGGACGGCCTTGCGAGGATTGAGCGGCTCCGAAGGATTGTGGACCAGGGTCACGCCGTCCACGGTCTCCGTCCGGACCTTCATGCCCCCGGCCGCGTCCGGCCCCTTCCGGCAGCCGGAAAGGAGAAGGGCCGGAACGAGAACGAAATACCAGAGAGATCGATGCGTTGTCATGGCCGCCTCCGTCGCAACCCTCTTGTTTCCCGACAGGATCGGGCGATATCGACAGGAAATGCCAAATCACCGGCTTTGTCAAGCCCGAAAGGCCGTGGTATGCTGAATGGCATGAGACGAATTCCGCTCCTCCTCATCCTTCTGCTCCTGGTCTCCGAGACGGCCCTTCCCAATGGGAGCCCCATCAATACGGGCGAGATACAGAGAACCGGGAATATCCGGATGATCCAAAAGAAGGACATCCGGCTTCTGTCTGAAACCGTGGCCGTTCGCCTTTCTGGGGACTATGCGGATGTCCGCGTGAGCTACAGCTTCTTCAACACCGGGCCGGCGGACAAGGTCACGTATGGATTCCCGATAGAATGCGCCCCTTATACGGAAGAGGAATTCGCCCCCCCGGAGGAGGCCCTGACGGACTTCAGGATAGAGGTCCGAAATGATTTCGAATCCAGCCGACGTCAACTGCCGCTGCTGCAGACCGAGATCATGAAGACGGACCCGGACAGAGAGTTCAGCCCCTATTGGAAGTGGCACATCGTCGAAATCGAGTTCGCAGACAACGAGTATCTCGGCGTGTTCGTCAGCTACCGGGTCAAGTGTTCTCTAAAGGATTATGTCTATACCAAGAGCTTCCGCCCGAACTTTTCCCCGAGAACGTTCAGATACTCCCTGAACCCCGCCATGCACTGGGGGGACGGCCTCGTCCCCTACTGCCGCATTCAGGTCGATACAAGGGAATTCGCCAGGCAGGGGGCGGACGTATCGACGATCTCGCCGGGGGGCTATTCAGCCAAGGACGGCCTGATCACCTGGGCCCACGAGAACCTCGACCTCTCTACGGCCGGGGACATCGAGATCGTCTATGACAACTCTTCGGCGGAATTCACCCGCTACGTCAACGAATCTCGCATCCCTCCGGAAGGGATCGCCGCGAAGCGCGCGTCTTCCGTGCTCAAAACCGACGCGATCAATCGCTTCGGCTACGGTCCGGACAAGCTTTTCGACGGCGATCTCGACACGGTCTGGGCCGAGGGGGCGTCGAAAAGCGGCGTCGGAGAGTGGGTGGAGGTCGAGTTCGAAGTGCCCAGGACCATCGAGGCCATCGGCATCGTCAACGGACACACGAAGAATGAGGCCCTCTACTTGGCCAACGACAGAATTCGCAAGATCCGTTTGGATATCGAATATGTCAACCGCCGCTACCCGGACTCTCATCCGGATCCGATGGAGGTCGAATTGGACGAGAAGCAGTTCAACGACCTGAATCGAAAGGCCGCGGGCCCCTTCATCAGCTGGTTGGCCGATTTCGGCATAGGGGAGCTGGTCAAGAGGATCCGGCTGACTATCCTCGAAGTCACGCCGGGCGAGAAGTCCTCGGATACCTGCATCGCGGAGCTCTATCTCTTGGGCAGATGAGATTCGGCCATCGTGGCGGCGACGGCAATCCTTCCCCTGCTCTTGGCGGTTTCTCAGATTGCGCTCTCGGGCGGCGGGAGGCTTCCGGATTACCGCATCATCGGCTCTATCGACGGGGCGCCGCCCGTCGCCCGCCACGCCTACGACTTGCGGCAGGGCGAACGGCTCGTCCTGTCAATCGCCTCGGAGGGACGGGCGTTCGTAATCCTGGACACAGGCGAATCCCCCGACGGGGGGTCGGGGCCAGGCGCAGGCCCGGGGACGAAGGGTTTGAGCGGGATATCCTGGTTCCTTTTCAAGCCGGTTATCAAGGAATACAGCAACCTGAGGGCGAAGGGCCGCCTTGACTTCGGCGGCGTCCATCTGGATTCCGTTGAATACATCAAGGTCCCCCTTCCCGCGCTTGATAACGAGCGGGCCGCCGATATCGATGAGATGATCCCGGCCGACGCCCTCGGGACCTTCTATATCGGGGCGGTCGAAGCGGAAGGCTGGGGCGCGGATCCCATGCGAGCGCCTGTTCTGGCAGAGGCCGTCCCTTTGCACTTGAAATATCCCCTTCGTATCGTCCAAGTCAGCCGCCGCGTCGACGACACCTACATCGGTCGCCTGACGGAGCTGTTTCAAACGCCCTTCATAGCTGCCCCCGAGGTCACCGCCGGCTGGGTCCACGAGACTGACGAGCGAGTGGGGAGCGACTGCGCGGCCTTCGCCATCTACGGGAAGCGTCGCCAGGGCTTCCGCGTCCCCTATTGCGGGCCGTTGGGCATTTACCGGTTCCTTGACGAGATCGCGGAATCGCAGATTTGGCACGAGCCGCGGGGTTCGACCGAGGTCTATATCGACGGGAACGGATCTCAGGTACGAGTCTGTTCCGGCGGTCTCGAGCCCGGGGACATCATCCATTTCGGGGAACAGGTCTCCGTCTTCTACGCCGATGCCGGAGTGCCGGGGGTTCTGGACAAGGATGATCTGTTGATCCAATGCTCCCTGGGCGGGCCGGAGATCAAGAGCATCGAGGATTCGGGCTTCTTTCACAAGCCTGCCAGGATCTTTAAATGGAAACGGGACATTCCGCTTAAGCGGGTTATCATCCCCGCAGAAGTAGCGGCGTTGACGCCCTTATCTCTTTTGACGTCCCCGCCGGCCCCCGCCCAGGATAAATGGAAGGGCTCCATGGTCAAAGAGGGAGACGTCACCATCATCAAGAACCCTAAGGAGCCGATCTACAAAACGCCCATCCTCGAGCTCAAGGAGGAGCTCTCGATCGGCGGCCCCGGGGCCGCAGGGCAGGCCGTTTTCGCCCGAATGGGGGAATTCATCGTCGACGATGCCGGCCATTTCTATATCAGCGACCGAAAAGAAGCCCATATCAAGGTTTTCGATAAGGAAGGCCGATACCTGAGGACTATTGGAAGACGCGGCCAGGGTCCGGGAGATCTCGACGGGATCGGGGCTCTTTCCATCGTCAGAACCACCGGAGAACTGGCGGTGGGGAACGTCCTGAGGGATTGTCTGACCTTTTTTAAGGCGGAAGGGACCTACCTTCGAGATCTCCCCTATGGAGGGCGTCACACCGATTTCGCCATCTTGGATTCCAAGGGGAACATCTTCGGGCTAGAAGTCTATGACGTGACGGGAACTACTCGTTCCGAGGTCAGGATGGTCGTCCGCGATCCCAAGTCGGAACACCCGGTAATCCTGAATCAAACGCCTGGCGCGGACCGGGCCCAATTCGAGCTGTTCATGCCGCACTCTGTTTGGCGGCTCGATCCCTCGGACAATCTGGTCTACGGCTACTCCAAGGACTATGAGATCCGCATCTATGAGGCCGGCACGTACAGGCTGGTCAAGAAGGTCCGCAAGAGCTACGATCCGGTTCCCGTCAGCGACCTTGAAAAGGAGCGGTACAGGCCGAAGGGATTTGGAGACCGGCGGATCGTAATGGCCGAGCATCATTCCTCTTTTAGATCGTTCTTCTTGAGCGACACGGGACATCTGTTCGTCGAAACCTTCGAAGAAGCCGGCACAGGCCTTTATGTCCATGATATCTTCGATATGGACGGTCGCCTTTTGGCGCGGATGCCGCTAAGGCCAAGGGGATTAAAGGTCTCCGGAGGAAAGTATTACGCCCTTGAAGAAGACGATGAAGGCTATCAATACGTCAAGCGCTACGCCGTGACCTGGAAGGTCGAGTAGCGAGCAACTCGCGGATTGGGATGCCGACAATCCCGTTGTGACATGAGAAGTCCCGCCCTCATGCGGCGTCTTTTTCTACGGAGATTGGGAAGTCCGGCTTGACAACCCAGCCGATACACCCTATTATACACATTGAGAGGTGTATCCAATGAGGACAAATATCGTGATCGATGACGCGCTCGTCGAGGAGGCCATGGCCCTTTCGAAGCTCAAGACCAAAAGGGACGTCGTACAAAGGGCCCTCGAGGAGTATGTCCGCTGCCTCAAGAAGATGGACCTGCGCCCCCTCAGGGGAAAAATTCGGCTCGCCGCGGGCTACGACTACAAGAAGCTGAGGGCGCGGTGATCCTGGTCGATACCTCGGTTCTGATCGACTACCTGGAGGGGCGCGAGAACCCCGCCGTCAACCGCTTCATCGAGGTCCTCGACCGCGACATTCCCTTCGGCATAAGCCCGATCACGCTCCTCGAGGTCCTTCAGGGCGCGGCGACGGAGAAGGATTTCACGACATTGCGCGAATACCTTGGCAGTCAGACGATCTACGACCTGGCCGGGGGCCTCGAGTCGTACGCCGAGGCCGCGAAGATCTTCTTCGACCTGCGAAAGAAGGGGATGTCCGCGGGGAGCTCGATGGACTGCCTGATCGCCCAGACGGCCATCGATCATGCCCTGTTTCTCCTTCACAACGATTCCGATTTCGATCGAATAGCGAAGGTCTCCTCCCTCAAGATCTGCAATCGCGGGTAGAGGGACAGCGATCCTCAAGGGGTCACCCGCCTCAATTTGGGGCTACCAACCCGTTTTATGAATGGATCAGGCTAAATGCGCATAAAATTCAGAACCAGCACAGCGCCTCGCATTTCCCGGAATTGGGAGACGAACCATTCATTTCAGTGTTTTCCGACATTGACAGGATTAGCCTCAATTATTCACAAAAAAAGCTGTTTCCCCTCCTAACGTATTGATCTACAATACGTTTGTCTAAACCAGGAAGGAGGAAACAGCCATGAGGGATTGTAGCACCGAACGCCTTCTTTTTGAAGATATCCAGGGGAAAAAGATCGAGGCCGAATTCGACGGCGGTCAGGTCACCTCCGACGCCGGGGTTCTTCTGCGCCTACTACGACGAGTACTGTTATCAGCCGATCCACGTCTACGAGGGCCGGACCGGGAAGCTCATCACCACGATCCTGCGGCCGGGGAGCTCCGGGTCTGCTCCAGCGCATGAAGGCTTCCCAAACGGGCGGCCGCCATGACAAACACTCCGGCGAAGGCCGCCTCCGTCGAGATGCGGGGGCGGCTCCGTTGGTCTTTTAGGGTCTCGAATAACGAACAGATCCGTTAGCGGCGTTCCGCGTACGCGAGAAACCGACGGAAAATCGGATCACCTCGCCGTCTTCATTTTCTTCAGGCGCTCCCACTGGGCGATGGAGATCGTCTCGAGCAGCTCCTGGACGGTCCGGTAGCGGTCGAGCCACTCGCGCACCTCCGCTTCCATCGCCTTGGGGACATAGAGCTGTTCGACCTTGCCGCCGAAGCGGCGTGTCAGAATCAAGGCCAGGTGCTTCGCCCCCCGGAGGCACCTGCACCCGGGTCGGCCGCAGACCTGGCGGCGGAGAGACAAGGTGGCATGGAGCATCTCGCCTCTGGTGATCAGGGGCTTGAGCTGGGAACGGCTCCGGCGTTCGGCGGGCGTCATGGCAGCAGGCTGCATGGAGGCCTCCCTCATCTATTAATATATATTTATAACAGTCCGGGCCGCGTGTCAAGCTTTTTTTGCGAATGCGAAAATGCTCCGCCGGCCTGTTCATCTCCTGACAGGGTAACTCCAGAGGGGAAATTAGACCATAACTATTTTGTTGCGGAATCCCTGCCCTGGAGCATGACGCAGAAGGCTATCCGTGCGTCAAGCGCTACGCCATGACCTGGACCCGGTCCTGAAATATATTGACATCATCATCGTCATTTGTCATGATAAATGACGATGATGGATATATCTCAGTCCTCTCAGCCTGTTTGGGTCCCTCGCACCATCGACCTTTCTGCGCTCCTGTCGAGGAGGTCCCATTTCCTTTTCGGCCCCCGCCAGACCGGTAAGACCACGCTCGTCCGGCACTCTCTTCCGGGCGCCAGGGTATACGACCTCCTGGATACATCGGTGTTCACGGCTCTAAGCCGCAATCCCGGACGGATCGCCGAGGAACTCGAAGCGGGGGATTCCGTCGTCGTCATCGACGAGATTCAGTTGCTTCCCGTCCTCCTAAACGAAGCTCAACGGCTGATCGAAGGCCGCGGGGTTCGATTCTTGCTGACCGGCTCGAGCGCCCGAAAGTTGCGACGGGCCGGCGTTAACCTGCTCGGAGGGCGAGCACGGATCAAGCACATCCACCCGCTGACTTGGATGGAGTTGGGCGACCGATTCGATTTGGACCGGGCGATCGCCCGGGGGCTTTTGCCATCGGTGTACTTTTCAGACGAGCCGCGGGCCGATCTTGAAGCCTACGCGGGAGCCTATCTCCAGCAGGAGATCGTCGCCGAGGGCGCGGCCCGCAACGTGCCCGCCTTCAGCCGCTTCCTCAAGGTCGCTTCGCACTGCAACGCGACCATCGTGAATTTTACCAACGTGGCCAACGATGCCCAGGTGGCCCGGACGACCGTATATGAGTATTTCGAAATCCTGAAAGATACCCTGATCCTGCACGAGCTCCCCGCCTGGAAAAAGACGAAGAAGAGGAAGCCGTTCTCGTCATCTAAATACTATTTTTTCGATGTTGGGGTCGTCTCCGCCCTTCAGGGCCGGGGCTTCCGGCGTGGGACTCCCGAGTTCGGTGAGGCCTTCGAGACCTACCTGATGCATGAACTCGTCAGCTACGCCGACTACGTATCCGGCGAGAGTCTTGGCTATTGGCGCTCGAAATCCGGCTTTGAAGTCGATTTCATCTTGGGGGATCACACGGCGGTTGAGGTCAAGGCCAAGAATAACGTCTCCACCCAAGACCTGAGATCGCTCCGGGCGCTGGCTGAGGAGAGCATCGTCAAGCGCCAGATTTGCGTCTCTCTGGAGCCCCGCCCGCGCAAGGTGGGTGAGATCTCCATCCTTCCCTGGGATCTATTCCTGCGGGGCCTGTGGGACGGAGAGTATCGGTAACACGTTGCCGATCGAGCGATCGACCTGGTCGACCAAGGGCAGGAATCACTCCCCGACCACGTCCATGTTCCCCCTGCGAGTCCCGCCCCGGGCGCAGGCGGTCAAGGTGTGTGGACATTCAGAGCTATCAGCAAGGGGACTTCCAGAATATATACGGAGTACAAAGGGGCTTTCGATACGGTTCCGTCATGGACCTTCACTCTAACTGTCATTGTCATGTGAGCGAGCCGAAAGCTCTTATCTGATAGCCTCGATCACACCCAGAAGCTCACCAAAGGAGTCGATGACATAATCGGCCGTCCCTTGGCGGCCGCAGCTTCCGTATTTGGCCCAACACGTCAGCATGCCGGCCTCCTTGGCGCCGATCATATCCTTTTCGGGCCAATCGCCGACCATGAGGCATTCCTCCGGTCTCACGGCGAGCTCGGCCAGGGCCCGCTCGAAGGGCTCCCGGGCGGGCTTCTTTTTCCCGGTGTCGTCGAAAGTGACCACGACATCGAAGTACTTATCCAGCGACGCCGCGTTCAAGCGCATCCAGGCCTTCAACCGCAGGCCGTCGGTCAGCAGGGCCAATTTGAGGCCTCGACTCTTCATCTCCCCGAGCGTTTCGGCGACGCCCGGATACGGACCGAGATGAAGGGCCTTTTCCCTAAGATAGGCGTTGACGGCGGCGGCGAGCAGTCGATAATCCAGCTTCCCGTGCGTTTGGAGCAGGTATCTCTGGAAAGCATCGTCCGATTCGATATCGTAGTCCAGGTAGAAGCCGAAGAGGTCCTCAGCCAGCGCCTCCGGGTCGGCCGGCAAGCCCGCCGCGACCATGGCGCGGGCCGCGGCCTTGGTGGCTTCGCGCTTCATCGTCATGAAATCGATGAGGGTGTTGTCCAGATCGAAGACGACCGCCCGGATCCTCATAGCTCCGGCCGCACTCCCCATGCCCATAATCTACTATTCCGAAAGGGAGGATATCAAGCGAATGATCGACCTGTGTCAATCCCCAATCGATGACCGCGACGCTCTCCATGCATCCTTTCTCTTCGCAGATCAGTTGCTCTGCTGGCAAAAGATCGTCCTCTAGCCAAATCAGAACCCCATCTATGTCGATATAAGCTCGTATCATCTCGAATTGCCGGCGTCATAAGACTGATTAAGTTCGAGCGCGACGATGCGTTCTCCCCTGTCCCCGACCGATGTCTGAATCAATCTGGTCTTCACCGCTTCCCTATCGTCCGAGGAGCCACTTCCAGACGGGAACCACGCGAATCGTCTTGCCTTCGACCTTCCCGGCGCTCTCTTGGTCATAGGTCAGGATGGCGCCCCGACCGTGCCGGGCCCGGATCCCATATCGGTCGAGGACGTCTTTATAGAAGACCGTGTCAAAATAGGATTGCAGCGGTCGCCGCTTAGAGGCCGACTCCTGTAATCCGGCCGCTTCGGGGAACCCGCCGTACTTGAGGTAACGAGCATCCGCGCGGGGTCAGAGGGGGCAGTTCGGCACCCAGGAGCCACTCGGCAACGACGCTCTCGACGGCTTCTGATCTCATGATTGTTTACCCAAGTAAACATTTTATGATCAAATTGTTTACTTGTCAGATCTGTTCAGGCGGTTCTGGCGTGAAAGAATGGGAAGCTCGGCCCTAATTCGGGCCTAAATCGATGATTGATGCGGCTTATTAGATGCACGGCCCAAGGAAGGCAGTATGCAGGGCGCACCGACTCCATTACAATGATCACCAGGATCGCCAGGCCTTGACGCCGGAGGACGAATCCTGTACAAAATAGGGGCGTTCTGCGGTGATGGAGTTCACCCCAACCGCTTCCCTGTAAGCTGATAACTCCTACGGAATCATTAAGTAGGAGTCTTTATATGAAGGCGGATCTTGTACCCCTGATTGTCGGGGGCTTGGTTTTCCTGGCCTCCCTGATATCCCTCAAACTGGGCCTGTCCGTTGCCATCGTCGAGGTCCTTGTCGGCGCCATCGCCGGGAATGCCGGACTTCAGCCCGAGACGTGGATGACCTATATCGCCGGCTTCGGCGGGATCCTGCTCACGTTCCTCGCGGGGGCGGAGATCGACACGCGGCTGCTGAGAGAAAAATCCAAAGAAAGCTTCCTGATCGGGATCCTTTCCTTCGCACTGCCGTTCCTCGGCATCTTCCTTTACACCCGTTTTGTGGCCGGCTGGAGCCCAAAATCCGCCTTGATCGCCGGCACCGCCCTTTCCACGACCTCGCTGGCCGTCGTCTACTCGGTGCTCGTCGAAACCGGACTGGCCAAGACCGAGATCGGGAAATTGATCATGGCCGCGACGTTCGTCACCGACATGGGGACGGCGCTGGCCCTGAGCATCCTCTTCGTCAAGCCGACCGTCTACACGCTGATCTTCATCTCGGCGTCCCTGAACATCATCTATTTCGCCGACAAGCTCTCCCATCGCGTCTTCGCTAATCCGCTGCTGAAAAATAAGGTCATCGAACCGGAGATCAAGTACGTCTTCCTCCTGCTGTTGGCGTTCATGTATTTCGCCAACTTGGGAGAGGGGCATGCGGTCTTGCCGGCATTCTTATTGGGCCTGATCATGTCGCCTCACTTCAAGGAGTCGTCGGAGTCCCATGTCGTCAAGCATCGTCTCAGGACGGTGTCATACGCATTTATCACGCCGCTGTTCTTCATCGTCGGCGGGATGAAGATCTCGTTCGCCCTGATCTTATCGGCCCTGGGGCTGTTCGCCATCCTCTTCGGCTTGAAGATCCTCCTGAAGTTCCTTGGCGTGTTCTTTCTGGCAAAAAAATATATCCCCAAGGGGACGGTCTATACCACGCTGCTGATGAGCACGGGGCTGACGTTCGGGACGATATCGAGCCTCTTCGGCCTGAATTCCGGCTATATCACCCAAGTCCAATACTCAGTCCTCATCGGGGTCGTCATCGCAAGCGCGGTCATCCCGACTTTCGTCGCCCAGCGATGGTTCGCCCCTCGGCATGACGAAGATATCATCGAACCAAACGGAGTGTCCCGTTGACAGCGTGTCAGGGGACGGTCGCCCGTGGCGCTTAAGTTGATCTTCATTATCGCCCTCGTCTTCGCTCCTTTCGCGTCTGCTATCGCGTTCATCATAACCTACGAGGAGTACGCGAAGCATCTTGTCGACAAGCGGAAGGTGTTTTGGATCTCTCTGAGAATGGCCCTTGTGACTCTCGCGTTTTTCTTGACCGTCCCACCGCTGTTGATCTGGCTGTTCATGACGAACTCGGGTAGCTCCTTAACGCCCTGAAGGAAAAGTATGGGATCGAGCCTGAAGCCAGCTAGGCTTGGCAACAGGGACCGACGTTCAATTTGACAGCCTGCTTGTCCGGACGTATCTTTCGATCGATAGAATGAGGAGGGACCGATGAAAAAGCCAACTCTGTTCGCTCTTTCGGCGCTTCTGCTTTGCTTCGCTTCTTCCTGCCAGAAGCCGGAGAGGGATGCGAGCGCGAGACCTGAGGAAGACGCCAAGGCCGACATTGCCTCCATCAAGGCCCTGCTCGTCGAATGGGTCAATCTCTATAACGCAGAGGATTTTGAGAAGTTGATATCCATATTTTATAAGAAGAACGCCATACTCATGCCTCCCAATGCGCCGGCCCGAAGGACCCAGGAAGAAATCCTGCTCTCCTATCGAAAGGACAGCGAGTCGAACATCCAACAGGTCGATGACAGTGTGGCCGAAGATGTGAGGATTTGCGGCGACTTGGCTTTCGCTTGGGGACAGGATACGGGCACGACCACGCCACGAGGCCGGGAGAGCCGGTCAAGTACAGTGTGAAATGGCTGATGGTCTTCGAGCGCCAATCCGACGGCGCTTGGAAGTGCCTCTATGAGATATGGAACGACAATGGCCCCTAATGGATATCCCCTGACTGAGATTCGGAGAAAAGCGGGTGGCGTGCCTGAGGGATCCGAACCTCCGACGTTTTGATCCGGAGTCCGTCCCATTAACCCCCCGGTCATATGGATAAAATCCGATTTCCAGGGGGAAATGTCCTCTTTTCTTTTGCGCACCATGGGTCAGAATTAGTAGGACGTCACGAAACTCATATTTGAATCAAGCTGGGAACAAACGACTTCACATAACGGGTTTTGTCCTCATAGCCTCGGCCATGATGGGATTGTTTTCAATTCCAGTTGAGTCCCTTAAGAAGGGACGAAGTAGTCACGTTATTTTCGCTAGCCATATTTCCCACGAGGAAAACCCCTCTCCGCGCCTCTCTCCGCCCGTCTGCTGGTAGAGCTCAGTCGGCGTTGGTATTAGGGGTGGTCCGGAGGTTTCGATTTTTCTGGTTGCCGTTCTTGGATTCGTTGAAACCAGCTATTCCGCTACCCTATGAACTCTATATTTTATCACGGAAAATCGATCCTCAGCCTCGTTCGCTTCGATAGTATAGAAATTCCCATTCTTATAAAGGGCCATCTTTTTGCCGAGGGGATGTGTCACAAAGTTCCATAAATAATATCTTGGGACCTGCACGCGATTTAGATAATCCCCTCGTGAATTGAAAAGGTCGCCGGCTATCATTCTGTCGTCGTAAGCGTTTTCATGAGTAATGACAAGAATCGAATGATCTTCGAGTATAAAGAAGTCCGCAATCGGCGGGACATTTTTAGGCGCTAAATACTCCGTTCTGATTCCATTGGCCGGCGCTGGAGCCGATGGCAACATATCACGGTCTCTTGCGGTAAATCTCCTCGTCTGGCCTATTTTGATGATCTTCTTCAGCTGGCGGCCCTCACGTGACACGACTGTGATTTCGTACTTGTCCGTCGTGCCAATATATACATTGTCATCGGAACCGAGCTTATATATTGTCTGTGGGAGATAGAGTGGCCATACGTAAGTACTCTTTTCAGGAAAATATTGAGGCTCAATAATCTTTATCTCGATCATCTTCCCGACGACCCTCCCTGATGGAGAGTACTTCGTGAGTGTACCCGTTTCGTCTCCTATGATTCGCCATAAAAAAAGGTTCGCACTTGAATCCATGCGCAAGGTGCAGGATCCATCTATTAAGCGAGTAGATTGTACCGTAAGGTCGCTATTTAGAACCGATAATCTGCTCAACATCTGGTCAAACACATAGACCAGTCCGTCTGAAGAACATTGGATGTCCATAAAATTGAAATCCCCGGGGCCTTGACCTTTCTTAAAGATCCTCTCTAACAGCGGATTACCCTCAGGACTATACTTTTTAATAGACCCCTCTCTCTCATCACAAATGTAGATGTTTCCTATCTCATCGACGTCAAGGGTAACCGGCCACCAGCCCTCGTTAATAATAGACAGCTCTTCGATGAATTCTAGACGCAGAGACGGTTGAGCGGGAGACCCTTCATTGATCACCGTGTCGGACATATTCGATGCCGTCAAGTCCGACTTATCTTTTTTACAGGAACCGCATACAATGATAAACAGCGCAAGGCAGAATAGAAATCGGAGGCTCAGACAAAGCGCTTTTAATGTTTTCACTACGCTTCTATCCGCAACCAAATCTAACCCAACGGCACTAACAATGCAAACCCGCTTTTCCCGGCTCAGCTCGCCCTAGCGCCAGAACACAAATGAGAAAGAAGGAAGGGACTGAGCTGCTTCAACAGCCAATAAGCGATGCTTTGGGCAAAAAGGACAATCTGTCAGGCTCGGGCACTCGAAGTCAGGAATTGCTAAACCGCGAAACGGGCTATAAAATTAGATATCCATCAAGGGGATAGACATG
Organism: Candidatus Aminicenantota bacterium; assembly: GCA_034679465.1. Lineage (GTDB taxonomy): Bacteria > Acidobacteriota > Aminicenantia > Aminicenantales > Saccharicenantaceae > RBG-16-66-30. The sequence continues at coordinate 16,818 of JAXDAV010000016.1, read as the reverse complement.
CATGCCAAGCCTTTCGCCTGTAAATTGAAGCGGCTACGATCGATCTTGGGCTTTTTTTCGATATCCTTGCTTGCATCGGCTCTCTGCTTCGGCCAGAAGGTCATCGAGAATCCCAAGAAGCCCAAGGATCCACGGGCCGGACGTTCCGTCAAGCTCGTCGAACGGCTGCGCATCCGGGACAACGGAAACGACATCGTCTTCCAGTATCCCAATCAGCTCCAGATCGGAGGCGACGGGAGTATTCACTTCGCGAGCGGGTTCGAGCATTTCAAGTACGACGCACAGGGCCGGTTCGTGTACAAGATCGTCAAGAGCGGCCAGGGCCCTGGCGAAGCCCAGTTACTTACAAAGGCCCTGCTGACGGCGGAAGGCGTCCTGATCCAGGCCAAAAGCCCGCCGAAGGTCATGCGTTTCAACGCGCGGGGTGACTACCTGGGCGAAGACCGGACTGAGGTGACCGATCTCTTCGAGTTCATCGGGCTGATCGACGGCAAAATCTACGCATTCCTCGGAGAAACCCCCAAATGGAATGAGGTCACTCGACGCGATTACTATGATGTCCCCTACTCGTTCTGCGTCCTGTCGCCCGACCTGAAGGACATCCGCAAGCCGTTCCAATTTCCCTATCGCTGGTATCTCGGCCGCGGCTTCGGCTGGCAGCAGGCTCGCTTCGATTTTGCCTACCAGGAGCTTGATACCATCTACGTCGTTCACGGCATCGACTACCGGATCGACCACTTCAACGCCAAAACCAACAAGGTCGAGAAGACGATCACGAGAAAGTACGACAAGGTCAAGCAGCCTCGTGACCCGCGCGAGCAACGCCCGGACTACAGCGGGCCGCCGCCCCAGGAGTTCTATTACGACATCGGCAAGGTTCTCATTGCCGGCGATCACCTCTGGGTCATCACTTCGGCCCGGAACGAACGCCAATCCCGGCTGGTCGATGTGTTCGATGCGCGGGGGCGATACATCGACTGCTTCTACCTCGAGTTTCCCGCCGGATTCATTCCCGTCGGGCTGATGCTTGGCCGGGTCGCTCTGAACGGGGGATATCTCTATACCGTTGACGAAGACGGCGAAGGACTCTTCAGCATCGGGAAATACTCGCTCGATACAGGGAAGCGTTAAGACTAACGGAACCCCTGACTCTTCGCGCTATTTGTCCAGGTTTTGAACTCTTCCGATATCTCGCGAATATTTTTGTGCCATCTTGAAGCTCCGGAAAATCGCTTCTGCCCCATATTTTGGATCAAATATTTGGGGTCATACTTGTGTCACATCAGAGGGCAAATGTGGGCAAATCTGGACAAGCACAGGCAAATTGGGCTCAGGCCGGATTCCAGCCTAAACCGATGGATTCAATGGCCATATGGGGGGAAAACGTGGCGTCGCTTAATATATGAATTCCGAACCTTCCTCCTTCACCATTCCGTCGCCCGCCAGATCGAAGTCTTGGCCGGGCTGGAGCGGCAGTTCTGCCCTGAGGGGACCGCATGACCCGGGGCGACCTGCAGGATTTTAGGGCCTTCGGTGCACGGCATTTTATAAGATTTTTCGCAAAAGGTCGCGTAATATATATATGTAACGCGAATCGCGCGAATTGCCCTTCTTATCGAGAAGGCCCGCATCCCGCACGGAGTTTGTGCAAGATTTCCGCAAAAGGTCGTACAATATCTATATAGAAGCGAAATAGCGCCCGACACCCGGCAGGCCAACGACGGCCTCTCCGCAAACGGCATCTGAACGGAGGATTTCTATGGGAAAGTTTTTAGTCGTCCCCGTCCGCCTCGTGCTTGACAGGGACCTGGTCCACGCGGCCGTCCGCCTCTGGGCCGACTTGGCTGCTACGGCAGCGCACAAGGACGCCGAGGGGAACCTCGTCAACGTCCGAGACAGGCGGGACCTTGCCGCCGACATCGGGCTGTCTTACGTCCGCACAACGGACCTTCTCAACCGGCTGCAGGAGAAGGGCTGGCTGAAGGTAGACCGCATCCCCGACCAAATGGGCCGGGCGATAACGATCTACGAAGTGCCGAGAGCGCAGTAAGGGGCAGGCAGGTGAGGGAAAACCTGCAGTGTCCCCGACCAAAAGTGTGCAACCACGCCTGTTCGACGTAGAATAGTTACAAAAGAAGAAATTCATGAACGACAAAAAAAAGTTATTCCGCACGGTAGCGATCAGAAGGAAACCAATATCGCTACGGAAGCTTGTGGAGCTGTGCAGGCCCGACAGGCCCAGCGGGGCCGACAGGCTCACGCCAGACCAAGTGAAGTTCAACCTGAAAGACATCGACCGGGGAGACGATGAAAAGGCCTGGCAAGGCGACAAGAAAGCCCTCGCCACAGTGAGGCCGGACAAGACGAGCACGGCCAGAAACCCCACGCGCCACAACAAAGTTGAAGCCCCAGTCGATGCCCGCGATGATAGGCACCTCGACTTCCTCGTCGCCGCCTCGGGCATGTTCACGAGCGCACGCGTACTCGGGGACGTCGGCGCCTTCGGCGCCAAGGCCCTCGCCGCGCCGCGCTGGTGGCTCTTCAAGCCGATGCACGATGAGCCGCTGAGGCATCTCAAGGCGTGGATTCGCTGCGTCGCCGGCGGAGCAGAGAAGTTCATCGCCGAGGCCGAGTCCGACCCGGCCGTCGCTGGCGTTGGGCCGGCCGAGGCGGCCGAGCTCGAGGCCAGGTGGCTCGTGACGCGGTCTAGGGCGTCGGGGGCGTCGCTGACGGAGATCTCGAGGAAGGCCGGGGCCAGCCGTAAAGTCGTCGCCAGGCTGGCGAAGAGGCCGCTCCTGAAGAACATGCTCTTCTCCGCCATGGACGGGGACTGCCAGGTAGTGAACGCGATCTTGGAGAAGGTCCACGGACGCGTGTTCGCGAAGATCGCCGCCGAGAAGCAGCTGACGCCCAAGGTCATCCACGCGTCGGCGAGGCACCTGCGCGACAGACAGGGCAGCGTGCCGGGGCCAAGACGGCCTAGAAAATAAATCCCTCGGCCGCATCCATAATCTTTTCAGCGGCTTAAATTCGGCATGGCCCAAAACGGGCGTTTTCCGCCCGCGCAAGAACGCCTTCTTCCTTATGGAGGGCGAATGAAATACCGACTGGGCTTCAACAAAGACAAGACGCCGAGAGAAGAGGTCTTCCTCGAGGGCGATAAGGACTTTCTCGACGGCAACGACCCTTTCGCCGAGCCGAGGGGGAATCCGGTCCACGTCAGGCACTATTTTGCCATGGTCCCCCAGGACCTCCTCTTCGACGGGGGCCTGAGCATGGGGGCCAAGGCTCTGTATGGCATTTACCACTGCTATGCAGTCCACAAACACAACCCCCAAACATACGTCACCCGCGAGCGGGTCGGGCGGCACCTGGGCGTGTCCACCAAGCACGTCTCCACCCTCAAGCGGGAACTGGCCGAGGCCGGCTGGATCGAGATTAAGCGTCGCGGTCAGGGCAAAGCCGACCTGATCACGCTGAATGAGTATCCCTTTCAGGGGAAGAATAAGCCCAGACGGGAAGTAGAGGTGCCGTCTAGACGGCACCCAGAGGTTTCGCAAAAAAGAGAAGCTGAAAAAACAGCGAAAAAAGAAACGATAGAGAGATGATACACGACAGTTTAATAATCGCTGAAACGATAGAGGTCTCCCGAAGGGAGACAGAAGGAGTTTCAGCGACTGCGAACGCCGTTGTCGGAGAGAACGGCGGGAGAAAACGACAAAAGCCGGCGAAGCGCCGGCAAACCCGCCGAGGCGGCGGGCCTCGGGAGAGAACGATTGGCCGGCGAAGCGCCGGCAGGCCCCGCCGAGGCGGCGGGGCAATTGCAAGATTTGAAAATTTCCGACTGGAGCAAAACATGAACGACTTGTCAGAACTGGCCTTGATCAGGGCCTGGAACTTCAACCAGGGCGTCCGTCTGCTGACGCAAGAGGCAGCCGATGCCCAGGCCCGGTTTCTTTTCTACCGGGCGGGCGAGGAGCTGAAGGTCCTCGCCAGGGCCATTCAGGCGCATGCGCCAGCCGTCCTGACGGACGACTGGCAGGCACTTCTCGCTGCCGCCGACCTCTTCGGCGACTGCGACAATCCCTGCTTCACGACGCCCGGCTGGAAAGAGAAGTTCCAGATCGAGCGGCGCGGCTTCGCCGCAGCGTCGAGCGGGTCTGACTGATGCGGTATGTCAAACGGGTCAATGCTGTTCGTCCAGTCCTGGAATGCGTTATCTGTTTTCACAGGTGGACGCCTAAGGACAATCGCGACAAGCGGTGTCCCCAGGGATGCACGGAAGAGGCCCTTCGGGTCGGCGCTGTCGTCGACCGTTCGCCGGAGCCTTTGCAGACAGACGTTGACTACCGGCTTCGCCGGAGGCAAGGGAGTCTCACGTGACTCCCAGGAATGCCCTCTACGGCCTCTCTCTGGCCGTCTCTGGCATTTTTGCGCCTTCCCCCGGTGAAGTCGGGTCGGGGGCTGCGATAACAATGGCAACCGACGAGCGCCGGGATAGTCCGGCGATCGTTCGTTTTCCTTGGTGGATTTCCCCAGGCCGTTTGGTCTTCGCGGCCCGGGGCGCCGAACTCCATCGGCGATTTCTTCAACACGGAGGTTCGCGGGCACCGAACAGAAACAGGCCTCTGAATTTGTCCACCGTCCCGGGGACGACGAAAAACTTCCCAGGCCGGCTTGCTGCTGCTTGCCGGCCAGCGGTCGGGGGTCGTTGTGAGGACGGCCCCCGGCTGCGCTTTTTTTCGCGTGCCAATGTCGGGCTTGTTTCTCCTTTTTGGCCCGGCCTCTGGGGCGGTTGGCCCCGTCCTGGGGGCCGGGCGCTCCTTTCAGCCCGGCATGAACGATAAATAGAAAGCAACGAGCCTTTCGACAAGTAATCGAACGGCCCGACAAGCACGAATAAGGACTCAACAAATGTTGGGAAGCAAAACCAAGGCCTTCTTGGCCGCCCAGGCCAAGCGGCTCGTCGCCCTCGACGATGCCGAAGGCGGCAACCCGAATGTCATGCCCTACCGCGACGAGCGGACGGGCCAGCAGATGTCGGGGATGGCCAAACTGTATGAGAACGCGGCCTGGTGGCTGAACAGCCCCGAGGCCGCCCGCGTCCTCGGCCCTGAGCTGGGCATGGTCGAGTCGATGATCAACGAGGACACGCTGTCCACCGGGATCGCCTCCTTCGTCACCACGGCCCTGCCGGCCATCCGGCGCATCTACTCGCGCCTGTGGTCAAGGGAGGTCATGAGCCTCCAGACGTTATCACAGAGTGCCGGCTACATTTTCTGGCTCAAGCAGACGTTCGACAGCGACTACGCGCCGGACGACATCAGCGCCGGCGACGAACTGGCCGACAAGCCGGGCGCCGCGTCCTACGCCGCCAGCAGCGAGCAGGGGACGATCCGCAAGGTTTCCGTCAGCCTCACCAAGAAGCTGATCGAAACGGCCAACTACAAACTGGCAGCGCTCTACACGCTCGAGGCCGAACAGGACCTCCGCGCGACCCAGGGCCTCGACGCCTCGTCCGAGATCGGCGCGGCGCTGGCCGACCAGATCGCGCGCGAGATCGACAGGAACGCGGTCAACGCGCTGTGGGCCGCCGCCAAGAGCAACATCAATTTCAACCTCGGCGGCTACCTGCCCGGGGACGTTTCCTCGGCCGACCGCGCCGCCTACGACGCGAAGCTGTGGAAGCAGGCGGTCGTTCAGGCGAACAACGTGATCCTCAAGGCGACCAACCGCAATGCGGGCTGGATGCTGATGGGACCGGACGTGTTCGCCTATTTCATGGCCCTCGAAGCCTTCAGGCTCGACGGGGCCGCCATCAATCAGCAGGCCAATGCCGGCATCACGTTCGTCGGCAATTATTCCGGGCTGTGGAAGATTTACCTCGACCCGGCCGCTCCGGCCAACAAGGTCCTCATGGGCCTCTCGCCCACGTCGTGGCAGGACGCCGTCGGCGTCATCGCGACCTATATCCCGCTGTTCCTGTCTGACGATTATATTTTCGGCCAGGATTTCAGCCAGAAGATGCGCGGCGCAATGAGCCGCGTCTTCGTCGGGGCCGTCCCCGAAACGTCAACACAGTCGCCCGTCAAGAACCGTGGCCTGGCGACAATCACTTTGTCGTCTAGCTAAAGAGCAGACACATCGGCGAGGCCGGGGCCACAATCCCCGGCCTCGCCTTTTCCTTCAAGCGAGGACACACGATGAAGTTCATCGACGAAATAGAAACCACGCCTGACTTCGTCCTCAACGAGGCGAAGGCGAAGACCGGCACGGTCCACTTCAGGGCCAGGGCCTTGAAACTCGACATGCCGACCAGCAACGGGCGCATTTACAAGAGGGCGCTGATCGAACGAGAGATCGGGCGCTTGATGAAATCCCCGACCTCCGTCTTCGGCGCGGCCTACCATCCTGAGAAGGCCGCCGAGATTCCCGACGTTTCGCACCTTATCACGGGGCTCGAGGTGGGCAGGGACGGGTACCTCTGGGCCGAGGGAGAAATCCTCGACACGCAGAAGGGCCGCGATCTCAAGGCGATCATCGGCGCCGGGGGCCGGGTCGGCCTCAGCCTGCGCGGGACCGGGAAGGTCAACGATAAGGGCGAGGTCGACGAGGCGACATATCGCCTCCATTCCATCGACGCCGTCCTCAGGCCGGCCTCCGAAGGCGCGAGCCTGGGGGCCGAGAACGTCTTCGAATCGGTCGAACTCGACCAGCCGGGCAACCCCGGCGACGAAGTCAGCGAGGATCAGGAGCTCTGCACCAAGATCAACGAGAAATTAGAAGCCGAACTCCGCAAGACGGGCAAACTCAGGCCATTGGTGGAAAAAGCCCTCAAGGGCGTCAGGATCGAGGCTGTCGAGTTGGTCGAGGAGCGGGTCGAGGAGGCCAGGAAGCAAATGCAGTTCATCCTGACAGAAGCCGTCCGCTCGAAGATCGTCGAGTCTGTCGGCGAAACTCCAGACGGCGGGATCGGCATCGCGGCCAGCCTCGACGAGAAAGACAGAGAGGCGCGGCTCGGCAAGCGCCTGATCAACGAAGCCCGTCTGGCCGGCTCAAAACTGCCCCAGGAAAAAATCCTGGAGGCGGTGGCAAAGAAATAATTAAGGCCAGAGGTCTATCATGGCACTTTGGAAGGCTCTCGCCGCAGACATGAAGTCCGGCCCGTGGGGAAACTACTTCGGCCCGTGGGTCAAGGACCAGTGGTACGAGGTCGAAGGACCGGTCGTCGGCGTTGACAAGAACGGGATCTCGACAAGGCCGCACAACGGCTTCCACTGCTCGGACGACATCATCCATTGCCAGTATTCCGTCCCGGTCGAATACCTCGCCCAGGTCGAAGTCGAAGGGGACTCGGTCATCCATGACAAGGGCAAGGTTCAGACTTGGCAGCGGATGCGCGTCGTCAGCGTCAAGGCGTGGCCGGCGTCGAAGTCGATCCTCACGATCGACTGGGCGGAAGGTCAATGCCACTATCGCTGGGCTGCCGCTTTCCCCAGCGAGGCGGACCTGTACGAGGCCAAAAACTACCAGGGCCAGTGGGCTCAAATGCTCGCCGTCATCGAGCCGGTCTGGAAGGGAATGTTCACGAACGGCGATAAGATTTACGGGCTGAGGCGCAAATACAATTACAACCTGTTGAAGCCGGAGTATCCGCAGAGCCTTGAGCGCGCCGTCCGGCTTGCCTACTTCCTGGCCTTGTGCCGCAACGGATACGGTTCGCCGCGCGGAGCCGCAAGCTTTGTCAGGGACGCGGCGTATAAAAGACCGGACATCTGGGAAATCGTCCGCGGCAACGTCGAAGCCCATTGGGCCACGTTGCCGGAGGCATAAAAATGTCCACCCCCTGCCATCGGGCCGGGCTTGCCCGCAAAAATGCCAGAGACGGCCAGAGAGAGGCCTTCTAGGCCCATTCCTGGGCGCCAATACCGACAAGAAAGGAACAAAGAGAAAGTGCGACTGTTCGTAGGAAACATGAATTACGGCTCCAGCGAGGACGATTTCGCGTCCTTCGTCGAGGAGAAGACCGACAAGGCGCCGGACCGGATAACCTGGTGCCGCCAGTTCGGCAGCGGGGACTTCCGGGGCTTCTGCTTCGTCGAGTTCTTCGACGACGCGGCGGCTATTGACGCCATGTCCGTCCTGAACGGCCTGGAGTTCGACGGAAGAATGCTCAAGGTCGAGCGCGCCATGGCGCGCCCGTCCCGGCGCTAACCCCATGCGCGCCGTCAAGTGCTCGCGGATCAAGGCGGACGGGTCGCCCTGCCTCGCCCCCGCCATGAGGGGCGCGCCGGTCTGCTTCTTCCATGCAACAAACGAGGATTTCGCCTCGGCGGAAAAGAGGCAGGACGCCGAGATGGACCTCGCCGCCGAACTCAAGCGGGAACTGAGGCGCGTCAAGAAGGCCAAGGGGAGCCCGTTCGAGAGGGCGAGGCTTGTCATTGAGCTCTCGAAAATGATCCGCGAGATCGAGGATGGAAAAGCGGAACCCGAGACCGCCGTGAAGACGGCGAAGAAGGCCCTCCTCTAAAATGCTCGACCTCGACGAACTCCTGGCCGACAAGTCGAAGTTCGGCAAAATCTTCAAGCAACCGAGGCAGTGGAGGGCCTGGACCGCGTTCCTGAAGGCGCTCTACGGCGCGCCCATGACCGAAGAGGAATGGGGCGTCTTCAGGGAGTGCACGCAAAGGAACACGGTTCCCGAAGGCGGCTATGACGAGGCGGTCCTCATCTGCGGGCGCCGGTCGGGGAAGTCGTTCATCTCGTCGTTCTGCGCCTCGCTCGCGGCGCTCACCTACCAGTCGGAATCCCCGGGCGACATGCCCCAGGTCTTCATCGTCGCCCAGGACAAGCAGGCGGCCCGGGTCAACCTCGCCTACGCCGAGGCGTTCTGCTCCTGCATCGAAGGGGCGGTCGCCAAGAGGAACAAGGAGTCGATCGAACTCGCCAACGGCGTCGAGATCAGGACGCAGACGTGCTCCTTCAGGTCGTCGCGGGGCTACCACCTGATCTTCCTGGCGGCCGAGGAGATGGCCAGCTGGCGCGACGAGAACTCGGCCAACCCCGACATCGAGGTCATGCGGGCGCTCGACCCGGCCCTCGAGCCGGGGGCCAAGACGCTGATCACCTCGACCCCCTTCGCCAGGCGGGGCCTCCTCTATTCGCTCTACAGGGAGCACTTCGGGAAGGAGGACTCGGGCGTCCTCGTCTGGCAGGCGCCGACCCTCCGCATGAGGCCGGACTACAGCGAGAAGAAGATCAGGAAGTCCTTCGAGAAGGACAGGATAAGCGCCAACACGGAATGGAACGCCCTCTTCAGGGAGGACATCACGTCGTGGCTCTCGGAGGAAGTGATCGACCGGGCCACCGGCGGCTACGACCGGCTCCCCTTCCAGCCGGGCGTCCGCTACTTCGCGGCCGTGGACGTCTCAGGCGGCCGGGCCGACAGCTACTGCCTGGCGATCGCTCACGGCGACTCGGGCGTCGCGGTCGTCGACCTCGTCGAAGAGAGGAAGTCCCCGCTCGACCCCCTGGCGGTGACGAAGGAGTTCGCCCAGATCGCCAAGGGCTACGGCGCCGGGAAGGTCCTGGGCGACAGGTACGCCGGGGAGTTCGCGGCGAAAGCCTGGGAGAACGAAGGGATTTTCTACGAGACGGCCAGCATAGACAAAAGCGAAGCCTTCCTTCAGTTCGGGGCCGTGATGTCGATGGGAAAAGCCCTCCTGCCGAAAAACGAAACCCTTCAGCGCCAGCTCATATCGCTCGAGAGGAAAGCCCTGGCCTCGGGCAAGGAGCAGGTCGATCACCCGTCAGGGCTCCACGACGACCTCGCCAACGCCGCAGCCCTGGCCGTCTGCTCGGTCTACAAGGACGTGTCGCGGCACTTGACGCCGGAGCAGGAGGAGTCCCGCCTGCCGATCATGAAGAAGCACAAAACACAGAATGTCCAGGAGTCGATTCGGGATTTCAACCGGAACTTCATGAGCGAGTACGACCTCTCCGTCTCAGTGGCTGACGCCAAGAGACTGGGATTCAGGAAACGGTAACCCCTTCCCCCAAGGGCGCCTGAAGAAAATCCCCTCCCAAAGGCCGGCCAAAGCGCCGGGCTGCCCCGCCTTTCTCCCTTCCAGCGCCGTCTGGCGGCGTCTGTCCTCGGCTGTCGGCCAAATCCTCACCTTTCCGCCCATTCCCTTTCGCCTCCCGCCCTTCGCAGCCCGTAATAATCACTCTCTGCCGGTCTCCCCCAGGCGTGCAGGCCTGATTCCACTGATTATTATGGCTGAAATAATTACAAAATAACTGTGTGCTTTTCCAGAGGAACACGATAGAGATCCTTCCCAGGAGGCACAAATGCCAAGCAAGAAACAGTCAACCAAGGGCGAGGCCAAGGGGCCTCAGGGCAAGGGCAAGGCGTGACGCTTCCAGCGGGGTCTGTCCCCGTTGGGGATAGGCCCCGCACTTCATCTGGGGAGGAAAAGATGGCGAAACTGACGACAGTCGGCAGCGCCCTTTGCGCCGACGGCCGGAGAGTCCTGAAGGGCTGGGAGTCGTTCACCGGCTGGTATTGGTTCGGGACCGAGGAAGTCGAGCCGGGATACTGGTTCGGCTTCATCCAGGGATTCGATGAAGAGTGGGGCTATTTCGACGTGAACGAGATCAAGACCCTCAGCAACATGGCCTGGGAGATTCTGCCGCAGGACCTGCCCTATGCGGGGAAGAGGGGCTGATGGCGAAGCCGGGACGGCCGAAGGGGACGACGAAGGGGGACGCGGTCAAGTACCTGACGCGGGACGAACTCGCCGGGTTCTTCGCCGCCGTCCGCAAGGCCAGGGACGTTGACAGGAGGCTGAGAGACGGCCTGGCCTTCGGCCTGGCGCTCCATCTGGGCCTGCGGGTCGGAGAACTGGCGGGCCTCAAGGTCGGCGACGTAGACGCCGACGCCGGCCAAGTCCGCGTCAAGGCGCTGAAGGGCGGGCTCACGATGACGCAGGAGGTCCCGCCTGAACTCCTGCGGAGGCTGAAGGCGTGGATGGCGAGGCGCGACAAGGGCTCGCCGTGGCTGTTCCCGGGGAAGGCCGCCGGCCGGCCGATCACGGCGGGCCGCTGGAAGGCCGGCTTCAAGGCCTATGCCGCGAGGACCGGCCTCTCTCCGTCGTTCAGCGTCCATTCGCTGAGGCACAGCTGCGCCGTCGCGATGGCCGAGCGGGGCGCCTCGCCGATCAAGATCGCCCGGTGGCTGAGGCAGCGGCGCGCGTCGTCGGCGGAAAAGTATTTCGCCGCCGCCGAGTTCCGCGAGACGGGCCGGCAGATGGAGGCGGTGTTCAGGGGGATTTTGGGGTGAGGCTGTGATAAAATCAAGAGGAGCAAAAAATGGGCGACTTCGACATCCCTCTTCCTAACGGCATGACCCGCGATAGCGCCTGCTTAGCCTGCCGCCACTTCGACTTCGGCAGCGACCTCTACGGCGACCTTTTGCCGAACCTGATCACGTGCAAGGCCTTCCCCGACGGCATTCCCAGGAGGTATCTGACCGGGAGGGCGACGCACAACAAGATCGACGAGGGCCAGACCGGCGACTTCGTTTACGCCATCCTGGGAGAAGAGAATTAGGACCGCACGGCTCCGCGAGATCGGTCCGGTCCGCGTCCGACATTTGGGAAGAGAAGGGTTAGAGAGGGCCGGTTGCTTGCGCTACCCGTATGGTCCTGCATGGGGCGCAGGATGGCGGGCTATTCAGGGACGCGCTGTGAGGCAGGCAGGAGTCACGTCAGGTGAACTGGTGAACCAGATACTCGACTGCGTCCCTGACTCTAGGGAGTATCCTGTCAATGTCAGGCTTGCGCGCCGTAAAGAACCGGTCGTGAGCACACCTGTCACCGAGGTGGAGGATCTCTTCGTCCTGTAAAGCTCGACGCGAGTTGCGCGAGAGATTGCCGAAGGGGTTCTTTAGCAACTCTGCTCTTATCTGAGCGGCAGTCAGATAGTCCTCTCCGTTCCTTATCCGAGCCTGCATCCCTTTCTTTTCGAATGACTCGATCATACATGTCTCGATCAGGCGCCGTATCATAACGGCGCAACATGAGAAGTAGCCCTTCTCATAAGATCCGTTGATTTCCCTCACGACCTTTTTGATATAGTCGCCGCAGTGTCCAAAGAGATTCTCAGGAATGAGCTGATAGACCGGCTTTTCGGGCTCCTCTGCGCAGACCAACTCCGCAATAGCCGTCTCCTTTCGGATTTCCTCGGCTATCCTGAATGCTTGCCGGTAGACATTCATTCAGTCTGTTTCTTGTAGATGTGCTTAGCCATACTCTCGAATATTTTGTCTATCTGTGCGTCTGGCGCATCAGTGGGGATATTTATTTGAATGTTGATGTTGATGACAGGGGTCTTCTCTTTTGGGAGGTCGGGTCTCTCACTAAGTGATGTGCTCAGTTTATTTGACTTCCCGGGAGTCTCTTCGGTCTCAGAAGTTGAAGTCTTTTTAGTCCGAGACGTTCCCTGGCCTCTTACGAAATCTCCCGGGCTTTTTTGGTACTTGAGATAATCTTGCAGAAGCCCCCTCAGGTGTGATTTCGTAGGCTGGATAGAGGTCGGGACAGCATTAGTTCGTGTTGCCCATCGGTCTACAACACTATCGACTTTCGCGAGAAGGGCGCCTGGATTTTTCTTTTCCTCGTCCTCCAGGATAGCCTCAACGTTCCTGATAGCCCTTACTCTGTTCCCGACGGTACCCTTAGGAAAATAGCCCTTCTTCCCCATACTGCTGATCCAAGCAACAATTTGGTCGATGGGGTTTCCTTTTTCTGCGGGTGTCACAATGGTCTTCCTTTCAGATCGGGGCTCGCCCCAATACGTTTAGAATTTACGTTAAGCGCCGGAAGAGCTGAGGATTACCTCCTGCTCCCTCCGATGCACTTGGCACAGTTGTCGAACCGCTCAAGATGGGCCTGGGCCAGAGTGTCGGGCGTGAAGGTCTTGGCGTGTCCGGACCTGATGATCTCGTCGATCTGGCAGCCTGAGGCGCTTGCATCCTCTCTGTCGAGGTCGTGGACCTCCATCTTGTTCGTGTTCCCGCAGAACTGCTTCCCATAGAGTGGATAAACATAACGTCTGGACATCTTCCCACCTCCTGCTGACAAGTGTACGATAAACGCGAATAGGAAATCAAGCCCTCTCACAAAATGTCGTTGTTCCCTCCTTGACAAAACCCCACATCTTGTGTTAACCTCAACCTGAGCGAGGGGGGAGTGTTCGCTTTTCGCTCTGAAAGCGAGGCTAAGAATGTCCAAGAAGAACCAGCACGTCGTCCCCGTCGGTGGCGATTGGGGAGTCAGGAGCGAGGGCAGCAAGCGCCTTACTGTCGTCACACCCACGAAGGCGGAGGCGGAGAAGGCAGGGCGGGACATCGCCAAGAACCAAGGCACAGAGCTGTTCATCCACGGCCGCGACGGGAAGATCCAAGACCGGGACAGCTTCGGGCACGATTCGTGTCCGCCAAAGGACAAGAAGCACTAGCATGCCGAACAGAGGAACCCACAAGGTCGCAGGGGCGCTAGCGGGGGGAGGGATAGCCGTCTTCCTTTCGGGCGGGCAGCAGACGATTGACCGGATAACGGAGGGCGCCGGAGGAGCCCTTAGCGGCTATCTTGTCGGGCGGGTGCCCGATATCATCGACCCGCCCGACTCACCGAACCACCGGAGCGTCGCCCACGGCGTCGCGCCGTGCACCACGCTGATGGGCCTCTACACCAGCCAACTGGAGTCGATCCAGTCCTTCTTCCGCTCTCGGGCCGACCGCCAGGAGGCGCTGGCGAGGCAGGCCAACACGACCGTCGCGGAACTCTGGCACTACCTCCTCGAGTTGCTTTTCAGGTTGCTCTCAGGCGCCGCCGCAGGCGTGCTGGGCGGCTACGGATCGCACCTTGTGCTCGACGGCCTGACACCGAAGAGCCTCCCGTTGGTCGGTTAGACCTCCGCGAACTGAGGCATAGGTGGGCGAAGAAACAAACGAGATCTACCGCGCACTCCGCGAGTCACAGAACAGATACACGTACTTCCTGCTTGCAGCGACAGGCGCCGCCATCGCCCTGGCAGTCAACCAGACCCGCGATGCGGCCTTGGCCTGGCACCAGACGCCGCTCGCGTTCGCGGTACTGTGCTGGGCCTTGAGCTTCCTGTTCGGTTGCCGCCACATCGCGTACGTCAACTCGACCCTCCACGCGAACGCTGAATATCTTCGAGTAGTCAGTGGGCAACACCCGGAATTTGCTGGCGTTCACCCTCAGTTGGTGGCTGCTGCCAGAGATGGCATCCGCTCAGCCATGGAGCACAATGCAGACTGCGCCAACTGCAACAGCCACCGGCAGTTCAGGTTCCTGGTTACGGGTGCTGTCTTCTATGTTATCTGGCACGTCTTGGAGATATACCTGAGAGGCGCCCGTCCAGTATAGCCAGGAGGCCTCTCTCTGGCCCTAGGACGCATTTTCTTCCCCCAGCCCTGCCCGAGGGACGGGGGTGCCGGCACAGATGACTTTCTAGGGCCTCTCCCCTCCTCGGCCTCCTGGTTCGAATAACTGCAGGAAGGCCCCAAGTCCTGCGTGTTTTGTAACTCCTTCATAGCGTGATATTTGCAATATAAAATGTGAGCATGCTTAATAACAAGTCGGGCCGCAAGGCCCAGTCAACCAAGGGCGGGCCGACAGCGGCCCAACTCGAAAATCGGGATACGCGAAAAACGCTGTGGCGACCGCGCCATACGAAGATCACTGAGGGAATCGCGGTCCTTCAGGCGCTGGCGGAGATGGGCTACAAGTGGGAAGACCTGCTAGATGACGAACTAGAGAGAGCATTCTGGACACTGTCATTCTTCGTGAACGATACTCGCTGGCTCTATATCTGGATCGCTAGAGAAGCAAATCGGCGAAAACGAGAAAAGCAACGGCTCGAAAAAAGCAAGGGGAAAGATTATGTCTAGTGTCTCCCGGCCCGGGGGCGCCCTCGGCCCCCGGGCCTTCGGCGACAAATGACTGTATCTCACCGGCCGAGGGAGGTAAAATCGCGGCATGAGCAAGCGCAAACCGATCTACAAGGTGCCCGACGACAAGAAGGACAGGAAGCAGATCGTCGAGGAGGCCAAGCGGGACCTCAAAGAATTGATCGAGGAGCCCGGCACCCTCGGCAACCTGGCCGACCTGGCAGAGGCCCTGAAGAAGGCCAAGAAAAAGGGGAAGCGATGAGGGGCGTCCTCTGGGTCCGCGTCTCGACCGTCGACCAAGCGTCGGGCTACAGTCCCGACGCACAGTTGAGGGCGCTGAGGGAGGCGGCGGCGAAGAGGTCCATCGAGATCGCCAGGGAGTTCATCGTCTCAGAGTCGGCTAAGACCTCGGAGACGAGACGGAAGTTCGGCGAACTCCTGGACTTCATCGAGGAGCACGAGCTGGAGTACCTTGTCGCCTACGCCGTGGACAGGATCACCCGCAACCCCGACGACCTCCATAAAATCCACAACCTCATCAAGGGCGGCCTCCGCGTTTTCATCGTGGACCAGAACAAGGTCATCGACAAGGACTCGGAGCCCCACGACAAGTTCATCTTCATGACGTTCGGCAACGTCGCCTACCTCGACAACATGATAAGGGGGAAGAGGACCAAAATGAGCATGCTTGAGAAGGCCAGACAGGGAAAGTTCCCGTCGCGTGCGCCGGTCGGATACCTGAATATCCCCGACCCCGCCGACCCCACGGGGAGGAGAAGGACAGTTGCCGTCGACCCCGTCAAGGGGCCGCTGGTGAAGCTCGCCTTCGAACTCTACGCCAAGGGCGGCTATTCCCTGGCCACGCTCCGCAACGAACTCAACCTGCGCGGCCTCCACCAGAAGGCCACAGCGAAGAACCCGAATGCGCCGATGAGCATCTACGGGCTCCAGGTCATCCTCGGCAACCCCTTCTATTACGGGACGATCAGGTGGGGCGGCCAGACGTTCGAGGGCAGCCACGAGCCGCTGATCACGGCGGAACTCTTCAACCGCGTCCAGGACCGCCTGACGGAGAACAGGAGCTACATGCGGCCGGCCGCGAAGAAATACTTCCCCTTCAAGCCCTTCCTCAAGTGCGGGTACTGCAAGAGTTCGATCACCGCCGAGGAGCAGCAAGGGCACAGCGGGAAATACCGGTTCGTTTACTACCACTGCTCATATGGGGCTGAGCGGAAGAGGGCCGAGCCAGGCAGGAAGTGCCCGCTCGGGTACTTCAGCGAAGAGAGGATCGCCAAGATGTTCGGCGAGGCCCTGGGGAAACTCTACATCGACGAGGCCATTGCCGACAAGATTCGCGAACAGCTGAGGCAGTCCCACGCTACGCTGCAGGCTGAGGACAATCGAGAGAGGAAACGGCTGCAGTCGGAGGAGACACGGAAGAAGAATCACCTGGACCTCCTCTACCAGGACCGCCTCGACGGCACGATCACCAAAGACCAGTACCGGCAGAAGCAAACGGCGTTCCAGGAGGACCTGAGGCGCATCAAGGCCGAACTGGAGAAGTTGGAGCGGGTCAACAAGAAGTTCCGCGAGGAGGGATCGACCATCCTCGATCTCCTCAAGGGGTTCAAGGAAACCTACGAAGCTGCCGACCCGGAGGGGAAGGCCGCTATCCTCGACGCCCTGGTCTACAGGGCGCGGCTTTATGGCAAGAGGAGGAAGAAGCGGGTCGCTGGCGAGGACACTATCGAGGACCCCCAACTGTACGTGATCTGGAAACAGCCCTTCGACGTTCTGTTCGTCTTGGGCGGAGGGGTTAGAGAAAAACGGGAATGGCGTGC
>JAXDAV010000015.1:0-20940 GCA_034679465.1 Candidatus Aminicenantota bacterium | reverse complement strand
CCGGGGGGAGCTCGCAGGGGGGCGGGGGGAGGGGATCAAGAGAGGGGGCGGCCTCTGCGGGCCGCCCCCTCCCGTCGAGAGCTTAACGGTCGGCGAAAGCGTAGACGGTCAGGAAGCCGTGCTGGCTGATCCTGGCGATGAGCTCGCCGCTGACCTTCTCGACGCTGTCGCTCGGCTGATGGTAATCCTCCGTCATGGCCGCCATATAGTAGATGAAGGGGACCTTGACCGCCGCGAAGGAGGCGTGGTCGGAGCCGCCGCTGCCGACGCCCGGGGCGTTGAAGCGGAAGGCCAGGTCGAGCCCGACGTACTGGTTCATCTCCCGGGCGATCTCGGCGAAGGGCGTGCCCTCGGTCAGGTTGACGCTGACGAACCAGGGGGCGCGGACCTTCTTGACGATCTCCTCGGCGCCGGGGACGCTGTAGGCCCGCATCGTCCGGGCCAGGGTCTCGGCGTCGTAGGGCCGGCTGATCATGTCGTAGTTGAGGTAGCCGACCGTCTTCTCGATCGGAAAGACGGGGTTGGCCGCGTAATAGCGCGACCCGAGGAGGCCCAGCTCCTCGCCCGTCCACAGCGCGAAGACGATGGAGCGCTTGGGCTTGACCGGGCTCGCGGCGATGGCCTTGGCGATGTTCAGCACGCCGACCGCGCCGGAGCCGTTGTCGTCCGCGCCGTTCCAGACGTAGCCGTCCCAGGCCCCAAGGTGGTCGAAATGGCCGCCGACGACGAAGTACTCGTCCTTGAGCCGGGGATCGGAGCCCTCGATGATGCCGAGGACGTTGGCGCTGCGCACGAGCGCGGTCTTGGACGTCGTGGCGATGGTCATCTTGGCCCCGGCGACGTCCATCGAGGCCGGCTTCATCGTCGATTCGATCTTCTTCTGGAGACCGGCGATCGTCTGGCCCGTTGCTTCGAGGAGGAAGTCGGCCATCTCGCGGGTGATCTGCGTGGCGGAGGCCCGGCCGCCGCCCAGTCCGCCCACGACGCCGGCGAGCGAGAGCCTGCGGCGGGGCTTGTTGACGATCGGCCGGTCGTCGCTGGGCTTCCGGACCATCGACAGGGCGTTGTAGACGGAGGCGTCGCTGGCGACGCTGGAGACCTGGACGATGGCCGCGGGCTCGAGCCTGGCGATCGCGTCGAGCTTGTTGAACGGCTGAGGGCCGCCCCGCATCATCCTGGCCATCAGGTCGCCCTGGGGCGGGGCCGGGAAGTACTTGTCCTTGAGCTCTTTCCGGGCCTGGAGGGGGGACTTGGGGTCGTCCCGTCCGGGCGCGTCGCTGAGCACGAGGACGATCTTGCCCTTGAGGCTCAGTCCCTTGAGCTCGTCGAAACCGATCGACGGCTCGCTGAGGCCGTAGCCGACGAAGACGACGGGCGCGGTCACGGAGCCATCGGCGCCGCCGCCCATGCCGCCCATGCCGCCCTGGAAATCGAGGCCGCCCTGGAAGGTGCGGCTCTTGACGGCGCCGCTCTTGGCCACCTCGACGGTGATGTCGGTCCTGGTGTCCGAGGTCTCCCGCAGGGCGAATTCCTGGAAATAGGACCTTTCGCGAGGGGCCTGGGGCGCCTGGCCCCGGCCGCCGCCCATGCGGAAGCCCATCGGAGCCATCGGCATGTCGCCGGCCGGCTTGACGCCCCACAGCTTGAGCAGGGAGGCGGCATACTCGGCGGCCAGCTCGTAGCCGCGGGTCGCGGTCTCGCGGCCCTCGAGAAGGTCGTGGGCGACGTAGGTCAGCATCGCCAGGGTGTCCTTGGCCGTGATGGCCTCGAGGCCGGGCTTGAGCTTGTCGGGCGCGGGCTGGGCTTTGTCGACCAGGCTCAGCGCCTTCTGAACGTCCTCGAGCTTCATCTGCGACTGCGGCGGCGGGCCTTGGGCCCTCAGGCCGACGAGCAGGACGAACACGAGGATGACGGCGAACAGGTTCTTTTTCACGTATGCCTCCACGCAAAACTCATCGTCACGGCTTTAGACGGCGCCCGGCCCGGTTTCTTCCGGACGGGGTCAAACCTATACGTTTTTAATTTTCCTCAAGAACGGACCGGGTCTTCGCAAGACCGGTTGCGGCTCGCCTTCTCCCGAGGATGACCTTGCGAAGACCCGGTCCGTTCTTGTTTCTCCGAAAATTATAAGAATTAAGTTTATAGGTTTGACCCCGTCTTGGATTATCATAGGGCCGTAACCGAATTCCCCTTGGGAGGTCCCGCCGCATGAACGTCCGCGCCTCGGTCCTTCTCGCCTTCTGTTTCGCCCTGGTCCTGCTCGCCGCCGGCTGTAAGAAGAAAGAGCCGGAGCCCGCCGCCTCCGCCGCGGAGTTCCCATGGCAGATCGACCAGTTCGCCGACCTGCGCATCCTGCGCTACCAGGTGCCCGGCTTCGAGGCCCTGACGCCGAAGCAGAAGGAGCTGATCTATTATCTCAGCGAAGCCGCCCTGTGCGGCCGGGACATCTTCTTCGATCAGAACTACAGGCACAATCTCAGGGTCCTGCGGACCCTCGACGCCATCGTCCGGGGCTACAAGGGCGACCGGACGGACCCCCGCTGGGCCGAGCTCATGACCTACGTCAAGCGGGTCTGGTTCTCCAGCGGCATCCACCACCATTACTCCACGGACAAGATCCTCCCGGGCTTCGACGCGGCCTACTTCGCGGCCCTGATCAAGGGCAGTGAGGGCGCCGGCTTCCCGCTGGCCGAGGGCCAATCGGTGGACGACTTCATCGCCTTCCTCAGCCCCATCCTCTTCGACCCGGCCGTGGCCCCCAAGAAGCTGTCCCAGGACCCGACCAAGGACCTGGTCGCGAACTCCGCCGTCAACTTCTATGAGGGCGTCACCCAGGCCGAGGTCGAGGCCTACTATAAAAGGATCGTCGACGAAAAAGACGAGACGCCGGTCTCCCACGGCCTCAACTCCCGGGTCGTCAAGAAAGACGGCCGGATCGTCGAGGAGGTGGCCTCGATCGACGGCCTCTACGGGCCGGCCATCGCCCGGATCGTCTCCTGGCTCGAGAAGGCGGCCGGCGCGGCCGAGAACGAGCGGCAGAAGCGGGTCATAGAGACCTTGATCGCCTATTACCGCTCGGGCGACCTCGAGACCTTCGACGAATACAACATCCTCTGGGTCGGCGACCTCGACTCGCTCGTCGATTTCGTCAACGGCTTCATCGAGGTCTACGACGACCCCCTGGGCCTCAAAGGCAGCTGGGAATCGGTCGTCAACTTCAAGGACTTGGCGGCGACCAAGCGGGCCGACATCATCTCGGCCAACGCCCAGTGGTTCGAGGACCGCTCGCCGGTCGACGCCCGGTTCAAGAAAAAAGAGGTCAAGGGCGTCTCGGCCAAGGTCATCACCGCGGCCATGCTCGGCGGCGCCTGCTATCCCTCGACGCCAATCGGCATCAACCTGCCCAACGCCAACTGGATCCGCCGGAGCCACGGCTCGAAATCGGTGACCATCGAGAACATCACCTACGCCTATGACCAGTCCTCGCTCAAGTCGCCGTTCGGTCCGGAGTTCACCTATTCCCCCGAGCTGCTCGAGCGGGCCAGGACCTACGGCCCCCTGGCCGGGAACATCCACACCGACCTCCACGAGGTCCTCGGCCACGGCTCGGGCCGGCTCCTGCCCGGCGTCGGCCCGGAGGCGCTCAAGAACTATCACTCGCCGATCGAGGAATCGCGGGCCGACCTCTTCGCCCTCTACTACATCATGGACGACAAGATGGTCGAGCTTGGCCTCCTGCCGAGCCTCGAGGCGGCCAAGGCCGAGTACGACCTCCAGATCCGCAACGGCCTGATGACCCAGCTGACCCGCATCCGGCCGGGCCAGACCATCGAACAGGCCCACATGCGAGCCCGGGCCATGGTCTCCCACTGGGTCTACGAAAAGGGCCGGGCCGAGAGCGTGATCTCCCGCGTGACCCGGGACGGCAAGACCTTCTTCGTCATCAACGACTACGCCAAGCTGCGCGGGCTCTACGGCCGGCTCCTGGCCGAGGTCCAGCGGATCACGAGCGAGGGGGACTACGGGGCGGCCCGGGACCTGATCGAGACCTACGGCGTCCAGGTCGACCAGGGGCTCCACCAGGAGGTCCTCGACCGCTACGCCAAGCTCAACCTCGCCCCCTACAGCGGCTTCGTCAATCCGGTTTACACCCCGGTCCTCGAGGACGGGAAGATCGTCGACGTCAGGATCTCCCTCGAGGAAGGCTATGTCGAGCAGATGCTGCGGTACGGCCGGGATTACGCCTTCCTGCCGGTCCGCTGACGGCCCTGGGAAGAAAACGGGCCTCTTGGCGTCAAATGTTATAATGGCTCTTTGAGCCGATACGTACGCCTGGAGGACTGTTTTGGCTAAAATCAACTTGAACGCGCTCAAGACCAAGATCTGGGCCAAAAAGGCCCGTCCCTACACCGTCCTGGCGGCCCTCTTCCTCGTCTTCCTGGCCTGGCAGATCATCTCCCGGCTCCCGGGTCGCGCCCAGGTCGGCGGCCCCCGCGGGGCCTCTGTCGCCGTCGAGATCGAGCCCGTCGAGCGGGGGGGCATCCGCGATATCGGCACCTTCTCGGGGACGCTCATCCCCAAGTCCTATTTCACCGTCGTCCCGAAGATCTCCGGGCGGATCAAGGAGCTCTATGTGGATATCGGCGACCGCCTGACCCGCGGCCAGCTCGTCGCCCTTCTCGAAGACGAGGAATACCAACAGCAGGTCATCCAGGCCGAAGCCGATCTTGGAGTCGCCAAGGCCAACCTTGAAGAAGCCAGGTCCGCCCAGGAGCTGGCCCAGAAGGCCCTCGAGCGGGCCCGGACCCTTCACGAAAAAGGCATCCTGTCCGATTCCGAGCTCGATGAAGCGGTGTCCGCGTACGGGACGCGGGACACGCGCTTGAAGGTCACTCTGGCCCAGATCGCGAACCAGCAGGCGGCCCTGGAAACGGCCAGGGTCCGGCTGTCCTACACCCGGATCCGGGCCGCCTGGGACACGGGGGGCGATGTCCGCTTCGTCGGCGAGCGCTTCGTCAACCCGGGGGCCATGCTCTCCTCCAACACGCCCCTCCTCTCCGTTATCGAGCTCCAGCCCATCACGGCCGTCATCCATGTCACTGAAAAGGACTATTTCCGGCTCAGGTCCGAGCAGGCCGTCCTCCTGACGAGCGGGGCCTACCCGGGCCGGGAGTTCCACGGCATCGTGGCCCGCGTCGCCCCTCTCCTCAAGGAGACCTCGCGCGAGGCCCGGGTCGAGGTCGACGTCGACAACGCCGACGGCGCCCTCAAGCCGGGCATGTTCGTCAACGCCCGGATCGAGTTCGTGAACAAGTCCGACGCCATGGTCGTCCCCACGAGCGCTCTCGTGAACCGGGGCTCGCTCCAAGGGCTGTTCCTGGCCGACATCGAGGCCCGGAAGGCCGTGTTCCAGCCCGCGACGGTGGGCATCCTCGAGGGCGACCGGGCCGAGATCCTCGAACCGGCCGCGCTCACGGGCTATGTCGTCACCCTCGGCCACCACCTGCTCGAGGACGGGACCCCCATCATCCTGCCCGCCGACGCGCCGGGCGCCGCGGCCCCCCCCGCGAAGCCGGCGCCGGGAGACAAGCAATGAAGCTCTCGGAATTCTCCATCCGCCGACCCATCTTCACCTGGATGGTGACGCTCGTCATCATCATCATCGGCCTGGTCTCGCTCACCCGCCTGCCCGTCGACCTCATGCCCGAGATCGTCTTTCCCACCCTCAACGTCAACGCCTCCTACCCGAACACGGGGCCCGAGGAGATCGAGGAGATCATCACCCGGCCGATCGAGGAGGCCCTGAGCGCCGTGCCCGGGGTCGAGGAGGTCTTCTCCTCCTCCTCCGAGGGCTCGAGCTCGGTCCGGATCATGTTCGCCTGGGGGACCAACCTCGACGCCGCGGCCGACGACGTCCGGGAGCGCCTCGACCGGATCGTGGGCCGCCTGCCCGACGAGGTCAACCGGCCGACCCTGCGCAAGTTCGATCCGGCCCAGCAGGCCATCCTGCAGTTCGGGGCCCTCAGCAACCTCGATCCCGTCCAGGCCCGGCGCATCCTCGACGAACAGATCGCCTATCGGCTTGAGCGCGTGTCCGGGGTCGCCTCCGTCGACGTCTTCGGCGGCCGCCAGCGGGAGATCCAGGTCAATCTCGACCCGCTCAAGCTCAAGGCCCTGGGACTGCCCCTCAACGTCATCACCAGCAAGATCCGCCAGGAGAACGTCGACATGCCGGCCGGGGTCATCGAGCGGGGCAACTACGAGATCCTCCTCCGCATCCCCGGCGTCTTCACCGACCTGGACCAGCTCCGGGACACGGTCGTCGCCGTCCGGGAAGGCGTGCCCATCCAGCTCCGGGAGATCGCCAGCATCGACGACACGTTCCAGCGCATCACCCGCGTCGCCCGCATCAACGACCGGGAGGGGATGCGCGTGGCCATCTACAAGCAATCGGGCGAGAACACGGTCAATGTCGCCGAGCGCGTCCTGAAGGAGGTCGCCGAGATCCAGCGGGACATTCCCCAGATCGAGCTCATCCCGACCTCCAACAGCGCCGAGTACATCCGACGGGCCATCAACAACGTCGGCTCGTCCGCGATGTGGGGCGCGGTGCTGGCCGTCCTGGCCCTGCTCGTCTTCCTGGTCAACATCCGCAGCACGCTGGTCGTCGCCATCTCCATCCCCATCTCGCTCGTCGGGACCATCGCCCTGATCTACTTCGGCGGCTTCACCCTGAACACGATGACCCTCGGGGCCCTGGCCCTCGGCATCGGCCAGCTCATCGACAGCTCCATCGTCGTCCTGGAGAACATCTACCGCATGGAGGAGGGCGGCGTCCCGCCCCTCCAGGCCTCGATCGAAGGGGTGAACGAGGTGGCCGCCCCCATCGCGGTCGGGGCCATCACGACCTGCGTCGTCTTCCTGCCCATGATCTTCATGCGGGGCATGTCGGGGGTCATGTTCAAGCAGCTGGCCTACGTCGTCAGCTTCGCCAACCTGATGGGCCTGTTCGTGGCCCTGACCATGGTCCCCATGCTCTCGGCCCGGCTCATCCGCGTCGTCAAGCCGTTCGATCCCCATACCAGGAATCCGCTGGAGTGGCTGGCCAACCTCTTCCTCGGCTCGTTCCGCAGGCTCGAGGACTGGTACAAGCGCCTGCTCCACAAGGCCCTGGACCACCGCGTCATCGTCCTGGGCAGCGTCGCGGCCATGCTCATCGCCTGCCTCTTCCTCGTCCGCCTCGTCGGCAACGAGTTCATGCCGGCGACGGACGAGAACGAGGTCCGGGTCTCGCTCGAGATGGAGGTGGGCACGCGCCTCGAGGTCATGGGCAGGACGTTCGCCGCGGCCACGGAGATCGTCAAGGCGGCCGTCCCGGAGATCGTCACCCGCGAGGACAGCTACGGCGGCGGCGGCTGGCGCAGCGGCGCGAACACGGGCAGCATGACCCTCAAGCTCGTGCCGCGGGACCAGCGCTCGCGGTCGACCGAGGAGATCGCCGTCGACCTCCGCAAGAGGCTGGCCAACCTTCCCGGCACGGTCGTCCGGACCCGGGCGAGCGGCGGCCAGATGATGTTCGGCATGCGCGGCGGCGGCGGCCAGGAACGGCTCCAGATCGAGATCCGCGGCTACGACCTGGTCGTGTCCGAGGCCCTGGCCCGGCAGGTCCAGCAGGTCATCAAGACGGTCAAGGGCGTCACCGACACCCGCGTCAGCCGCGAGATCGGCAATCCCGAGGAGCTCCTCATCATCAACCGCCAGGCCGCGGCCGACATGAAGCTCTCGGTCGGCGAGATCGGCCAGTCCATCCAGACCATCCTGTCGGGGACCCAGGCCAGCTACTTCCGCGAGGCCGGGCGCGAGTTCCGCATCCTGGTCAAGGTCAAGGACTCGGAGTTCCTGAACCTCCAGGACATCCTCGACCTGACCGTGTCCAACTCCGAGGGCGAGCAGATCAGCCTGCGCAACGTCATCGACACCCAGCCCCGGCGGGGGCCGATCCGCATCGAGCGCCGGGACCGCGAGCGGGTCACGACCATCTCCGGCGAGATCGCCGGCCGCGACCTCGGGTCGGTCATCGACGACGCCCGGGAGGCCCTGCGGGTGATCCCCGTGCCCCGGAACTTCAGCATCGGCTTCACCGGCGACTACGAGGAGCAGCAGAAGGCGAACAAGGAGCTCTTCCAGAGCATCGTCCTGGCCCTGATCCTGGTCTACATGATCATGGCCATGCTCTACGAGTCGCTCCGCGACCCGTTCATCGTCATGTTCTCCGTGCCGCTCGCGGCCATCGGGGTCATCCTGACGCTCTTCCTGACCAAGACGAGCTTCAACATGCAGTCGTACATCGGCCTCATCATGCTGGGAGGCATCGTCGTCAACAACGCCATCATCATCGTCGATTACACCAACCTGCTGAGGCAGCGCGACAAGATGCCGATCCGCGAGGCCATCGAGGAGGCCGGGCGGCGCCGTCTGCGGCCCATCCTGATGACGGCCTTCACGGCCATCATGGCCACCTTCCCGCTGGCCCTGGGGCTCGGCGAGGGCGGCGAGGCCCAGGCCCCGCTGGCCCGGACGGTCATCGGCGGGCTGTTGAGCTCGACCCTGATCACGCTCGTCGTCGTCCCGGTCGTCTACAACATCTTCGAGGACTTCCGGCGGAAGAAGGAGCGCGGCGAGGTGGCCGACGGCGCGGCCACATCGGCCGAGGCGTGACGGGCGCGTCGCTCCTCGCCGGGCAGTCGGGGAGTCCCTCTCTCCGGCTTTGCTCGGGATATGCCTCTAGCTCCCCGGTCCCCCGGGAACCAGTCGTCCGGTTCCCCCCGCTTCGCGTGTCCCCTCTCCACGGATGGGGATCTTCGAGGCAACATCCCTCGCCGCCTCGAGAGGATAGAGTGCGGCTATCATGCCCAGAGGTTCGACCGACATGATCGCTCTCGCGGAATACGGCTGGAATGCGGCCTTCGCCGCGGCCTTCGAGGAGTGCGCTGAGGAAGGGCTTGTCCCCGGCCGCGTCGTCAGGCAGTCCCGCGACCTTTCGACCGTCGTCATGGCGGACGGCGAGACCGAGGCCGAGGTCTCGGGCAAATTCCGTCACGAGGCCCGCGGGCCCGCGGACTTCCCGGCCGTCGGCGACTGGGTCGCGCTCCGGACGGTCGACAGCGGTCGCGCCGTCATCGAAGCGCTCCTCGCCCGGCGCGGCGCCTTCACGCGGAAGGCGGCGGGCGAGGCCGTCGAAGCACAGGTTGTCGCGGCCAACGTCGATACCGTGTTCCTGGTCAGCGGCCTCGACGGCGACTTCAACGTGAGGCGGATCGAGCGGTACCTGACGACCGCCTGGTCGAGCGGGGCCGGGCCGGTCATCGTGCTCAACAAGGCCGACCTCCGGCCGGACGACCTCGCCGTTGCCGAGGCCGAAGCGTCGGCCGTCGCGCCCGGCGTGCCGGTCGTGGCGGTCGAAGCTCTGGCCGAAGGCGGGCTCGAGGGACTGAATCCCTATCTCCTCCCGGGACGGACGATCGCCTTCCTCGGATCGTCGGGCGTCGGGAAGTCGACCATGATCAACCGCCTGCTCGGCGAGGACCGTTTCGCGACGGCCTCGGTGAGCGACGCCGCGGCGGGACGGGGCCGGCACACCACCACGGCCCGCGAGCTCGTCCGGCTTCCGGGCGGGGCCCTGCTCATCGATACTCCGGGCATGCGCGAGCTCGGGCTGTGGGCGGACGACGAGGGGTTGGAGCGGACCTTCGACGAGATCGACGCCCTCGCGGCCCGGTGCCGGTTCCCCGATTGCGGCCACGAGCGGGAACCGGGGTGCGCCGTGAGGGCGGCCGTCGAAGCCGGGTCCGTCGAGGCCGCGAGGTGGGAGAGCTACCTGAAGCTGCGCCGGGAGCTGCGCTTCCTCGAGCTGAAGAAGGACGAGAAGTCGCGCCGGCAGCATGAGAGGGCCACCGGCCGGGACTTCCACGCCCGGCTCAAGGAGATCAAGAAGCACAAGCTGCGGTACCGCTGACCCGCCGGGGGAGGGATGCCCGGGGCGGGACTCGAACCCGCAAGGCCTTGCGGCCGCGACATTTTAAGTGTCGTGCGTATACCTATTCCGCCACCCGGGCCCGCGGCCCATCGCCGGACCGGGCCGATTATACGATAGACATACTCCCGGGGCAATCGGCCCCGGGGCTTCTCATCGCCCGCCGCCCTTCCCGTCCTCTCCGGCCTCCTTCTTCGGGACGGGCGGGGCGGCCAGGTCGGGCTTCGGATCGCCGAAGATGTAGTGGCCGAACCAAGCCAGGTTGTGCTCCATCACGGCCCACATGGCCTTGGGCTTGTTGATGCCGTGCCCGAAGCCCTTGTAGACGACCATCTCGACCGGAACGCCCCGGTCCGTGAGCCCCTGGCGCAGCTCGTGGGCGTTGGGGATGGGCACCCGCCGGTCGAGCTCGCCGTGCTGGATCAGCGTCGGCGTCGCCGCCTTTTTGATATGGGTCATGGGCGAGGTCTTGGCGTAGATCGCGGGATCGTCGGCCGGGTCGTCGCCGAGGTAGTTGATCGTGAACGGGGTGACGTCGGTGTTGTAATAGTAGGTGGCCCAATGGGAGATCCCGGCCCCGACCGAGACGGCCTTGAACGCCTTCGACGACGTGGTCAGGAAGGCCGAGATGTAGCCGCCCTGGCTCCAGCCCATACAGCCGACGCGGGCCGGATCGACCCAGCCCCGCTTGACCAGATGATCGACCCCGGACAGGACGTCCCAGGCGTCGCCGACGCCGAGGTTGCGGTAGTTGAGCATGCGGAACTTGGCCCCGTAGCCGGCGCTGCCCCGATAGTTGACCTTGAGGATGAGCGCCCCCCGGGCGGCCCAGATGTCCGCGGGGTAATAGCGGGAATCGCCCGAAAGTAGCGCCGGCCGGTCGACGGCCGTCGGCCCGCCGTGGATGACGCACAGCAGGGCGTATTTCGCGGCCGGATCGAAATCGGCCGGCTTGATCAGGACCCCCTCGATCACGGTCCCGTCCCTGCTCTTCCAGGAGATGACCTCGCGCCTGCCCAGGACCCAGCCGGAGACCTGATCGGTCATCCGGGTCAGGGCGCGGGGCTCCCAGGGGAACCCTGAGACGCAGATCTCGGGGAGGCTTGTCGCCGTGGCGGCCATGAAGGCGGTCCGCGCGCCGTCGCCCGAGAAGCTGAAGCCGGAGACCATGGCCTCGGCCGGCGCGCTCATCCGGCTGATCTGGAGCGTCCCGGGGTCGAGCCGATAGAGATGAGAGGCCGTCTTCTGGCCGGCCGAGAAATAGATGCCCTCGGCGTTCCAGGCGACGGCGTACGCGTTCTCGTCGAACATCCCGGTCAGCGGCCGGACCGGCCCGCCCTCGGCCGGAACCGTGGCCAGGCCGGTGTTCCGGGCGAAATAGTCGAGCCGCCCTCCCGCGCTCGAGAACAGGATGGTCCGGCCGTCCGGCGACCAGAGCGGCGACGTATCGGGGCCCGGTTGGGCGACGATCCTCTCGACCGTGCCGCCGGCGAGGTCGAGCACGTAGATATCCGAGGTCCCGCCGTTGATGAGGTCGGGGTTGACCGCGGCGGCGAAGGCGATCCTCGTCCCGTCGGGCGACCAGTCGAAGCCGCCGACCGTGAAGGCCTTCCCGCTCGTCCGCCGCCGGCCGGGCTGGGGCGAGCGGAGCGCCTCGGCCGTGTCAACCGTCCAGAGATGGGCGTGCGTGTACTCGCGGCGGACGACCTCGAAGTCGCCGTAGAAGTCCTTGCGGGCCTTCGATTCGTCCGAGACCGGATCGCCCGCGGAGAAGGCGATCGTCCGGCCGTCGGGCGACCAATCGTATCCGTTGACGCCGGTCTCGGCCCTGGTCAGCTGGATCGCCTCGCCGCCGTCGGGGCGGATGGCGAAGAGCTGGGCCTTGTCGTCGACCCGGCTGGAGGCGAAGACGATCCAGCGGCCGTCGGGCGACCAGGAGGGGTTCGAGCAGGACTTCTTGCCCCGGGTGAGCTGGAGCGCCGTTCCGGCGGCGACATCGGCCAGCCAGACCTGGGCGACATAAGCGTCCTGATCGAGATCGGTTTCCGTGACCGTGTAGGCGACCTTCGTTCCGTCGGGGGAGAGGCGCGGGCTTCCCGCCGATCTCAGAGCCAGGAGATCGGCCACGGCGGGGACGCGCCTGACGGCCTGGTCGCCGGCGAGCAGGGGAAACCGGGCGGCCGGCCCCGCCAGCGCGATGAGGACGAGGGTTCCGAAGGCTAGCGACGATGCCTTGCGCATGAGGCCTCCTTGATGCTCTGACGTTCGCCCAAGGTCCGGGGCTACTATCCTATGCCAGAGACGGCGGCAGGGCAAGAAGCGGGAAGGGGCGGGGGAGGAGTCGGGGCGAAAGCCGGATCAGTTCCGGGCCCGGAGGAAGCTGTTGACGTGTTCCAGGTTCATGGTCATGATCCGCCTGCAGTCTTCCGTCGCCTCGACGATGGAGAGACCTTCCTCGAGGAGCTTGCGGGCCGGGGCCAGGTCGACGGTGGGGTCCTGCCGGTGCATCTTGATGATCATGTAGGCGGCGTTGTTCTTGCCCCAGGCGACACGAACGGGGCTTCCCAGGCCCTCGGCCTGTCTCGCGTACTCGAGATAATACTGGAGGGCGGCGACCAGGTTCCCGGCTGCGTTATGTTCCTCGGCTTTGGCCTTGGCCGTGAGCCAGGCGTCCCAGGAGATGGGCTGAATGGCGCCTTCGGGTTGAGACGCCGCCTGCCCGGCCCACGCCAAGGCGGCGCCGGCCCAAGCCGCGACGACGATCAGCAAACCCGCGGCGACGATCCTTCTCATGTCTGACCTCAGAACTGAGCGTTGATCCCCCCCGACAGGACACCCTTGTATCCGGCCCCCAGCTCGAGGAAGAAGCCCACCTGGCGGCCGAAGCGGACGCCGATGGCGTTCAGATGGAACGTCGGCAGGACCCTGTTGAGCGTCTCCGTTTCGGTCGTTTCATAGGTCCCACTGCGGAAGCGGATGCCGAAGCCGGCCCCGGAATAGATCTGGAGCCCCTCGCGCATGACCCAGTGATAATCGAGCTCAGCGGCCGCGATGACGCTTCGTTCCTTCAAGGTCCCCGCGTCCGTGTTGCCGACCTTGAGGACGCCTCGGGAGCTGTAGCCGCCGATCGCGCCGCCGAACCCGAAGCGCGAATTGGCCGAGTAATGGTAGGTCAGGAACGGCACGCCGGTGTACTTGACCTCGTCCTTGCCGAACGTGCCCAGAGTGAGGACGATCGTCAGGGCATCGGTGAAGATGTCGGCGAGCTGGTCGATCGACAGGAACCCGTATTGCAGGGAGAGGTCGTGGGTCCGCGTCTGCCCGAACCCCGCGGTCGAAAAGAGGAAGGCGGCCAGGGTCAGGACGATGACGGGCCGGAGGATGCGCTTGATGGACATCGAAGGGGCCTCCTTATCAAACAGACTCAATCAGTTACCACAAAATTTAGTCGTTGAAAAGGGGCCGATATTGGGACTCCGCCAAAAAAAGGCCGGCCCCCGAGGTTGAATATCCCGGCCGGGTGCAAGATAATGGCGCTGGATGAGCCCCCCATCGCCGTTCGGCCCCCGCCTCTTCGCCGGCATGGCCGTCTTGGCCGGCCTGATCTTTCTATCCTCGGGCCGCCTCGATTATTGGCGGGGCTGGCTCTATTTCGGCCTCAACACGGTCCTCCTCTTCCTGTCCACGTGGATCATCAGGTCCGATTCGGGGCTCGTCTTCGAGCGCCTCCACCCCGGCCAGGGCATGAAGTGGTGGGACAAGGGCTATTTCTTCCTTTCGACCCCCCTCTATTTCGCCGCCGTCGTCGTGGCCGGACTCGACGCCGGCCGCTTTCATTGGAGCCCGCCTCCGACGGCCGCGATCCTCGCGGTCGCCCTGGCCGCGTTCGTCGTCGGCCAGGGCCTGATGATCTGGGCCAAGAAGGTCAATCCCTTCTTCTCGAGCGTGGCCCGCATCCAGGTCGAACGGGGCCAATATGTCTGCCGGGAAGGGCCGTATCGGATCTGCCGCCACCCCGGGTATCTCGGCGGTCTGCTCTTTGGTCTGGCCACTCCCGTGATCCTCGGCTCCTATTGGGCCCTCATTCCGCAGGGGCTCGCCGCCGGTCTGCTCGTCATCCGGGCCGCCCTCGAAGATCGGATGCTGAAGAAGGACCTTCTGTGGTACTCCGAGTACGCCGGAACGGTCCGTTCGCGGCTGATCCCGGGCGTGTGGTGAGGCGTCCGCCGCTCCGGGCCTTTGACAGTCTCCGTCGTCCTCTGGTATATAGCGGATTCATTCCACTCAGGAGGGAATGACCATGCCCATGAGTCCCCGCCTTTACCCGCTTCCCCGCAAGATCCTCGCCGGCCTCACGGTCCTCTTGGCCGTCGCGGCGCTGCAAACGGCCGCGGCCGCGGCCGCCGCCGCGGTCACGAGCCCGAAGGCCCAGTTCGGCTTCGCCATCGGCGACGACTACCAGCTCGTCAGCTACCGGCAGATGGCCGCGTACTGGAAGAAGCTCGACGCCGAGTCCGACCGCCTCAAGGTCGTCGAGATCGGGAAAACGGCCGAGGGCCGGACGATGCTCATGGCCATCATCACCTCGCCCGCGAACCACGCCCGCCTGGCCCGCTACAAGGACATCTCCGGCCGGCTGGCCCTGGCCGAGGGCCTGACCGACGCGGGCGCGCGCAGGCTGGCCGCCGAGGGCAAGGCCGTCGTCTGGATCGACGGCGGGCTCCACGCGACCGAGATCCTCGGCTCCCAGCAGCTCGTCGAGCTCGTCTGGCGGATGGTCAGCCGGAACGACGCGGAGACGCGCCGCATCCTCGACGACGTCATCCTGCTCGCCGTCCCGGCCAACCCCGACGGGCTCGATCTCGTCGCCGACTGGTACATGCGCGAGAAGGACCCGGCCAAGCGGTCGATGAGCGGGGTCCCGGTCCTCTACCAGAAGTACATCGGCCACGACAACAACCGCGACTTCTACATGAACACCCAGGCGGAAACGAAGGCCATGAGCCGGCAGCTGTACATCGAATGGCACCCGCAGATCCTTTACAATCACCACCAGACCGGGCCGGCCGGGACGGTGCTCTTCGCGCCGCCCTTCCGCGATCCGTTCAACTACGTCTTCGACCCGCTCATCCCGGTCGGGCTCGACCTCGTCTCGGCCTCCATGCACAACCGCTTCGTCACCGAGGGCAAGCCCGGGGCGACCATGCGCTCCGGGGCCGGCTACTCGACCTGGTGGAACGGCGGCCTCCGCAGCACGGGCTATTTCCACAACGTCATCGGCATCCTGACCGAGGCCATCGGCAGTCCGACCCCCATCGAGATCCCCTTCATCCCGGAGCGCCTCCTGCCGAAGCACGACTATCCGTATCCGGTCGCCCCGCAGAAGTGGCATTTCCGCCAGTCCGTCGAGTACGCCATCACCGCCGACATGGCCATCCTCGACGTGGCCTCCAAGCACCGCGAGGATTTCCTCTATCGGCGCTATCTCATGGGCAAGCACGCCATCGAGCTCGGGAGCAAGGACTCGTGGACCATCCTGCCGGGCATGATCGCGGAGGTGCAAGCGGCCATCGACAAGGACCGGAAGAGCGCCGCGCCCGACCAGGCCGCGGGGACGGGCCCCGGCGGCCGGGGGGGCTTCGGCCGGGGGGCGGACAGGAAATATTACGACGCCATCTTCGCCAAGGACGCGCGCGATCCGCGGGGCTACATCATCCCCACGGACCAGGCCGATTTCCCGACGGCGACCAAGTTCGTCAACGCCCTCCTCGAGAGCGGGGTCGCGGTCGATCGGGCGACGGCCGCCTTCGAAGCGGCCGGCAGGACATACCCCAAGGGCTCCTACGTCGTCAAGGCGGCCCAGGCGTTCCGGCCGCACGTGCTGAGCCTGTTCGAGCCCCAGGACCACCCGCACGATTTCCCCTATCCCGGCGGGCCGCCCAATCGGCCCTACGACGCGGCCGGCTGGACGCTGGCCTATCAGATGGGCATCGCCTTCGACCGGGTCCTCGACGGCTTCAGCGGCCCGTTCGAGAGGATCCCGGACGTGACCGCGCCTCCGGCGGGCCTCTTCGACGCCAAGGCGGGTGATGCCGGCTTCTTCATCGACCGTCGGGCCAACGACGCGTTCACGGCCGTCAACCGCCTGCTCAGGGCCGGGGCGAAGGCGTTTTGGCTGAGGGAAGGGACCGAGGCCAAAGGCAAGACCTACCCGGCCGGGACGATCTGGGTCCCGGCCTCGCCCGGCGCGGCGGCCGTGCTGCCAAGGGCGGCCAAGGACCTCGGATTGAACATCGACGGGGTCGCGGCGCCGCCCAAGGGCCCGGCGTTCGAGATGAGGACGGTCCGGATCGGGCTCTGGGACGCCTATGGCGGGTCGATGGCCTCGGGCTGGGTCCGCTGGCTCCTCGAGCAGTTCGAGTTTCCCTTCGAGCTCGTCTTCGCCCCGGAGCTCGATGCCGGAGGGCTCGAGGCCAAGTTCGACGCGCTCATCTTCGTCGGCGGCTCGATCCCGCGCCTCCAGACCCCCGGTCAGGAGGTCGGGGGAGGGATGCGCGGCGCCCTGCCGGCCCCGCCGGACAACATCCCCGACGAGTACAAGGGCCGGGTCGGCCGGATCACGGCCGAGAAGACGATCCCCATCCTCCGTCAGTTCGTCGAGGCGGGCGGGACCATCCTGGCCCTCGATTCGGCGGCGGTGCTGGCCGATCACTTCCGGCTGCCGCTCGCGAACGCCCTGGTCGAAAAGTCCCCGGACGGGACCGTGGTCCCCCTCAGGTCCGAAAAGTTCTATGTCCCGGGATCGATCCTGCGGGCCTGCGTCGATCCGACCCATCCGTTGGCTCACGGCATGGCCGCGACGGTCGACGTCTTCTACGACAACACCCCCGCCTGGACGCTTCCCCCGGACGCCGGGCTCAAAGGCGTCAAGCCCGTCGTCTGGTTCGACGACGGCAAGCTTCTCAAAAGCGGCTGGGCCTGGGGCGAATCCTACCTTCACCGGAGCGTCCAGGTGGCCGAGGCCGCGGTGGGGAAGGGCAAGGTGTTCCTGTACGGGCCCGAGATCGCTTTCAGGGGCCAGCCCCACGGCACGTTCAAGCTCCTGTTCAACGGAATCTACTACGGCCCGACCAAGACCATCATTCTGGAATAAAAGAAGAGAGAAAAAAGAACGGACCGGGTCTTCGCAAGGGACTCTCTACATATGTCCCTTTATCCGTCGACCGGGACACGTACCGCAACTGTACATGTCCCGATCCCGTGCGAAGACCCGGTCCGTTCTTTTTGGTCCGTTCTTTTTCGATCCCTTCTGGATTAGGCGAGGAGCTGGCGGAGGAGCATCCAGGCGCCCAGGACGGCCAGCGTGATGTACACGGCCTTGGCGAAGGCCGCGTGGGTCAGCTTCTTGTTCAGGAAGCCGCCGAGCGCGACGCCGAGGACGATCGCCGGAAGGGACCAGAGATAGGACCTGATGACGGTCCCGGTCCACAGCCCGGCCAGGCCGTGCCCGGCGAGGACGGCCAGGCCCGTCGGCAGGAAGTAGCCTTGGAGCGTCGCCCGGAACGATTCCGGGGGCCAGCCGCGGAGCATCCCGTAGGCGACGACCGGCGGTCCGTTCGTGTTGTAGGCGCCCCCGAGGACCCCGGCGAACCAGCCGACGATCCAAGGGACGCGCGGCTTCTCGCTCGCGATCCTCGCCCCCGGCCGGGCCAGGCCGAAAAGGCCGTAGGCCAGGATGATCAGGCCCAGGGCGATCTTGAGCGGCGCCTCGGGCAGGCGGGCCAAGCCGTAGATGCCGAAGGGGATCCCCAGGAGGGTCGCCGCGATGAGCCGCGCGGCCGTCCTGAACTCGACCTTGCGCCACTCCCGGGCCAGGATGAGGAGGGAGATCGTCGGCCCGACGAAGGCGACGAGCGGCGTCGCCGTCCGGACGCCCAAGGTCATGGCCAGCAGAGGCATGGCCACGACTGCGTCGCCGAAGCCCAGGGCGGAGCGAACCAGGGCGGCGACGAACAGAACGGCCACGACGAAGGTCAACCCCGCTTCTTCCTCCGGCCCAGGATGCCGCCGCTCAGGAAGAGGCCGGCGCCGAGGACGAAGCCGAAGTTGTACCAGGTCCCGCTGTTGTGGACCTCGTAGAGCCGGACGTTCCTGCTGAAGACCGAGATGATGAACGTGACCGGCGAGATGAAGCCGTGCCAGAGGCCGAAGAAGAACCCGGCCGTCCGGCCTTGGTCATCGGCCGTCTTCTCGAGGCTGTTGGGGCCGGGCGCGCACCCGGTCAGGACCAGCGCGGCGATGAGGACAACCGTCAAGGCGATCGAGCGTCTCATGCGTCCCTCCTTCGGAGATGCGGCCATTCTATCCGAAAACGCCCCCCGTTCCAATCCCGGGAAAGGGGGCCGGGCCCCTCTCCGGAGCGTTTCTCCCGGCTCTCGGTGCGCTTGCCTTTGGCCGGGGATCGGGATAGAATGTCCTCTTCCTGCGTAAGCAAGCCGAAAACCCTATCGAAGGAGGACATCATGAAAGGGGATCCGAAGCTTATCAAGGTCCTGAACTCGCTTCTCGCCGACGAGCTGTCGGCCATCAACCAGTACATGGTCCACTCGGAGATGTGCGACGCTTGGGGGTACGAGAAGCTCCACAAGGCCATCGAGAAGCGGGCCATCGTCGAGATGAAGCACGCCGAAAAGCTCATCGGCCGCGTCCTCTTCCTCGAGGGCCTGCCTGTCGTCAACGAGCTCAAGAAAATCACGATTGGCGCCGACGTGCCGAAGATGTTCGTCAACGACCGCATGGCCGAGGCCGGCGCCATCAAGGCCTACAACGAGGCCATCATCCTGGCCGGCGAGCTCAAGGACTACGCCACCCGGGACATCCTCCAGTCCATCCTCAACGACGAGGACGGGCACATCGACGAGATCGAGGAGATCCAGGACCAGATCGGCCAGATGGGCATCCAGATCTTCCTGACGACCCAGGTGGGATGACCCGCAAACCCCCGGTTCTGGCGACGGCCCTCCTCTGGGGGACGGCCTGGGGGCTGGCCGAGGCGACCCTCGGCCATCTCCTGCATCTCGCCCGCGTCCCCGGCTTGCCGGGCCTGGTCATGGTCCCGCTGGCCGTCTTCATCATGGGCCGGGCGGCCGCCCGTTCGCGCAGCGCCGCGGCGGTCTTCCTCTCCGGGGTCGTGGCCGCCTCGTTCAAGCTTTTCGACCTCCTCGTCCCCGGCACGGACCTTTCGGCCCTGAGCCGTCCAATGCAGGCCATTCTCCTCGAGGCCCTGGCCGCGGCGGCCTGGGTCGCGATCCTCGGCCGGACGATGCGGGTCGGGGCGATCCCCGGGCTGCGACGGTCTCCTCGAGCGCCCGCCCATTCCTGATTCGGCCGGGGAGTCGAGCCGCAGATGCCTCTGAAGAAAAGGATCGAGACGGCGGCGATGAGCCGCCGCGGCTTCCTCCGCTGGAGCGCTCTCGTCGGCTCGGCGGCCGCCTCCTCCAACAAAGGCCTGGCGGCGGGATTCCGTCGGCGCGACCCGCGCCACGCCCTGGTCGAGCAGGCCCCGTCCGAAGAGCGCATGGTCCGCGCCGGATGTCCCTCGCATAACTGCGGCGGCCGCTGCCTGCTCAAGGTCTTCGTCCGCGACGGCCGCATCGTCCGCATCGAGACGGACGACCGGCCGGGCGACACGATCGCCGACCCGCAGCTTCGGGCCTGCGTCCGCGGCCGGGCCTATCGCAGGCGCCAGTACCATCCCGATCGCCTGCGCTACCCGATGAAGCGGGTCGGGCCGCGGGGCGAAGGCCGGTTCGCCCGCATCGGCTGGGACGAGGCCCTCGACCGCATCGCCGCCGAGTTCGCCCGCATCAAGGCGGCCTACGGCAACCAAGCTTTTTACGTCCCCTACGGCACGGGCAGCTACAACCAGATCAACGGCCGCCAGACGGCCCAGCGCCTGATGAACCTCTACGGCGGCTCGCTCGGCTACTACAACAGCTATTCCTGGGCGGCCATCTCCGCGGCCACCCCGACGGTCTACGGCACGAGCGTCACGGGCAACCAGCGCCAGGACTGGCTCAACTCGAAGTACATCCTGATGTGGAGCTGGAACCCGGCCGAGATGCGCGACGGCACGAACAGCGAGTGGTTCGTCCAGAAGGCGCGCGAGAAGGGCGCCCGCGTCGTCTGCGTCGACCCCCGCCTGACCCTGAGCGCCGTCTCCCTGGCCGACGAATGGGTCCCCATCCGGCCCGGCACGGACGCGGCCATGATGACGGCCATGGCCTATGTCATGGTCCGAGAGGGCCTCACCGCCGCCGACTTCATCCGCAGCCACTGCGTCGGCTTCGACGAGACCCAGATGCCCGCCGGGGCGGAAGGCGCCGAGAGCTACAAGGACTATCTCCTCGGCGCCCGCGACGGCGTCCCCAAGACGCCGGAATGGGCCGAGGCGATCTGCGGCGTCCCCCGGGCGACGATCGCCCGCATCGCCCGCGAGTACGCCACGACCAAGCCCGGGGTCCTCTATCAGGGCTACGGCATGCAGCGCCGGGCCTACGGCGAACAGGCCGTCCGGGCCGGCTGCGTCCTGGCCGCGATCACCGGCAACGTCGGCGTCCCGGGCGGCTGGGCCAGCGGCATCGCCCTCCAGGCCCCCGAGGGCGGCCCCTTCTGGCTCGTCTTCCCGACCGGGGAGAACCCGGTCAAGGCCCTCATCCCGAGCTTCCTCTGGACGGAAGCGGTCCTGCGGGGCCCGGAGATGGGCCCGGCCGACGGCGTCCGGGGCGTCGACAGGCTCGAGACCGGCATCAAGTGCATCTGGGCCGTCGCCTGCAACGCCCTCGTCAACCAGCACGGCAACGTCAACCGGACCGCCCGCATCCTGGCCGACGAGAAGAAGGTCGAGT
>JAXDAV010000014.1:0-71327 GCA_034679465.1 Candidatus Aminicenantota bacterium | reverse complement strand
CCGAGTACAGACACGCGGGGACTCAGCTCCTCTACTATGCCGCAGACCAGATCAACTCGACCCGCATCGTGACCGACAGCTCCGGGTCGGTCGTCTATTCGGCGGCCCACGAGCCCTATGGGGGGATCCAGAAGACGTGGGTTGGGACCTACGACCCGTCGCTCAAGTTCTCCGGCCAGCCCCGCGACGCCGAGTCGGACCTCGATTACTTCGGCGCCAGGTACTATGACCACAGTCAATACAGGCTCCTCTCGCCAAACTCCACGCCGGCCTCCCTTTCCTGGAATGCCTACTCCTATCCCGGCAATCACCCAGGGGCCGAGATGTATGTGAAAGCGGGCTGGATGATTCCTGCTTCGAGCATGGCAACGGTCTATCCGCCAAACAAGCCGCCGGAGCCGGAAGAGGAGCGTCCTTGGTGGTCTGTGGCCTACCCCTGGCTCTCGATCTCGAAGCCGGAGGATTCGCTTTGGCTCCTAGTCAAAGATAGCGGGGAAAAAGGCTCAACCTGGCCCTTTTTTAGTTGGAATGGATTCCGCGATAACATGGACAAAGCGGAAAATGCGTGGAAGGATTGGATGAGCAAGGCCGATCAGAAAGCTAAGGAGGATTTTTTTGAGAATCTAGAAGAAGCACGGCATGATATGTGGGAATATATTAGGGGCTATGAACACGGCTCGGATGCGGTAATGGACGCCTACCTAGCGTATTATGGGATGAGCAAGGATCCGGACAATCCCCTGAGCTTCTGGAACGAGTGCTATATAATGGCGAAAATTTTCTATGCCGATTTCTTTACAGTACGGCCCGTACACTGAGAGGGACGCTCATGAAGGACCTGTCTGACGTGATGAAGGAGACGCGGATCCTCAAAGCGCTCTATGGCCTGGCGTTGCTGGTGGCTTTTTTGTCCGGCAGCGGCTGTGCGACGACGGCGCTCTCAAAAAAGGGGACGGGCGGGCGCATCAAGGTCTTCGAGCTCGGCCAGCGGATTCCCCGCAATTCAACGATTATGGACACTTTACAGATGCGGGGATCTAGGGGACTCGTTATGGGCACCGGAGATTGGGGGAAGAGGTGGGGCTCCTGCGGGTACAGAGGGACAATCTGGGCCCTCAAACGGGAAGCCAAAGCCCGAGGCGGCGACGCCCTAGCGATCCTCCATGTCCGCAAGCCGAACTCGTATGGCGGATGCACCACGATACGGGCCTTCTTGCTGGACATGATCGACCTCGATGATTGGCCCCGAATCGGGCTGACGGAAGAAGGGATCAGGCGAGACTTCGATGCCGGAGAACGAACGCTCGACGACATCGAGGGGATATGGGAAAGCCGCGCCCACAGCGAGGTCGTGATGGACGACGACGCACGGAAAAAGATCAGAGTCTCGGAGTACATTCGAAACCGAAAAACTGGGAAGCTTGACCTCGTCGAGCGGGTACCGCCGTCCTTCATTCAGGCCATGGGGCAGCTTCAGCCTGAAGAACAGAGCTCGTTTCGAGTGGCCATCGTTAAAACTACGGACGATCCAAGCTACCCCTACGCCGCCTATATCCTCGATCCCGACATACCGGAATGGCAGACAGGGTTCCTGAAGGCCCGGCTCAGGAGGACAGCAGACGGCTCCGGGTACGAAGCCAAGTGGTATGGGAGCACCTTTCAGGACGATCTGCGGGAATTCAATCTCGATGAATCGGGCGCGTTGACGACAAAGGCCGTCGTCGAACAGGGGCTGAAATACTCGGTCGAACAGACCTTGACGAGGGTTTATCCCCCTCCCGCAGAAAAACGCGGGGCGGCGGGGTAAGAGAGTCCCGGGTCAGAGCATCTTGCCGAAGGCCCGGAACTTTTTATAGACGACGCCCCCCATCCGCTCCATTTCGGCCCGGACCTTGACGTTGGACTCCATCTCGTGATGCGTGTCGATCTTCTCCATGCCCGCCCGGGAGGCCGACTCGAGGACCTTGACGCCCATGAGGACGTCCAGTCCCTGGCCCCGGTACGGCTCCTTGACCGCCCCGAGGAGGAGGTCGAGCTGCTTGGTCTTCCGGGCCGACCGGAGGACGTGGATGAAGCCGAAGGGGAACAGGCGGCCCCTGGCCTTCCGGATGCCTTCGGTCATGTCGGGCATGGCGATGATGAAGGACAGGACCTCGCCGTCCTTGGCCACGATCTTGACGAAGCGGGGATCGACGATCGGCAGGAACCGCCTGGCCAGGTCGTCCATCTCCTGCGGCTCGAGGGGGGCGTAGCCGTAGATGTTGCCGGTCATGTAGGTCTCGTTCATGAGGCCGAGGACCTTCCGGATCCAGGGCTTGATCTCCCGGCGCCTCTTGAACTCGACGATCTCGTAGGTGCCCCGCCTCATGGCCCGCTCGTAGATCTTCTTGTAGAACTCGGGCATCTCCTTGGGCACCGCGAGCTTGTAGACGAACCAGTCGTTGTCCTTGGCGTAGCCCTCTTCCTCGAGCCAGCGGGGCACCCACTCGAAATTGTAGTAGGTGGCGATCGTCGCCCGGTGCTCGAAGCCCTCGATGAGGTAGCCCTCGGGGTCCTGGTCGGAGAAGCCGTAGGGGCCGACGATCTTGGTCATGCCCTTGGCCCGGGCCCAGTCCTCGATATGGCGGAGCAGGGCCCGGAAGACCTCCCGGTCCTCGCCGGTCTCCAGGTAGCCGAAGCGGGCCGTCTTCTCGTTCCGGTGCTCGTTGTAGCGGCGGTTGATGATGCCCATGGCCCGGCCCGCGGGGCGGCCGTCCTTCCAGGCCAGGAGAAGGATGACGTCGCAGTAACCGAAGGCTTTGTTCTTCTTCCGGTCGAAGTACTTCCAATCGTCGCTGACGAGCGGATGGACCCAGTTGGCGCGGCCGGCGTGGATCTTCTCCGGCAGATAGATGAACGTCTTCAGGTCTTTGCGGGTCGTGATCTCGCGGATCTCCACGGCCATGGCCTCACCTCGTCTCGCGGCGATGATTGCGGTCGATTAGTTATCCGACTTTCCGGCCCAAAAAGCAACTAAAAATCAGGCTCTGGAAAAAGCTGTTCAAAACCCGTGGACGGGCTGTGGAAATTCTTGACAACTCCGGAGCGCGTTACTATACTGGCCCTTCTTCATTAAGGAAGGCAATCCGCCCCATGACCATCGAAACAACCGTCCTCCTCACGATCCTGGTCCCCATCCTCGGCTCCTTCGCGGCGCCGCTCTTCGGCCTGGCCGCGAAGCGCGCCCGCTCGGCCTGGGCCGTCCTGGTGAGCGGCGCGACGGCGGTCCTGCCGCTGACGCTCGTCCCCTTCGCTCTCCAGGGAGGGGAGCGGGTCATCCGCAAGAACCTGGCTTTGGGCTTCGACTTCGTCCTCATCGTCGATCCCCTGTCGGTCTTCATGGCCGCCGCCTCGTCCTTCATCGGCTTCCTCATCGTCGTCTACTCCCTGGGCTACATCCGCAAGGAAGAGAACCAGAGCGAGTACTACCTCATGGTCCTGCTCTTCATCGGCTCGATGATGGGCCTGGTCTTCTCCGGGAACCTCATCTTCCTGTACCTCTTCTGGGAGATCATCGCCGTCGCCTGCTGGCGGCTCATCGGCTTCTACCGCGCGCCCGACCACGTCCGCAAGGCCGACAAGGCCTTTCTGCTGACCTTCTTCGGCGCCGTCGTCATGCTGCTCGGCTTCATCCAGATCTACGGCGTCACCAACACCTTCGACGTCACGGCCATGCGCGGCACGGTCGTCCCGGGGACGGCCGTCCTGCTCATCCTCTTCGGCCTGTTCTCGAAGTCGGCCACCGTGCCGCTCCACCCCTGGCTGCCCGACGCCGGCGTCGCCCCGACGACGGTCACGGCCCTGCTCCACGCCGCCGTCCTGGTCAAGATCGGCGTCTACGCCTTCGCCCGGCTCTTCCTCTACGCCTTCCGCCTGCCGGAGGGCTGGCAGGACGCCCTGCCGGTCATCGTCATGGTCTCGAGCCTCGTCGCCGCCGGCGCGGCCGCGGTCGAGACCGACCTCAAGAGGATCCTGGCCTATTCGACGGTCAGCCAGATCGGCTATATCTTCCTCGGCTTCGCCATGATGAACGCGGCGGGCGTCTCCGGCTCGCTCCTCTTCATCCTCATGCACGGGCTGGCCAAGGCCGGGCTCTTCCTCTGCGCCGGCATCGTCATCCACGCCGTCCACACCAAGGACATCCGGGAGATGGGCGGCCTCATCAAGACCATGCCGGTCACGGCCGTCGCCTTC
Source organism: Candidatus Aminicenantota bacterium (assembly GCA_034679465.1). Lineage (GTDB taxonomy): Bacteria > Acidobacteriota > Aminicenantia > Aminicenantales > Saccharicenantaceae > RBG-16-66-30. Next base: position 67,094 of record JAXDAV010000014.1, on the reverse strand, counting down.
CTGGTCTGCGCCTTCTCCGTCATCGGCATCCCGCCCTTCGGCGGGTTCTTCTCCAAATTCCTGGTCATCCTGGGCGCCGTCCAGGGCGGCCGCCCGTGGATCGCGGCCCTGGCCCTGTTCACGGCCGTCCTGACGATGCACTACCTGTTCAAGGTCTTTTCGATGGTCTTCCTCGGAGAGGCCCGGCATCCAGCCCCCGAGGGCACGAAATCCATGGTCTGCGTCGTCGCCGTCCTGGCCGTCCTCAGCCTGGCGGCGGGCCTCCTCGTGGCCTTCCCGATGAAGCTCGCCAACGTCGCGACGACGCAGATGAGTTGGTGGCTCCGATGACGCCCAAAACGCTCCTCCTTCCGATCCTCCTGCCGGCCGTCCTGGCGGTCGTCCTGCTCCTCCTGCCCCGGGCCCTGCGGCTCCTGCGGGACGCCCTGGCCGTGGCCGGCGCCGGCGCGCTCCTCTATTACGCCTTCGTCTTCTTCGGCCTGAAGGACCTGCGCTACGCCGTCCCCTGGATGGGCCTGGGCATCGACTTCGACCTGCGGCTCTACCATTTCTCGAGCTTCATCCTGCTCGCCCTGGCCGGCTTCCTCGTCCTGATCGCGATCTACGCGACGGTCAAGATGAAGGACGCGCCCCGGGGCCGGGAGTTCATGGCCTACGTTTTCCTGACCGCGGCCTTCGCCAACGGGGCGGTGCTGGCCAACAATTTCGTGCCCCTCGTCTTCTTCTGGGAGGGCCTGCTGGTCACGCTGTACGGGATGATCACGATCGGCGGCCGGCCGACGTCGGGCCGCACGGCCGTCAAGGCCCTGCTCATCAGCGGCTTCTGCGACTTCTGCCTGATCCTCGGCATCGGCCTGCTCTGGACCGTGGCCGGCACGGCCACCATGTCCGAGATCGCGGTCGAGCCGACCGGGCCCGCCGCGGCCGCCTTCGTCCTGATGATGATCGGGGCCGCGGGCAAGGCCGGGGCCATGCCCTTCCACACCTGGATCCCCGACGCCGGCGTCGACGCGCCGGTGACCTTCATGGCCTTCCTGCCGGCCGCCTTCGAGAAGCTCCTGGGGATCTACCTCCTGGCCCGCGTCGCCCTCGACTTCTTCACGATCCGGCCCGGCGGAGCGATGTCCCTGCTCCTCATGATCGTCGGCGCCGTGACCATCGTCCTGGCCGTCCTCATGGCCCTCGTCCAGAAGGACCTCAAACGGCTGTTGTCCTACCACGCCATCAGCCAGGTCGGCTACATGATCCTCGGCATCGGCACGGCCATCCCCGTCGGCATCGCCGGCGGCCTCTTCCACATGATCAACCACGCCATGTACAAGAGCGGCCTCTTCCTCAGCGCCGGCTCGGTCGAGCACCGGACCGGCACGACGGAGATGAAGAAGCTCGGCGGCCTGCGCCGGGACATGCCGCTCACGGCCTTCGGGTTCGTCGTCTGCGCCCTGGCCATCTCGGGCGTCTGGCCGCTCAACGGCTTCGTCTCCAAGGAGATGGTCTTCCACGGCGCGCTCGAGACCGGATACACGGTCTTCGCCGTCGCGGCCTGGGTCGGGGCCGTCTTCACCTTCGCCTCGTTCCTCAAGGCCGGCCACTCCGTCTTCTTCGGCGAGAGGACGCGCGAGGTCCCCAAGGTCCGCGAAAGCCAGCCGGCCATCGTCGTCCCCGTCCTGGTCCTGGCCGGCCTGTGCCTCCTCTTCGGCGTCTACAACAAGCTGCCCCTGACCCTGTTCATCACGCCGGTCGTCGCGCCCCACGCCGGGGCCGGGGCCCACCTCGACTTCTCCGCCCACGCCCTGGACGTGCTCAACCCGATCGCCCTCATCTCCATCGGCTGTCTCGTCCTGGCCTTCCTGCTCCACCGCTACGGCTTCCTGAAGGGGGACCGGAAGGCCTACCTGGCCTCCGAACCCATCCACAACCTGCCCGTCGTCCACGGGCTCTACGACCTGGCCGAGCGCCGGGTCTTCGATCCCTACGAACAGGGCGTCAAGGTCCTCCGGGGGCTGTCGCTGGCGCTGTTCAAGGCCGTCGACCGGCCCATCGACTTCGTCTTCGAGAAGGTCGTCACCGTCACCGGCGAGAAATTCACCGGCATCCTGAAGAAGGCCCACAACGGGCACTACGCGAACTACCTCGCCTGGTGCCTGGCCGGCCTGATCATCCTGGCGGGCGTCATCAGCCTGCTCGCGAAATAGAGGAGGAGCGTTGATCATACTCTTCGTCGTCCTTCCGCTCATCGTGGCGGGCGTGCTGCCGCTCGTCGGCAAGGTCTCGCGGCGCGTCCTGCCGGACCTGCTGGCCAACGCCACCCTTCTCTTCCTGCTCGTCTACGCCGCGATCGCCGGACGGGCCCTCATCGCCGGCGGCGCGGTCCTGCAGCAGCTGCCCTGGCTCGGCGAGACCGTCAACCTCCGGCTGGCCCTCGACGGCTTCAGCCTGTTCATGCTCATGGCCGTCTCCCTGGTCGGCCTCGCGGCCGGCGTGTTCGCCATCGACTACATGGAGCACTACGGGGCCAAGGCCAATTTCTACGCCCTCTACCTGGTCATGATCGCGGGCATGAACGGCCTCGTCCTGGCCACCGACCTGTTCAGCGTCTATGTCTTCCTCGAGGTGGCCGCCGTGGCCTCGTACGCCCTCGTCGCGTTCGGCCTCGGCCACGACGAGCTCGAGGCCGCCTTCAAGTACCTGATGCTCTCGGTCGCGGCCTCGGCCTTCATCGTCGCCGCGATCGCCATCGTCTTCGGCCTGACCGGCCGTCTCGATTTCGCCGCCGTGGCCGCCGCCCTCGGGGAGCTCGAGGCCGGGCCGGTCCTCGGCGTCGCCGCGGCCTTCTTCCTCCTGGGCTTCGGCCTCAAGGCCGCCCTCGTCCCCTTCCACGCCTGGCTGCCGGACGCCCACCCGTCGGCCCCGGCGCCCATCTCGGCCGTCCTGTCCGGCCTGCTCATCAAGGTCTCCGGCGTCTACGCGATGACCCGCGTCTTCCTCAACGTCTTCGGCCTGACCCCGGCCCTCTCGACGGTCCTGCTGTGGCTCGGGGCCGTCTCGATGGTCGCGGCGGCCCTGCTCGCCCTCGGCCAGAAGGACATGAAGAGGATGCTGGCCTACTCCTCGATCAGCCAGGTCGGCTACGTCGTCCTGGGGATCGGCATCGGGACGCCGCTCGGCATCGCCGGCGGCCTCTTCCATCTCTTCAATCACGCCCTGGCCAAAGGGCTCCTGTTCTTGACCAGCGGCTCGGTCCAGCAGGCGACCGGGACCCGGGACATGGACGCGATGGGCGGCCTGGCCAAGCGCATGCCCGTCACGGCCGCGACGAACCTCGTCGGGGCCCTGTCGATCGCCGGCGTCCCGCCGCTCAACGGCTTCTGGTCGAAGCTGCTCATCATCGTGGCCCTCGTCCAGGCCGGCCACCCGGTCTTCGCCGTCATCGCCGTCCTGGTCTCGGTCCTGACCCTCTGGTACTACCTCCTCATGCAGAGGAAGGCCTTCTTCGGCCGGCTCAACGAGACCTGGGCCGCCGTCCGGGAGGCCCCCTTCTGGATGACGGCCTCGACCGTCTTCCTGGCCCTCCTCTGCCTGGGGACAGGCATCCTCTTTGCGTCGACCGTCTCGACCTGGGTCCAGCCCGCCGCCGACGTCCTCGCGGACGGGATCCAGGCCGTGACCGGATCGTGGGGATTTTAAGCGATGATCCTGCAAACCGCCCTCCTCATCGGCATGGTGCTCTTCTCGGTCCTGGCCATCGCCCTCAAGGACCTCCTCAAGTCGGCCATCGCCCTGGCCGTGTCCAGCCTCCTCCTGGGGATCGTCTTCTTCCGGATGGACGCGCCGTACGCCGGGGTCTTCGAGATCTCGGTCGTGGCCGGGCTGATCACGGTCCTGTTCGTCCTGACCATCGCCCTGACCAAGTCGGGCGACGAGGTCCGCGAATCGCGCCTCGTGAACTGGGCCTTCCCGGCCGTCTTCGTCATCTTCCTCGTCATCGACGCCCTGGTCATGAAGAGCCTGCTCGGCAAGATCCCGGCCCTGGCCGCCGGGGCGGAAACCGGCGCCTTCGGGGACGTCCTCTGGAAGGGACGGACGCTGGACCTGGTCGGGCAGATCGCCGTCATCCTGGCCGGCGTCTTCGCCGTCCTGGCCCTGTTCCGCAAGAGAGACAAACATGACTGACACCTGGTATCTCTATCTCTTCTTCGCCGCCGCCCTCGTCGGCGCCGGCCTCCTCGGCCTCCTCGGCAAGCGCAACCTGATCAAGCTGTTCATCGCCATCGAGGTCATCGGCAAGGGCATCAGCCTCCTGCTCCTCGCGACCGGCCTGGCCAAGGCCAGCATCCTGACCGCCCAGGCCCTGGTCATCACCTACATCGTCATCGAGGTCAGCCTCGTCGCGACGGCCCTGGCGCTGATCATCAACATCTACCGCCACACCAAGTCGCTGGACATCCGCGGCCTGACCCGGCTGAAAGGGTAAGCCATGACCGGAATCGGCATCCTCCTCTCCCCGCCCATCGCCTTCGTCATCTATCTCGCGGCCGCCTTCGGGCTCTACGCCCTGGGCAAGGGGATGGCCCCCAAGCTGACCCGGGTCGGCGGCAAGCTGACCACCTACGCCTGCGGCGAGAACATCCCCGGGGTCAAGGTCCAGTTCGGCTACCGGATCTTCTTCTTCGTCGCCCTGTTCTTCACCATGATGCACGTCGCCGCGCTCGTCATCGCCACCGTGCCGTCGGGAAAGATCGTCTTCTTCGCCCTGTTCTATCTGGTCATGATCGCCCTGTCCGTCTCGGCCCTGATCACAAGGAGTTAACATGCTCAACAAGCTCGCCCGCTGGTCCAGGATCAAATCGCCTTGGATCCTGCACCTCAACTCGGGCGCCTGCAATGCCTGCGACATCGAGATCGTCGCCGCGCTGACGCCGCGCTTCGACGTCGAGCGCTTCGGGATCCTGCTCAAGGCGACGCCGCGCCACGCCGACGTGATCATCGCCACCGGCCCGGTCACGCGCCAGATCAAGGACCGGATCGTCCGCATCTACGAGCAGACGCCCGACCCTAAGTTCGTCATCGCCGTCGGCGCCTGCGCCATGGCCGGCTGCGTCTACCGGGGGGCGTATAATGTCATGGGCGGCCTCGACCAGGTCATCCCGGTGGACATGTACATCCCCGGCTGCCCGGCCCGCCCCGACGCCATCGTGGACGGCGTCGTCAAGCTGCTCGGAAAACTCTAGGCCCGAAGGGATCGCCCATGTCCGACATCGAAATCGTCGAAAGCCTGAAGCGGGACCTCGGGGCGAAGGCCCTCGAGGTCACCAACCCCGACCGCCGCCGCGTCTTCCTCAAGGTCGCGCCGGAGGAGGTCGTCCCGACCGCGGCCCTCCTCAGGGACCGGTACGACTGCGCCTACCTGGCCACGATCAGCGGGGTCGACCGGGGCGAGGCGTTCGAGCTCCTCTATCACTTCGCCTCGCCCGTCGTCGCCATCAACGTCCGGACCGAGCTCCCGAAGGCCGCGCCCCGCGTCGCCTCGATCTGCGGCGTCATCCCCGGCGCCGTCCTCTACGAGCGCGAGATCCAGGAGATGTTCGGCATCGCCGTCGAGGGCATCCCCGACGGGCGCCGGCTCAACCTGCCGGACGACTGGCCCGACGGCCAGTACCCGCTCCGGAAGGACTGGAAGCACGTCCGGCCCGCGGAAGTCATCCCCGGAGGAAAGTCATGAGTTTCCAGATCCCCATCGGCCCCCAGCACCCGGCCCTCAAGGAGCCGATCAGCCTGCGCATGACCGTCGAAGGGGAGGTCATCACCGACGCCGACATCCGCCTCGGCTACAACCATCGCGGCCTCGAGAAGCTGGCCGAGGAGAAGACCTTCCTCCAGAACATCTACCTGACCGAGCGCATCTGCGGCATCTGCTCCCACTCCCACGCCACCTGCTACGTCCAGGGCGTCGAGAAGCTCATGGAGCTCGTCCCGCCGCGCCGCGGCCTCTACATCCGCTACCTCGTCTCCGAGCTCGAGCGCGTCCACAGCCACCTCCTCTGGCTCGGCGTCGCCGGCCACGAGGCGGGCTTCGACTCCTTCTTCATGTACACCTGGCGCGACCGCGAGATCGTCATGGACCTCCTGGAGATGATCTCGGGCAACCGCGTCCACTACGCCATCAACACCATCGGCGGCGTCCGCCGCGACCTCGACGAGGGCCAGAAGGCCAAGATCCTCGAGGGCGTGGTCACGCTCAGGAAGCGGAGCGAGTACTACTTCAAGATCGGGGCCAACGAGCCCAGCTTCGTCGCCCGGATCGCCGGCGTCGGCCTGCTCAGCCGGGAGCAGGCCGTCTCCCTCTGCGCCGTCGGCCCGGTCGCCCGGGCCTCGGGCGTCGCCCGGGACGTCCGGAAAGAGGACCCCTACGCCGTCTACGACGAGCTCGACTGGGAGCTGGCGACCGCGGACAGCTGCGACGTCCTCGGCCGGGTCGTCGTCCGGGTCAAGGAGCTCCTCGAGTCCTACAAGATGATCGAGCAGATGGTCCGCCGCCTGCCCGACGGCGACATCGTCGTCAAGGCGTCGCGCAAGGCCAAGCCCGGCGAGGCCGTCAGCCGCTACGAGGCCCCCCGCGGCGAGAACATCCACTACATCAAGGCCAACGGGAGCGACAAGCCCGAGCGCCTCAAGGTCCGGGCCCCGACGCTGGCCAATTACCCGGCCACGGTGGCGATGCTGAAGAAGGGCTTCGTCGCCGACATCCCCCTGATCTTCGCCGCCATCGACCCCTGCATCTGCTGCGCCGAGCGGGCCGTGACCCTGGTCGGCGCCCGGAGCGGCGAGGAATCGATCGTCCGGATGAGCGACCTTCGCCGGCTGGCGCTCGCCCGGTCCTCCAACGCCCCCGTGAAAGGGAATGCGGTATGGCCGTTCTGAGCACCGTCCTCTACCTCCTCGTTTACCCCGGGCTCCTGTTCCTGTTCGCCTATTCGACGTTCTGCGAGTGGTTCGACCGCAAGGTCTACGCCCGGCTCCAGAACCGGATGGGGCCGACCCACACGGGCCGCTTCGGGCTCCTCCAGCCCATCGCCGATTTCTTCAAGCTCATGGCCAAGGAGGACATCGTTCCCGACGCGGCGGACAAGGGCCTCTTCACCGCCCTGCCCGCCTTCGCCCTGGCCGTCGTCGCGACGGCCGGCCTGCTCCTCCCGGTCTGGAACTTCGACCTGGCCCGCCCCGGCTGGACGTCGTTCTCCGGGGACATCATCGTCCTGCTCTACCTCCTCAGCCTGCCGACGCTCATCCTCTTCCTGGCCGCCTGGTCGTCGACCAACCTCTTTTCCACGATCGGCGGGGCCCGCGTCCTGACGATGCTCTTCGGCTACGAGGTGCCGCTCTTCCTGGCGGTCCTGAGCCCGGCCGTCCTGGCCGGCTCCTGGCGCCTGGCCGAGATCGCGGCCTTCTACCAGGCCAGGCCCCTGTTGCTCCTGGTGAACGTCCTCGGCTTCGTCGTGGCCCTCATCGCCGTGCAGGCCAAGCTCGAGCGGACCCCCTTCGACATCCCCGACGCCGAGACCGAGATCGTCGGCGGCACCTTCACCGAGTACTCGGGCAAGAAGCTGGCCCTCTTCCGCCTGACCTTCGACATCGAGCTCGTGGTCGCCAGCGGCCTCCTGGCCGCGGTCTTCCTGGGCGGCTTCCCCGGCGGGCCGTTCCTGGGCTTCCTCCAGCTCGTGGTCAAGACGCTCTTCGTCGTCTTCCTCCTGTCGCTCCTCCGGGCCCTGACGGGCCGGATCCGCATCGACCAGGTCATCTCGTTCTCCTGGAAAATCCTGACCCCGCTGGCCGTCGTCCAGCTCCTGGCGACGATCCTCCTGAAGGGATTCCTGTCATGAGAATAGCCGCCTTCCTGCCCGAGCTTCTGCGCCACCTCTTCAAGAAGCCGGCGACCGTCGATTATCCCTTCAAGAAGCTCGAAGTGCCCGCGGATTTCCGGGGCACCCCCTACCTCCGGCCCGAGCTCTGCATCGTCTGCAAGGCCTGCGAGCGGGACTGTCCGGCCGAGGCCATCGAGATCAGCGACGTCGACCCGGCCGAGAAACGCTTCCGCATGGTCATCCACAACGACCGCTGCATCCACTGCGCCCAGTGCGTCGATTCCTGCCCGACCAGCCCCAAGGCCATGCAGATGGACAGCCTCTTCGAGATCGCGGCGGACGACCGCCACAAGCTGAAAAAGGATTGGGTCTACGTCCGGGCGGTCATCAAGAAGGCGGCCCCGGCGGCCGCCCCCGCGGCGACCCCCCAGGCGTCCGAGCCCAAGGCCTGACCCTCGACGGCTCGGGCCTCCCTCTCAGATCTTCATCGGCATCAGGACGTAGATGTTGGTCAGCCCGTCCTCGGAGTCCGGCCGCATCAGGACCGCGCTGTTCTCGTCCTTGAGCTCGAAGACAACCTTCTCCGTGCCGACGGCCGTGAGGAAATCGAGCAGGTACTGGGCGTTGAACCCGATCTCCAGGTCCTGGCCCTTGTACTCGACATCCAGGCGGTCGCGGGCCTCGCCGGTCTCCGGGTTCGAGGAGAAGAGCCGGACCCGGTTCTTCTCCAGGGTGAACTTGATCCCCTTGGAGCGCTCGGCCGAGAGGAGCGCCACCCGGCGGATGGCGTCGGCCAGCTCCGCCCGGCCCATGACCAGCCGGCCCGGGTTGTCCTTGGGGATGACGGCCTGGTAGTTGGGGAACTTGCTCTCGATGATCCGCGAGATCAGGGTCCTCGGGCCGACCCGGAAGAAGAGGTTGTTCTCGTCGAGGTCGAAGGCGACCGTTTCGCCCTCGAATCTGCGGATCTCGTTGAGCGTCTTCTTGGCCACGATGACGCTCAGGTCCTTGTCCATCTTCAGCCCTTCCTGGGCCTTCCGGGTGTAGGACAGCCTGTGCCCGTCCGTGCTGACCAGCTCGACCTGGCGGTTCTTGAGCGACAGGAGGGCGCCGTTGAGATAATAGCGCTGTTCCTGGGTGATGGCGTAGAACACCCGGTCGATCATATCCTTGAGGTCCTGGAGCGGCAGGACGATGCCCTGCTCGAACCCGGCGTCCGGGACCTGGGGATAATCCTCCTTCGACAGGCAGAGGACCTTGAATTCGCTCTCCCCCGCCCGGATCTCAAGCGTTTCATCATGGAGCTCGACTTCGACCGTCCGTCCCTCCGGCAGGGACTTGACGATCTCGAAGATCTTCTTCCCGTTGACGGTGATGCCTCCCGGCTTCTCGATGTCCGCCCCCAGATGCGTCCGCAACCCGACCTCGAGGTCGGTCCCGACGAGCTCGATGTCGCCGGCCGAGACGTTCATCAGGACGTTCGCCAGGATCGGCATCGTGTTCCGCTTTTCCACGATGCCCTGGAGGACCTGCAGTTCTCCGAGAAACGCTTCCTTGGGAAGAGAGAATTTCATGGCATCACCTTTCGCGCCGCGTTCCGTCTCTTATTCCTTATTATTTAATTCAGAATAAAACTTGAAATCAAGAAGAATAAGAAAGTCCTCTGGAAATGTGCATAACCCGCCGAAGGCGCTGATCCTTCTCATTGGACGAAGGCCATGAGCTTGTTGATCTCTTTGTTGAATTCGGGATCGTCGTTGCGCATCTTCTCGATCTTGCGGATGCTGTGGATGACGGTCGTGTGGTGTTTTCCACCGAATTTCTTGCCGATCTCCGGGAGCGACGATTTGGTCAGCTCCTTGGCCAGGTACATGGCGATCTGACGGGGGAAGGCGACCTTGGGGGAGTTGTTCTTCGACTTGAGCTGAGAGGGCTTGATCTTGAACTCGTGGCAGATGTGCTTCTGGATCTTTTCCACAGTGACGATCGTCGACGAGGCGTCCAGGAGTCCCCGGAGGGCCTCCTTGGTCAGGTCGAGGTCGATGCGCTCGCCTTTGAGGGAGGCGAAGGCGATGACCCGTCTCATATAGCCCTCGAGCTCGCGGATGTTGGTCTGGACCTTGTCGGCGATGTAAAGGGCGACGCTCTCGGGGAGGGTCACGGCCTCGGCCTCGGCCTTCTTCTTGAGGATGGCGATCCGGGTCTCGATGTCGGGGGCCTTGAGGTCGGCGATGAGGCCCCATTCGAAGCGGGAGCGGAAGCGCTCCTCGAGATGGGGGATCTCCTTCGGGGGGCAGTCGCTGGAGATGACGATCTGCTTCTGGCTGTCGTAAAGGTGGTTGAAGGTGTGGAAAAACTCCTCCTTGGTGCGCTCGCGGCCGGAGAGGTAGTGGATATCGTCCATGAGCAGGAGGTCGACGCTCCGGTATTTCTCGCGGAACTCCAGGACCTTGCTGTACTGGAGGTGGTTGACGAGATCGTTCATGAACTTCTCGGTCGTGACGTAGAGGATCTTGGCCCGCGAGCTCTGCTGGAGGGCGAAGTGGCCGATGGCGTTCATGAGATGGGTCTTGCCGAGCCCGGCGCCGCCGTAGATGTAGAGCGGGTTGTACGACTTGGCCGGGTTCTTGGCCACGGCCGAAGCCGCGGCGTGGGCGAACTGGTTGCAGCTGCCGACCACGAAGTTCTCGAAGGTGTAGTTGGGGTTGAGGTTGGGATTGAGGACCTGCCCCGGCTTGCCCTTCCGCTCGTCGGGGGAGCGGCGCATGAACGCGGCGGGGGTGTCCTCGTGGATGTAGCGGACATCGAGCGCCTGGCCGAAGAGATCGCGGCAGCATTCGGCGATGACGTTCGAATAGTGGAAGGACAGCCAGTCGCGGAAGTAGGCGTTGGGGACCTTGACGTAGAGGCAATCCTGGTCCCGGCCGATGAAGGACGTCGGATCGAACCAGGTCTCGAAGGAACTCGGATCGACCTTGGCCGAGACGGCCTCGAGGATCCGAATCCAAGGGTTTTGGTTTTCTTTAGGTTCCATGGGAGCAGCTATTTTTTCCACAGAATTTTCCACATCTGTGGAAAATCCTCTCCGGGAAAGGCTATCGTCCGGGAGAGGCCCGGGAATCATAGCATTCCGGAGGGGTCATTTCAAGCTTTTTTTTAGGGGAAAACGGGCCTCTTCGGCGTCCGGCCCAAGGGCCGCTCGGGTCTCTCGAAAGCGGCGTCCCGGGGGCCGTCGAAAGGCCGAAAAAAGGCCCGAAAGCGGCCCCGGACAGGCCTCCCGGAAGGCCCTGCGATCGGGCCAGGGATTCCGCCCGCGGATTTGCCTCCCCGCCGGATTTGTGGTATAAAAGCGGCTCAATCCGAACGAAAGAGATACGACCATGCCGAAAGCTTGCGAGATTTGCGCCAAAGGCCCCGTCTTCGGGCACAGCGTCAGCCATTCCCATAAGTCGTCGCCCAAGAAGTGGAAGCCCAATCTTCAGCGGTTCAAGGCCCAGACCCCGAAGGGCGTTCGCCAGATCCACGTCTGCACGAGGTGCCTGCGCTCCGGCAAGGTGGTCAAGGCGGCCTGACCGGCTCATCCTCTCTCGGCCGAGATCACTTCCTTCAATCCGCTGATCTTCCTCGCGATCGCCTCGAGGTGGCGGACGTCCTTGATCCGGACGTCCAGCCTGATCCGGGCGATGCCTTCGGCCAGCATCGACGCCTCGGCCCTCGAAATGTCGCCGTCGAGTGACGCGACGGCCGCGGCGACCTTGGCCAGCACCCCCGGGGAATCCTGGGACTTGACCAGGAGTCGGGCCTTGAACGCCCCGGCGAACGACGGGTCCCAGGACACTTCGACCAGCCGCTGTCCGTCGAGGACCTCCTTGATCACGAGCGGACAGCGCAGGGAGTGGACCGTCAGGCCCTGCCCGGCCGTGATGTAGCCGACGACCGGCTCACCCTTGACCGGCGAGCAGCACTTGGCCAGCTTGATCATCGGACCGTCGATGTCCTTGATGCGGACGCCCTGGCCCGGCCCCGGGACGAGCCGGGCCGCGGCCTTGCCGAGCAGACCGGGCGCGCGCGGCTCGACGGGGCCGAACACGGCCTCGATGAGCCCGGCGTCGATGACGATCCGGCCGAGCCCGGCCTGCCGGTAGAACTCCTCTAGGGACGCCGCCCGGGTCCCGAGGACGCCGGCCAGGCGCCGGGCCAGCTCCTCTTCGCGGCGGGCCCCGGCGGGCACGGCGTACTTCCGGACCTCCTTCTCCCAGAGCCTCCGGCCCAGCGCGACGCTCGCCGTCCGGCTCTTGGCGTCGAGGGCGCGGCGGAGGGCCTGGCGGGCCCCCGAGGTGGCCGCCGCGGCCATCATGCCGCGCGTCGGGGCCTTGTCGGCGGCGGTGAGGATCTCGACGATGTCGCCGGTCTTGAGCACCGACTTGACCGGGGCGGGAGAGCCGTTGATGCGGGCCCCGGTCGCGCGGAGCCCGACCTCGGTGTGGATCTTGAAGGCGAAGTCGAGGGCCGTGGCCCCGGGCGGCAGGTTGACGACCTTGCCCTTGGGCGTGAAGACATAGACCTCCTCGGGAATGAGGTTGGTCTTCAGCGAGCGCAGGAACTCCTGGGGGTTCTTCTTCTCCTCGAACAGGGCCGCCATCTCCCTCAGCCAGTGGAGCCGCCGGTCCTCGGCCGCGGGGCCCGCGGAGGCGTCGTCCTTGTAACGCCAGTGCGCGGCGATGCCGTTCTCGGCCAGGTCGTGCATCTCCCGGGTCCGGATCTGGATCTCGAACGTCTTCCGCCCCCCGGTGATGACCGTCGTGTGGAGGGCCTGGTAGAGGTTCGGCTTGGGCATGGCGATGAAGTCGCGGAAGCGCTGGGGCAGGTGCGGCCAGCGCTGATGGATGATGCCCAGGATGGCGTAGCAGTCCTTGACGGACTCGGCGATGACGCGCAGGGCCAGGAAATCGAACACCTGGTCGAAGCCGATGTCCCGCCGCCTCATCTTGCTCCAGATGCTGTAGGGGCGCTTGAGCCGCGAATAGACCGAGGCCGTCAGGCCGTTCCCGGCGACGAGGTCCTCGAGCTCCTTCTTCATGGCCGCCAGGTCGGCCTCGGCGGCCTTCCTCTGCGGCTCGACCGCCGCGGCGACCTTGGCGAATTCCTCCGGGGCGACGTAGCGGAAGGAGAGCTCCTCGAGCTCGCCCCGGATGCGCCCCATGCCGAGACGGTTGGCGATCGGCGCGTAGATGTCGAGGGTCTCGCGGGCGATCTGCCGCTGTCTCTCCTCGTCGAGGAAGCGAAGGGTCTTGAGGTTGTGGATCCGGTCGGCCAGCTTGATGAAGATGACCCGGATGTCGTCGGTCATGGCCAGGATGATCTTGCGGATGGTCTCGGCCCGCCGGACCTCGGGCGAGGCCTCCTGGACCCGGCTGATCTTGGTCACGCCCTCGACGAGATCGGCCACCTCGCGGCCGAAGCTCTCGCGGATCGCGGCCGCGGTCGTGTCCGTGTCCTCGAGGACGTCGTGCAGGAGGGCGGCGACGAGGGTCGTCTTGTCCAGCCGCATGTCGGCGAGGTGGTCCGTGATCTCGAGGGGATGGCTGAGGTAGGGCTCCCCGGAGCGCCGGACCTGGCCTTTGTGGGCCTGGCCGGCGAAGACGTAGGCCTTGCGCAGGGCCGCGACTTCCTTCTCGCTGATGTAGGAGGAGACCTTCTCGACGATGTCGTCAAACCGGACCATGGCCGCTCGGCCCTCCCTGTCCGACGATCCAGGCGGCCGCCTCGAGGACGCCCGCGGCCGTGTGGGCCGGGCGGACGCCGCGGGCGGCGAGAGCGGCGGCCGCGCTCCGGCCGTAGCCGGTCAGGACGAGGACCGGCGTCGCGCCGATGGCCAGCCCGAAGAGGACGTCGTCCGGCTTGTCGCCGACCATGAAGGAGGCGCCGAGGTCGAGACCGAGCTCGCGGGCCGCCCGGAGGCCGAGCCCGGGCCGCGGCTTGGCGCAGGAGCATCCGTCGCCGGACGGCTCCGGCGCGTGGGGGCAGGAATAGATCGCGTCGAGGGGCGCGCCGCGCCGGGCGAACTCCTCCCGGAAGCCGGCGTGCAGCGCCTCGAGCCCGGACGCGTCGAAGTAGCCGCGGCCGATGCCGGACTGATGGGTGACGACGACCGCGGCGAAGCCGGCCCGCTTCAGGAGCCGGACGGCCTCGAAGGCGGCCGGGTAGATATGGACCTGACGGATGTCGGCCGGATAGCCGGTGTCCTCATTGAGGGTCCCGTCACGATCGAGGAACACGGCTCTGCGCGTCATCATGGCCATCGTTCGCCCGCGGCGAAGGCCTCCGGGGCCGCTCCTAGGCGGCGGTCTTATCGGCCTTTTCGGGCTTCGTCGTCGCGGTCTCCCCGGCGCCGGCCGCCTCGCCCTCCCCCTTCGGCTCGGCCTTCTTGGGGTCCTTGGGGCTTGCGGCCGCGGCGGGCTCGGCGCTCTTCTTGGCGTAATCGGTGACGTACCAGCCAGTGCCCTTGAACTGGATGGCCGGAGAGGAGATCCTCTTGGCCACCGGGCCGCCGCACTTCGGGCATCTTTCGAGGGGCTTGTCCTTGGCCTTCTGCAGCACTTCGCAGACCTCGCGGCACGTCTGGCACTGGTATTCGTATAGCGGCATCCGGGTCTAACTCCAATAAAACAATGCCCCATTATAGCAGAAATCCCCGGTCCCGTTTACAGGAAAGCTCCCCTCTCTCCATCGGAGAGCTTAGGGGTGTCGCCGATGGATGCCTTGAGGGGACCGGGTGAGGACGCAACGGCGTGGGGACCCCCCGCCCGCCTTGGGACAATCTCCCTTTCCGCCGATATTGGAGCCGAGGGGTGTCGCCGACGCGAGCGGATAAAGGCAATGGCGCAGGGGCGATGCCCGGAGGAGGGCGTAGGAGGGCGCGGCCCGAGCCGAGAAATCCATACAGCGAGCGGAGAGGATACCCCGAGGCTATTCGTGGAAGACGATGGCCTCGAAGACCGAGAGCTTGGCCCCCCGCCTCCAGGCGTCTCGGGGCAGGCCGGCCTTGACGCAGGTCTCGCCGAGGAAAGTCTCGCGGTCCCAGCCGTGGTCGACGGGCACCCGGGGCAGGAGCAGGCCCTTGCGGCCGTCCTTCTCGACGATGAGGCCGTGCCTCCCGACCCGGACGAGGCCGGACTTGGCGATCTCCCGCGGCGGCGTCAGGACCGAGATCTCGAGGCGGAGGTCCGCGAGCTCCGCGGCCCGGACCGGCGGAAAGCGCGGGTCCTCGGTGGCCGCGTAGATGGCCGCGCGGATGACGGTCCGGCCGAGCGGCAGGACGGGCTCGATGAAGCCGACGCAGCCCCGCAGGGCGCCGGCCTTCGTCAGCGTCACGAACGCGCCGCGGGGCGTGCGGAGCTTCGCCCGGCCGGACGAGTCGTCGATCTCCGTCCCCGTGGCGAAATATTCCGTCAGGGAGGCGCGGGCCATCTTCAGGAGCCCGGTCTTCTCTTCGGCGGTCAGCGCGAAGGCCTCGCCGTCCGGCTCCTCCCCGCCCAGGACCGCCGCGGCGAGATAGCCGACGACCGGCCCGCCGAAGGAGGACGAATCCGTCTGGGCCAGCAGCTCGACCTTGGGCCGCCCGGCCTTCCGGGCCAGCAGCAGCAGGGACGCGACCGGTCCGCCGCCGCACATGATGTTCTCGTGCGCCTCGACCTTGCGGATGATCGTTTCGACCGCGAGATCGCGGATGAGGTCGGCCGTGCCGGCGTCCGCGGCCCGGGCCCTCTCCTTCGGCAGATAGTGGGAGAGATCCGTCGACGCGACGACGAGGACCTTCTTTCCGAGACAGGTCTTGGCCAGGGCCGCGGCCAGGGACCGGATGGTCGCCCGCGTCTGCGCGCCCATGACGATCGGGACGATCGCGGCGCCGGGCAGGGCGCGCTGGATGAAGGGGACCTGGACCTCGAGCGCGTGCTCCTCGGCGAAGGCGTCCCGGCGGAATCGCGCGCGCGCGGCGCGGGCGATCTGTCCGGCCAGAGCGGCGTCGACGCGGGCCAGACCGAGCGGGGTCTCGAAGCCCCCGTCGGGCCAGACCGAGACGCCCTCGAAGGCGACGCGGTGGGACGGGGCGACGATGACGACGGTCTCGAAGGGCAGGCCGCGTACGAGGGCATAGGCGGCGGCCGCGGTTCGGCCCGAATAGACATAGCCGGCATGGGGCGCGATGAGGCCGACGATCCGGCCGGCCGGGGGCGGCGCGGACGGGGCGGTCGCCGCCAGGGCGCCGTCGATCCAGGCGGCCAGCTGGTCGGCGCCGGCCGGGTAGTAGGCGCCCGCGAACATCGTCGGACGGATGTGCTGACCGGCGCCGCCCGCCGGGGCCAGGACGAGGAGCAGGGCCAGGGCCCCAAGGGCTTTGCGCATCGATGGTCTCCGCGGCCCGCGGGCCGCGCCTCCCCGCCCTCAATATATCGGCGGACCGGCGGAAAATCAATCGCCGGGACGAGACGGCGGATTGACATTTATTTCCGAATACATAGAATGGGAAAGGGAAGGTTCCGATGAAAGGCTTCTTCAAGTTCCTGTTGGCGGTGCTGACGCTGGGCGCGGTGTTCTTCCTCGGTCACCATCTCGGGAAGGAAAAAGAGAAATCCAAGATCCCGATCTTCCAGGAAGAGCCCGAAGTCCACGAGTGAGTCGTCCGATATCCGTCCGCGATAAACACAAGGTCTCCCGGCCGGGGCCGGGGGAGGCGATGAGGATCAGATCATGAAGTGGAGCACGACCGTCATCCTGATCATCTTCGCGGCCTTTGTCCTGCTCCTCATCCTCAACCCGAACATGTCCTGCTTCGGCCGGCGCGTCAAGTCCCCGTTCTATCCGCTCTTCAGAAAGAAGAAGCTGAAAGAAAAGGCCAGGAAGGCGCCTCCCAAGACCGAAGACTATGGCTTCCATTAAGCCGGCCGCCCGCGGCCGGGCCCTCTTCGCCGCGACCCTCCTCGTCGTCTCCGCCCTCGCCGCCTGCGCCCGCCGCCCTCCCCGTCTCGTCCCCCCGCCCGGCGGCGTCGAAGCCGTCGAGGGCTTCGGGTCCGCGTCGATCGCCGGCGCCGACGCGGCGGTCAAAGGCCGGTTCGGCTTCGTCTTCCGCCGGCCGGGCCTCGCCCGGATCGAGGCCGTCGACCCGGTCGGCCGGACGGCCTTCCTCATCGTCGTCCGGGGCGAGCGGGCCTGGTTCGCCGTGCCCGGCCGGAAGGTCTATGCCGAGGACGCCGCCGCGGTCATGATGGAGAGGGTCCTCGGCGTCGCCCTCCTCCCCGACGAGGCCGTCCGCCTTCTCTCCGGGACCTGGCGGGACGGCGAGAGCGGCTGGAGCGTCGAGCCCGGCGCCGGCGGGCGCGTCGGCCGCGGCTCCCGCGGAGAGCATTCCTTCACGGTCCTCCGGTACTTTCCGGGCGACGGCGTGCCGCGGGAGATCGCGCTCGAAGGGCCGGGGTCGTCCGGCCGGGTGAAAGTGCTCAAGCTGAGCTTCGACCCGCCGCCGCGGGACGAGGCTTTCGCCGTCGATTTTGTCCGCGCCTTCGCCCTGAAGACGTGGGAGGAGATCCTGGAGCTCCTGGACCGATGACCGTCAGGTCGTTCGCCAAGATCAACCTCGGCCTGGAGATCGTCCGCAAGCGGCCGGACGGCTATCACGATATCCGGACCTTGTTCCAGACCGTCTCGCTCGCGGACGAGCTGGAGCTCGAGCCCGGGCCCGAGGGCACGCTCGAGCTCTCCGGGGACGACCCGATCATCGCCTGGGACGGGACGAACCTCATCCATCGGGCGGCCCGGCTCCTGCGGGAGGGGCGGGAGGCGGCCCGGGGCGTCCGGATCGCCGTCAGGAAGAGGATCCCCGCCGGCCGGGGCCTCGGAGGCGGCAGTTCGAACGCCGCGGCCGCCCTCCTGGCCCTCGACCGGATGTGGGGGCTCGGGCTGGGCCCCGGCGGGCTGGCCCCCCTGGCCAGGAGCCTGGGGGCCGATGTCCCCTTTTTTCTGAAGGGCGGGCTCTGTTTGGGCGAGGAGATCGGCGACAGGCTGACGCCGCTCCCCGATCTCGCCCCGCTCGCCTGCCTCTTCGTCTTCCCGCCGTTTTCCATACCCACGCCGTCCATCTACGCCGGGGTCGAGGCCTCCTTGACTTCCCCCGGGAAAGTCAGTAGAATTGAGCGCTTTCTGGAGTCCGGAGACTTCGGGCTCCTGGAAAACGACCTGGAGCGCGTCATCTTCCGGGCCTATCCCGAGCTCGAGCGGTGGACCGGCTTTTTCCGCGAGCGGGGGGCCCTCTTGTCCCAGGTCAGCGGATCGGGCTCGGCGGTGTACGGGCTTTTCCCCGACCCGGCGAGCGCCGAGGCGGCGCGGAGGAGGCTCCCCGGCACGACGGACGCCCGTCTCGCGGCGACCCTGCCGCGGGAGAGCTATTGGGCCCAGCTCGGTGCTGGGGCGTAGCCAAGCGGTAAGGCAACGGACTTTGGCTCCGTCATCGGAGGTTCGAATCCTCCCGCCCCAGTTCGGACGATATAAGGCGAGGAAAGAACGATGAAGGTTTTCTCAGGCTCATCGAACACGGCCCTGGCCCAGGAGATCGTGGACTATCTCAAGATCGACCTCGGGCGCTGCGTCCTCGACCGCTTCAGCGACGGCGAGATCCACTTCTACATCGACGAGAACGTCCGCGGCGAGGACGTCTTCATCATCCAGTCCGGCTCGACCGACGCGAACAGCCATCTCATGGAGCTGTTCATCATGATCGACGCCTTCAAGCGGTCGTCGGCCGGGCGCATCACCGCGGTCATCCCCTACTTCCCCTACGCCCGCCAGGACTGGAAGGACCGGCCGCGCGTCCCCATCTCGGCCCGGCTCGTCTCCGACCTCATCGAGACCGCCGGGGCCAACCGGATCCTGACGATGGACCTGCACTCGCCGCAGATCCAGGGCTTCTTCTCGATCCCCGTGGACAACCTGATGGCCGCGCCCGTCCTGGGCCAGCACATCAAGACGCTCAAGCTCGAGGACCTGACCGTCGTCTCCCCCGACGCCGGCGGCGTGGGCCGGGCCCGGGTCTTCGCCCAGCGCCTGAGCGCCAAGCTGGCCATCATCGACAAGCGGCGGCCGGCCCCGAACGTGGCCAAGGTCCTGCACGTCATCGGTGAGGTCGCCGGCCAGAACGTCGTCATCTTCGACGACATCGTCGACACGGCCGGAACCCTGACCCTCAGCGTCGAGGCCCTGGCCAAGGAGGGCGCGAAGAGGATCTTCAGCGCCTGCACGCACCCCGTCCTGTCCGGGCCGGCCCTCGACCGGATCGCCGGGTCGAAGCTGGAAAAAGTCTTCGTGACCAATACGATTCCGCTGACGGAGAAGGCCGCCGCGTCCGGACGGTTCGGCGTCCTCTCGGTCGCCGAGCTCTTCGGCGAGGCCATCCGGAGGATCAGCGAGGGGAGCTCCGTCAGCTCCCTGTTCACCTAAGGAGAACATCATGCACATCGTCGTCAAGACCGAAAAGCGCCAGGGCCTCGGGTCGAACGCCGCGCGCCGGCTCCGGGCCCAGGGGTTCGTCCCGGCCGTCCTCTACGGCGAATCGATGGAGACGGTGCCGCTCGTCCTGAGCAAGAAGGACATCGTCCAGATCCTGCGCCTCGAATCGGGCGAGAACACGATCTTCAAGGTCGCGCTCGACGCCGATTCCTACGACGCCATGATCAAGGAGCTGCAGATCGATCCGTCCACCGACGAGCTCCTCCACGTCGATCTCATCCGCATCTCCATGGACAAGCCGATCAAGGTCACGGTCCCGGTCGAGCACCACGGCGAGCCCGTCGGGGTCAAGACGGAGGGCGGCTTCATCGACTTCGTCACCCGCGAGGTCGAGGTCGAGTGCCTGCCCCGCGACATCCCGGAGAGCCTGGACATCGACATCTCCGGGCTCCACATCAACCAGTCGTTCAAGGTCCAGGGCATGGCCGTCCCGCCCGGCGTCAAGGTCCTGACCGAGCCGAACACCGTCCTCGTCCTCATCTCCATGCCGCACAAGGAAGAAGAGGCCTTCCCCGGCGAGAAGCCGGAGGGCGAAGCGGCGGCCGAGGAGCCCAAGGAGCCCGAGGTCATCAAGAAGGAGCGGGCCGAGAAGGAAGAGCCGGAGAAATAGCCCTTGTGGCTGGTCGTGGGGCTGGGCAACCCGGGTGACGAGTACGCGGCCACGCGTCACAACGCGGGCGTCATGCTCGTCGAGCGGCTGGCCGCGGCCTGGGGCGTCGCCCTGCGCGGCCGGCTGTTCAAGTCCCGCACGGCGGTCGCCCGCCGCGCCGGCGAAGACGTGCTCCTGCTCCTGCCCAAGACCTACATGAACAGGAGCGGGACGGCCGTCCGGGCGGCCTTGGCCGGCAGGGGGATCGGGCCCGAGCGGCTGGTCGTCGTCTACGACGACCTCGACATCCCGCTCGGGGAGATCCGGGTGCGCAAGTCGGGCCGGCCCGGCACGCACAAGGGCATGATCTCGGTCACGGGCGAGATCCGGACCGACGGGTTCGCCCGGGTCCGCATCGGCATCGGCCCCTGCCCGGCGGGCCGGGACGCGGCCGACTACGTCCTCGAGCCCTTCCGGAAGGATGAGCGGGCCGACCTCGAGCGGGGTCTGGAACAGGCCGCCGAGGCCCTGGAGATGATCCTCGACGGGGGGATCGAGCGGGCCATGACCCGCTTCAACCATCGCCGGGCCGGAGTTGCTTTTTGTCGGGATTAGGCTAAAATAGGGCTTCGACCCCTTGCTCCTTCCCGAGAGGAAGGGGCTGTTCAAACCATAAGGAGGTCTCCTTGAGACAGTATGAGACGGGGTTCGTTCTCTCCCCCGCCCTTTCCGAAGAAGAGACGACGCAGTTCATCCAGCAGATGGCCGGCATCGTGGCCCAGAGGAAGGGCCGCATGGTCAAGCAGGACATCTGGGGCAAGCGCCGCCTGGCGTTCCCGATCAAGCGGTTCCAGGAAGGCGTCTACGTGTTCTTCACCTATGACGGCGGCGGCGACGTCTCCACGGAGCTGGAGCGCCGGTTCAAGCAGTCCGACGCGGTCATCCGGTTCATGACGGTCCTCAAGGACCCGCGGGACCTGGCCCGGCGGAAGAACAGGAAGAAGCGCGCTGAAGAGGCCGCCCAGGCCGCTCAGGCCGCCGCCGCCCCGGCGCCCGCCGAGGCGCTCGCGCCGACCGAAGCGAATGAGGAGAAGTGAGATGCCGCGAGACGACAGGCCCGAACGGAGCGAGCGGGGCGGCTACCGGAAGTATTTCGCGCCCAAGAGGAAATTCTGCCGGTTCTGCCAGAGGGACATCCGGGGCATCGACTACAAGGCCGTCGAGATCCTGAAGAAGTACATCCCCGACCGGGGCAAGATCACCCCGCGCCGGATCACCGGGACCTGCGCCTTCCATCAGCGCAAGCTGGCCCTGGCCGTCAAGAGGGCCCGGCTCATGGCCCTGCTTCCCTACGTCGAGGACTGACATGAAAGTGATCCTGAAACAAGACGTGGAGAAGCTCGGCCGGCGCGGCGACGTCGTCAACGTCGCCCCGGGCTTCGGACGGAACTACCTCATCCCCCGGAAGATGGCCCTGGCCGTCACGGCGACGAACCTCAAGACGATCGAGATCGAGCGGGCGGCCCTGAAGAAGAAGCTGGAGGTCGAGCGGAAGTCGTTCCTGTCGCTCGTCGAGAAGCTCAACCAGGTCTCCCTGACCTTCACCCGCCGGGCCGGCGACAAGGACGTCATCTTCGGCTCGGTCTCGGCCGCCGACGTCAAGGAGGCGCTCGGGGCCCTGGGCTACGACATCGACAAGAAGAAGATCTTGCTCGACGAGCCGATCAAGCGGCTGGGCAACTTCGCCGTCCCGGTCAAGATCAGCTCGGAGGACCGGGCGGAAGTGAAGATCGTGGTCGCCCGCGAGGAGGGCCAAGAGGCCGCCGCCGAGGCGAGCGAGGACGAGGCGTCCGGAAAATCCTGAGCGTGACCGGCCGCGGCCCGGCCGGATCGAGGTGGCCATGGAACTCGATACGATGTTCCTGAAGAAGACGCCGCCGCACAGCCTCGAGGCCGAACGGACCGTCCTCGGGGGGATCCTCGTCCAGAGCCAGAACCTGAACGTCGTCCTGTCGACGATCTCGCCGGAGGACTTTTACCGGGACGCCCACCGCAAGATCCTGGAGCTCATCGTCGGGCTGGTCGACAAGGGCATCCCGGTGGAGCTCCTCAGCCTGACCGAGGACGCCCAGCGGGCCGGGATCCTCGAGGAGATCGGCGGAGCGTCCTATCTGGCCTCGCTCCTCGACGGCGTCCCCCGCAACCTCAACGTCGAATACTACGCCCAGATCATCAAGGAAAAGGCCCTCCTGCGGAAGCTGATCCTGTCCTCGACCCGCATCATCCGGGACAGCTACGAGCAGAGGGAGGACGCCGACGAGCTGCTCAACGCCGCCCAGGCGGCCATCGTCGAGGTGGCCGAACAGCGCATCAAGCCCGGCTTCCGGCCCATCCACCAGCTGACCGGGCCGACCCTGAAGCAGATCAAGGACACGGCCGACCGCAAGGAGGCGGTCACCGGGGTCCCCTCCGGCTTCCGCTACCTGGACGCCATGACCGCCGGCTTCCAGCCCTCGGAGCTGGTCATCCTGGCCGCCCGCCCCTCCATGGGCAAGACGGCCCTGGGCCTGAACATCTCCCACCACGTCGGGCTCAAGACCGACAAGTCCGTCGGCTTCTTCTCGATGGAGATGTCCGAGGCCCAGATCGTCATCCGCCTCCTCTGCGCCGAGGCCCAGATCGACATCAAGAAGACCCGGACCGGGTACCTCAGCGAGCGCGACTTCGAGAAGCTCAAGCTGGCCGGGGAGGCCCTCGGCCGGGCCCAGATCTTCATCGACGAGTCCGCGGCCCTGACGATCATGGAGATGAAGGCCAAGTGCCGCCGCCTCAAGATGGAACAGCGCCTCGACATCGTCTTCGTCGATTACATCCAGCTCATGCGGACCGGCGGCCGGTTCGAGAACCGCAACCAGGAGATGTCCTTCATCTCCCGGTCCCTCAAGGAGCTGGCCAAGGAGCTGCGCATCCCCGTCGTCGGCATCTCCCAGCTCAGCCGGGCCCCCGAGAAGGGCCGGCGCGAGCCCAAGCCCATGCTCTCGGACCTGCGCGAGTCGGGCGCCATCGAGCAGGACGCCGACGTCGTCGTCTTCATCTACCGGCCCGAGTTCTACCACCCGGATGACGAGACCCTCCGGGGCGTCGCCGAGGTCAGCATCGCCAAGCAGAGGAACGGCCCGATCGGCAACCTCCAGCTGGCCTTCATCCGCGAGTACGCCCGCTTCGCCGACATGGAGCAGATCGCGCCGGAGTACTGAGCCGGGGCCAGGGATGAAGGACAAGACCGTTTTCATCTGCCAGAGCTGCGGCGCCCGCTACCCCAAGTGGATGGGCCGCTGCTCCGCCTGCGGCGAGTGGAACACCCTCGTCGAGGAGATCGAGGAGGAGCCCCGGACAGGGGCCGGCGGCGTCTCCTACGCCCCGGCCGAGCCGGTCCTCTACCGGGACATCCAGGACGTCCCCCGGCAGAGGATCGCCGTCGGCATCGAGGACGTCAACAAGGTCCTCGGCGGCGGGCTCGTGGCCGGCTCGCTCGTCCTCGTCGGCGGCGAACCCGGCATCGGCAAGTCGACCCTTCTGCTCCAGGTGGCCCGGGACATGGCCGCGGACGACGCCCCGGTCCTCTACGTCTCGGGCGAGGAATCGCTCGAGCAGATCAAGCTCCGCGGCGACCGGCTGGGCGTCCGCGACGGGCGGCTCTTCCTCCTGGCCGAGACCAACCTCGAGCGCATCCTGGCCCAGGCCGAGCGCCTGGCGCCCAAGGTCCTGATCGTCGACTCGATCCAGACCGTGTTCTCGGCCAACCTGACCTCGGGGCCGGGCACGATCAGCCAGGTCCGGGAGGCGGCCAACCAGATCTTTCGCTTCGCCAAGAGCCGGCAGGTCCCGGCCTTCCTCGTCGGCCACATCACCAAGGACGGATCGATCGCCGGGCCGAAATCGCTCGAGCACATCGTCGACGTCGTCCTCCTCTTCGAGGGCGAGCGGGACCACAGCCACCGCGTGCTCCGGGCCATGAAGAACCGGTTCGGCCCGGTCTCGGAGCTGGCCGTCTTCGAGATGACGGCCGCGGGGCTCCAGCCCATCCTCGATCCGTCGGCGTTCTTCCTCCGCGAGCGGCCCCGCGACGAGGCCGGCAGCGCGGTCGTCTGCACGGTCAAGGGCACGCGGCCGCTCCTCGCCGAGATCCAGGCCCTCGTCTCCTCGACGCTGTTCACGGGCAACCCGAGGCGCATGACCATCGGCCTCGACCATCACCGGACGGCCATGCTCCTGGCCCTGGTCGAGAAGAAGGCCGGCTTCAGCTTCGCCGGCGAGGACATCTATCTCAACGTGGCCGGAGGGATGTCGATCGACGAGCCCGCGGTCGACCTCGGCGTCGTCATGGCCGTGGTCTCCTCCCTCAAGAACATGCCCCTGCCCCGGGACATGGCCTTTTTCGGCGAGGTGGGCCTCGCCGGCGAGATCCGCTCGGTCGGCCAGCCCCTCGTCCGGGTCAAAGAGGCCCAGGCCCTGGGTTTCGGGACCGTCCTTCTCCCGGCCGGGAACCTGGCCGCGCTCGACCGGGCGGAGGTCCCGGGGATCGAGGGCCTGGGGGTGAAGACCGTCCGGGAGGCCCTTCAGCGCGTCTTCTGACCGCGCACGCGACAACGGGAGGCAGAGATGGAAGCGGAGAAAAGCGGGATGAGCGGCGCCTCGGCCATCATCGTGGCCGCCGGGGCGGGCAAGCGGTTCGGCGAGATGAAGCAGTTCGCCTACCTCCGGGCCAAGCCCGTGCTCGAGTGGACCCTGGAGCGGTTCCAGGCCCACGAGGGGGTGGACGCGATCGTGCTCGTCCTCCCCGACGAACTGGACCTGAAGCACTACCGGATGCGCTACGCCAAGATCGTCGAGATCGTCCGAGGCGGGGAGAGGCGGCAGGATTCGGTCTGGCAGGGCTTTCGCACCCTGGCCCCCTCGGCGCCGGACGTCGTTCTCGTCCACGACGGGGCCCGGCCGCTCGTCAGCGCCGGCCTCATCGGCCGGGTCATCGCGGCGGCCCGGACCGACGGCGCGGCCGTGCCGGTCCTGCCGATCGAGGACACGGTCAAAGAGGTCCGCGAGGGGCGCGTGGCCGGTACCGTCGACCGGACGCTCCTCGTCCGGGCCCAGACGCCCCAGGGGTTCCGCTTCGACGTCCTGAAGCAGGCCCTGGAGGCGGCCCGGCGGGACCGCTTCTACGGGAGCGACGAGGCCTCCCTGGCCGAGCGGGCCGGCCTGGCCGTCACCGCCATCGCCGGCGACCCGCGGAACCTCAAGATCACGACGCCCGTCGATATCCCCATCGCGGAGGCTCTGCTCGATGCATAGGATCGGGATCGGCTACGACATCCATCGGCTCGAGACCGGGCGCCGGCTCGTCCTCGGCGGCCTCGACATCCCCTTTCCGGCCGGCCTCCTCGGGCACTCCGACGGCGACGCCCTCGTCCACGCCGTCATGGACGCCCTGCTCGGGGCGCTCGGCGAGAGCGATATCGGCGCTCGTTTCCCCGACACGGACCCGGCCTACGAGGGGGCCCGGAGCGCCGGCCTGCTGGCTGAGGTCGTCCGCCTGGTGCGGGGGCGCGGCGGGGAGATCGTCAACGTCGACGCGGTCATCGTGGCCGAGGAGCCGAAGATGGGGCCGCACATCCCGGCCATGAAGGCGGCGCTCGCGCCCGTTCTCGGCGTCCCGGCTTCGGCCGTCGGCCTCAAGGCCAAGACCAACGAAGGGCTCGGGGCCGTCGGTGAAAAGCGGGCCATCGCCTGCTACGCCGTCGCCCTTATCGACCTCCCCGATTAGCTTCTCGGTCCCGGGCGGCGGCTCGGGAGCCGGGCGATTGACTTGGCGAGGCGTTCCGCATATCCTCCGCTTACGTACCGACGAGGAGGTCCCATGGACAAGCGCGCGTTGAGGGTCGTGGCCATGGCCGCGTTCGCGGCCGCCCTGATCATCGGATTGACGGCCCAGGAGGTCTTCCGGGAGCGCGGGGCTCAGGAACCGCGGCCGTCGAACGCCTACATTGTCGGCGGCGTCCGGCACGGGGCGAGCTTCTTCCCCCGGGCGGCCCACGACTTCACCAAGCCGAAGACCCCGGGAGAGATGGACTTCCTGCACTATCACACCTACGACGAGGTCAACTCCTTTCTCCGGAAGTGGGCCGCCGACCGCCCGAACCTCGTCGATCTGTATTCCGTCGGGAAGTCCTTCGAGGGCCGGGACATCTGGCAGATCACGATCACGAACAAGGCCACCGGCAAGGACACCGACAAGCCGGCCATGTTCATCGAGGGCAACCGGCACTCGGGCGAGGTGACGGCGGCCGAGGCGGCGCTCTGGTTCGCCTGGCACATCCTCAGCGGCTACGGCCAGGACCCGGAGCTGACCAAGCTCGTCGACACGAAGGCGATCTACGTCCGGGTCCAGAACAATCCCGACGGCTCCGAGATGTACCTGCAGACGGCCCAGTCCAACCGCAGCACCGTCCGGCCCTACGACGACGACCGGGACGGTCTCCTTGACGAGGACCCGCCCGAGGACCTCGACGGCGACGGGTTCATCCTCCAGGTCCGCCGGAAGGTCGAGCCCGGCAAGGGCACGATGATGATCGACCCGGCCGATCCTTCGGGCCGGCTCATGGTCCGCGCTCCGACCGGCCAGGGCGACTACATCGTCACGTCCGAGGGCTTCGACAACGACGGCGACGGCCTGACGAACGAGGACGGCATCGGCGGCCTGGACCTCCACCGCAACTATCCCGAGAACTGGCGGCCGATGCCCGGCCGGGACCTGACCGGACGCGGCTGGACGCAGGGCGGGGCGGGCGAGTACCCGCTGTCCGAGCCCGAGACCCGGGCCGTCTTCACCTTCCTCCTCGAGCACCCCAATGTCAGCATCGTCCAGACCATGGACACGACCGTGCCGATGCTCCTCCACGGGCCCTCGACGAGCCGGATGAGCGAGTCGATGTTCCCCGAGGACATGGCCATCTACAAATACTTCGATGAAGAAGGCAAGAAGATCACCGGCTACCCCAACGCCGGCGACACGTACTGGGATTACGCCAACCTGGGCCGCGGCGACCGCGAGATGCGGGCCCGGGCCGCGGAGATGGGCTTCGAGGTCCCGAGCGAGCCGCAGGGGCGGCCGCTGTTCGGCCACTCCCCCGATTTCGGCTACCTCTATTACGGGTCGGTCTGGTACGGCGACGAGCTCTGGAACGGCGGCCGGGTCAAGGACTACGACGGCGACGGCCGGGTGACGGACCTCGAGAGCCTCCGCTTCATCGACGAGGAGCTCGGCGGCCGCTATTTCAAGCCCTGGACCAAGGCCCGGCATCCGACCCTCGGCGAGGTGGAGATCGGCGGCTTCAATCCCAAGTTCTGGCGCCAGAACCCGCCGGTCGAGCTGCTCGAGGAGTGGGTCAAGAAGGAGGCGATGTTCAACCTCTTCCTGGCCAAGTCCCTGCCCCAGGTGAAGATCGTGTCCGCGGAGCTCAAGCCGGTCAGGAAGCAAGCCGACACCTTCGAGCTGGTCGCCGTTTTCACCAATGAAGGCTACCTGCCCACGGCCCTCAAGATGGCCGACCGGGTCAAGATCGTCCGTCCGGACGCGGCCTCGGTCCGTCTCCCGGCCGGAGCCCGGCTCGACGGCGCCCGGCCCCGCCAGGACATCGGCTTCATCAAGCAGGGCGAGCGGAAAGAGGTCCGCTGGAAGATCAAGATCGAGCCGGGGACAACCGGCGAGGCCGAGGTCTCCATCCTCTCGACCCGCGGCGGGGTGGCCAAGACGGCGGTCAAGATCGGCTGAGCCACTCCCCTCCCGCCGCCCGGACCGGCCCGTCCGGCGGCCGTCCGCCCGGCGGCCCTGAGGCGCCGGGGGCGGTCGCGCTGGTCCCCGGAACCGAATCCTGTATAATAAGAAAGGTTGAGATTCGAGGAACCGGGGACAGCCGCCCGGCGTTCTAGAAGGGGCCTCTGGCCGGGAAGATTTGCCCCCTCCCCCCGTCTAATAGGGTGCGGAGGACAAGTGAGCTTATCCGCATGGAAGAAAAACAGCTGGTTCGACTGGCTCAGGACGGAAGCCCGGCGGCTTTCGAGGAGCTGGTCACGAAATACCAGCCGAAGGTGTTCAGCATGGCTTTGAGCTTCACCCGCAACCGGGACGTGGCCGACGATCTGGCCCAGGAGGTCTTCCTGAAGGCCTATCTCGCCCTGCCCCGGTTCCACGGGAAGTCGGAGTTCGGGACCTGGCTGTACCGCATCTCCATGAACCACATCAAGGACCATCTCAGGAAGAAGGGCCGGGCCAGGGAAGTCTCCCTTGAGGACGTCCCCGAGGTCTCGTTCTCGGACCGGGAGCAGACCGAGAAGGCGGAACAGGAAAGAGAGATGGAGGCCCGCCGGACGCTCGTCCAGAGGTTCGTGCAGAGCCTGCCGGAGAAGTACCGGGTCATCCTGACGCTCCGCGATATCCAGGGGCTGGCCTATGACGAGATCGCGCGGGTCCTGCGCCTGTCGCCGGGGACCGTCGACTCCCGTCTCCACCGGGCGCGGCGGATGCTCCGGGGAAGGCTGGCGCCCTATCTCACCGGGGAAGGAGGGGCACAATGAACTGCCGCAAGGCTGAGAAATTGCTCCTGAAGTCCATCGACGGACGCCTCGATGAGGGCGCCCGGGCGCTTCTCGAGAGACACCTCGAAGCCTGCCCGGCCTGCCGGAAGGCCGAAAAGGACTATCGGGCCATGTTCAGCCTCCTCCGGGAGGGCCGGGACGCGGCCCCGCTGCCGCGCTTCTGGGAGCGGCTCGAGCCCCGGCTGCGCGAGGAAACCGAGATCGTGCCCTTGCTCTTCTGGGAGCGCTGGGCCCTGAAGGCCATCCCCGTGTTCCTGGCCCTGGTCATCCTCCTCGGCGGCGCCCATTTCTTCGCCCCGGAGGCGGCCGAGATGAGCCAGTCGGCGACCCTGCTCCTGGAGAACCGGGATTCCCTCTCCGTGACCCAAGCCTTCTTCGACGCGGACAAGCCGGAGACGAGGTCCATGATGCTCCTGTTCGCGTCCCTGGATGAGAAATCCCCGGCAAGGAGGCCGGCGCCATGAAGACGAAATACAAGATCCTGGTCGCCCTGACGCTTCTCCTCGTCTTCGGGCTCGGGGTTGCCGCCGGGATCCTCGGCGAGCGCTACGTCGCCCACAAAAAGGACCGGCGCGCCGCGGCCGGACGGCCCCACGGGCCGTCCCCCGAGGACTGGGCCAAGGAGCTCGTCCTGACGCAGGACCAGCAGGGCCAGATCAAGGAGATCTTCAGGCAGAACGAAGAGCGGATGAAGGCCTTCCGGATCGAGAACCGGGCCAAGCTGGGCGAGCTGCGCAAGACGCTCTCCGACGAGATCAACGCGGTCCTCACGCCGGAGCAGAGAGAGAAGAACGACGCCATGATCCGCCGCTTCGAGGAGTGGCGGAAGAAGGACTCCGAACGGAGCCCTGCGCGCGGCCGGCGGGAGCCGGACGATCGCCGTCCGGCGGACCGCGAGAGATAAAGGAGACCCGATATGAAAAAGAGGATCATCTGGATCATCGTCGCCCTGGTCGTCGTCACCGGGGCGATTCTCGGCCTGACCGTCTTCAAGAACGGGAAGAACGGCAAGGTCGAATACAGGACCGAGACCGTCGGCAAGGGCGACATCGAGGCCCTGGTCGTCACCTCGGGGACCCTGAACCCGATCGAGACCGTCGACGTCGGCGCCCAGGTTTCGGGCAAGATCGAGAAGCTCTACGCCGACTTCAATTCCGTGGTCACCCGGGGCCAGGTCGTGGCCGAGCTCGACCAGGAGCCCCTGAAGATGAAGATCGATCAGAACGAGGCGAACTACAAGAGCCGCCTGGCCGCGCTCGAGCGGTCCAAGGTCCAGCTGCAGACCTCGGAGAAGGCCCATGAGCGGGCCAAGTCCCTCTTCGCCAAGGAGCTCATCTCGATCGAGGAGATGGACGCCGCCGAGGCGGCCTTCCTCAACGCCAAGAGCGACCTCGTCTCCTCCGAGGCCAGCCTGGCCCAGGCCAAGAGCACGCTCGACCTGAGCAAGGTCGACCTGGGCTACGCCGTCATCCGGGCCCCGGTCGACGGCGTCGTCATCACCCGGAAGGTCAACATCGGCCAGACGATCCAGTCGAGCTATCAGGCCCCGGTCCTCTTCCAGGTGGCCACGGACCTGACCAAGATGAAGGTCGAGTGCAGCGTCGACGAATCCGACATCGGCAAGGTCAAGGAAGGCCAGAAGGTCCGCTTCACGGTCGAGGCCTATCCGAACGACACGTTCAACGGCGTCGTCCAGCAGGTCCGCTTCTCGCCCGAGACCGTTTCGAACGTCGTCACCTACACGACCATCGTCAACGTGGACAACCCCGAGAAGAAGCTCCTGCCGGGCATGACGGCCACCGTTTCGATCATCGTCGGCGAGGCCAAGGACGTCCTCCGGGTCTCCAACGCGGCCCTGCGCTTCACCCCCAATCTGTCCGCCGAGCAGCTCCAGGCGGTGATGAAAGAGAGTCTGGACCGGATGATGGCCCAGCGGCAGGCCCAGGGCGGCGGCCAGCCGGGCGCTCCCGCCCCCGGCGGAGACGCCCCGTCCGCCGCCGCCGCCGGCGCCCGGCCGGAAGGCCCGGCGGCCCAGGGCCAGCGGGCCTTCAACCGCCAGGGCGGCGGCCAGGGCCGACAGCAGCAGATGCCCCGGGTCTTCATGACGGACGCGACCGGCAAGCTGAAGATGCTGTTCGTCCGGACCGGCGTGTCCGACACGTCCTTCACCGAGATCGTCCGCGGCGAGCTCAAGGAAGGCGACGTCATCCTGGCCGGGACCCAGGGGGCCGGGACGGCCTCGGCCAGCCGCCAGCAGGGCATGCCCGGGATGATGTTCATGGGCGGCCCGCCCCCCGGCCGGCGCTGAGGCGCGGGCGAGGCCCCGGGGAACAGGACAGCGAGGATAGCAAGATGCCCGGCAACATCATCGAGCTTCACAACCTGGTCAAGACGTACCACGTCGGAGACACCGAGGTCCGGGCCCTGCGCGGCGTGACCTACCATATCGAGGACGGCGACTTCCTGGCCATCATGGGCCCCTCCGGCTCGGGCAAGTCCAGCCTGATGAACATCCTCGGCTGCCTCGACCGCCCGACCTCAGGGACCTATGTCCTCGACGGCGAGGAGGTCTCGACGTTCGACAAGAACAAGCTGGCCCGCATCCGGAACGAGAAGATCGGCTTCGTCTTCCAGAGCTTCAACCTCCTGCCGCGGACGACGGCCCTCGAGAACACCGAACTGCCGCTCCTGTACTCGTCGAGCGACGGGCGGGACACGACCGAGCGGGCCTTGGCGGCCCTGGCCGCCGTCGGCCTCAAGGACCGGGCCCTGCACAAGACCAACCAGCTCTCCGGCGGCGAGCAGCAGCGGGTGGCCATCGCCCGGGCCCTGCTCAACAACCCCGAGCTCATCCTGGCCGACGAGCCGACGGGCAACCTCGACAGCACGACCAGCTCCGAGGTCATGAACATCTTCAAGTCCCTCAACGAGGACAAGGGCATCACCATGGTCATGGTCACTCACGAGCCCGACATCGCCGCCTGGGCCAGCAGCCGGATCTACCTCAAGGACGGCCTGATCGTCAAAGAGGAGCGGTCATGATCAAACGGACGTTCAAGCATGTCGGAAAGACCCTCAAGATCGCTTTCCGGGCCCTGTCCCGGAACAAGATGCGGTCGTTCCTGACGGGCCTGGGGATCATCATCGGCGTCGGGGCCGTGATCTCCATGGTCAGCATCGGCGAGGGGGCCAAGCGCGGCATCGAGAGCCGCTTCGCCTCCATGGGCACGAACCTGCTCTTCGTCCGGCCCGGCAGCCAAAACCAGCGCGGCGTCCACGGCGGCTGGGGCAGCATGACCACCCTCAAGGAAGACGACGCCATGGCCATCGCCGAGCAGTGCCCGGCCGTCCTGTATGTCTCCCCGTCCGTCAGCGCCCGGGCCCAGACGGTCTACGGCAACAAGAACTGGAACACGTCCATCTCGGGCACCGGCGAGCACTACCCGGAGGTCCGCAACTGGGACGTCGAATCCGGGACGTATTTCGACGAGGGCATGGTCAGGTCCGCGGCCAAGGTCGCCGTTCTCGGATACGACGTCAAGACCAACCTGTTCGAGGACGAGGACCCGGTCGGCAAGGTCATCCGCATCAAGAAGATCCCCTTCAAGGTCCTCGGCGTCCTGAAGAAGCGGGGCGAGTCGGGCGGCTTCGGCAGCCGCGACGACATGATCTGCATCCCCTACACGACGGCCATGCGCCGCCTGCAGGGCATCGATTACATCCAGTCCATCGACGTCCGGGCCGTTTCCGGCGAGCAGATGGCCGAGGCCCAGGAGCAGATTTCGGAGCTCCTCCGGGTCCGCCATCTGATCGCCCCCGGCGCCGAGGACGACTTCAACGTCGGCAACATGTCCGAGATCGCCGAGTCGGCCGCCGAATCGACCAAGATGATGACCGTGCTCCTCGGGAGCATCGCCGGCATCTCCCTGCTCGTCGGCGGCATCGGCATCATGAACATCATGCTGGTCTCGGTGACCGAGCGGATCCGCGAGATCGGCCTGCGCATGGCCATCGGCGCCCGCGAGAAGGACATCCTCCTGCAATTCCTGACGGAGGCCGTCGTCTTGAGCCTGATGGGGGGGCTGATCGGCATCGCCTTCGGCGTCGGCGCCTCCAAGCTCATCAGGAACATCAAGATGTTCTCGTCGTTCAACACCGTCGTGTCGGTCGACTCGGTCCTGCTGGCTTTCTGCTTCGCGGCGGCCATCGGCATCTTCTTCGGCTTCTACCCGGCCCGGAAGGCGTCCCGGCTCGACCCGATCGAGGCCCTGAGGTACGAATAACGGCCGCCCGCCCGCGGCGCGGGACGGCGGCTCACGATAAGGAGTCCACCGATGACAAAGAAAACCCTCTTCCCCCTGCTCGTCGGCGCCCTGATCCTGGCGGGCCCCGTCTTCGCCCAGCAGGCCCAGGGCGTCCTGGAGATGTCCCTCGAGGAGTGCATCGTCAAGGCCCTGAAAGACAACCTCGGCGTGGCCATCCAGGTCCTCGGGCCGCAGATCGCGGCCGAGGGCGTCAGCGCGGCCCAGGAAAAGTATATCCCCTCGCTGAGCCTGAGCTACCAATCGCGGAAAACGGAGAACGCGGCCTATTCCTACCTCGACACTCCCGGCGACAGCACGATCAACCGGACCCAGAACTACAACTTCATGAGCGCCAGCCAGCCCCTGCCCACGGGGGGCTCGCTGAGGCTGGACTTCACCGGCTACCGGACGACGACGAACCAGAGAGGTGTGACGATCGATCCCCGCTTCGGGACGACCCTGTCGTTCCAGCTGACCCAGCCTCTTCTCAAGAGCTTCGGGCTCAAGGTGAATCAGCGCGAGATCCTGGTGGCCAGGAACAACCTCGGCGTCTCCGAGGAGACCCTCAAGAACACCCTGATGACCACCGTCTATAACGTCGAGAACGCTTACTGGAACCTCGTCTACAGCATCGAGAACCTCGAGGTCCGGCGCCAGTCCCTCGACCTGGCCAAGGACCTGCTGGAGAAGAACCGGCGCTCGGTCGAGGTCGGCACCCTGGCCCCCATGGAGGTCCTCAGCGCCCAGGCCGAGGTGGCCACGCGCGAGGCCGACCTCATCCAGGCCGAGACCCAGATCAAGAACAGCGAGGACCAGCTCAAGCTCCTGCTCAACATCGCCGGGGACGAGGACAAGGCCTTGACGGCCCTGGTGCCCAAGGACAAGCCCACCTACGTCGTCCGCGAGGTCAACCTGGACGAAGCGCTGGCCGCCGCGATCGCCAACCGGCCCGACCTCGAGATCGCCAAGATCGGCCTCGAGACCGACCGGCTGAACCTTTCCTACGCCAGGAACCAGACCCTGCCCGACCTCAACCTCTCGGCCTCCTATTCCAGCCCCGGCATCGACGGGACGCGGCTCCTCTATAACCTCCCCAATCCGCTCGACCCGGGCGCTGAGATCATCGACCGGATCCCCGGCGGCATAGGCGGGGCCCTCAAGCAGTCCTTCGGCTTCACGTACCCCAACTGGAACTTCGGGCTGACCCTGAGCCTGCCCCTGTCCAGCGTTTTCTCCCGGGCCGCCCTGGCCCAGGCCAAGCTGAACCTGCGGCAATCCATGCTCGACCTCGAGAACCGGAAGGACGAGGTCTATCTCGAGATCAAGACCGCCGTCCGCGCCGTCGAGGCGAACTACAAGCGCATCCAGGCCTACACGACGGCCCGGGAGCTGGCCGAGCAGAAGCTTGGCGCCGAAGAGGAGAAGCGCCGGGTCGGGATGAGCACCAACTACATGGTCCTGTCCTATCAGCGCGATCTGGCCAACGCCCGCATCTCCGAGCTGAACGCGATCGTCTCCTACAACGTCTCCCTGGCCTCGCTCGAGCGGTCGATGGGAACGAGCCTGAGGACCAAGAACATCAGCCTGTCCGAATACGCCCCCGGCCTCGACTAGCCTGGGCGGTTGGTGAAGACGCCGGCCCGCCGCCGGACGGGTTCTCATTGCATTTGGGGCCCCGCTGTGGTATCGTTCTCTCAAAGGGGCAGACCCCGATCCAACCGGCTGTTGGAGAGCCACAATGAACAGAAAGCTCATCCGTCCGAATCTCACCGAGATCAAGGAACGCATGAACCAGGACAAGGAGAGGGAGCGCGTGCGGGAACACGCCCGGGAACACGCCCGGGAACCCGAGCGGGAGCACGAGCGCGACAAGGATTCGGCCCGCAAGAGGATGCATCCCCCGACCGACACGTTCGCCGAGAGCTACTACTTCCTCAAGCAGATGAACAAGAAGACGCCCATGGCCGTCGTCTACACCGACGGCCAGATCGTCGAGGGCTACGTCGAATGGTACGACCGGAACTGCATCAAGCTCAACCGCGACGACGCGCCGAATCTCCTCATCTACAAGTCGAGCATCCGCTGCATCTATAAAGCGGCGGAGGTCCCCGAGACCGAGGGCGCCCGGCCGGCCAAGAAATGACCGCCCCCCGGATCGGGGTGACCGCCGGCGACCCGGGCGGCATCGGCCCCGAGATCGTCGTCAAGGTGCTGGCCCGGTCCGCCGCGCTTCCGGAGGCCGCCTACATCGTCTTCGGCGATCCGCGCGTCCTCGCCGTCGAAGAGGCCCGGCTCGGCCTCACGCTCGCCCCGCGCGCCTGGCGGCCCGACCAGCCCCCCGAGCCCGGCCTCTATCTCGTGGCGGGGGCCGGCCCCGGCGGGCCGGCCACGCCGGGATCTGCCTCGGCCGCGGGCGGAGAGGCCTCGTTTGCCGCCTTCGAGCGGGCCGTGGAAGCGGCCCGTGCCGGCCGGCTCGACGCCGTGGTCACCGCCCCGGTCTCCAAGGCGGCCTGGGCCCTGGCCGGGCGGCCCTATCGGGGCCACACGGAATATCTGGCCGGGCTCTATCCGGGCGTTATCATGGCTTTTTGGTCGGAGAGGCTCAAAGTGGCCCTTTTCAGCCACCATCGGCCCCTGGGAGAGGCCGTCGCGGCCGTCCGCAGGGACGCCCTGGCCGACTTCCTGAGAAACCTCCACCGGGGCCTCGGCAGGCTCCCCGGCGGGCCGTTCCGCCTGCTCGCGGCCGGCCTGAATCCCCACGCCGGGGAAGACGGCCTCCTCGGCCGGGAAGAG
This sequence comes from Candidatus Aminicenantota bacterium, assembly GCA_034679465.1. GTDB lineage: Bacteria > Acidobacteriota > Aminicenantia > Aminicenantales > Saccharicenantaceae > RBG-16-66-30. Next base: position 31,335 of record JAXDAV010000014.1, on the reverse strand, counting down.
AAGGACGAGATCGCCCCGGCGGTGGCCCAGGCCCGGTCGGAGGGCATCCCGGTCTCCGGCCCCTTCCCGCCCGACACGGTCTTCCTCGAAGCGCGGGACAAGCCCGACGCGGTCGTCGCCGCGCTCTATCACGACCAGGGGCTCATCGCCTTCAAGCTGGCGGCCTTCGCCACCGGCGTGAACGTCACCCTCGGTCTGCCGTTCGTGCGCACGTCACCCGACCACGGCACGGCCTTCGGCCTCGCGGGGAAAGGCGTCGCCGACGCCCGCAGCCTGGAGGAGGCGGTCCGGTTGGCCGCCGTCTTCAGCGCGACCGGTTCTTGAGCGCGGCCCGGATCTCCCGGTCCGTGTCCCTCTTCTTGATGGCCTCGCGCTTCTCGTGCTCCCGCTTGCCCCGGACGAGGGCGAGCTCGACCTTGATCTTGCCCTTGTCGCCGATGTAGACACGGGTCGGGACCAGGGTCAGGCCCCGCTCCTGGGTCTTCCCCGCGAGGCGCTTGATCTCGCGACGGTGGAGCAGGAGCCTGCGGTCGCGCAGGGGCTCGTGGTTGAAGATGTTGGCCGCCTCGTACGGGCTGATGTGGCACTTGACCAGGAAGACGTCCCCGCCGCGGACCTCGGCGTAGCACTCCTTGAGGCTGATCCGGCCGGCGCGCACCGACTTCACCTCGCTCCCGACGAGGGCCATCCCGGCCTCGAAGGTCTCGAGGATGAGGTAGTCGTGGGAGACGGTCTTGTTGACCGCGACGCTCTTCATGGCTCGGCCGGCCCCTCCGGCGCCGACGGGGCGACCTCGACGAGCGTGATGCGGCGCTTGGCCATCTTTTCGACCGTCAGCCGGAAGCCGCCGAACTCCAGGGAGTCCTTCTCGCGCGGCAGGCGCCCGAACTCGTAGAGGAAGAACCCGGCCAGGGTCGTGTAGTCCGGCTTTTCGGGGATGCGCAGGGCGATCAGGGCGTTGACGTCCTTGATCGGGGCGGCCCCGGCGACGAGGTAGCGGCCGCCGTCGCGGCGCGAGTACCAGGCCTCGGCCTGGCCGTCGTGCTCGTCCTGGATCTCCCCGACGATCTCCTCGATGATGTCCTCGAGCGTCACCAGCCCGTCGACGTTGCCGAACTCGTCGACGACGAGGGCCATGTGGACGGCCTTTTCCTGCATCTGCAGGAGGACCTGTTCGAGCGAGGCCAGGTCCGGGACGAAGATCGGCTTGCGCATGATCTCTTTGATTATAAACTCTTTGTTATTAATAAGATAGCCAGCGATGTCTTTGCTGTGGACGATGCCCTCGACGTTGTCGAGGCGGCCCCGGAAGACGGGGTAGCGCGAATAGCCGCTCGAGCTCAGCGCGGCCAGGACCTCCTCGCGGCCGGCGCCGATCTCGATGGCCTTGATCTCCGGCCGCGGGACCATGACCTCCTTGATGGGGCGCGAGCCGAAGTCGAGCGCGCCCGAAACGATCCGGCGGCGCAGGCCGGAGAGGCCGCGGGCCCCGGCCCGGAGGGCGATCCGCGTCTCCTCCTCGTTGAGCTGGAGCGCCGCGTAGGCGTCGCGCCCGCGGGAGGAGGGGATGAGCAGACCGGTCACGAACGAGAGGGCCTTGACCAGCGGGTAGAGGACGATCATGAAGCCCCGGACCGGGTAGCCGAGCCGGAGGGCCGTCTTGACCGGGTTCTGGGCGGCGAAGGTCTTGGGGGTGGTCTCGGCGAAGATCAGGATGATCAGGGTCGTGGCCGCCGTCGCGACCAGGACCGCCTGGTTCTGATTGGGGATCAAGGTGATGCAGATGGACGTGGCGATGGCCGAGGCGGCCACGTTGACGAGCGTGTTCCCGATCAGGATGGTGGCCAGGAACTCGTTCGTCCGGGCCCTCAGCCTCCTGACCAGGGCGGCGCGCTTGGAGCCCTCGCGCTCCCGGTACTGGAGGGCGAACGGGTTGGCGGCGATGAACGAGGTCTCGGCCGCGGAGAAGAAGGTGTAGAGGACGACACACAGGGCGAAAAGGGCTATCCCCGGAAGGAGCATGGACGATGGTTAAGCGGTCGCGCGCGACCGGGCCGTCTTGAACGAGCGGGACAACGTGCCCAGGAGCTTCTCTTCGACCTTGGCGCTGGGCGAAGCCACGGCCACGGCGATCTCGGAAACGATGAGCTCCTTGGCCTTCTCCATCATCTTCTTTTCCCGGAACGACAGGGGCTTTTGGAGGCTCAGGTAGTAGAGGCTCTTGAGGACCGTGGCCATGTCGAAGAGGGTCCCCGACTTCATCAGGTTGAGGTGCTCCTTGTAGCGCCCCTTCCAGTCGGTCGTGACGTCGACAGCCCCGTTGCCCATGAACTGGTAGATCTTTCGGACGGATTCTTCGGACATCGGCCGGCGGATGCCGAGCTCCAGGGCGGTGGCGCTGGGGACGGTGACCAGGGTGTTGTTGCAGATGATCCTCAGGTTATAGACCGTGAACCTCTCCCCGTTGTACGCTTCCTCGTGGATCTCCTCGATAACGCCCAGGCCCTGATTCGGATAGATGACCTTGTCTCCGATTTTCAGTGATTTCATGTCTTTCCATTATATCTCAGCCGGGCGGGCGAGTCAACGCATTTTCCAAACGCTTGACAGGTCCGGGGGGGTTCGGGTAACATACTCCCTCCATAGGTGCCGCACGATCATGAAGAGAACCTTTCAGCCGAACAATCGAAGACGCAAGAAAACACACGGTTTCCGGGTCCGCATGAAGACCAAGGGCGGGCAGGAAGTCATCAAGAGCAGAAGGCGCAAGGGTCGGAAGCGCATTTCTGTCGGATGAGCGAGCGCCTGACGCCTCTCGAGAGAATCCGCCGGAAAAGCGATTTCGCCAGCCTCTATAGGGACGGCGGCCGCCTGAGGGGCCGGTATTTTACCCTGGTCTTCCTCAGGAACGGGCTCGGACACCCCCGCCTGGCGGTCGTCGCCAGCCGGAAGGTGGGCCCCGCGGTGGTCAGGAACAGGGTCAAGCGGAGGTTCCGGGAGCTCTACCGGAGGAACAAGGCGCTCCTCGGAGAGCCGCTCGACCTCATGGTCATAGCCCGGCCGGAATCGGGCCAGGCCCTCTGGCCCGACCTCCGGGACGCCTACATCACTTCGCTGACTGCGCTGATGCGAAAACGGATATCATCGTGAAAGTCGTCGCCCTCGCCCTGATCAGGCTGTACCAGGTCACGCTCTCCCCCCTCCTCGGCAACCGCTGCCGCTTCCACCCCACCTGCTCGGCCTACACCTACGAGGCGATCGCGAAGCACGGCTTCTTCCGGGGCCTTTCCCTGGGGGGCCGCCGGCTCTTGCGCTGTCATCCTTTTCACGCGGGCGGGGTCGATCCCGTGCCCTGAGAGTGAGACAGAATGGAAAAAAGACTCATCGTGGCCATCGTCCTATCCTTCCTGGTCCTGATGGGCTATCAGTACTTTTTCGTCAAGCCGGACAAGACCGCCGCGAGGCCCGAGGTCCCGGCGGCAGCCCCTTCGACCCCCGTTCCGGGCACGGCCGGGGCGATCCAGGAGCAGACGAAGACCGCCGCTCCGGCGACCGAGCCGGCCGCGGCCGAGCCCGCCCCGCCTCCGGGGGCGGTGGCCGGCCGGGCTGAGGCGGACATCGTCGTCGATACGCCTCTGTACCGGGCCGTCTGGTCGAACAAGGGCGGCGTCCTCAAGAGCTGGACGCTCAAGCGGCACAAGAACAGCCGCAAAGAGGACCTCGAGCTCGTTCCGGCCCTGGCCGCCGAGATCGGGCGCTACCCCTTCTCCCTGGGCCTCGACGACTCAGCCCTGGCGGGGACGATCAACGCCGCCCTCTTCGAGGCCTCCCCGGACGGCTTCGCGCTCGCCGACGGGGAGAAGGGCGAGATCCGCTTCGTCTACTCGGACGGCGCGTCGATCCGGGCCGAGAAGACGTTCGGCTTCACTGGCGGGAGCTACGGCGTGACGACCGGGGTCCGGGTCTGGAAGGACGGCCAGCCGGCCACGGCCTCCGTCATCTGGGGGCCGGGCATCGGCAACCTCACGGCCGAAGAGGCCAATCAGAGCTTCAGCGCCTTGCGCGGCTCGGCCGTCTACACGGGCGGCAAGGTCCACCGGATCAACGAGCGGAAATACAAGCCCGGCGAGAACACCTACAACTTCGTCGACTGGGCGGCCTACGAAGAGAACTATTTCGTCGCCCTTTTCGCCATGCCGGCGCAGAGAGGCCAGGCGGCGTTCCTTCGCGAGGTCGGCGAGATCGCCGGGGGCCAGGTCCCGGCCTATTTCGTCTACGTGACCGGGCCGACCGAGGCCTTCCTCGGGCCCAAGCAAGCCGAGGCCCTCCGGGCCTTCGGCCACGACGCGAACAAGGCCGTCGACTACGGGATGTTCGGATTCATCGCCGAGATCATGCTGGTCGTCACCAAGTTCTTCCACAATCTCGTCCCGAACTGGGGCGCGGCCATCATCCTGCTGACCATCCTGCTCAAGATCGTCTTTTTCCCCCTGACCTACAGCTCGACGAAGTCCATGGCCAAGATGGCCGACCTCCAGCCGAAGATCAAGGCCCTGCGGGCCAAGTACAAGAAGGCCAAGACGGACATCGACCAGCGCCGGGCCATGAACGAAGAGATGATGAAGCTCTACAAGGAGAACGGCGTCAATCCGGCCGGCGGCTGTCTGCCCCTGCTCATCCAGCTGCCCGTGTTCTGGGGCGTGTTCCGGATGCTCGTCGTCGCCGTCGAGTTTCGTCAAGCGCCCTTCGCCCTGTGGATCACCGACCTGTCGGTGAAGGACCCGTTCTACGTCACCCCCATCCTGATGGGCATCACCCAGTTCATTTCCCAGAAGATGACGCCGACCTCGGCCGACCCCTCGCAGGCCAAGATGATGCTCATCATGCCGTTCGTAATGACCATATTTTTCATCAACTTCCAGAGCGGGCTGGTCCTCTACTGGCTGACCACGAACGTCCTCCAGATCGGCCAGCAGGCCCTCATGAACAAGATGATGCATCGGCGCGCGCCGGCCAAAGCGAGATGACGATGGACAACCAGACCAAGACCGAGAACGGACAGCCCCAGGCGGTCGACGAGAGGCCGGAATATAAAGGCGGGAACCTCGAGGAGGCCATCAGCCTGGCCGAGCACCGGCTCAAACTGCCGCGCGAGAAGTTCAACTACGAGATCGTCACCGAGAAGACGCGCCTCTTCGGCCTGAAGAGCCGGGAGATCGTCATCCGGGCCTGGCCCAAGGCCGAGGAGGTCGATGACGCGGCCGAGCGCTTCCTGGCCCGGCTCATGACGGTCTTCCCGCTGGAGCTGACCTATCAGGTCAAGAAGCGGGCCGACCTCATCTTCGTCATCTTCGACGGACCGGACAAGACGATGCTGTTGCGCGGCGACGGCTCGCTCCTCCTGGCCATCCAGCACGTCCTGAACAAGATCTCCCCGATCAAGGTCCAGGTCGACTGCGAGTTCTACCGGAAGAGGAAGGAAAAGAAGCTCAAGGAATACGCCCAGCGCGTCGCCCGGCAGGTCGCCGACTCCGGCCGGGAAGAAATCCTCGACCTGATGAACCCCTACGAGCGGCGCATCATCCACATCGTCGCCAACGAGACGCCGGGGGTCACGAGCGAGAGCCTCGGCGAAGGGTTCCTGAAGAAGGTCAAGATCTTCAAGGCCCCCCGCTGAGGACTCCCCGGTTCCCGCGGCCGACGAGGGGCCTCGGGCATCATCTCCGTTCGCTGCGGTGATTCTTCACGGCTTCCCGGTCGGGAGCCGAGCTGAAGACTCCGCGTCTCCCTCCCGTGAATCCTAAATCACCGCTTTATGCTCCCTCCGACGATGCCCCTCGGCCCCTTCTTCGGCGGCCTCCGCCCAGGCGATTGCGCTATCGTCCTTCTTAAATCGGGGACGCCTGTTGCCGGCCCAGCGGCTTTACTAAAGCCGGGGGGTCATCTAGAATGGGGAGCCGGACAAGGACAGCGGACGTGCTTGAAGATACCATCATCGCCATATCCACCCCGCCGGGTTTCGGCGGGCTGGGGATCGTCCGCATCAGCGGCGGGAAAGCGCTGGCCGTCTCCCAACGGGTCTTCGCGCCGAAAAGGAGATCCAAGAAGCCTTTCCCGGTGAGACGGCCCGTCTTCGGGACGGTCCGGGACCCGGAGCGGGGGGAGGCGCTCGATGAGGCCTTCCTGACCTATTTCAAGGCGCCGCGCTCGTACACCAGGGAAGACATCGTCGAGCTGAGCGTCCACGGCAGTCCGGCGGTCCTCGAGGGCATCCTGAAGCTGGGGCTGAAAGCCGGGGCCCGACTGGCCCGGCCCGGGGAGTTCACCCTGAGGGCCTATCTGAACGGCCGGCTGGACATGCTCCAGGCCCAGGCCGTCAATGACCTCATCCGTTCGGTCTCGCTCACGCAAGCCAGGATCTCCTCGCGCCAGCTCGGGGGGAGCCTTTCCCGGCGCGTCCAGAGGCTTCGCGGCCGGCTCATCGCCCTGCTCTCGAGGGTCGAGGCCGGGATCGAGTTCCCCGAGGAGGCCCTGAGGACGAGCGCCGCGGCCGATCAGAAGGCCCTCTCCCCTCTCATCGACGAGGTCGGCCGGCTCGTCTCCAGCTATGAGGTCGGCCGGACCCTGGCCGAAGGGGTCACCCTGGCCATCGTCGGCCGGACGAACGTGGGCAAATCGACGCTCTTCAACGCCCTCCTCGAGGAAGACCGGGCCATCGTCACCCCCTTCCCCGGCACGACCAGGGACTTTCTGAGGGAGAGGCTGGTCCTCGCCGGGGTTGTCTTCCATCTCGTCGATATGGCCGGCCTCGGACGGACGGCCCATCCGGCCGAGAAAAGGGGCATCGCCAAAGGCCGGAAGATAGCCCGGGAAGCCGACGGGCTCCTCATCGTCCTAGACGCCTCGCGCCCCGCGGGCGAAGAGGACGAACTCCTCCTCCGGAAGTACAGCGGAAAAGAGGCCGTCATCGTGCTGAACAAGTGCGATCTCCCCCGGCGGATCGCGGGCCGGCGGCTTCGGGAGCTGGCCGGACCGAGCCCCGTCGTCGAGATATCGGCCCTCACGGGCCTGAATCTCGGGGAGCTCCGCGCCCGGATTACGGTCGTCTTCGCGCCCGGCGCGGGCCGGGAGGAGGAGATCATCCTCCACTCCAGGCAAAGGGACAGCCTCCAGGCCGTCCTCGAGTCCCTCCGGCAGGCCCGGAGGCTCCTCGAGGACCGCCACTCGGGAGAGGTCTATGCCGAGGAGATCCGGACGGCCCTGCGCCATATCGGCGAATTGACCGGGGAAGTCAGGGCCGAGGAGATCCTCGACGAGATCTTCGACCGGTTCTGCGTCGGGAAATAGGCAGACAGGATGGCCCGGAAGAGCGATTTCGACGTCATCGTGGTCGGGGCCGGCCACGCCGGCTGTGAGGCCGCGGCCGCGGCCGCGGTGATGGGGCTCCGGACCTGCCTCGTGACCATCCATCTCGACACGATCGCCCAGATGTCCTGCAATCCGGCCATAGGCGGGCTGGGCAAGGGCCACCTGGTCCGGGAGATCGACGCCCTCGGCGGCCTCATGGGCATCCTGGCCGACGAAACGGGCATCCAATTCCGGCTCCTGAACAGAAGCCGCGGCGGGGCCGTCCAGGCCCCCCGGGCGCAATGCGACAAGGCGGCCTATCGGTTGGCCATGAAGCACGGGCTCGAGGGCATGCCCGGCCTGACGGTCTTCCAGGGCATCGTCTCCGAAGTCGTTGTTGCCGGGGGGGCGGCCCGGGGCGTCCGGACCCTGGACGGGACCGTCATCGGGGCCGGGGCGGTCATCCTCACCCCGGGGACCTTCCTCGACGGGGTCATCCATATCGGCCTCCAGAGCTATTCCGCCGGCCGGGCCAACGAGCCCCCGTCGACCGACCTCGCCCGTCAGCTCAAGACGCTCGACCTGAAAGTCCTCCGCCTCAAGACGGGAACGCCCATGCGCCTGGACCGGGACACGATCGAGTGGGGACGCTTCACGCCTCAGGCCGGCGACGAGGACCCCGTCCCCTTCTCCTATCGAACGCGCGCCAAGCTCGAAAACAAGGTCATCTGCCACCTCGGGAATACGAACGCCGTCACCCACGCCGTGATCCGCCGCAATCTCGACAAGTCCCCCCTCTATGGGGGAAAGATCAAGGGCATCGGGCCGCGTTACTGCCCCTCCATCGAAGACAAAGTGGTCAAATTCCCGCATCGCGCCCGCCACCAGTTCTTCCTGGAGCCCGAGGGGACCGAAACGACGGAGATCTATGTCAACGGCCTGTCCTCGAGCCTGCCCTTCGAGGTCCAGAGGGAGATCCTTTCGACCATCCCCGGCCTCGACCGGGCCAAAATCCTCAGGCCGGCCTACGGCATCGAGTACGACGCGGTCTCTCCCGCCGAGCTTCTGCCGACCCTCGAGACGCGCAGGATCAGGCGGCTGTATCTGGCCGGCCAGATCAACGGGACCTCGGGGTATGAAGAGGCGGCCGCCCAGGGGCTGATGGCGGGCATAAACGCCGCCTTGAGCCTCGAGAAGAAGCCTCCCTTCGTCCTGAGACGGGACGAGGCCTATATCGGGGTCCTCATCGACGACCTCGTTTCGACGGGGGTCGACGAGCCCTATCGGCTGTTCACTTCGAGGGCCGAACACCGCCTGCTCCTCAGGATCGACAACGCCGACCGGAGATTGATGAAATACGGCCGCGACATCGGCCTGGTCCCTGATGAAGTCTGGCGGAGATACCAGGAGAAGGAGCGGCGGATCGGAGAGGCCACGGCTTGCCTGAAGAAGACCCGCCTGAAGAACGAATCCGGGAACCGTCCGTCCTTGTATGAATATTTGAAAAAACCTGAGATCCGGCTCGACGATGTGATAAAATATGCACAAATGCCGGCCGCCCTGAGCTATGAGGAGACGCGTTCGATCGAATCGGAAGCCAAGTATGAAGGATATATCCGCAAGCAGGAGCGGGAGATCGCCAGGTCCCGGAAAGCCGATTCGATGAGGATACCTTCCGACATGGACCTCAGGAGCGTCTCGGGCCTGTCCAGGGAGGCTGTCGAAAAGCTCGAAAGGGAGCGGCCCCGGACCCTGGGCGAGGCCAGGAGGATCCCGGGAATGACCCCGGCCGCCGTCCAGAACATCAGCCTTCACATTGAGATCCGGGCCAGGAAGAGGGCCCAGGCGGCCCGTGTTTCACGTGAAACCGAGTCCGACGATGAATAAGGTCCTGGCCTATTCACGAGCCGAGGCGGCCCTCAGATGCGAGGCCCGAGGGGTGAAGCTGTACTCTTTGGTACTGCGAACCCCGAGAACGAAGCAGATGGGGCCGGATCGGTTCGCCCAGAGGGTAAAAACGCCCGAGAATAAGAGTGATGGAGAAGAAAAGGGGCGTTTTTATGAATAGGTCAGGTAAGGTCCTGGCCGTAGCGAACCAGAAGGGCGGCGTCGGGAAGACGACGACCGCTATCAATCTCTCCGCCTGCCTCGCCCTCAAGAACCGAAGGACGCTCCTCATCGATCTCGATCCCCAGGGCATGTCAACCCTCGGCCTGGCGAAACCCAAGGAAGCCGGCAAGGGGATCTATCAGGCCATGATGAATGGCCGTGACCTCATGGATTGCGTCCTGGGGACCGAGCTCGAGAACTTCTACATCTGTCCCTGCTCGCCGGAGCTCTCCGGCGTCGAAGCTGAGCTCTACCGCGAAGAGCATAGAGAAAAGCGCCTCACCGCGGCGGTCGAGAAAGCCCGGCGGTTCTTCAATTTCATCGTCATCGACTGCCCGCCTTCACTCGGGTTCCTGACGCTCAATGCCCTGTCGGCCGCCGATTCCCTGGTCATCCCGGTCCAAACGGAGTTCTTTTGCATGGAAGGGATCCCCGATCTCTTCCAGACCCTGGAGACCGTCCGGACCTATTTCAACCCCAAGCTGGCCATCGAAGGCATCCTGCTGACCATGTACGACGAGCGGACCAATCTCTCCAAGCAGGTCGCCGAAGAGATACGTAAGTCATTGAAAAATATAATGTTTGAGTCTGTTGTCCCCCGCAGTATCCGCCTGGCCGAGGCCCCGAGCTTCGGTCGGCCCATCGTCCTCTACGACATCAAGTCCAGAGGGGCGGAGGCCTACCTCAATCTCGCCGAGGAGATCATTCGCCGATGAGCAAGAAAGCCTTGGGAAAAGGTCTGGGAGCCTTCATCCCGGACGAGTTCAGCATCCTGAAAGACGAACGGTTCGCCGAGCTCGACATCGAGGACGTCAAGCCGAACCCCTTTCAACCGCGGATGAAGTTCGACGACCAAACGATCGAGGAGCTGGCTCAATCGATTAAGGAGACGGGCATCGTGCAGCCGATCATCGTCACCCCCGAGGACGACCATTATCAGATCATCGTCGGGGAACGACGCTGGCGGGCCGCCCGGAAAGCCGGCCTGCACAAGGTCCCCGTGCTCATCCGGAACATCCCCAAGGAGAAGCAGCTCGAGGTGTCGCTCATCGAGAACATCCACAGGGAAGAGCTCAACGCCCTGGAGATCGCCCTCGCTTATCAGAGGCTCATCGACGACCTCGGCTATGCCCAGCATGAGCTCGCCGACAAGGTGGGCAAGGACCGGAGCTCGGTCACGAACTATCTCCGCCTCCTCAAGCTGCCCCGGGAGATCCAGGACCGGCTGAATGACGGCCAGATCTCGATGGGGCACGCCCGGGCCCTCCTGGCCCTCGAGGACGCGGCGACCCAGCTCTACTGCTGTAAACAGGTCATCGACAGAGGGTTGTCGGTCCGGAACACCGAGTCCCTGGTCAACCGCCTCAAGAAAAAGGCGCCCCGGACCCAGCGAAGCTTGGCCGACCCGGACCTTCACGCCCTCCAGGAGGAGATGCTCAAGCTCCTGGGGACGAAAGTCCTCGTCGCCGGCAGCCGGAACAAGGGCGTCCTCAAGATCTACTATTTCTCTCTCGACGACCTGAACCGAATCTACGACAGGATCAAAGGAGCAAGCGCATGAAAGACAAGCCCCGTGAGCTGAACGAAACGAAGCTGGCCGGCCTCATCGACATGGAGTCGGAGTTCAAGGGCGACCTGACCTTCAAGGGCTCGTTCCGGATCGAAGGGACGTTCAAGGGCACGATCACCTCGGACTCCCTCCTCGTCGTCGGCGAGCGCGGCAAGGTCGAAGCCGACGTCAAGGTCGGTCAGCTCGTCATCAACGGCGAGATCCGCGGCACCCTGCAGGCGAGCGAGCGGATCGAGGTGCATGACAAGGGCCGGGTCTTCGGGACGCTCCTCACGCCCACGCTGGTCGTCGAGGAAGGCGCCTATCTCGAAGCGACCTGCCAGACCAAGGGCGCCCCGCGGCCCGGCGCTCCGGCGCCCCAGGAACCGGCCGGCGCCTGAGTCTTTCTCCGCTTGAGTGCGGAACGCCCGAGGGATATAATCGGGGGGTATTTCCCGAGGGTGCCTGAATGACCAAGTACATCTTTATCACCGGGGGCGTCATTTCCGGCCTCGGCAAGGGCATTGCCGCCGCCTCGATCGGCCGCCTCCTCGAAAGCCACGGCTATCGCATCACCATCCTGAAGCTCGACCCCTACCTCAACGTCGATCCGGGCACGATGAGCCCGTTCCAGCACGGCGAGGTCTATGTCACGGACGACGGCGCGGAGACCGATCTCGACCTCGGCCACTACGAGCGCTTCACCTCGGCCAAGACGACCCGGGCCCACAACTGGACGGCCGGCAAGATCTACGAATCGATCATCCGCAAGGAGCGCAAGGGCGAGTATCTCGGCAAGACCGTCCAGGTGATCCCCCACGTGACGGACATGATCAAGTCCGCCGTCGAAGCCGTCGCCGACTCTAACGATATTGTAATCTGTGAGATAGGCGGGACCGTCGGCGACATCGAGAGCCAGCCCTTCCTCGAGGCCATCCGCCAGATGCGGCTCGCGCTCGGCGCCGGCCGGACGCTCTTCATCCACCTCACCCTCGTTCCCTTCGTCGGCATCTCGGGCGAGCTCAAGACCAAGCCGACCCAGCACAGCGTCAAGGAGCTCCGGGCGATCGGCATCCAGCCGGACATCCTGCTCTGCCGCACCACGCGCGACCTCGGGGCCGACATCAAGTCCAAGATCGCGCTGTTCACGAACGTCCCGGTCGATGCGGTCGTCACGGCGCGCGACGTCGATACGATCTACGCGATCCCGCTGAATTACGCCGGGCAGGGCCTCGATGCGACCATCCTCGGGATGCTCCGCCTGCCGCGCCGGAAGAAGAATCTGGCCGCGTGGGAGGCCATGGTCGACCGCCTCGAGCATCCCCGGGACGTCGTCGAGATCGCCCTGGTCGGGAAATACGCCGGACTGCACGACGCCTACATGAGCCTGAACCAGGCCCTCATCCACGGCGGTCTGGCCAACAGGCTCCGCGTCAAGATCGACTGGATCGAGGCCGAGGCCCTGGAAAAGGGCGACCCGGCCGCGATCCTGGGAGCGAAGGACGGGATCCTCGTCCCCGGCGGCTTCGGCAAGAGAGGCATCGAGGGCAAGATCCGGGCGGTCACGTTCGCCCGGGAGGGCAAGGTCCCGTTCTTCGGGATCTGCCTGGGCATGCAGTGCGCCTCGATCGAATACGCCCGCTCTCTGGCCGGCCTGAAAAAGGCGAACAGCACGGAGTTCGCGCCCGACGCGCCGCACAAGGTCATCGTCCGCTGGCGCGAGCTGGCCCTGGACTGCGATATCGGCGGGACCATGCGGCTCGGCCGGTTCCGCTGCGATCTCAAGAGCGGGTCCCTCGCGCACAAGGCCTATCGGGCCCTCCACATCGCGGAGCGGCACCGCCACCGCTACGAGTTCAATCCGAGCTACATGGACGCCCTGGCCGACGCGGGCATGATCTTCTCCGGGGTCAATCCGGACTACGGCCTCGTCGAGATCGTCGAGGTCCCCGGCCATCCCTGGTTCGTGGGCTGCCAGTTCCACCCCGAATTCAAGTCCAAGCCTCTCGCCCCGCACCCTCTCTTCAAGGCCTTCATCGGTGCGAGCTACGCCCGCCGGCGCCGGGAGGGAAGGGCGAAGGCGAACATCATAAAGAGCTTGCGGCGGACCTGAGAGGAGGGCGGCTTGGACATCAACCCGAAGATCTTCAGGGAATACGACATCCGCGGCGTCGCCGGCCAGGACCTCGACGACCAGGCGGTCGAGCTCCTCGGTCGGGCCATGGGCACCTTCTTTCTCGGCCGCGGCCAGAGCGACGTCGCCGTCGGACGGGACGTCCGGCTGAGCTCGCCGGCCTATGCCCAGGCCCTCATCCGCGGCCTCCTGGCCACCGGATGCGACGTCGCCGACCTCGGCGTCGTGCCCACGCCGCTCCTCTACTTTTCCGTCTTTCACAAGAAGATGCCGGCCGGCGTCATGGTCACCGGTTCGCACAACCCGCCGGAGCACAACGGCTTCAAAATGATGTCCGGCGAAGAGACGCTCTACGGCAAGACGATCCAGGCCCTCTACGAGATCGTCCGCAAGGGCGTCTTCCCGCGCGGCCGGGGCCGCGTCCGGCCGCTGGACATCGTCGGCGAATACCTGGACTACGTCGTCGGGAACGTGCGCTTGGAAAGGCCGGTCAAGGTCGTCCTCGACGCCGGCAACGGCACGGGCGGCGCGGTCGCGGTGCCGCTCTTCAAGAGGCTGGGGGCCGAGGTCATCGACATCTTCTGCGAGCCGGACGGCCGGTTCCCGAACCACCACCCGGACCCGACTTTGCCGGAGGCGATGGCCGCCCTGGTCGCCAAGGTCCGCGCGACCGGCGCCGAGCTCGGCATCGCCTACGACGGCGACGCCGACCGGATCGGGGTCGTCGACGACGCGGGGACGATCCTCTGGGGCGACCAGCTGCTCATCGTCTTCGCCCGCGACCTCCTGCCCTCGCGGCCGGGCGCGGCGGTCATCTCCGAGGTCAAGGCCTCCAAGGTCCTCTACGAGGAGATCGAGAAGCTCGGCGGCCGGCCGATCATGTGGCGCACCGGCCACTCGCTGATCAAGAAAAAGATCAAGGAAGAGAACGCCCCGCTGGCCGGTGAGATGAGCGGCCACATCTTCTTCAACGACCGCTGGTTCGGGTTCGACGACGCGATCTACGCCTCGGCCCGTCTCGTCGAGATCCTGTCGCGCTCGAAGGACCGGCTCTCGGCGATGATGGCCGGCCTGCCCAGGACGTTCGCCACCCCCGAGATCCGCATCTACGCCTCCGACGAGGTCAAGTTCAAGATCGTCGACGAGGTCCGCCGGGCCCTGGCCGCCCGCTATCCGGTCATCGACATCGACGGCGTGCGGGCCGTCTTTCCCGGCGGCTGGGGCCTCGTCCGGGCCTCGAACACCCAGGCGGTCATCGTCCTGCGCTTCGAGGCCGACACCGAGGCCGGCCTGGCCGCGATCCAGAAGGAGGTCCGGGAGCTCCTCCAGCAAGTCATCAACAGGCTCGGCGCGCCATGAAGCGCCGCGACGTCCGGGCCGTCATCCTGGCCGGCGGGCGGGGGACGAGGTTCTGGCCCCTCGGCCGGGCGTCCAAGCCGAAGCAGTTTCTCCGCATCGCCGGCCCCGACCCGATGCTCCTCGAGACCGTCCGGCGCATCCGGCCCCTCATCCCGGCCCGAAAGACGACGCTCGTCGCCGACGCCGCCCAGACCCGCCAGGCCCGCAGGCTCCTGCCCCGACTGCCCAAGGAGTGCTTCCTGGTCGAGCCGGAGGCGCGGAACACCGCCCCGGCCCTGATGTTGGCGACCGCGCGCGTCTGGCTCGAGAACCCCGAGGCCGTCGTCGTCGTCCTGCCGGCCGACCACCTCATCGGCGACACGGCCGCCTTTCTCAAACGGCTCGGGGCCGCGGTCGAGGCCGCGGCCCGCGAGAGCGCGCTCGTCACCTTCGGCATCCCCCCGGCCTTCCCGGCCACCGGCTACGGCTACATCCGCCACAATCGGGGAGCGGGCCGGAAGATCGCCGGCACGGTCTTCTATCCCGCCCTGAGCTTCAAGGAAAAACCGGACGCCGTCCGCGCGGCCGAGTACATCGCCGCCGGGGACCATGCCTGGAATTCGGGGATGTTCCTGTGGCGGGCCGGCGTCTTCGCCCAGAAGCTCGATCTCTTCGCCCCCGAGCTCAGGCCCGGCTGGGCGGCGATCGTGGCCGCCCTGAGATCGGGGAGCGCCGCCGGGCTGAAGCGCGCTTTCCGGCGGGTTCCGGCCATGTCCATCGACTACGCGCTCATGGAGAAGGCGGACGGGGTCCTCGTCGCCGACGGCGATTTCGGCTGGTCGGACGTCGGGGCCTGGTCGGTCCTCGCCGGCGTCTGGCCCCGGGACGGGGCGGGCAACGCTTCGCGCGGCGAGACCCTGGCCCTGGGGGCCTCGGACTGCGTCGTCTGGAACCCGGGCCGGCTGACCGCGCTCGTCGGCGTCCGCGACCTCATCGTCGTCCAGGCCGGCGACGCCCTGCTCGTCTGCGACGCGGCGAGCGACCAGAAGGTCAAGGACGTCGTCGAGGCCTTGAAGAAGACCCCGAAATTTAAGAGATATATGTAAGCCCCATCAAACCCAAGGAGGAGTCGGAGATGAACAAGCGCATCCTCGCACTCGCCGCGGCGGCCGTCGTCCTAACGGCGCTCGCCGGGGCCGCGGACGTGACCCTGGACGTCCAGGAGCGCGTCCTGGCGAACGGCATGAAGATCCTGATGATCCCCAAACCGGGCCTGCCCCGGGTCGTCTGCCACATCTATTTCAAGGTCGGCTCGATCAACGAGCGGCCCGGCATCACCGGCAGCGCCCACTTCCACGAGCACCTGATGTTCAAGGGCACCGAGGTCATGGGCGTCACGGACTACGCCGCCGAATCCAAGATCGACGCCCGGATCGACGAGATCATGGGCCGGATCTACCGGGAGAAGTACTGGAAGACCGACGGCGACGCGGCCCTGATCGCCGCCTGGCAGAAAGAGGTCGACGATCAGGTCGCGGCCCAGAAGGCTTTCATCATCAAGGACGACCTCTGGACCCGGTACATGAAGAACGGCGGGACCGGCCTCAACGCCTCGACCAGCCAGGAGACGACCGGCTATTACGTCACCCTGCCCTCGAACAAGGTCGAGCTCCAGATGCTCATGGAATCCGACCGGATGATGAACGCCCGGTTCCGGGAGTTCTACTCCGAGAAGAACGTCATCATGGAGGAGCGCCGGCTGAGCGAAAACCGGCCCGGCTACTTCTTCAGCGAGCAGGTCCAGGCCGCCTTCTACACGGCCTCGCCCTATCACTGGGACGTCATCGGCTGGATGGACGACCTGAGGAAGGTGACCAAACAGGACCTCATCGACTTCCACGACACCTACTACGTCCCCAACAACGCCGTGGCCATCTATGTCGGCGCGTTCGATCCCGCGGCGATCGCGGCCATGGCCGAGACGTATTTCGGCCGCATCCCCAAGGGCCCGGAGCTCGAGCCCATCCGCACGGGCGTGCCGGCCCAGTACTGCGAGAAGCGTCTCTACGGCGAGGGCCCGGCGCCGACGAGCTTCCAGATGATGTTCCACACGCCGCCCGACGGGCACGCGGACGCGCCGGCCCTGTCGGTCCTGGCCGCCACGCTCGGGTCGGGCGGGGGCGGCTTCCGCGGCGGCATGGGCGGGGGCGGCGGGACGGGCCGCCTCTACAAGACCCTCGTCCGCGACAAACAGCTGGCCGTCAGCGCCTCGGCCTCGAGCCGGGCCCAGTGGTACGTCGGGGCGTTCTCCTTCAACGCCACACCCCGGCTCGACAAGGGCGTCAAGCCCGAGGACCTGGAGAAGGAGATCTGGGTCGAGATCGACAAGGTCAAGGAGGACGGACTGACGGAAGAGGAGCTCCAGAAGGCCAAGAACCGGAGCGAGGCCATGTTCGTCCGCAGCCTCGACAGCTCCGCCGGGCTGGCCTCGCGGGTCGGCCGGGCCGAGCTCATGCGGGGCTGGCGGTCCATCCTGACCGACCTCGACGCCCTCAAGCGAGTCGGCAACGACGACATCAAGCGCGTCGCCGCCAAGTATTTCGTCAAGGACAACAGCCTGGCCGCGATCTACACCCGGAAGTCGGGCCGGTAAGGAGGACGCCATGAAAAGAACGATCATCGCCATCCTGGCCCTCACGGCCCTCTGCGCCGGACTGGGGCTCGCCCAGGCCAAGCACCCCTCCGAGCTGACCTATCCGGCCCTCCGGTACGAGCCGCCGGACCCGAAGGCCTTCCGGACCGTCTATGCCGGCGGCCTGCGCGCCTACGTCCAGGAGGCCCGCGACCTGCCGCTCTTCAACATTGCCGCGCTCGTCAACGGCGGCGAGCTCTACGTCCCCAAGGACAAGACCGGCCTCGGCCGGATCCTCGGCGACCAGCTCATCAAGGGCGGCACGGCGACCCGCGAAGGCTCGGTCATCGAGGAGCGCGTCGATTTCCTGGGCGGCTCGCTCAATTTCATGGTCTCCGAACGGACCGCCGTGCTGAGCCTGTCGGTCCTGGCCAAGGACCTCGACGAGGGCCTGGCCCTGTTCTTCGACGTCCTCCGGAATCCCGCGTTCCGGGAAGAACCGCTGAAGCTGGCCAAGGCCCGCTTCGTCGAACAGCTGCGCCAGGCCAACGACCAGCCGAGCGCCGTGCTCAGCCGCGAATACGATAGGCTCCTCTACGGCGACAATGCCGTGACCTGGCAGCCGACCAAGGCCATCTACGAAGGCGTCACTGCGGCCGACCTCAAGGCCTTCCACGCCAGGTACTTCTCGCCGCGGAACGTCATCCTGGCCGTTTCCGGCGATTTCGCCAAGGCCGCGCTCAAGGCCAAGATCGAAAAGCTGGCCGCCGGCTGGAAGGGCGGCCTGCCGGACTTTCCGGCCCTGCCGAAGGCCTTCCCGGCGCCGGAGCCGGGCGTCTACTTCGTCCAGCAGGCCATCAACCAGGGCTACATCAGCCTCGGCCACCTCGGGCTCGAGGACACGAACCCCGACTACTTCGCGGTCCAGGTCATGAACTTCATCCTTGGCGGCGGCAGCTTCACCTCGCGGATCACGACCAAGGTCCGCTCGGACGAGGGCCTGTCCTACAACCAGGGCTCCCGCTTCACCACCCGCTGGGGCCTGCCGGGCACGTTTGCCGGCTACGTCCAGACGAAGTCGTCCACGGTCGGCTATGCGATCTCTCTCATCCAGGCCGAGTTCGACCGCATCCGCGAAGAGCCCGTCTCGGACGCCGAGATGGAGACGGCCGTCAACTACTACCTCGAGAGCTTCGCCGACAGCTTCCAGTCCGCGCAGACGACGATGATGAACTTCGCCAACCTGGAGTTGACCGGCAAGCCCCTGGACTATTACAAGACCTACCGGTCGAAAATCCAGGCCGTCACCAAGGCCCGGGTCCAGGAAGTGGCCCGGAAGTACATCCGGCCGGACAAGGCCGCCATCCTGATCGTCGGCGATTTCGAGCCCTGCAACCAGGGCGGCGACAAGTGGGCCGGCCCGCTCGACAAGCTCGGGAAGGTCCGCCGGATCGCGCTGACCGATCCCATGACGGGACAGGAGATCAAATAGCCCGATAGTCCATCGATAACGGCTTCTCTCGCGCGACTAAACGACCATGAAGGACAATCCCTACTCTGTCGCCGCCGTCCGCGAGCTCGAGGCCCTGGTCCGGGCCCAATCGCTCCACCGCCCGATGCGCGTCAGGAGATACGAGGCGGGCCAGGTCCTCGAATACGATGTCCGGGGCGTCTGGCCGGAGCGGGAGGGGCGGGTCCGGCTCGAGGTCGAGCGATATGTCGGGGGCGGTTTCGCCGGGCAGGTTTATCGCGTTCGGGTCCTCGACGTCCGCGCGGCCGGCGGTCCGGTCGTGGGGCTCGAGCCCGGCCGGGCGTATGCCCTCAAGGTTCTCGTCCCGGTCTCGGGCTTCGGGCGGGCCGTGCGCAACGCCTTCTACGGGATCGGCTTCCAGGGGCCGTTCGCGCCCCAGGTCAATCCCGCCGCGGCCCGGGCCGGCGCGCTGTGGCAGAAGCTCATCCGCCGGGCCGCCGGCTCGTGGTTCGGCACGGAGCGGGCGGTCGTCGACGTCCTGGCGACCCTCGTCGATCCCGTCCTCGGCAGCTGCGGCGAGATCAGCGAGTGGGTGGACGGCCGGCTCTGGCGCTACGAGGTCGACGACAACCTTTTCGAGCGGCTCGCCTGGAAGCCCGGGAAGCCGGACGAGGGCCTCGGCTCGCCGGAGTACCGGGCCAAGAGGACTTTCATGCGCGACCTGGTCGGCCTCATGCACGACATGGGGGCCCACGAGATCGCCCGCCAATACGAGTGGTGGACGATGAAGAGCCAGCCGAACGCCCTCAAGCGGACGGAAGCGGACGGCGATCCCGAGCGCGGGCTTGTGGCCGTCGACTTCCGGGCCGGCATGGCCCTCCTGCCGTTCCTGCCGCAGTGCCCCGCGGACTTCAAGCTCATCGCCCAGGGCATCGGGCGGGGCCGTCTCGTCCAGTTCGACCGGGGGGACGTCGCGGCGCTCGAATCCTACGTCGAAGCGAACGCCGGCCTGTTCGCCGGCCTGGAGGGGGCGCTCGGAGCGCTCAAGAGCGCCGAGAGGGCCTATCGCGATTCGCTCATCGACGTCACCCACCATCACCTCAAGCTCGTCGTGAAGCCGCTGCTCTGGACGGCGATCCGGGCCGCGTGGGTCCGGAGCTGGGAGATCCGCCGCATGGCCGATCCGGCGGCGATCGCGACTCTCCGCGGGAGCGGCTTGGCCTCGCTCGGGTTCGTTCTGCTCGGGCTCCTGCCCGTCCTGACCCCGATCCTCTTTCTGCTGAAGTTTCCGGGCCGGTCGATCGGGCTCTGGGTCCTTTGGCTCCTGCCGCTCCTCGGACCGTTCATCCGCAAGCTCTGGGGCAGGGGAGACATCCGCCGCCATGTTCGAGCCCTGTTCAGGGAGCCCGGCTATTTCGGTCGCGCCTTCCGGGGCCATGTCGCCGAGAAGCTTTCGGGCTGGCACAGGTCGGGACGGGTGAGCGAGAGACGCGCCCTGGCCATCGCCGCGAGGCCCGGGCTCTACGTCCTCAACCGGCCGCTCGCCTTCCTGCCCGCCGGATTCCACCGCTTCCTGACGGACAAGGCCTATTTCAAGGAACGACTGCGCCTCATGTTCGTCAGGCCGGTCCAGCTCTACTTCAAGCCCGCCGTCCGGGAGCAGTGGCTGCGCGACATGATCGAGGACGGCCGCAAGAACCGCATGCTCAGCGACGCCGACGCGGCCCGCATCCTGGCCCAGGTCGACGAGCCCTACATCCAGAAGTACCTGAAGAGCCTGGCCGTCCATCTGGCCACGCTCTTCATCTCGGAGGCGGTGTTCCTGACGATCGCCGTGATCTACATCCTGGGGCACCCCGAGTTCGGCTGGGCCGAGGCGACGGCCCGGGCCGCGGTCATCATCGCCGCGTTCAACCTGCTCCCGGTCTCGCCGGGCTCGCTCGTCCGCGGCTTCTATGTCCTGGGGCTCTGTGTCCGCGAGCGGAACCTCAAGGATTACCGGCTGGCCTTGCCCGTCAGTTTCTTCAAGATCATCGGCTACCTGGCCTTTCCCCTGCAGATGGCCTACCGCTTCCCCGAGCTGGCCCGGTTCATGGCCGGACATTGGGCCACCGAAGCCGTCCACGTCGTCCCGATCTTCGGCGAGCGGGGTGCCTGGCTCGAGCACGCCGTCTTCGACGCCTTTTACAATTATCCGCTGAGCCTCGGGGTCAGGATCAAGGAGCGCGACGGGCTCGCCGCCGCGAAGCATCCGCGGTGGTGGGCGGTCCCGGCGGCGGGGTTGGCCGGGGCGGCCTTCACGGGCCTGGCCGATTTTTTCTTCGTCCGCGCCGCCGGTCGCGTCCCGGCCCTCGGCGATATCTGGTGGGCG
This sequence comes from Candidatus Aminicenantota bacterium, assembly GCA_034679465.1. GTDB lineage: Bacteria > Acidobacteriota > Aminicenantia > Aminicenantales > Saccharicenantaceae > RBG-16-66-30. The sequence goes on along the minus strand of JAXDAV010000014.1, from coordinate 10,384 downwards.
GTCTTCCTGGCGCCGATCGCCGCGGGGTTCCTCGCGTCCTTGTGGTCCTGGCGGAAGACGATGGGCAAGCGCGTCGTCGCCGGGATCGCCGCCGGGGCCCTGGCCGGGCTCGTCTACGGCCTCGTCAACGCCTTCCTATCGCCGTCATTCCCCGGCCTGGACGCGACGGTCGGAGCGGTTGCCGTGAACAGCGCCCCGGCTCTGGCCGTCCTCTGGAAGACCTTCATCTTCGCCCTTCTGGCGATACCCGGCGCCTTCGCGGCCGAAACCCGCCGGCCATAACGGGCGAACTTGGGCTAAGGCCTCTGACGGGGAAGAAAACGGCCCTTGATATCTCGCTCAAAGGTTATAACCCGCTTTCGCTTCTTCCGTATCCTTTCGCCCTTCAGGCCAGATCGGTTCTCGAATGCGATGAGAAGGAATGCAACAACAAGAACGAATACGGATACCGAAAATATAACGGCGGCAATAGGCACATCATGCCAGTTTTCCCGGATCCAAGAAAAGGCCATTGCGCCTAGTATCAGGGCTAAAAAAGCCCAAAAGGCGAGGACCCCGATCTTCAGCAAACACCCCCCGAATTCTTCTACTATACTGAAGGTCCCGTCAACGAGACTGTCGAGCCGACCTTTTTTGTATCCCATTGGTCCCCGCTCCTATCCCATCATAAAAAATATCCTGTAAACGTCAAGTGCTTTTCCTATGACGGCAAAACAATAATGTCCCCCTCTACAGCCAAGCTAGAATGGCCCCTTCAGCGGCCCCAGGTGCCGGCGTGGGGGTACCAAGGGACGCTGATCCTGGTCACCGCCACCCGCCTTCCTATCTTCTATCAGACGCGAATCATGGCGCCGACGCTGGCCACGAAAAAGCGCTTCGTCTCGGCCCAGGAGAAGTCCACGAGCATATCCGGCCCGGGTTCTTTGTCCGCGTCCTCTTTCGAGAGACACCGGAGAGTCCGTTCGGCCTGAGGACTCATTACGGCCTTGAACATGACCTCTATCTCAGCACGAGGGACCAGTAGTTGGCGCTCTTCCGGGAGATCCTTCGGCTCGAGCCCAGGACCTTCTTGATCTCGCTTCGGGGGTAGCGCGAAACAAGCCAGCTCACGGCTTTTTCATCACCAAGCTCCAGAACGCGCTCGATGATATATTCCTTGTTTTGTTGAAGATCCAGGCGGGACGTATCGGTGTCCCAAAAAAGCCCCGGAGGGATGTTTTCCCCTTTTTTCATCAGGCCGATTATACCACTTTCCGGACCATCATGGCTATCGATGCCAGCCGAGGGCTCAGTTCTTGATCTTCAGGCCGAGCTCGTCGAGCTGGCGCGGATCGACCGCCGAGGGCGAGCCGGTCATGAGGTCGAGGGCCCCGGTCGTCTTGGGGAAGGGGATGACCTCGCGGATGGAGTCCTCGCCGGCCAGGCAAAAGCTTATAACTAACAGTATTCAAAAAGGATACCGATATTTTCTGGGGAGGGCTGGCTATCCATTATTCCTATGTTATAATTTACCAGTCACAGGGGGCCATGCGGGACAGGGTTGTTGCGGACGGTCGACTCGAGAAGCTCATCATGGGGCTATCTTCCTATCTTCTCTCTAAGGTTAACGCCCTGGGACCTGAAAAGCACGGCTTAGAACGAGACGATCTTCTCCAGGAAATCCGCATAAGGATCTGGAAGGCTCTTAAGGAAGGTGGTCGGCATAACGTCAGTTATTTCGATGCCTACGTCAAGAAGATAATCAAATCCGTATATTACAACGAGATTAATAAGATCAACAAGGAACACAAAGCCTTGGAGATGGGAAGAGAGGGCCTTATCCCCGCCGACATCACCAACGGCGGCATCCTGGAGGCCGATCTCTCCTTGAAGAGCGTCCTCGCAGAGGCGCTTGACGGCCTCAGCGATCCGGCTCAGATTGTCATCAAGCTTCGCTTGGACGGTTTCACGTTTGTTCAAATCGCTCAAATCAATAAATGGTCTCTAGGGAAGACGCACAGCGTCTATTACAGGAGCCTTAGAAGCTTGAAGCATAGATTGAGGAAAAGCGGAATCCACCTCGAAGACTGATGCTTGAAGAGAACCGTTATTTATTGCTCTTGTTAATGATTGGACGACGATGAACCATATGCCTTCGCGGCAGCTATTAGAGTCTTCGTAGACTCTCCGTCTGGCCGATAGGAACGAACGTAATAATACCAGTATCCCCCAGGAAGGTCACGGTCCCAGTATGAAGTTACGTTTGGGCCGGTTCTGTCTATTTCCCAGAAAGCATTTCCCGACTTTCTATAAATAATAAAACCAGATTCATTATTCGAATTGTCGAGCCAGGTTAGTTCAATATCATACCCGAACTCCCCTGGATATACTTGAGCATCAAGATCGGATGGTGCGGCGGGCAAGACAGGAGTCGGATACATAAGGGCATTATAAGCGTTTAGTCTTCCGTGCGATTGGGCTTTTCCAAGTAATGAGCCAAGGCTATTCACGCTTTTAAGCAGAATGGTCTTGTTTTCCCACCAACTTAGCCCAGGTCTTTGACTCCAGAGAAGCGCAGCCATGCCGGAGACATATGGAGCCGCCATAGACGTGCCGGCATGAAATTGATAGTTGTTGCCCCGTTTAGTGCTAAGAATATTATATGATGCTTGGGAAGTGTCTGTTCCCCCTGGCGCTCCTAAATCAACCGAATATGGGCCATAATTTGAGAAACCAGACAACAAGTCATTATAGTCGGTAGACAAAACGGAAATAATGTTGTCCAAATCGTAACAAGAGGGATATTGGGCGTAAATATCGGTGTTTAAAGATGAATTGCCTGCCGAGGCAACAAATAAGATGCCGCCGGCTCTTGCCCTGTCTATCGCCGAGAGAAGCGAAGCTGAATATGCGGTTATTCGCCAACTAGCATTTATGATGTCGGCTCCAGCCGCGACTGCGTAATCGATCGCACGAATTGCATCTGCCAAATCGGAATTGCCTCTCCAATCGAATATTTTAAGCGCCATTAATTTAACATTCCAGCAGACGCCCGTGACCCCAACGCCGTTGTTTCCCTCTGCCCCAGCGATGCCTGCAACGTGTGTCCCGTGATAACGTTCAAAACGACCTTGTTGAAGATAGTCGCTGTCATCATCCATCGGGTCATTATCTTCATGATAGGGTGGCGGATAACCCTGGTCTTGATGAAAATCCCAGCCCACCCAATCATCTTTGTATCCATTTCCATCATTATCAATCCCGTCGGTCTTATATGCTCCTGATTCCGAGGGGTTCGTCCATATATTGGCATTGAGGTCCACATGAGTATAGTCTACCCCGGTATCAATAATTGCTATAACAACATCAGAACTGCCTGTATTGATTTCCCATGTCTCAGGGCCATCAATATCCGCGTCTATCGTTCCCCCTTGGTCGCCCTCATTGTTGAGTCCCCAAAGCGAAGAGAAGTATGTATCGGTCGGGATAACGTCAATGTGCACTTTAAGATTCATCTCTGCATATTCGACCCATGGGTCTGAGCGGACATAAGAGAGGACATGCTCTGCTCCAATCGACGCCGGAATCCTAATGTGGAATAGACGTGGCTCTCCCAAAAACGATCTTTCGTCTTCATTGGATCCAGTCCACGCGCTTGCTGCTATTTCTCTGCCTAGATAGCTAATGATGCTTCCTGGGATGGATTCGAGTTTCTGGCGGACAAGAGCCGCGCTAATAGCAGGACTGAACTTAATGAGGATTTCGTTTGGAACTGCCTCTACTGATGAAATCGAGCTTTCTTGACCGGAATTGTTTGTTCCCCCGACAAGAAGAGAGATAGCTACAAAAGCGAATGAAAGCACACCCAATAACTTAACGTGTTTAAACATTTTTCCTCCTCATATTCTCCCAGACAATAATTGCCTTGAAGCCCCATTAGAACAGCCTGATCCTTAATCCAATTAAGATAGAATAACCACTCAGGTCGAGATTCGCTTTTCTTATGTCACTTATGAAATCAATGCCGCCCTCTTTCGGTCGTATCGGGCTTAACTCCAATTTTTCGTACCGTGCGCCAATAAGAAGATCATCTGCGAAATAAGAATAGAGAATTCCCGAGAATTGACGTGACGTTGTATTCCAGAGATTGCCTTCTGCATCATATGAATTCGAATTTCCTTGAGCAACTCCTTGCAAATGACCAGTCTTAGCGACCCTCCATATCGCTCCGGCAATCAGGGCCAACCTCCTTGTCAGATTGGCGCTTAATTCGAGACCGCCATGAAAACCAATCGGAAACGAACGACTTAAATCCAAAGTGCCAACTCCATGAGAATGGCCGCCCAGGGGAAATTGGACATCGATTTCCCTCGTGAGCTTGTATTGCCCTGGATAATATCCCGCTCCAGCAAGGGCAGATATGTTCACAAGGCGACTGATTAATACGGAATAGCGAACAAATAAGAGCACTGAAAAATCAGCATCAACAACATGTCTTTCGAAAAAGGTCGTTGTTTGTACTCCCGGATCGCCGCCGACTGAATAGGTAATGGAGCTGTCATTGGAAAGACGAGCTGGCCCCAGCATAGCGACTGCACATGTCCAGCGCGTGGCCAGCTGATATCCGAATTCCACTCCCAAGGTCGTCGTGGAGCTGGGTATCGTTTCTAGGCCGCCTGAAATATATTCGGGGCGATTTGTCCTTAGATATTCGAAATAAGAATTGTGATTGTACGAATCAATAGCATTGTTCGGATCGCCGACGGCAAACGAGCTTATCTGCCCAAAAAAACTCAGAGAAAAGCGTGGCTTTGAATATTCTTGAGCGGAGATGTAAGTAGGACCGAAAAAAGTGAAGAATTCAGCAACTAAAATAGCCCAGAAAACCAGCCGTAACAATCGCATTCTTACCCTCCATACCATAAAGACCGTAGAAGCCGCCAAATATTCTCGCCTATTTGAAAATACTCATTTATCCATCCTCTCCAACGTCCGTTCGGTATTTATCAAGCCCCCCGCCCCATTGATGCTTGGCTCGGGCCCGGCGTCAGGTGGTCTTCGGAAACGGGGCCGAGTGGGTCAACAACCTGGCTGGAACGCACTTCCCTTGGCAGGGAGGTATCGATAGGGCTCAGTTCTTGATCTTCAGGCCGAGCTCGTCGAGCTGGCGCGGATCGACCGCCGAGGGCGAGCCGGTCATGAGGTCCAAAGCCCCGGTCGTCTTGGGGAAGGGGATGACCTCGCGGATGGAGTCCTCGCCCGCCAGGAACATGACCAGGCGGTCGAAGCCGTGGGCGATGCCGCCGTGGGGAGGGGCGCCGTAGCCCAGGGCCTCGAGGAAATAGCCGAACTTCGCCTGGGTCTCCTCGTCGGAAAGCCCCAGCGCCTTGAACACGCGCCGCTGGATGTCCATGTCGTGGATGCGGATGGAGCCGCCGCCGACCTCGGTGCCGTTGAGGACGAGGTCGTAGGCCTTGGCCCGCACCCGGTCCGGGGCGCTCTCGAGGAGGCCGAGGTCGTCCTCGTGGGGCGAGGTGAAGGGGTGGTGCATGGAGACGAAGCGCTTCTCCTCCTCGCTCCATTCGAAGAGGGGGAAGTCCGTCACCCAGCAGAAGGCGAGGCGGTCGCGCCCCGCCGCGTCTTCGATCGGCCAGGTCCGGCGGATCTCGCCCAGGACCTTGAGGGCCGTCTCTCTCCGGCCGGCGACGAGGAGGGCCAGGTCGGCGTCGCGGCCGCCCAGGATCTCCCAGGTCTTCTCGTAGTCGGCCTCGGCCGTCTTGAGCGACGACTTCCAGCCGTCCTGCTTCCTGATCCAGACGAGTCCCTTGGCCCCGAGCGTCTTGGCCGTTTCGCCGAGCTTGTCGAGCCGGCCGCGCGAGAGAGACCCAGCGCCCGGGATGAGCAGGCCCTTGATCTCGCCGCCGGTCGAAACGACGGCCCTGAGGACCTCCGAAGAGCCCTCCCGGCCGAGGACCGTGAGGTCGCGCATCTCGAGGGGCACGCGCAGGTCGGGCTTGTCCGAGCCGAACCTGTCCATGGCCTCGGCGTAGGGCAGGCGCGGGAACGGCCGTTCGACCTTCCGGCCGACGAGGGCGAAGAGGGCTTCCATGAGCCCCTCGTTGAGGGCGAAAAAATCGTCGCGGTCGATGAAGCTCGTTTCGACGTCGATCTGGGTAAACTCGAGCTGACGGTCGGCCCGCAGGGCCTCGTCGCGGAAGCAGCGGACGATCTGGAAATAGCGGTCGCAGCCGGCCACCATCAGGGTCTGCTTGAACTGCTGGGGCGACTGGGGCAGGGCGTAGAACCGGCCGTGACACATCCGGCTCGGGACGAGGAAATCGCGCGCCCCTTCGGGCGTGGGGTTGGCCAGGATGGGCGTCTCGATCTCGAGATAGCCGTGCCGGCTCATGTAGTTGCGGACGGCCAGCGCGGCCTCGTGCCGGAGGCGGAGGTGGCCCTGCATCCGGGGGCGGCGCAGGTCGAGGTAGCGGTACTTCAGGCGCAGCTCCTCCGACGCCTGCGGCGGGTCGGCGACGACGAACGGCGGCACCTTGGAGGCGGCCAGGACCTGAAGCTCGAGCGCCTCGACCTCGACCTCGCCCGTGGGGATGTCCTTGTTGACCGACGAGCGGCGGCGGACCCGACCCCGGACCCCGACCACGAACTCGCCACGCAGCTTTTTGGCCTCCTCGGCCAGGTCCGGCCGGTCGGATTGGAAGACGACCTGGGCTAGGCCCTCGCGGTCGCGCAGGTCGACGAAGACGAGGTGGCCCATGTCCCGGGTCTTGTGGACCCAGCCGCAGAGGACGACCTCGCGGCCCTCGTCCGCGGCCCGCAGGGCGCCGCAGTAGTCGGTCCGCTTCAGGGGCTTGAGGGCTTGGGCGGATGCGTTCATGGGCGTCTCCGGGCGGTCATCTCTCCCGGATGAGAGCCAGGAGGCGGTCGGGCTCGCCCTCGAGCTGGCGGCCGGAGCCCATGTCCTTGAGCCCGAAGCGGCCGGCCTTCATCTCGTTCTCGCCGACGATGAGGACCCAGGCGGCCTGGAGCTTGTTGGCCCGGCCGAAGTGGGCCTTCATGCCCCGGTCCTTGTATTCGACCAGGCACTCGACGCCGCTGGCGCGGAAGAACCCGGCCAGCTCCAGACCGGCTCGCTTGGCCTCGTCCCCGAGGTAGGCGACGTAGAGGAGCTTCCTCGGGACGGGGGCGATCGCGGAGACCGAGAGCACGCGCTCGATGCCCATGGCGAAGCCGGTGCCGCAGATGTCCGGGCCGCCGAAGTCCTTCATCATGTCGTCGTAGCGGCCGCCGCCGACGAGGGCGTTCTGGGCGCCGAGCCCCGCGGAGACGATCTCGAAAGTCGTCTTGGTGTAATAGTCCAGGCCACGGACGAGACGCGGGTCCACCCGGCAGGGGATCTTCAGGATCTCAAGGTAGGCAAGGAGCTTCCGGAAGTGCTCCCGGCAGTCCTGGCAGAGGAAGTCCTGGATGTTCGGGAAGGTCGCGGCCGCCTCCCGGCAGGCCTCGATCTTGCAGTCGAAGATCCGGAGCGGGTTGGTCTCGGCCTTCCTCCGGCAGTCGACGCAGAGCTCCGGCATGCGCTGGGCCGCGGCCTCCCGCAGGGCGGCGCCGTAGGCCGGGCGGCAGGCGCGGCACCCGACCGAATTGACCAGGGTCTCGGTCCCGGCGACCCCGAGCCGGCCGAGCAGGGCGTGGGCCATCTCGATGATCTCGGCGTCGACGGCGGCGTCCTTCTCGCCGAAGACCTCGATGTCGACCTGGTGGAACTGGCGGTAACGCCCCTTCTGGGGCTTGTCGTAGCGGAACATCGGGCCCATATAGTAATAGCGCATGGGCGCGCCCTCGAGATCGAGCCGGTGCTCGATGATGGCCCGGACGACCGAGGGGGTGTATTCCGGCCGCAGGGTCAGGGACCGCCCGCCCTTGTCGGTGAAGGTGTACATCTCCTTGGTGACGACGTCGGAGGTCGAACCGGTCCCCTTTTCGAACAGCTCGGTGGCCTCGAAGACCGGGGCCCGGAGCTCGCGGAAGCCGTAGAGCTCGAAGGTCGAACGGGCTAGGCTCTCGAGGGCCTGCCACTTCTCGACCTCCCCGGGCAGAATGTCCCGGGTCCCCTTGATGGCGGCCAGCTCCTTCTTGGCGGACGCGTCCTCGGTCACCGTTCTTCGATGACCCCCAGCTTGCGGATCTTCCTGTAGCGGTCCTCGAGCAGCTCCTCGACCGGCTTGGTCTCGAGCTTCTTCAGGGCCTGGTAGATGTGCTTGTCAACGTTCCTGAAGGTCTGCTCGGGATCGACGTGGGCGCCGCCGGGCGGCTCGGGGATGATCTTGTCGATGATGCCGAACCCGAGGAGCGTCGCGGCCCGGATGCCCAGGTTCTCTGCGGCCTCCTCGACGGCGTTCTGGTCCTTCCAGACGATGGCCGCACAGCCCTCCGGGGAGATGACCGAATAGAAGGAGTGCTCGAGCATCATCAACTGGTCGCCGAAGCCGATGCCGAGCCCGCCGCCGCTGCCGCCCTCGCCGATGACGACGTTGATGACCGGGGTCCGCAGACGGGCGATGGTCTTCAGGTTGTAGGCGATGGCCTCGGCCTGGCCCCGCTCTTCGGCCCCGATGCCGGGGTAGGCCCCGGGCGTGTCGATCAGGGTGATGACCGGGAAGCCGAATTTCTCGGCCTCCTGCATGACCCGGAGGGCCTTGCGGTACCCTTCGGGGTTGGCCTGGCCGAAGTTCCGGTCGATGCGGGCCCGGGTCGTCCGGCCCTTCTGGTGGCCGATGACGGCCACGGTCCGGCCCTTGTAGAAGGCCAGTCCGGCGACGATGGCCGGATCGTCGGCGAAGCGCCGGTCGCCGTGCATCTCCATGAAATCCTGGAAGAGGAAGGCGATGTAATCCAGGGTATAGGGGCGTTTGGGGTGGCGGGCGATCTGGACGATGTTGATGGTCGAGAGCTGGGGCAGGATCTCGGCCCACTCCTTTTCGATCTCGGTCCGGAGGGCGTCGATTCTCTCCTTCTTGTCGAGGTCGTCGGTCTCGGCCAGGGCGTCGATCTGCTCCTTGAGGGACAGGATGCCCTTTTCGAGGGTGTAAAACTCCGGCGATCTTTCCATACTCTGCTCTCTCAGTAAGATACGGCCTGGGCTTATTCTATGGAGGGCTCCGGGGTAAGTCAAGTCATGCTCCCCGCCTGCCCGTCGGCGGCCGCGGCAATTCTTCACGCCGCCACGGTCCGGAGCCCGCTCTTAGGTCTCCGTCCCGATGGCGGCTAAATTGCCGCTTGATGCTCACTCCGCGATTCCCCTCGGTCCCTCATCCGCGCCCGCCCTGTCCAGCGTAAGCATTAGCCTAATTTGGCCCCGCAACGCTGGCGGACGACCTCGAAGAAGAAGACGGCGGCGGCCGCGGCCACGTTCAGGGAGCCGACCCGGCCGGCGAGCGGAATGGCCAGGACCTTGTCGCAGGTCTTGCGGACGAGGGGCCTGAGGCCCTTTCCTTCGGAGCCCAGGACGATGCCGACGGGGCCGGTGTAGTCGAAGGCGTACCAGGGCTCGTCGCCCGAGCCCTCGGCCCCCACGAGCCAGAGGCCCTTGTCCTTGAGCTCCTCCATGGCCCGGACGAGATTGGGGACCCGGGCGACCGGGAGGTGCTCGAGGGCCCCGGCCGAGACCTGCTCGACCGTCTCGGTCAGGCCGGCCGAGCGACGCTCGGGCAGGATGAGGCCGTCGGCCCCGGCCCCCTCGGCGCTGCGGACGATGGCCCCGAGGTTCTGCGGGTCCTCGACCTCGTCGAGCAGGACGACGAAGGGCTTGGGCGAGCGGGCCAGGATGTCCTCGAGGGACGCATACCCTTTGGGGGAGACCTCGGCCATGACGCCCTGGTGGCCGGGCGCGACCTGGTCCAGCCGGCGGACCGGGACGAAGACGACCGGCACGTCGTTGGCCTTGGCCTCGCGGATGACCTCGCCGATGCGGGCGTGGCCCCTTTCCTCCTGGACGAAGACCTTGTTGACCCGCTCGGGCCTGGACCGCAGGGCTTCGAGAAGAGGATTGATACGAATGATCTTATCCATGACTCCATTATAATTCCTAACCTGGACTATTCATAAAAACGCCGGTTTTCTCATAAGACAAGAAACCCAAGACCGGCGTTTTTACCCTTCGGGCAAGCCGATCCGGCCGCATCTGCTTCGTTGCAAAGGGTTCGCAGTACCAGGAGTACAGCTTCACCCTTTGACGCCTCGCATCTGCAGCCGCCTCGACTCGTGAATAATTACTCATGACGGGGCGACACCCTCTAAGCATGAAAATTGATTTTTGGTATAGTCGTTGCGGTCATCTTCAGGTGAAGGTCGGCCTGGAATTGGTGCCTGGAAGCCCGCGAATAAT
>JAXDAV010000013.1:0-4488 GCA_034679465.1 Candidatus Aminicenantota bacterium | reverse complement strand
CCGAGTACAGACACGCGGGGACTCAGCTCCTCTACTATGCCGCAGACCAGATCAACTCGACCCGCATCGTGACCGACAGCTCCGGGTCGGTCGTCTATTCGGCGGCCCACGAGCCCTATGGGGGGATTCAAAAGACGTGGGTTGGGACCTACGACCCGTCGCTCAAGTTCTCCGGCCAGCCCCGCGACGCCGAGTCGGACCTCGATTACTTCGGCGCCAGGTACTACGACAAGAGCCTCTATCGGTTCCTGAGCGTGGATCCGGTGATTCCGGGTGGCGCCGCCACTTACAGCCTTCAGCGTTGGAATCTGTACGCGTACTGTATGAATAATCCGGCAACATTTCTTGATGCAGACGGGGCAGATGCGCTCCATTTCACAATAAGGAGGGATTATATCCAAGATGGAATGATTTTTGGGGTAATGTATTCGGATGATTGCAAGTTCTGGGCAACGACGATGGAGCCTCTGTTCACGGATGGCAAGAGCGGTAGTGCCATCCCTGATGGTGATTATTGCGCTAGGCCACGCGTGTACAAAGGCAGTTTCGCGCTCAAGTTATCCGGGAGAGGAATCGAAGACCGCAACGTATGGATTCATGTTGGAGATTATCGAGAAAGCACAACAGGTTGCTTCATTATAGGAACACAATATGATGCGACGAGACAGGAATTGCTCGGCTCAGCTCTACGCTTAAGCCAATTAGAGTCATACATCAACGACCAGATGATTAGCTTAGGCAAAGAATCAATGAATCAACGTAATTACGTGGACTCTACTTTGTTGTCCTTTCTACATCTTGACTATATGAGCTGGATGTTGGAAATTTTTTATTGGAAACTGGAAATCACAATTACGGTCATGGGCCTTGATACAGTCCTGCGCCAGAGCCAGTAATGAGGAGACTCGGGTATGCATAATATCGGTTGCTTCAGGCGATTTTGTTCGGTTTTCGTCTTCTCGATCGTACTCTTGGGGGCCTTCCCGAACTGTCTCCTGAGCCGGGAGGGACAAGCCTCCGATTGGCTGGTACTCAAGAAGGCCATTGACGATTTTATCGCTCGCCCGTCTCTGGAGAACAGCCGAAGATTCCTGAAGGCTGTCCCGGCAAGAGCGAACAGAGCATTCCTTGGATATCGAGAGGAGGCCTTCCGATATCTGTGCGAAGGAAGGTTCCTCATTGAGCACGGACTTAAAGGCCCGGAACGCTATCCCCTATTCGAGTACGAGCTGTGGGCGGGTAACCCGCATATTATTCGTGTAGCCCTGAGATTACATCAGTACGCGGAATATCCCTATTCGTCAAAACTATGCGCGTCCCTTAGTGCGCTCATCCGGATTCACCCCAGGCTCTTTCTGGACGCTCTCAATGAGACGAAGCGATACCTTGATCTCTCAAAGATGAGTGCACTGCTTTCATGTCTTCCGGTAGACCTTTTCTGGACAACCCAGGCGCAACTTCATGAACTCAGCATGAGAATCCAGGCTCTCGACAGCGTCAAAGTCGATCGGCTGGCGTCGTGGCGAGATCATTGCCTGGCTATTTTAAAAGAACAGATCGAAGAAATCGAATCGGTTCCTCTTCTGATTTGGCCCTTGAGCGAACCTTACGAAGAGGTTCCCGCATTCGTGAAGACCGCGTTTGAGGAATTCGTGAAATGTCCGTCCATGGAAAACAGCAGGGCTTTTCGCGATTCGATCCCACTCGACGAACAAAAGGGGGTTACAGACAAAATCCAATACCTGATATTCTTCAAAGGGGGCGGAGCTAAACGATCATACGGTTATTCGATCCTCGAACGCGAAGCATTGACAGGCAACGAATATGCCGCTGAAGCCCTCTTCCGCATGCATAACATCTCTCCGGGGGGGATCGATACATTGGAGCTTCGGGTGTCCTTAAGCATGCTCATTCGTATAAACCCAAGGCTATTTCTTGAGACCCTTAATTCCCATAAGAACGTTCTGGATTCGGAATATGTGGAAGGATTAGTTAAAATCTTGCCCTTTCAATTTAGCGAGAATAGTCAGCTGGCCCATGAATATGAGATGAGGCGAAAGGCCTTGGCGGGAGTAGCGGTTCCATTCTTAAGAGAGCTTAGAGAATTCTGCCTCGACGTCCTGAACGAGGCCATCAGATTGCGTACGAAGGGATCCCGGTAATTGGCTCTATTTTGACCCGCGAGTTTGGTCCGCCCAGGGCTGTCGATGGGCATGTAAAAATGTACCAGTAATGGGCACGAAAAGTGTACCACCCAGGGGATAGGGACATGGTATCGTCTCCTCACCGAGAGGAGGTGGTACCGGATGATCTCCAAGGAGGTATACATGGAGCTGAATGCCATGCGCAGGGAGGGCAAGAGCCTGCGGGCGATCGCGAGGGAGACGGGCCTTCATCGCAAGACCGTCCGGAAGCATCTGGCGGGGAAGGAGCTCCCGCGCTACCACAAGGGACCGCGGCGCGAGTCGATCCTGGCGCCTTACGTCCAGGCGATCGAGGACTGGCTCGAGGAGGACGACTACCGGGCGACGAAAGTCTTCGAGCTGATGAAGAACCAGGGCTACACTGGCGGCTACGACACCGTGAAGCGGCGCGTCCGGACGATCAAGGCGAGGAAGGTCCGCCTGGCCTACGCGAGGTTCGAGACCGAGCCCGGCCGCCAGGCGCAGTCCGATTGGGCCGACTTTCAGGTCGAGGAACCTTTGGGCCGGACGACGACGATCTATGCCTTCCTCCTCGTCCTGGGCTTCAGCCGGGCCGATTATGTTGAGTTCGTGGAGCGCACGACGCTCGAGGTCTTCATGGACGGCCACATCCGGGCCTTCCACGCGCTCGGCGGCGTGCCGGCCGAGATCCTCTACGACCACATGAAGCTCGTCGTGGTGGGCCGCGACGAGGCGGGCCGTCCCATCTGGAACCGCGAGTTCCTCGACTTCGCCAACCACTACGGCTTCCAGCCCCGGCTCTGCCCGCCCTACGGTCCCTGGACCAAGGGCAAGGTGGAACGGCCGATCGACTACGTCCGGGAGAGCTTCTGGCGGGGCTACGGGTACACTGGAACGAGGATGTGCGCGTGTGGCTCGCCGAGACGGCCAACTGCCGCGTCCACGGCACGACCCACCAGAGGGTGGACGAGCGCTTGAGGCAGGAACGTCCGCATCTTGGCCCGCTTCCAAGCCCCGACTACGACACCTCGCTCAAGGTCTTCCGGAAGGTCTATCGGGACTGCCAGGTCTCGTTCAACGCCAACCGCTACGTCGTTCCCCACCGGGCGGTGGGCCTGCGGGTCATGCTCAAGGTCAAGAACGGCCTCATCCGGCATCGGCCGCTGGCCGAGTACGAGGAGCTTTCGGGAGGGGGTGTGACATGGAAGAGCTGACCTGCGAACGCCTCCAGGACAACCTCCGCCGGCTCAAGCTCGTCCGGGCCGCCGAAGTGCTCGACACCGTCGCCGAGAAGGCCGAAGCCCAGAAGACCTCCTACCTGGCGTTTCTCGACCACCTGCTCGAGGAGGAGGTGGCGGCCAAGGAGAAGCGCCGCATCCAGACGGCGCTCAAGATCGCCGGTCTCCCCTTCGGCAAGACGATTGAGGAGTATGACTTCGGCTTCCATCCCCACCTCGACAAGAAGTCGGTGATGGAGCTGTTCGATTTGACCTTCCTCGCCCGCCACGAGAACGTCGTTTTTCTAGGTCCGCCAGGGAAAACGCACTTAGCGGTGGCCCTGGCCATCAAGGCCTGCAGCCACGGCTTCAAGGTCTGGTTCACGACCATGCACCAGCTGATCTCGAAGCTCAAGGAGACGCAGAGCAAGGGCAAGGCCTATCTCAGCTCGAGTCTCGTCATCGTCGACGAGGCCGGCTACCTCCCGGTCGACAGCCGCGAAGCGTACCTCTTCTTCCAGTTCATCTCCTACCGCTACGAGAAGAGCTCGACGATCCTGACCTCGAACAAGAGCTTCGGCGACTGGCAGGATCTGTTCGGCGACGCCGTGATCGCCGCGGCCATCCTCGACCGCCTCCTCCATCACTCCAAGGTCGTCAACATCAAGGGGCACAGCTATCGGCTCAAGGATCACAACTTCGGCAAGTCCCCGTATCCTCAGCAAGGAGGTGAAGACGCGACGGGCGCTTCAATCTGAGAGGACTTCAATGGGCAGGGTGGTACACTTTTGCTTTCCCATAATTGGTACACATTTTGGTGCCCATTGACAAGGACGGAGGAAGGCGCAGAGATGTTGCGGGCGTCCCGGCTCGATCACAGGGCGGTGAGCTCCGGCGTCGACGACCGGATCTATGCCTCGAGCGCCGGTTCGTTCAGACTCGAGGGAACCGACGAGGAGCCGGGAACGGCGACCAAGCAGTTCTCCCTGCCCGAAAGGGTCCCCTTTGCGGTCAGCGCGGAGCCTTTCGCCATCGTCGCGGCCGGAGAGGCGGGGCGGACGGAACGCAGGGCCATTTCCTTGCGGGAGGACGAGAAAGGATCCAAG
>JAXDAV010000012.1:0-44588 GCA_034679465.1 Candidatus Aminicenantota bacterium | reverse complement strand
AAACCTTAAATCCTAATCCACCAAAAAATAATCAAAAAAAACCGGACCGGGTCTTCGCATATGCTAAGACCCGGTCCCTTCATTTTTCCTTCTTAATTCAGCGAATGAACTGGTAGGCCAGGACGCTGTAGGCGTGCCACCTGAAGGCGCCGTCGTCCTCCTTGACCGGGTGGACCCAGATCCGGACCTTGTCGATCGCGGGGGTGAGCAGATCGTCCCACCTGTCGGGCTGGACCGGGAGCGTGAACGTCACCGCGTTGGTGTCGGCCCGCCAGAGGAACGAGCCGACGATCGTCTGGATGGGGTCCGTCGTGGCGTGGTCCAGCTTGACGGTCAGGATCTCGGGGGTCGTCCAATCCCAGCAATTGAAGGTCGAGACGGCCATGGTCCCGGAGGCAGCCTTGTAGCCGTCCGTGATCCTGGTGAGCTCGTGGAGCTTCATCGGGGCCAGGACGAGGCTCTCGACGACCCACTGGAGCCTCATCGCGTCCCAGGTCAGGCCGGCCCAGGCGAAGGCCCAGAGGTGGGCCTCACGGGCCGCCCGGACGGAATCGATGAGGGCCTGGCGGTCGGTCGAGCGGGCGGCGTCCAGCCCGTAGAACCACCAGCCGAACTCGTGCTCGGCGACCGCGCTGTAGAGCATGGTCCGGGTCCGCCAGAGCCAGCCCAGCTTGAAATCGTCGAGGGTCGGCTCCGTGACGAGGCCCTCGGCGTGGGCGAATTGAACGTTGATCGACGCGGCCACCTTGGGCGAGACGTTCTCATCGACATAGACGACCTCGACGCGGAAGCCCCGGGCCAGGTGACGCAGGCCGTTCGTGCCGGTCACGCCCATGTCGGTCCCCCGGAAGCTCCAGGTCGTGCCGGCATCGACGAAGACGGTCTCCGCGCCCCAGTTCGAGCGATGGTAATTGCGGGTCGACAGGGCCTCGGTCTTCCGGCCCTGGACGCTGAGCCAGTTGTCCCCGATCCGCCGGACCAGGCCTTCGGGGGTGAACTTCGGCAGCTTGTCGATCGAGTCGGCGTACCAGACCCGCCGCGCGTAGAGACTGCCGTCGGATCTCATGTTGGAGGCGACGAGGGCGGCGCCGGTCCCGACGAGGTCCCGGAGGCCTTCGAACCCCCCCGCGACGCCCTTCCCCGACGTGACGTCGGTGTAGATCGTGTTCGCGTCGGCGTCGAACTCGATCTGGGCGCCCAGGAGCGTCGTGACGTTGAAAGCGGCCGTGCCGTCCGGGTTGGCCGTGGCCGGCTCGGTGAGCTCGCCGAGCGTCCGGGCGAACTGGATGCGGTTGAGGTTGAGCGGCAGGCGCTTGTGGCGGACCTTCAGGCTGATGACGACCTTGCCGTCCAGATTGACGATCGACAGCGGATGGGCCAGGTCGAAGTCGATGCTCAGGACGTTGGTCTTGCCGGCCTCGACCACGAGGTCCGGATCGAGATCGACCTTGATCTCCCCGGCGCCGCTCGGGTCGATGACGGTGATGTCCTCGGGCCGGACGACCTTCTCGTCGGCGGTGACCAGGGTCATCGAGGCCGGATCGGTGTTCAGGACGAGCTTGAGGCGATCGTAGGTGCCTTCCTTGATCGTGTCCACGCTCAGGATGTCGGTGACCCCGCTGAGGTCGATCAGGTTGACCTTGCCCGAGGCCTGATCGGACGGATTGGCCGACCAGAAGTCCTCCCAGGTGCCACTGCCGTGGCGATGCAGGCTGGCCGAGAGGAAGCGGACCGTGACCTCCGTCCAGTCATCGGTGGGGGCGTCGGTCATGAGCAGGGCCAGGTTGCCCGTGCCCGTCGTCGAGCCTCCCGTGACGTTGCAGGAGGTGATCGCGCCGAACCCCGCGACGGCCGCGACAGCCAGGACGGCCAGAACCAACGCGCCGAAAGGACGGAATCTGCGACTCATGAGGTCCTCCTTGGATGGCCGGAACGCCCCTTTCTCATCATATGCCAAGTCCGTGCCATTGTCCCCCGCGACCGGGCCCGCGTTCATCCCCAGGAAAGGGGATATCCCGGGGTATTCACGCCGCTTCAGCGGCTAGCCTGTCCGGATGCCCTTTATATGCGCACGTTCCGCCAGGCGCCTAGCGCCCGAGCTCGATCCGGTATTTGCAGGTCTTCTGTCCCCTGCGGATGGAGGCCGTGACCTCGGCCCGGACCGGGGCTCCGGACACGGCCGAAAAGAGCCTTTCCGCGAATCCCTCTGAGCAACAGCAGAGCACGCCCAGGTCGGCGGGATGGTCCTTGGGGACCAGGGGGCAGACGCAGGCGCTCTTGTTCTCGTCGATCTCGATGACGCCGCGGTCGCGGTCATAGGCGATGACCCAGCCCCATTCCCGGCGCAGGAAGTCCAGGAACGTGTCCATCCGGCTGCGGTAGCCTTCCACCTTCGCCGGCATGTCCAGATGCTCGAAGTGGGCCCTCGCCCCGCACTTCAGGACCCGCTTGGCCTGCTCCCTGTCCATCCCGGCCAGGGCCGGCAGGATGGCGACGATCCACTTCTGGGGCATGGTGGGCGGCGTGGGATCACCCGTCTGGCCGGTGGCATGCGCGCCGGCGCCGACGCCCGTCCCCTCCGCAGCCGTCTCCATCGGGACGCCCAGACAGGCGCAGAACCCGGCCAGGCAAGCCGACTTCACGAATGCCCTGCGGTCCGCGCTCATTACGGCCCGATTATCCAGCAGGGGAACATCCGCGTCAATCCGACAGCGCGGGGCTATCTTCGCCTTGATCAATAGCCAGAAACCATAATCTACAAATAGTCGTCTATTTGTTAATTATGAATTCATGATTGACCGGTCGCCCCCCTACCGGTAGTTGAAAATGACCGGGAAGAGCGCCGCCACGATCCAGGCCCAGACCGCGAACGCCGGCATGGCGGCCGTCTGCCAGCGCTCGAGGCGCGCGAAGGGGGCGCGCCGGCCGAGGAAGCGCGCGTAGAGCGCGGCCGACCAGGCCAGGTTCACAAGCAGGAGCAGGTTCAGGCCAAGCGCCGCCGTCCTGTTGGGACTGAACCCGAATTCGAAGATGCGCGCGGCCATCGCCCACAGGGCGAGCGCGTCCACGACGAGAGCGCTCACCACCAGCAGGAGCTGGAGGACATCGAACCGGCCGGGAGGAGCCTGCGGGTCGCGGGCCGATATGGCGTAGAGAAGCAGGCCCAGCACGACGACCAGCAGGAGGTCGAATCCGATGAGCACCTCCCGCTCGACGCTGATGCCGTTTCCCGTCCAGATCATGGCCGCCACGAAGACGAGGAGAAGCGCCGTGAAGAGCGGCGTGAAGAGCCAGGTGAGCACGGGCGCCATGTTCTCGATGACGCTCTGCTTGTGCTCCACCAGCCAGGCCCCGATGATCACCGCGCCCATCGCTCCGCAGGGCATCATCCAACCCACGAGCGCCTTTTCCGCGTCGAGGCCGATGGCCTTGAAGATGAAGCCCGTGAGGCCCATCAGCGCGCCTCCGCCGAGCGCGATGAGCGTGTAGTAGATGAACCACTCGCCCGAGAACCGCACGTAGTTCATGCGCTGATCATGGCGGCGCCACCGGCCGCCGGCGTAGGCGTAGAACACCGCCAGCCACAGCGCGATCGGGAGATGGATCGCGGTCAGCCTCTCGGTATGGCTGGCGGTTTCGAACGGCAAGAGATTCGCCACCAGCCCCGCCGCGACAAACGGAACGGCGAGCCAGGCCCAGCCGCTCCGGCGCAGGCCGCGTTTCAGCGCGAACAGGACGGCCAGGAACGGAAGGACGAAGAGACTGAGGTTGCGCAGGTAGAACCCGGTGTCGGCCGAGGGCTCCAAAAAGCGGAGGCCGAAGAGTTCGGGGACCTTGATCGCCACGGCCGCGGCGATCGCCAGCCCCACGGCCGCGGCGGCGCCGCCCAGCGTGGCCGTCGATGGCGCCTCGCCCCCGGGAGAGGCCACGAGCTGTTTCCAGAGACGCTCGGAATATTCGGTCGCGAATTCGCGCGCCAGAGCATCCTGATCGCCCAGGCGCTTGACGGCCACCAGGAACGCTTCATCCTCGTCCAGGCCGGCCGCGCGCAGAGCGTCGATCTGACTGCGCAGGTGGTCCTCGAGTTCCTCGACGTCGGCCGAATGGACCGCCTGCCGTCTCCGGAGGTACTGCCGCCACTGCCCGATGCGTTCTTCCAGGATCGCCTTGTTCGCCACGGGTTCGCTCCTCTCGAGGCCGGTTAGATGGGCTGTGCTGACGGGTCGACGGCCATGCACCGGATGCCCCTCATCGTTCGATCCACCACCTGCCATTGGCGGCGCTGGCGGTCGAGGTGCCCCTTGCCGGCAGGGGTCATCCGATAGTACTTGCGCTGCCTCCCGGTTTCCGACTTGCCCCAGAACGCCTCGACCAGGCCGTTGCGCTCGAGACGGTGCAGGAGCGGGTAGAGCATGCCGTCCGTCCACTGCAGTTCGCCGCCGGACAGCTCGGCGACCCGCTTGATGATGGCGTAACCGTAGCTTTCGCCCTCGCTTAGAATGGCGAGAACCAGCGGCGTGGCCGAGGCGGCTACGAGGTCCTTGTCGATGATCACGGCGGCTGAACTCCTTTACATTTCGCTACTATACATAACAGTTCTATGTATGCCAAGCTCCTTGCGAAGTTCTTGACCCGATTCTAACAACCTCCCGCTCCTCCGCCCCGGGCTTGACAAGTCGCACTCTAAGTTGTTCAATCAGGAGAAGATGAGGAGGCCTGGATGGGGAAGTTGACATTATCGTTATCGGTTATGGTCCTGGCCTGCGGCCTCGCGTTGGAGGCTTCGCCCAAGAACGGCCCGGCCAGGCTCCTGCCCGAAAACCCAAGGTGGGGCGATACCGTCACAGTGACCTATGATCCCGCTGTAACGGGCGCGAAGTTCCATCCGGGCGACACGGTTTATGCCTGCTACGAGCTGAAATTACAAAGCTCCTCGCGAGCTGGCTATTTGAAGATGGATTTGGCGGAGGGCAGGTTCACGGGCGCCATGGTGATTCCCGAAACCGCGGCCTTCGTCTTCTTCGACTTTATGACCATGGATGGCTGCGATACAAAAGCCCGCCTCAACAGCATGGTTTTCCGCCGAGACGGTATCCCCGCGGAGAGAGCGTGGCTATGGAAAATGTCAACAGACTCCTCGGAAACCGGATATCTCGAGGCTTTCAGGAACGAACGAAGGCTTTATCCCGGGGATTACCTGATTTATCGAAATAAATGGCTGTTCGACGCCAATTTCAAGAAGGCTGATCTTAAGCAGATCGTCAGCCGGGAGATTGGAGAGCTCACAAAGCCCGGCGTCAAGGAGTCCCCAGGACTGCTCTGGGCCCTTTCTTGCGGCTATCTTCTGCTTGATGATGAAAAAGCAGGCCGGGAGATGTTGGCGCGGATGGTTCGCCTCTATCCTGACAGCGAGGAGACATCCTGGGCGCTGAATGAATATGACCATCAAGCCTTTGCCAAGCGATTTGGAGGAGAAGGCCCGGAGGAAGTCAGGCGCTTGAAACTTGAGCTCGCTCGCAGGAATCCCACATCGAGGAACCTTCGCAATTATATCCTTATGTGGGTCGCCTATGAAAAGGATCCTCAGTTGGACATTGTCCGCCCCGGATTTGAATCCTGGATTAAAGAAGAGCCGGACAATCCGATTCCCTATTACACCCTGGCCAGAGCTCTCCTTGTGAGGAACGAGGCTCTGGACGAAGCGGCCGGACTCATTGAAAGGGCCCTGGACAGATTGATCGCGGGGAAATGGCGCTTTTATGGTGATCCTTCAGGCAACATGACGGAACGGGCTTTGCCGGACTATTACGCAACGGCCGCGGCCATCCATGAGGCCCTTGGCGAAACGTCGGTTGCCCTCGCTGAAATCTACGCCGCTGAGGTCGCGGCCAAAGCAGAAAACCGCCCGGATCTATTCTCGCTTGAGGCCTCGATTTGGCGAAGGCTTGGGCAACTAGACAAGGCTGAGAAAGCTCTCCTGGAAGCCCGTCGCCGGGGCGCAAAAGACGCCGACGACGCGCTCAAGGAAATTTACCGCCTGCGACGACAAACCGAGGAGGGATATGACGCTTGGCTGGCGGAAAGGACCGGAAACCCATTGCCCGCAGCGTCCGGGGACAAGACAGCGGCGCCGAGCTTCGACGTCATGAGCCTGACCGGGGAGCCCCTTCGTTTGGCCGGCCTTAAAGGGAAAGTCGTGGTCCTCAATTTCTGGTATGTCGGATGCGTGCCGTGCCAAGTGGAAATGCCCGGCTTGAACAAGCTTGCGGACGCTTTTGGACAGGAGGAGGTCGTTTTTATTGGATTCGCCTTGGATGATGAAAGCCGTATCCGTGAATTCCTTAAGAGCACCCCCTTCAAATACAAGATCGTCGCCGGGGCTTCTTCGATCATCAAGCTCTATGGAATCTCGGCCTATCCCACGCATGTCCTTATCAACAAGCGGGGTCAGATCGAGTTCACTTTGACCGGCGGTGATCCCGCGAAGCATGAAGAACTGCGGCCTCTCATCCAAGGCCTATTGAGATAGGGCCGTATTACGATAGTACGATTCAGCCTGGATTATCACGCGCCGAGGCGCCTATAATCCAATGTGGGTTTTACTGAACAGGAGGGAACCGCAATGAAAACTCGCGAAAAGGCCTATCCAGAGTCGAGTTATGCAGTGAGATCCTGTATCTTTTAACGAAGAATTCGTCGCCCCCGTATTCTCCTTCGATCGTATATAAATAATTATCCTTCAGTGCCCTGGTCTTCATGTATGCGGTTTTTGATGAATATCGATTAAAATAACCCGGTACGGTCACCCTCGTTATATGTCTTCCGAAATCGTCGTAAACATCCGCACAAATGCCGTTGTGATTGATATCATCATGCTCGTAGTTAAGAACGAGTAGATATCCATTTTCTAAAATAAAAAAATCCTCAATAAAAGGCTTATATTTCAGCGCGGATCCGAATTGGAGCTTGAAGAACATTCTTTCACGCGCAGGATAACCTGGTCCATAGATCCGGAGCTTCGTCCTCTCGATGTCTTCTTTACGTATTTCGCTCATCTTTGTGATTAAGGGAATAGTCTTTAACAGGCGCAATTTTGAGTCAAATACCCGTATTCCCCTCTCATTACTCGCAGCAAAATAGATGCGGCCATCATCGCTGATTTTATAGATTCCATATGGGACATAGAAATTTTCTTGAAGAGTTGACTCGTCAACCTTCGTTATTAGAGTTTCCTCATACCTGGCTATTTCTGAAACAAGATTACCATTGTCACTAAACCGACCTAATATTATCGGATTGGTTTGCGTTCTAACCTGGTCTCTCGTTTGTTCGCCGTAAAAGAAGCCATAAATGAAACCCTGCCCGTCGGTTTTTATATCAAAAAGGCTCCTCTCGAATACGACGGTTTTTTTTACACTCAGCGCGCTGTCCAAAAGACTTAGTCTTCGGATTGACCTGTCAAATATGTACATCCGATCCGCCCTGGCAAAGGCAGGATCCATGAAGGCAAAATCACCCGGCCCCTGTCCTCGATGAAAGCTGTTCTTAGATAAGAGCTTGCCTGAGCGATCAAATCTATAGATCGTAGGATATTTATCTTCATCATCAAAAACATAGAGTTCTTGTTCGGCGTTTATTAGCAGCTTAGTTGGCCAAATCCAGCTCTCTTTGAAATCAAGATCCTCTGCAAAGACCAATGATAGATCGGCAACACTAGCTTTTGTTGAGAGCTTCCCTGTTCCATAGGCCTGCTGGGTTTGACTCCCCTTTTCGCTCCGTCGATTACAATAAGTCGAATTTAGTAGAAGACAAATACACAGATATATGATCCTGCTCTTACCGCCCATGAGAAACCTCATCCCGTTTGGCGCTTGACGGATTATACCCACAAAACAGATACCTCCCCGGCTATACTTACCCTATATAAAGAATTACCATGAAAGTGGTCAGATATGCTCATTTATTTCGCCTCAAGCCGCGGAGGCGTTTTTTATTCCCGTATACGATATGATCCCTTCGATCGTCGATATCAATGAAGCCCCTGGGTGAAAACGAAGGCGAAGCGACTTCCGCCAAGACAAGGACCATTGAGCGGGCCTACCGCGAGCACAGCCGGTCCTTCCTGGCCTGGGCGAGGCGCCACGCCCCCGATATAGAGACCGCCGAGGACATCCTCCAGGATGCTTTCATCCGCACCCTGGCGAAACACATTTCGAAACGAGGGGTGTATTTCCTCGTAGCAGGAGTTAGGATGAGCTTCCTATTTTTCCTGGGATACTTATAGAAAAGGCTTTTTGATACAACCGATACAACCGCGGTTTTCGGGGAAGGCGGCTAGGTCGCAGATGAGCTTCGAGGGACGCGGGAATCGAAGATAATCAACAAGATAATCAACGTCTTGACATTCTCAGAGGATGAGCCTAACTAGTATAGTTAGGTCATCGTGAAAGAAAGAAAGGGAGGCCGAGATGAAGATTAGTAGAATGGGATGCATCTGCTTATTTTCAATTATTCCGCTCATTGTCGTGGGCTGCAGGGGAAGCGAATCCCTATGGAAAGGAACGGTCGTAGAGGTTGATGGTGTTACTACAGTCAAGAATCCAAAGGAGCCCATGTATGCCGATACCGACAGCATCTTAAGCATAAAGCAAGACTTGTCTATTGGGGTCAAAGAGGGTCCGGCTGAATATATGTTCTCTCAGCTCAGAGACCTCGATGTCGATGATGATGGGAACATTTACGCCCTCGACCAGAGGGAATCAATTGTAAAGGTCTTCAATAGTCAGGGGACTTATGTAAGAACGATCGGACGTAAAGGGCAAGGCCCTGGGGAGTTCGCTTCTGCTTATGCTCTCTCTGTCACCCCGCAGAAACACCTGTTTGTAACCGACGTAGCGGGTCGTCAGATTGCCATTTATACTCTTGATGGGGAATTCGTTAGAAGTATATCGACCGCGTTGACACGTGTGCTTTTCCCGATTCTGGACTCCGAGGAGTGTATATACGATATGATTCCCGGCCAGGGTGAAGCGACGGGCTATGAATTACGAAAGTATAGCCAGGACCTCAAAGTCCAGAGGGCTCTTATGACCTCGCCGTCGGTCCTGACGCCTCAGAAAGAATATCGAGTATATGCTCCGATAATCCGTTTCGACCTGGCCCCTAATGATAATGTAGTATTCGGATATCCTGAGGAGTATCTAATAAAAATCTGCGATTCGGAAGGGCATATTCTCCGACACATCACCAGAGAATACGAGCCTATTGCTTTAACCCAAGAAGAAAAAGAAGCAGTTAAGATAAGGACCCCTATTCAAGATTACACATACGATATCCCTCAAGCCCATTGTGCCTATCATCAGATTTCGGTTGACGACCAGGGCTGGATATTCGTAGCAACATTTGAGAAATATGATAAGGGCTATTATTATGACGTCTTTACTCCTGATGGGAGATATTTTGCCAAAGTGGGCTTTCTATTCTCTCCCGTGATTATGAAAAAGAATAAGCTCTACGCGATAGAATCGGATGAAGAAGGATACGAAATAATTAAGCGTTACGAATACTCGATTTCATATTCTGGGCAATAGTGACCAGGTTCTTCCGCTCCGGCTCCGCCATTCTCCCATTTTTCCACGCCGTTTTGTCGTCGATAGGCCTCGGTGCCCAGGCGCGACTTCGGGGGTGGGCCATGTCATACCCATGTCACAAATATGCCACCAAATCTGCATAAAAACGCCCACTCCTGCCTACTGGACTTGAACCCGGACGAGTTCCTGAACCAGGACGTCAAAAGCAACGCCATGGGCCGTCGCCGGCCCCCTGATATCGTCACGATGAGGAAGAACGTTTCCGGCTACCTTCGCGGTCGTCAACGACAACCCCATATCGTGCGGAACTACTTCAAACACGAGATCGTCCGCTATGCCTCTTGAATGCAATCAATTTATCGCTCCCCATAATATATGTTCGGCCGACGCGTCTATTTCTCCTTGACCTGGCGGCGGATAGAGTCCTCGAACAGGGCCTTCCGCGCAGGTTATCCGTCCGCCTTGCGGAACCTGAAATTGAGGATGCGGCCGCGGCTCAGGAAGAACCCGGTGACCTTCCCTCGGCCGTCGCGGACGAAGCGGATGCTCCCCACGGGGCTCGTGAACAGGTCCACGATCGCCGGCTCGAGGCGCGCCGGGCTCGCTTTCAGCCTCTCCAGGACCAACCGGCCCTCCTGGACGGCCAATCGATAGACCGGCTCGATCTCGTCGCTCCGGTATTCTCCGGCATACTCGGCCAGCTTCTCCGGCGTCGGCTTGAACTCCTCGCGCCTCTCGTAGGTCGTGGGCTTGCCGCTTTCGGGCAGGGCGATCAGGCGCGTCGCCTTGCCGTCGCCTTTGCCGTCACCCTTGCCGCCGACCGTCTCGAAAACGATCGTCCCGTCACGGCCGACCGGGCGGAACCGGGTCTCGCTCAAGGCCCTCAGCTCGGCCCCGTTGCCTCCGCCGCCGGGTGAGCCCCGAAGAACGCCGTCCCGGAGATCGATCCGGAAGAGCGCGTCTCCGTCGGGGTTGTAATAGATCCCCGCTTTCCCGGCCAGCTTTTCGGGAGCGAGCTTGACCTCCTTCTCCTCGGGTTTCGGCGGTTCCGGCTTCAGCTCGCCGGCGAGATGGATGTCCGCTACCTGGCGGGCAAGCTGGGTGGGATTGATCGAGAGATTGCACAGGACGGCCACGGAGAAATGCTGGGCCGGAAAACGGAGCAAGTCGCTCCGATAACCCGCGTCCGAGCCGGCGTGATCGACGATATCGAGGCCCTTGTACGTGCCGATCGTGAGGCCGAACGCGTAATCGATGGTCTCGCCGCTGTTCAGCTTGCCGCGCTCGAGCATCCTCTCGACGAAGGCCCTCCCGCCGACGCGCGGATGGTAGAAATTCTCGTCCCAGAGGGCCAGGTCCTCGACGGTCGTCAGGAGGCTCGTCGCGCCGACGGTGTCGAAATTCGTCACGCTGAGCCTGAAGGTGTCCCCGGCCGGCACGTAGCCGTAGGCCGCGCCCTTGACGATCTCGGCGTGGTCGTCCCGGAAATGCGTACTCTTCATCCCCAGCGGCTCGAAGATCCTGGCCGTGGTGAAGTCCCGGAACGACCGGCCGCTGACCCGCTTGACGACCTGGGCGAGCAGGGTGTAGCCCGTGTTGCAGTAGAGGTGGCGCTCGCCGGGCTTGAAGTTCAGGTCCTTCTGGTGGGCCATGACCGCCAGGACGTCGTCGTCCGTGATCAGGTCCAGCGAGTATCGCCAGCCCGCCAGGCCCAGCAGGTCCCATTGATCGCGCAGGCCGCTCGTGTGGTGGATGAGATGGCGGAGGGTGATGCGCTCCCCGAAGTCCGGCAGCTCGGGGACGTACTTGCGCACGTCGTCATCGACCGAGAGCTTCCCGTCCTGCTCCAGGAGGAGGATGGCCGCGGCCGTGAATTGCTTGGAGACCGAGGCCACGTGGAAGACCGTCGCCGGAGTGATCGTCACGTCGTGGTCCAGATCGGCCATGCCGTACCCGCGCTTGTAAACGACCCGGCCGTCCTTCATGACCGCCAGGGCGCACCCGGGGGAAACGGTCTTGTCCCATTTCTCGAACAGCTTGTCGATCTGGACGGCCAGGTCGGCCTGGGTCTTGGCCTGAGCTTGGGCCGGGGACTGGGCCGGCGTCTGAGGCGCGGCCTGCACGGCCGGAAAGGCGAGCAGGATGATCAGGACGATGGAGCGCACGATAGGCATGGTTCTCCTCCTTCGACGACGAGGCCTCGCGGCGCGGGAGCGGCGGCGCGGGCCTACGATAGCCAAACGGCCGTTCTCTTTCAAGGCGCTCGTGCGCCGGGCATTCGGGTATAATGATCGGGTCCGGATCGAACCGCGTCCGCGGAGGGAAGAGCATGGATCGGAAAAAGGTCGTCATCATCGGCGGCGGGATCGCCGGGCTCTGCGCCGGCGTCTACCTGAGGAAGCAGGGCTTCGAGACGGAGATCCTGGAAATGCACACGGCCGCGGGGGGCCTGGCCACGGCCTGGACCAGGCAAGGATTCACCTTCGAGAACTGCGTCCATTGGCTCGTCGGTTCCAGGGAGGGCGGACCGCTGAACGGCCTCTGGAAGGAGGTCTTCGATATCGGCCGGATCCGGTTCCACGAGGACCACGTCTATATGGTCCTGGAGAAAGGAGACCGGTCTCTCACGATCTACCGGGATCCCGACCGCCTGGAGCGGGAGCTCCTGGCCAAGGCCCCCGGAGACGCCCGGGCCATCAAGGAATTCGTCCGGCTCGTCCGGAAGTTTGCCCGGCTCCGCTTCCCGGAGGGCGATTCCCTGCCGGCCAACCTTTGGGCCTTCGCGCGGATGGTCCCTTATCTTCCGGTCCTGGCCAGGTACGGAAAGCTGACCATGGCGGATTTCTCGGAGAGGTTCGAGGATCCCCTCCTGAAGGGCTTTTTCTCCGCCGGCAACAAGGATCTGACCGTGGTGGCCATCATCTTCGCCCTGGCCTGGATGGCGGACGGCAACGCCGGATATCCGCTCGGGGGCTCCCCCCGGCTCATCGGCCTCATCGAGGAGGCCTACCGGGACCTCGGCGGCCGCATCCGGTTCAAGGCCCGGGTCGAGCGCGTCCTGGTCGAAGGCGGACGCGCCAGGGGCGTGCGGCTTGCCGGAGGGGAGACGGTCTCCGCCGACGTCGTGATCTCCGCGGCCGACGGGCAGGCCACGATCTTCGACCTGCTCGAAGGGAAGTTCATCGACGACAGGATGCGGAACGTCTATGAGACCTACAGGCGGTTCCCTTCCTATGTCCAGGTTTCGCTCGGCGTCGGCGCCGATCTCGCCGGCGAACCGGGCCTCCTGTCCGTGGCCCCGGATCAGCCCCTCGAGGTGGATCCCGGGACGCGGGAGAGCTGGCTGACCTTCCGCGTCTTCAATTTCGATCCGGCCTTCTCCCCGCCGGGCAAGACGGCCGTCGTCGTGTTCATCGGCACGTATAACGACGACTATTGGCGGTCCCTGCGGGAAACGGACCGGACCCGCTACGAAGCCGAGAAGCGGCGGGTCGCGGAGCAGGTGAGCCGTGTTCTCGAGTCGCGGTTTCCTCAGGCCCGGGGAAAGATCGAGGTCATCGACGTGGCCACGCCGGCGACGGTCGTCCGCTACACCGGCAATTGGCACGGCAGTATGGAAGGCTGGCTGTTGACGCCGGCCACGGGATTCAAGGGCCTTCCTCCGGTCCTGCCCGGCCTCGAGGGCTTCTACATGGCCGGCCAGTGGACCAGCCCGGGCGGCGGCCTGCCGTCCGGATTGATGACCGCGCGGGCCGTCTCGCGCCGGATCTGCAAGGACTTCGGGGTCCGCTGGCGGACGCCCTGACCCTGACGGGCCGTTGGAGCTTGACTCCCGGCGGGAGCGGTTACAATTCTTCAGAGTCCCTTTTAGGCTTGGATGTCTTGTCGGCAGAATGGGTCAGCAAACGGACGAACCCCCGAGTAATGAAAGCTGCAACACGGACAGCGACATTGACAGACGCTCGGGGCGGGACGTACGATTCTTCCATGAAAGAACGCCGCGATCCCGCGTCCGCCACATCCGCCACGCCCGTGACATCCGAATCCCTTCCCGCGCCGGCCGGCCGGCCGCGCCCCTCGGCGAAGTGGCGCAAGCGGGGGATCCTCGCGGCCGCGATCATCTCCGTTTACGCCATCATCGGCTTCCTGGTCGTGCCGCCGATTGCCAAGTCGAAGATCGTCCGCCTGGCGTCGCAAAAGCTCCACCGCCGGGCGACCGTCGGCTATGTCCGCTTCAACCCCTTCCTGCTCAAGGCCGTCGTCGGCGGATTCGATCTGAAGGACCGGGACGGGACCGATCTCCTCGGGTTCGACCGTCTGACCGTGGACTTCCAGCTCTCGAGCCTCATCCGGCGGGCCTGGACGTTCCGGGTCATCCGGATCGAGCGGCCGCGGCTCGTCGTCCACATCGGCGCCGACGGCAAGCCGGCCGCGGCCGACCTGTTCGCCGCCCATACAGGCGCACCTTCGCCCTCCCCGGACCTCCCCGCCCCCGTCCCGGCCCCCACCCGGACGCCGCGTCTCGTCGTCGGCCGGTTCGCGATGGACGCCGGCCGGGTGGCCTACGTGGACGATTCCCGCGCGCCCCGGTTCGCCGAGGCCCTCGATCCCATCGACCTGGAGGTCCGCGACTTCAGCACCATCCCGAACGCGGCCGGCGATCACGGCCTGACCTTCGGCCTCGGGCCTGACACCCGGATCCACTGGACGGGCCGCCAGACGATCGAGCCTCTGCGTCTCGAGGGACGATGCGAGGTTACCGGGCTTTCCCTGCCGCTTCTGTGGCGTTACGCCGCCCCCGCGCCCGGGCTCGAGCTCCGCGACGGCCGGGCCGACATCGCCTGGTCCTACGATGTGAGCCGGGACGCCGACGGGATCAGGGGCCTGATCACCGACGCGGCCCTCACCGTCCGGGACATCGCCCTGCGGCCCGCGGCGGGCGGCGAGGACTGGCTGGTCGTCCCCCAGGCCGAGGCCCGGGGCGTCCGCGCCGCCCTGCCCGCCAGGACGGTCGATATCGCCGGGATCAGGATCACCGGCCCGCTGGCCATCGCCGCTCTCGAATCGGACGGCCGCCTGAACTGGCAGGCGGCCCTGGCCGTGCCCGCGACGGCCCAGGCCGGCCCGGCCAGCGGGTCTGCGTCGCCGCTCGCGACTCTCGCCCTTCCATCTTCGCCCGACCCCGCCAAGCCTTGGGCCGTCAAGGTCGCCACACTCGAGATCGAGAACGGCGCCGGGCGATTCGACGACCGGACAACGTCGCCCCCGGCCTCCGTCACCCTGTCGGAGCTCGGGGCCCGGCTCGAGAACCTGTCGAGCGACCTCGCGGCCCCGGTCGCGGTCCGGCTGGCGGTGCGGATCAACGATGCGGCCAAAGCCGACGTCACCGGCACGCTCACGCCCCAGCCGCTCGACGCAGACCTGACAGTGGCCGTCGCCGGGCTCGACCTGGTCCCCTTCCGCTCCTATCTGATGCCTTTCCCCGGGGCCGAGATAAAGGTCGGCCGGGCCGACCTCCAAGGCAAGGTCCGCCTGGCCCAGGGACAGCCGTCCCTGCGGTTCGAGGGCCGGGGCTCGATCGCCGGTCTCGACCTGGCCGGGATGGGGACCGGACAGCTCCTGTCCTGGGACTCGGCCAAAGCCGTCGGGATCGTCGTCACCCAGGGGCCCGACCGGCTCCGGGCGGCCCGAATCGACATCGACCGGCCGTTTATCCGGGTCAACATCGGCCCTGACGGAACGCTCAACCTGACGGAAATCGCCGGACCGCCGGCCCCCGCGCCGGCCAGCGCGCCCGCCCCAACCATGCCCATCGACATCGGCACGATCGCCATCCACGACGCCACCCTGGACTACGCCGACGAAAGCCTGGTCCTGCCCTTCGACACGAGGATCCACGCCACGAACGGGACCCTGCGCGACCTGTCGACGACCTCGGCCGCCGCCGCCCGCCTCGACCTGGAGGGCCGGGCCGCCCGGGCCGGGTTCTTCAAGGCCGCCGGGACCCTGCGGATCGCCGACCCCTTCGCCTCGACCGACATCGCCGTCACCTTCCGGCGCGTGCCGATGACCGACCTGACGCCCTACGTCGCGCAATTCGCGGGGTATTCGGTCAAGAGCGGGGACCTGGACGTGGACGTCCGCTACCGCGTCCAGGACCGCCACCTCGTCGGCGAGAACAAGTTCGTCATGACCGACCTCGCGCTCGGCGGCAAGGTCGAAGGGGCCAAGGGGCCCGGCCTGCCCGTGCGCCTGGCCATCGCCCTGCTCAAAGACAAGGACGGCCGCATCGACCTCGACGTCCCCGTCGAGGGGACCGTGGACTCGCCTGAGTTCAGTTATAACAAAATCTTCTGGCAGGCCGTGAAGAAGATCCTGACCGGCCTGGTGACGGCCCCGTTCCGGGCCCTCGGCCGGCTCTTCGGCGGCGGCGACGACGAGGACCTCGACCTGGTCGGGTTCTCGTCCGGCAGTGGCCAGCTCCTGGCGTCCGAACAGGAGAACCTGGCCCGGATCGCCGCCGAGCTGGCGCCCAAGGCTGAGATCGTGGTCGAGGTCGGCGGACGCTACGATCCGACGGCCGACGCCGAGGCCATGCGCCGCGCCCGGCTCGAAGCCCGCATTGACGCCAAGAGGGACGGCGCGGCCGCCCTGGAGAGCATCCTGGAGACGCTCTACGCGGAGACATTCACGACCGCGCGCCTGGAGGCCGAGCGGGCCAGGTTCCAGCCGCAGACTGCGCCGGCCGCCACCGCCGCGCCGGCGAAAAAAGCCCGGAAGAGCAAGAAGACGAGGGTGGCCGCTCCCCTATCCCCGCCGCCCCCGGCGGGCGCGTTCGACGCCGCGGGCTTCTACGACGCCCTGCGGGCCCAGCTCCTGGCCAACGAGGCCGTCGGCGTGGAGGAGCTCCAGGTCCTGGCCCGCGACCGGGCCGCGGCCATCGTCGCCGCCCTGACCGCCCCCGGCGGACTCGACCCCGCCCGGGTCAAAGCCGGCGACCCGAAGCCTGTTTCGCGCAAGAAGCGCGGCTCGGACCTCGTGCCCAGCGAAATGACCCTGTCCGCGGGGGATTGAGGGCGACGCAAGCGTGGCCATTCGCGCTTCTCCGCGAACCGGCAAGTCAATGAATTGACGCGTCTCCTGACCTGTGAGAAGATGAGGCTGTCAGCCATGCGCCCCCGCACCCCGGTTATCGAGAGCCCCGATGACGAGATGGCGGCCATCTATCGAAACAAGACTCCCGGCGAGAGGCTTCAGGTCGCGTTCGGACTATGGACCTCGACCCGGATCCTGTTGAAGGGGATCCTTCGAGCCCAGCATCCCGATTGGGATGACCGACGCATCCAGGCGGAAGTCGCCACGAGGATGTCCCATGGAGCAGTATGAGCTTCTCCGCCATGCGGCCCGGTGTTTCGAAAAGCACTGCATCCGATATTTCGTGACCGGCGCGGTCGCCGCGATCGCCTATGGCGAACCGAGACTGACCAACGATATCGATATCGTAGCCGACCTGCACGAAGACGAGATCCCCAAGCTCAAAAGCTGTTATCCCGAGGGCGATTTCTATTTCGACGAGGACTCCGCGAGGCGGGCCGTGAGGTCCCGGTCCCAATTCAACATCATCCACCCGGAGTCGGGATTGAAGATCGACGTGATGATCAGCCGAGGAGACGAATTCGACCAAAGCCGCTTCAGGCGGGTGCGGCGGCTTCGCCCCTTATTGGACACGGAAGTCGATTTCGCTTCGCCGGAGGACGTGATCTTAAAAAAAATGGTGTTTTACCGGGAAGGGGGGTCCGAGAAGCACCTCCGTGATATTGCCGGCATCTTGAAGATCTCGGCGGGTGGCATCGATCTCGCTTACATTGACGGTTGGGCCAGGAAGCTGGGCTTGGAAGAGATCTGGGGAACTTTCTCCCGGAATCGATGACCGGGGCGTCAACAAAAGGGACTTGGCCCCGCCGGTCCGGGCTCGATCCTGTAGCGGCAGCTCTTTTGGTCACGCAGGATGGAGGCCGTGACCGTGGCCCTGACCAGGGCCCCTCAAACGTCTGAAAACA
This sequence comes from Candidatus Aminicenantota bacterium, assembly GCA_034679465.1. GTDB lineage: Bacteria > Acidobacteriota > Aminicenantia > Aminicenantales > Saccharicenantaceae > RBG-16-66-30. The sequence continues at coordinate 26,938 of JAXDAV010000012.1, read as the reverse complement.
GCCTTTCCGCGAATCCCTCGGAACAGTAACAAAGCAGGCCGATCCAGGCAGGCGCAGAGGCCGGCCAGACAGGCCGATCTCATGAACGTCCTTCGGTCGGTGCTCCTGTTCTTTTTCACGCGCCCCTCCTCGACAGCCCGGGCCGGTTCGGGCTCAAGCCCGCCCCTATGAAGACCCTGCCCTATCCTGCTTATTTCGCCGGGGCCTTCGGCCTGAGCTCCAGGCCGAGCTGCTGATAAAGCCCCAGGAAGTCTTCTTCAGCGACCTCCTCGACGACCAGGCCGTCCTTCAACCGGAAAATGGCGATGAAGCTCACGGAAATCTTGTTCCCCGTCGGGGGGATGCCCTGGAGCTCCGCCCGGTGCGTGCCTTGGATGAAGACCCGCGCGACGACCCGGTCCCGGACGGCCAGAAGCTCTGTGACATTGTGCACCATGTCGGGGATGGCCGCTGTCATCATCTTGACCATGGCCAGATAATCGCCGCGGGAGACGGGCGTGGCGCTGTTCGACGGAACGTAGAGTCTGAACTCCGGGGCCAAGCAGGCCTGGAAGAACTCCAGGTTTCCCTTGTCGACTGCCGCGGTGGCCGTTTTGACGACTTCGATGTTCTTGGCCTCGATCGCGGCCTGGGCCCTATACTTCTCCAACTCGGTCATCGCCGCTTTGTCGTGGCAGGCAAAACTGAAGCAAAGCAGAAGGAGCAAAGGCAGGATACACGATGCTTTTCTCATCGTCCCCTCCGATCGTGCCGCGGTCAACCAATCTATAGCACCGCATTCATGCCAAGTCAACGACAGCGTCTATTCAAGAAAGCAGGGCAGAGGCGGAGGATGCGTTAAATATCCCTGGGGCGACCGCGGCGCCTCAGATCCCGGTCAAGCCGGCCTTGATGAATTCGCGACGAGGGTTCTTGGCCATGGGCTTCTCCTTTATCCCCACCTTTGAGACCACGTTAACAGAGGCCGGGAGGACAAGTCCATGCAACGGACGCTTTCTATGCCGGTCCGGCTGTGAAACGCCTATCCCCCTTGAGCCGCGATATCCAGGAAGGGCTCCAAAACGGATAAAATGGTCACGGGGGGCAGGCTTTCGATCTACCTTCAGAGGACCCGGACGATATTGAAAAATCACCCCCTTGATATCACCCCTGCGGATGATCGACATCCAGTCGAATTAGTCGGATTGTAGCTATTGAAGTCAGCTATCTTGTTTTACAGGATGTTAATTGGGGCCAAAGCAATGGTCGGATGTGCTTACTGCTATTCGAGGTATCTTCAGCGTGCCTTTGGCAGGTCTCTGCCGGGTACACTAAAGAAGCTGCTTATTCTATTGTCCCCTCGGATTCTAGGGAAAGACGCTCTGAGATTGCCCTCCAGAGCCTTTCCAAAGGTTCGCACGACCTCCCTTGAGAGAGGAGCGATTCTGTTGTTCTCAAGACCACCGCAAACTTTTTCGAAGCTTGTTCTACCGTCATCGCGTATTCCTTACATGCTTCCTCGAATGGGCTATTCCAGACGTCTTTGCCAAACGCGTTCCGTACATCAGCAAGAAAACAATCCTCCCAAACTGTTCCGGTTTGGCCAACTTTAGTCTTTGGTCGGGCTTCCGGCGGTTCTCCAATCATCCCAAGAAGTGCTTTATTATAATCCGTATGGGCCTTCGTATCATCCGGCTGGCTGCCATCTGCATCAAAGACCAAGTAAACCTTAATCCCTAGCAAACTATATAGCGCGAATAGTGATGGCAATTTTGTTTTTCCTTCGGCTGGAATTATTGATATACCAGCCCCATCCAAAGAGACCTTTTTATATCGCGCCATCGCAGTAATAATAGCTTCATCCTCGGGCCCTTCCACGAGAATAATGCCATCCGAAAAGAAGCCCTCGCTTCCTCTAAGGCCCAATATTGACTTGAACCTCGCCCAAGAACTAGCTTCTGTTGCGTCAGTTCCCCTTCCTAGAGCCTTAAGCACAGTCTCTCCTACCTGCTTGAGACTTGTCCGCCTTACCTTAGTTTCCATAGGGCCAGAGGAACTGGCTACCTTTTCAACTCTCCGTATTGACGGGAAGCAGTCGAGGCTCACAAAATAGGGCGAGTGAGTAGAAAAGAAAACCTGAAAATTAAACCCTCGCTCGTCCTTCGGCTGGCATAAGTCAGAAAGGATCTGTGATAGCGCCCTGGACCTGGTGGGATGTTGGTATAGCTCGGGCTCTTCTATCGCCAGCATCATGCTGTCCGAAACACCAGAATCCGTCGCGCCTGCCCGGAACTTTTCATACAGCTCTAATATCGAGAATATGAATAAACGTTGGAGACCATGTCCTTTCCGAGCAACTTCCCCTTGGAAACCATCTTCTGTAAGCCAGACCCGGGGTCTTGCCTGTGGAATGGACAGGCTGTCGTCAAGGCTCAACTGAATCTGCGCAGCTGACTCTGCATCGTATCGTTGCAGTAATCTAGTTAGGTCTGCCTCCAAAGCCTCCTTCTCAGGAGCACCCACTAGGGCATTCTTATAAGAAGCATAGCCCGTATCAAGTGATTCCCTTGCAATCTTCACGGCATTGTTCTTATCCGCGATCGCAATTATTAGGGGATTAACTAACGCTCCCAGTGGGGTCTGCTTGCCTACGCTGCAGGCATCCGCCTCAGCCTCTCTAACTGGAGCTATATAAACGAAATGGGTGCGGTTACGCATCTTGCCGCCTGCGATATTTGTGGGCCCCTGGAATATTCCAGCTCTGAAATAAGGTTCGCAGTGGTCGGCGTTTTCGCGCTCCCATCGGTCGACCTCATCGTCTATTTTTTGCTTTGCTGGTTTAAGCCCTGGAAATCTCCCGGTGCCTACAAGACGCGCAAGTTCATCAGCGATTTCCGACACCTTGACCTTTTTGCGTTGCATATTTCTTATTAAGTCCAGTTCCTTGCATCCAGTAACGCGTCCATAATAATCCCCACCTGGGAAACGGCGCTGAACTACTAAATGCCCATTCTCTAAGTAACTCTTAAATTCGGCCTGCTCCTCTCCGTTAAGGTCTGTAAAAAACACCTCGATTAGAATTTGACGGGTGGCATCTCTGTCGTAGAAGTCTTCGGCAGTAGGAGATGCGGAGGTATCCATAAAAAGACGAAGTGCTTGCATAAAGGCAGACTTGCCTGCGCCGTTTCTGCCAATAAGAATCGTTAGATTGTCACATTCAAGGGTTTCATCTAAAATTGACCGGAAGTTAACAACATGTAATTTAGAAATGCGCATTGGTCCCCTCCCTGTCCTAGCTCATCATTTGTGAAATATGGTCAGATAAAGCTGTACTGCAACGAGCACCGTCATTATCGCCGTTAGCCATGTCAATTTACGGGTCAATCGGATAATCTTCGAAGTTTGCTCGGCGGCTTTCTTATTAAACTCTTCTATAGCCTTCCTCAAGCGGTCAACTTCTGAGGCAGCTTGATTGCTGGATACTCCTACTTGACCGGTCATGTTAGCACCTCTGGTCCCGAAATAATTTCATGTTGTAAACAAGGCAATCCTTGCTTCACAAACATTCCTCTCTATTGTGCACAAATCTCAGAAGGGAATATCATCATCGCCATCTGGAGAATCGGGAACTTTAGCAGCATCTGGGTCAATTAAGGGTGTCCCTTCTTCCGCTGGCGGCGATATGCCGAACTTTTTCGCAAGGAAGAGCATACAGACTGCTGAATTATACAGCACTAATTCAGCCTCAGGGATGTCAAGCGATGATAGGTCAAATGCGCCATGTCTAGACCCAGGCTCTGAACTAACGAATCCATAGAGAGCATGGAATGTTCTATCCAGCGGCTTGCGGATTACACTTTTGCCTACAAGGTTTTTGGTGCCGTCTCCTAAGGTGATATATTTATCATCTAATAAAATCCGGACTAGACCCTCGAGAGCACCGACTGCGTCCTTAACACAATTTTCTAGGTCCGGCGCAGGCCGTTTGTTGAAGAAGCCAAGCGCTTTGTCAAACTGTTTGTTCGGTCCGGCGAATCGGCGACCCTTGAGTAGCTGTCGAGTTATCTCTATTACTTCGCGGTCAATTATTTCGCTTCCAATCCGTTCGAGTTCACCCTTCTTGAGTTTCCAGCCGATGTTTTCAGATGACAGAAGCTCGTTGACCATAATTGTGTAATTATAGCGGGCAGTGCCTACCAGTCCCGCGTGCGTTACAAAGTCTCTCTCTCGTTCATCCCAATCAAAGTAAGACACTTGCTGAAAAAGAAATTCAATAGAATCAAATATCTCATTCCATTTAAAAGAGCTTAGTACCATACTCTTGATTCCTTCGTTGTAATCAATCCCTTCAACCCTCTTGATTCGAAAGCGAGACGTAATCCTCCTATAAAGCTGAACGTAATCAGGGAGTACGATTGGGAGACTGTGGTGATTTACTAGGTCCTCGATGAGGTTCCAGAATCCTATGCGCAGAGTAAGAGATGCCTTATCATAGACCAAAGTGTTAGCACCTCTTCCCAAACCTTTTCGTCTTGAAAACGAATCACCCATCGAAGTAAACCATAGGTAACTGACTGGATCGATTGTAGCGCAAATACTCATACAGGCGCAATCATCTCTCAGGAAGAGGAACGGGAAGGGAAGGCTCGGCCCTTACCATTCAGAGCCTAAGAGGTCCTATATACCTTTTTCGTACACTTGGGTCTCTTAGAACTTTTAGTGCTAAGAGCTCGACGTGATGACCCTGGCGACCCGCGGCAGCATAGGTTTACCTACGCCCTGCGGACGAGGGACATGATCAGGGAGCTGATCCGGAGGAGGTGGGGGGGGGGTCGTCCTGAGCCGGGCTTCGGTCTGCCGGCTGTTGAATCAATTGGGCCTGTCGGCTCAACGTCCTCTGTGGAGGGCCTACCAGCAAAATCCTCAGGCCGTCGCGCGGTGGTTGAGAGAGGACTATCCGGGCATCCGCCGGGAGGCCAAGCGGCTCCGGGCGGAAATCTGGTTTGGGGACGAGGCCGGGGTGCGTTCGGACGCTCATGCGGGGACGACCTGGGCGCCGCGAGGCCGGACCCCGATTGTTTCGAGCACGGGGGCGCGGTTTGGGCTGAACTTGATCTCGGCCGTGAACGGGAAAGGCTTGTTTCGGTTTATGGGAGTTGCGGGCCGGGTCAATGCGGGCGTTTTCATCAAGTTCCTGAAGCGTCTGCTGGTCAAGGCCGATCGCATGGTGTTCCTGATCGTGGACGGTCATCCGACGCACAAAGCGGCGAAGGGCCGGAAGTTTGTCGCCTCGGAGTCGAAACGGTTGCGGTTGTATTATCTTCCGCCCTATTCGCCGGAACTGAATCCGGATGAATACGTCTAGAACGATTTGAAGAACAACGGGATCGGCCGGAAGGGGATCACCGGTCCGGATCAGATGAGAGGTCCTGGCTCATTTGAAGTCACTTCAAAAGACTCCCGCTCGGATCAAGTCGTTCTTCCAATCCCCGACGACATCCTATGCCGCATAATGTCTATACAAATATGAGAAGATCAGTAAAACATCGAAGAGCCCTAATTTATTTCCGCGTAGGAAGCCCCAACCAGGCCAATGGCAATTCATTGAACTTATAATGGCAATTCACGCTACAAATGTATTCCAGGACGTCCATATATTCCGGCTTCTTGAACCACTCGCTCAAAACATACACATATTCAACTTTAAGCCCGAGGGGTCTCACGAGCTTTTGATACTGCTTCCGTTTAAAGTCGGCGGTTTGTATCTTCTCGTCAACGGAGCCCGGAACCTGCTGATATTTTACCTCGATGATGAATAGGGTCTCCCTCACTATGACGAGCAGAGCATCGTCCGGCAGGAGCTTTCTCGAAATAATCGCCTTCCAATCAACGCCTTCTTCGTGCAAGAAATCGTAAAATTCATGCTTTCTGAAACACCGAGCTACGAGCCCCCCTTCAAAATATACGCCCAAGCCCGCTTTCCCATATATTTTGCGCAGTTTATATCCGGGAATGGCCCGGAGAAGTTCGTGAAAATCAACTTCCCGCTCGAACCTAAGTCCCGTTAGTGTAAGATTACCTCCTCCTCCGCCCGTCTTCATTGTCTTGGCCTCCCTAAAACTTCAATGATATGTCTCGTTCGCGGATTGCCTTTGCGAGCCGCTTGATGGACACAGCGACAAAGTCCGCCTCGATTTCGCACCCTACAAACCGTCGTTCCAGCCTAATCGCTGCGACACCCGTACTCGAGCTCCCAGAGAACGGGTCAAATACCAAGTCACCTCTTCTTGTGCTGGCGAGGATAATTCGTTCAAGGAGTGCCAGCGGCTTTTGCGTTGGGTGCTTTCCCAGTGCTTTCTCGTCGCCACTGGGTGCCGGGAAGGTCCACACGGTCTTCATCTGTTTGTTCCTATTCATCTGTCGCATGGCATCGTAATTGAATAGGTGCTTACTTTTATAGTCCTTCGCCGCCCAGAGCACCGTTTCAGTCGAGTGCGTAAAATATCGGCACGAAAGGTTCGGCGGAGGATTAGGCTTCTCCCACGCTATATCATTCAACATCTTGAACCCGAGTTGCTGCATAGCAAAGCCGACGGAAAAAATGACGTGGAACGTGCCCGTTACCCAAATGGTTCCGTTGGGCTTCAACGCCCGCTGACAGCGGCGGAGCCATTCTGTATTAAATTCATGGTTTAGCTCGGGCCCCCGCGACTTATCCCACTCCCCCTTGTCCACCTTCACCATGCGGCCAGCGTGACAGGTTATCCCCCCGTTTGACAGAAAATAAGGCGGGTCCGCGAAGATACAATCAAAAAAACCCTCCGGGTGTTTGGCGGCGGTCTCATCAAGGTATTCGAGGCAGTTCCCTTGATAAAGGCGTGCGCTGTAGCGCTCGTTTTCAAATACCAATCTCGGGGGGCGAGAGGTTTTTTTATCAGAACAGCCGACAGCTGCGCCTTCGCGTGCGGCTATATCATCGCCTGTAGGCGATACTGCCCTTTTCCTCATACAGTGACCCGATCCATGCCACACGATTCTACAGCTATGCTCTCTTCGGGGCAAGGGACATGGCATCCCTTGCATGCCACAGGCATGTCAAACTAACGCCACCTGTGTGACAAAAGGCTCTTCGACCTTATGGGTGGGGCCGTCTCCAGACCCATCCCCCGCATCAGGCCCTGGACCCTCTTGCGATTGACCGTATAGCCCGCCTTTCGCAGACACACAACCAGCTTCCGAGACCCGTAGAATGGATACCTCGCATATTCCTTGCCCAGCCAGTGCATCAACTCCAGGTTCAGCTGATCCTCGCCCGTAGGCCGATAATAGAAGCTCGAGGGCGCCAGATCTAAAAGAAGTCCGCATTGGCGTATGACTGGGATTGCCGGATGAGCGGGCTCCACCTCCGCCCTCTTCCTCAGGACAGAAGCGACTGCAACTTTTTTGTAAGCCAGTCCAGCTCCACCTTGAGCTGCCCGATCTGTCGGTACAGCTCCGCCTCGGTCTCCTCGCGGTCCTTGTCAACCCGCTTCCTTCGCTCCGAGAAGATCTCGCGCAGTTTCTCCAGCAACTCCGTTTTCCAGCGGCCGCTCTGGTTGGGGTGGACGCCGAACTCGCCAACCAACTGGGCCATGGTCTTGTCGCCTCTGACGGCTTCCAAGGCGACATTGGCTTTGAACGAGGCCACGTACTGCTTGCGCGTACTGACCATCTCCCCATGCCTCCGTATTGAGATATGGCGGGTCCCTTTTCCACTTTATCCGCCTGTCCAGTTATTGGGGGCCAACTCATTCACTGTCCATAATATGTTCTTGCGGAATCGATAGCTCTGCGGAGATTTCTCTCTATAGCAGAAAGATTTGCGCTTTTGATCGGATCGGACAGCCATTCAGGACCGAGTTTTCTTCGGCTTGCCTCGACAATCCAAGCTTCCTCTATCTTGATTATATAATCTAAGTAGAGCTTAATTCGCTCGATTCTTATCTCCATCTTTATTACACGGTTTCCTTCTGCCTCAATTGCTCGAGTGAGCTCTGACATCTTATCCCAGACATCATCATTAAAGATCACGGTATCTATTGAACAGAATTCATTGTAATTGAACTCAGTGGCGGCAACACGAATCAAATATGCGCTGAGTCTTGTTGGTAACAACCGAGAATCGGCGGTAGGAGGGAGGCCGTCTGCTGTACGCAAAAGCCTAGTTCTACACAACATATTAATGGCGATATCAATATCACGTTCACTCGCCCCAATTTGACCTAGTACCCCAAGGAGCTCGCGGAGGGAGATGCCTTCAAAGCCTGGTAGGGAGGAAGCCTCGACGAAACGGGCGATTATTCGGAATCTAAGTAATTGGATCCCTTTCATTCCAAGCTTTGCATCATAGATATTGGGAACTAAAGAAACACTGTCATCATAATGAAGCCGATTGCCTAGAATAGCACCCTTAAAGATTTCGTGGATGGGAAATTGATAATTACCGTCTTTTAAATATATAAATACTGCCCGGTCAGAATTCGTATGACCACTAGACAAAAACTCACGAACCAGCATCAAGCCTCGTCTTATATCTCCTCCGGATAACACTTCTAACATCTGACCCGCTCGTGCGGAGAGGAGTGACCGGCCAATAATAACTTTAAAAAAATCAGCAAGATTCGTGATTTTTAGGCGAATCCCGCTTTCGGTAATAAAATCAACCGTTTGCTCTTTAAGGAACCGCCGGGCATATTCGAAGCGGCGAGCTAGCACTGGAAGGATTGAAGGCGGATCGAGATAAAACAATTCGTACTGGAACGCATCAAAAAGAGGCCTTGTTCGTTGCTTTAGATATGTCGACTCTCTTAAGCACATAATGGCATTCGCGTTAATGCGACGCATTAGGGCCTGTGCCTCCATGAATACAGCCGCCTGGAAATCTTCGTCCTCAAACTGGTCAACGTTGTCGAAAATAATATATAGAGGCCTCTTTGTCGTTGAGTATCTTAGTAACCGTTCAACGTATGGCTCTACTTGTTCACGCTCTTTCGAAATGATTTCAGATAATTTGAGCTCAAATTCCTCCATGTTCTGCTTTACTAGAGGCTTCAAGACGCCGCGCTTTAGCCTTTCTGCCTCATCTCGATAAGCGGGCCTTATTGCCTTGTCCCAATCTCCAAGATCAAACTCAACATCTTCTTCTACCAAACGCAAAAGTTCGCTATATATAAAAGTGCGTAAAGGGAAGCTAACAGATATTTTCTTGAAATCTATTGGCATCCACAAAATCTTTCCGGTTATCTCCCGTTCAGCCGAGACTACGCGCGAATAGCGTAAGAATGTAGTTTTTCCTGCACCTACAGGGCCAAGTAGAAGAATAAACTTGGGCGGCAGAGCAACAGACTTGGCGACCGTTTGGGTGAATTCGTCTGAGGGCCCCCGCTCCGTTAACCTGCTTGACGTCTGTCCTAACGGCGGACGGGGATCTGAAAGGTACATGCGGAGTCGATTGTCATACTTAAGGCGCTCACTTGTTTTTACATAGCAATGGGTAAGCGCTTCTGTATCCTGAAGCAACGCTTCGTCCGTAAGCGCGGCTGCGATTGCCGGCTCAAGGTGTTCATAGAGTGAATTTCGACCTAGTCTGAAGCCCGGCTCTGGCAACAAATCGCGTATACAACGAGAAAGCTTACGTTCCTCGGCCCTTCCCAAAAGCTTATCATCAAGATTGCCCTCGGCAACCCGCTCTCTTGAAAGTAACTCCCAAAACTCAACAAATCTCGTTCTGATATCTTCAAGAGAGCTGAAAATACGAGCAATTGAATCCGAAAATGGAATTTCGTCTGTGCGTATACTTGGGAAAACTATCCACACATTTCCATTTGTAACCACCGTAAATGGAATAGATTTTTCTCTACAATAATCTCGAGCTTGGCGAATGGCATCACCTACCTCACCTTCTGACAAAACACCGCCGAGTTTTAACGATTTACGATTTGTTGGAAGCAAAAACGTTGCCCCCATCTTCTTAGCTTCAATAAGAATCGTGGTTACAGTTGTTCTAAGAACATAATCACAATACTTAATATCGGGGGCATCCCCCACACGCTCTTCTACGGAAATGTCATTCAATTGCCAGCCTAAAACTTGGGCTATTATCTCGTTAATTACTTTAAGGCGGGTTTCAGCCTCGTTCGCATCGGCCAAGTTTTGGGTCTTGACTCGATCAATAATCTTCTCAAGCTCCGTGTGACCTTTATCAATTTGTGTCATTGCAAGGTTCCTTACTTATAATGCCTAGACTCTTGTCCTTTAATACCTCTGAAGGATGCCCGGGTTATCTCTATCGTAGAGGGTGTTGTCATCCATCCGGAATCTCCCCGTCTTTTGATACAGGAATTCTACTCCCGGCGGACCCGGATTGACAATAGAGAGTTATCTTGGCCGAGAACCGGCCTAGGACGCGATTCACGGCGAGATCGAGAGGGAGGCCCCACGGGATATATACCCAGGGGCCCCTCCTTAGCCGCGCTACCATCTAGACCGACCGCATGCGACCCGTGTATCGATCTACCCAGCATCTCTCCTTCCAGCCTAACGGTGGTATACAAGGGGAATGCAAACCTCTCCCCGAAATGGGTTGAAAGCACTGTTTTTTGAGGTGATATCGTGAGCAGCGCTGGGGTACATTCAATAGCTTTCAGGAGATTTCTCAATGAGCGTTCATCAAGCTATAAACGCTATTATGCGGACGCCGTTAGCGAGCACCATCGCTATCGTTCGTGGGAATACTGTTACAGATTCTTTCGTGCCTCGAGGCCGAACGCTATCCTTGCCAACCGTGAGCAAGCTGCACTCCAGCTCGGCTTCTACCTGGCAAGCTGGGGCATGTATCGGGGGTCCAGTTTCTTGCTACAGTACGCATATACAGTGCATCGTGGCATTATTGACCTGGTTGCAGAAGAACGTTATGACAGTCTCTGGAATATTGAGTTTGGTGCGAGTGAGACGGATAGCCAGTTAATACCTCTGATTGACGAGCTGGTCCTCCCCCGATATCGTGGACATGCCGAAAAGTTTGACCTAAGATGAAACAAGGAGGCATGTCATGACAGAGAGCACGAAGCGCAAGGTCTTCGACCGGGAGTTCAAGCGCGACGCGTGCATGATACAGATATCTGGACGCGGCCGCGAGAGGGAATAATGAGAGAATCAAGATGGCAGAGTAACGTCCTGACTGGGGTATGCGCTTTCCTTGCCTTTCTTTGTCTTATCAATGGTATCCACGGCGCAGATAAGGTACCCGTTGTCGTCCTGGAGGAGACGTGGCGAGTCGTCGACCAGCCCGGCGCCTTCTATTTTTCCTCTCCCGAGCCGCCTCGGATCGACGAGCGCGGCTTCGTCTGGGTCGCTGACGAAGGGCAGTTGCTCCTTTTCTCTCCTCAGGGGAAATTCGTCCGCAATTTCTTCAAGAAAGGCCAGGGACCAGGAGAACTGACCGATCTCGCCGGGTTCATCCCGGAAAGCGACCGCGTTTTCGCTTTCAACCGGAATCCGAACAAGATGATCATCTTCGGCCGCGAGGGAAACGTCCTGCAGGAAGCGTCGATGCCCTCGACGCTCGGACACGCCGGCCTGCTCGGCGGCCGGGACGGGCGCTTCTTCTTTTTCCGCGAATATTTCCAGAGCACGGGCGGGCAAGCCGTGTTCCTTGATGTCCCCGTGCGTCTGTTGTCCGCCGCCCCCGGCGACGCGGAAGCCCGCGCGGAAGGCCCCTGGTTCCCCAAGCGCCATTTTGTCCGCGACACGAACTATCTCAAGAACGTGTACTTCGTCCAGATCGCCGGAGCCGATGAATCGACGTTCCTCATCGCATAGAACGGGGGCTACGACATTCGGCGCCTAGACCTGGGCCGGATGGAGATCTCGCCCTTCATCAGCCGGGACTATCGCAAGGTCAAGATCCGGCCCGAATGGAAGTCGCCCAGAGACAAGTTCCGCGCGCCCAGTCAGACGCTGAGCGGGAGCGAGGTCAAAGTCTTCGAGCACGAAACGCTGGACGACGTCCTGAAGATCTGGGTCCGGGGCGGGAAGATCTGGATACTGACTTCGACCTTCGATGAGGCGCGGCGGCTCGCCCGGGTCGATGTCTATGATCTGAAAGGCTCCTTCCTTGGATCCCTGATGCTCCCCGTACCCCGGGGGCTCGAGTGGATGCGGCTCAGCTACGCGCCGCTGACCCTTCATGACAACGGACTGTATGTGCTTGCTCCGACCGAGACGGACGCCCTGGAGCTGGTTCGTTATTCACTGTCGGGGCTTCCCGGCTGGGCCCGATCGATCATATAGACGCCGGTTAGGGCGGATTGTCGATGGGCATGTAAAAATATGCCAGTAATGGGCACAAAAAGCTCGATCACATGGGGAAAACGAGGGTATAAGGTGGCGGGGCCGACGAGACTCGAACTCGCGACCTCCGGCGTGACAGGCCGGCGTTCTAACCAACTGAACTACGACCCCGCATGGGCCCGCCTATTATAGGGAAACGGGCCCCGGGTTTCAAGCACGGTGGCGGTCTGTGCGCTCCCTGGTGGTCCCCCGGCGTTCGGACTACCGCGGCCGGGCCTTCGCTTTGGCTTTCGCCTTCCGATTAGCCCGCGTCGGCGTCTTGGCCCATACGGCCTTTCTCGCCGGTCGCCCCCGCATAGGCTTGGCCGCCTGTTTCGTCTTCGCTGCCCCCGCCGTCGCCTTCCCCGCCTTCCCTGCCGCCTTCACAGTCCCCGATTTCCCCGCCGCCGCTGTCCCCGTTTTCCCAGCCAGCCCCGCCTTCCCCGTTATCCGCGCTTTCCGGGCCGTCCTCGCCTTCCCCGCTTTCCTCGGCGCCTCCGTCCCCGCGGTTCCCTCCGCGGCCGCCCCCCTCCCCGCCGCCTCCGCCGTCTCTATTTCGACACCGAAGATCTCTGACAGATGGCATTCCTCGAGTCCGGCGGGGCCCGCCGACGCTTTCGCTACGACCCCGGATCCAACGGCCTCGTCGAAAAGCTCCGCCGTGTCCACCCCCCTCAGGACGAACAGGAGCTCCGGCCGGCGGTCGAGCCGGGCCCCCACGCCGTAGAGGGTGGCCGCGACATGCTTGCACATGACCGCGTAGTCGGGGCACGAGCACTTCAGCTCGATCTCGTTCCGCCTCGGGAATAGTCCGTTCTTCGGATCGGTCATGAGCCGCATGACCGCGTCGGACAGCCGGCCGCGAAGGAGCTCGACGACCGAGGCGATGTGCCCCGTCGAGGCCTCCCGGATGGCCTTCCAGCGGACCGCCGGAAGCTTCTTGATGTCGATCTCCACGCGGTAGAGGTCGTTGCCGACGACACGGGCCCGCACCTTCCCCGGCTCGATGGCCAGGTCGCAGACCGAGCCGTTCCGGACGTAGGACCGGCCCCGCCCCAGGCGGTTCCAGAAGTCGCAGTGATCCTCGAGGTGATCGCACCAGCCCTTGCCCCAGAAGGTCCGGGCGATGGCCCGGCCGTCGAGAACGACCGGGTCAAGCTTCTCTCCTTGCTTGACGAGCTTGGCCAGGCGGCGCGCCGCGGTCTCCCGCCGTTCCGCGACCGGCACGTAGCGCGGCCAGGTCCTCTCATATCTCCGGCTCCAGCCCCATCTTCGGCTCATCGACTACTCCCCTGCGGCCCGATGGATATCGAGGGCCACGAAATCCAGCAGTTCCCGGTCGGACATCTCCGTCAGCCGCTTCTCCACCCCCTCCTCGATCAGCCCCTTGGCCAGGTCCGTCTTCTCGGCGATGAGGGCGTCGATCTTCTCCTCGATCGTCCCCTTGCAGACGAACTTGTGGACCATGACGTTCTTCGTCTGGCCGATGCGGAAGGCCCGGTCCGTGGCCTGGTTTTCCACGGCCGGGTTCCACCAGCGGTCGAAGTGGACGACGTGGCCCGCCGCCGTCAGGTTGAGACCTGTCCCCCCGGCCTTGAGCGAGAGGACGAAAAAGGGCGGCCCTTCTTCGCATTGAAAGGCCTCGACGAGGCCCCGCCTCTTCGCGACAGGCGTCCCCCCGTGGAGGACGAGGCCCGGCCGCCCGAACAGGCCGGCCAGAAAGTCGGCCAGGGGCTCGGTGATCTCCCGGAACTGGGTGAAGACGAGGGCCTTCTGCTGGCGCGCCGCGAGCTCCTCGCAGATCTCCCGAAGGCGCCCGAACTTGCCGCTCTTCCCGGGAGCGTAGTCGCCGTCGCCCGAGGCGTGCGCGGGGTGGTTGCAGATCTGCTTGAACCGGAGAATGGCGGCCAGGACGACGCCCCTGCGCTCGATCCCGTCCCGGCCCTCCAGACCTTGCTCGAGCTCCCTCACCGTGTCCCTGTAGAGCGCCGCCTGGGCCGCGGTGAGATGGCAGAAGGCCTTGACCTCCGTCTTCTCGGGCAGGTCGGCGATGACCTTCTTGTCGGTCTTCAGCCGCCTCAGGATGTAGGGACGCACCAAGGACCGCAGAGGACCGTAGCCGCCCGGCCCGCGGGCGACGATCGACTTGGCGTAGTTCCCGAAGGCCCGCTCGGAGCCGAGAAGCCCGGGATTCAGGAAGTCGAAGAGCGACCACAGGTCGGCGAGGCGGTTCTCGATCGGAGTCCCGGTCAGGACGACCCGCCGCGGGGCCTGGACCTCCTTGACCGCCCGGGCCTGCCGGGTGGCCGGGTTCTTCACGGCCTGGGCCTCGTCGAGCCCGGCCAGGCTCCACTTGCGCTCCCGGAAAAGGGGCGTCCGCTGGAGGACGCCGTAGGTCGTGATGACCAGGTCGAGGCGGGATTCGCGACCGCCGGCGCGGCCGCTTGCGGCGAGCCGGCTCTCCCATTCCGAGGCGGGTGTTTCGGAGGGGTGAGCGTAGAGGACCCGCAGGTCCGGGACGAAGCGCTCGATCTCCGCCTTCCAGTTGGCGACGAGCGAGGCGGGGACGACGAGAAGCGCGGGCGGGGCGTCCGGCGGGGCCTCCCGCCGCATGAGGACGAGGAGCGCCAGAAGCTGGACCGTCTTGCCGAGGCCCATGTCGTCGGCCAGGCAGGCCCCGAGCCCGAGCTTGGCCAGGAAATAGAGCCAGCCGACGCCCTCGCGCTGATAGGGCCGGAGAACGGCGCGCAATTCTTTCCCGGGGTCGGAGGCCGCGTCTCTCAGGCGCTCGGGGCTCCGCAGGGCCTCGAGGATGGCCGCCAGGCCGCGTCCGGCCCGGACTTCGGACCAGTCGGCGGCCTCGGGCTCGGGGCCCGACGCCCGTTCCGGACCGTCCACGCCGGCGAGAAGTCGCATCGCCCGCAGGAAGCTCAGCCCGTCTTTCCCGGCGTCTTTTTGGGCGCTCTTCCAATGGGCCATGATCTCGGCCAGCTTGCCGGGATCGACTTCGACCCACTTCCCGCGGAATGAGACGAGCCCCGGAGGCGAGGCGGCGAGCGCCCGCCATTCCTCCTCGGTCAGGGCCGTCCCGTCGAGCGAGGCCTCGACCCGGAAATCGAGAAGCGTGTCGAGCCCGAGGACAACGCCCTTTTTCTCGCCGATGGTCACCTTGACGCGGGGGCGGGGCGGGCGGCCGTCGCTCCACCAGTCGGGCACGCGGACGATGATGCCGCTGGCCTCGAAGAGCGGGATCTCCTTGAAGAAGCCGTAGGCCTGCCCCGGCGTCCAGGCTTGCGGCCGGTAGATCTCGCCGGATTCGACCATGCGCCCGACGAGTTGGCTCTTTTCGGCGGCGGCCTGGACCGGCGAGAGGAGCCGGAGGAGGGCGCCCCGGTTATTCAGGCCCGCGTATTCCTGGAGGGCCCGCCCGAGGGGGACGTACTGGGGCCGGGACCGGTCGGACAGCCGCCCGGTGTAGGTGGCCATGAAGGCGAAGGGGAAGTCGGGATCGCGCTTGTTCTCCGCGAGATGGAAGGTGACGCGGCCGACGAGCCGCCAGTTCGGATCGTGCTCTTTCAGCCATCCGGCGGGACCGTCGGGGTGGGCGGCGGCCTCCTGCCGGGCCCGGGCGTCGAGGGCCTCCCACAGCCGGCCCAGGACCTTGGGCGTGAGATACTCGAAGCCCTTCATCGGGGGGACGCGCTCGGCGAGGGAGCGCCAGTGCTCGGCGTCGGGGGGCTCGGGCGCGGCCGCGGGGTCGGTCTCGAGCCCGGCGGTCTGGCAGAGGGAGGTCAGATAGCCGCGGGCGAAGCAACGCCAGAAGCCGAGGCCGGCCGTGGGCGCGGCGTCCCATCTCGGGCCGGCGAGCTCGACGAGGCCGAGCGCGGGGTCCTCGTCCCAGAGACGGCACAGGCGCCGGACCTCGGACGTCCCGCCGGGGATATCGGGCGGCTCGAGATAGAGGCGGCCCGAGGGCGAGAGCACGACCTCGGGAAACGCGGGTTCATTCATCGTCTCGAAGGGCTATGCTACGCGCCTCCGCGCGAATGTCAACCCCGGCCCTCCGGAGCCTTCCGAGGCCGGGTCTCGACGGCCGTCACATACTGAGCGCGGCTCTCCATGATGACGAAATCCCGGTTGCGCGCGACGGCCGAGAACAGCCTGGTCAGCTGTTCGACGCTCGGCACCGACCTGCCCTGCTCGTACCGGGCATAGCTGTTTGGGGACTTCGAACCCAAGCGCGAGGCGACTTCCTCCAGGCTTAGCCCGGCCTTGAGCCTTGCCCGCCGGAGCAGTAGCGCCGTGAGGGCTCCCTGATCGGAGGCGCCTATCTCGAACTCGTTTCCTTTCATCCCGAAGACCTGGACCTTGAATCCCTCCCTGCCGACGAGCGCCTCGACGGCATCGGCGATCATCTCGAACGCTTCCTTCTTGGTCCTGCCCTGCGTGGTGATGTCGAGGATCGGCACTTCGATCGCCCAGAACTTCCCGAACCTGATGACTCGGCCTGCGAATCTCATGCCCTTTCTCCTTTGGCCGAACGTATGATCGTTTTCGCCGTATATTCGTTGATTTCGACATGCCTCGGGACGGCGATTTCCCGTTCTCCACTCGCCCAAATATCGTGACGCCGTCCGCGGCGGACAAGGCTCCACCCGAGTGCCCGAAGGCTTTCTTCGAGCCGGCGACGCTTCACATAATCAATATACACATATATGTGTAAATGTCAAGCGGGCGAATCCGGCCTGGAATTGGAGACTGGGGCGGGGATTTCTGGTAAATTGATGCCAGGAGGGAACATCATGGCCAGAATGACCAAGAAAGATGAGCTCCTGGAGCGGCTCTCGATCGAGATGGACCACGTCAAGGCCGGGCTGATGGAGCTCAAGGCCAAAGGCCGCAAGCTCGGTCTCGAGGCCCGGCTGGAGTTCGAGAAAGCGCTCCCATCGCTCGAGAAGGCTCAGGAGGAGATCAAGGGCCGCCTGGCGGACTGGGCCAAGGCCGGCGAGAAGGCCGGGGCCGAAATGAAGAAGGGGCTGGAGCGGGCGGCCAAGGACCTGAAGAAGGCCGTCGACGACGCCGCGGCCCGCTTCAAGTGAGGCGCTGAAGGGGGCCGCCGGGCCGATGCCCATCCACAACAACGACGTCGCCGGGATCTTCGACGAGCTCGCGGACCTGCTCGAGATCAAGGGCGAGAACCCGTTCCGCGTCCGGGCCTACCGGAACGCCGCGCGGACGGTGGCGGGCCTGTCCCGGAGCGTGGCCGACCTCGCGGCCGAAGAGAAGGGCCTCGACGGCATCCCCGGCATCGGCAAGGACCTGGCCGAGAAGATCCGCACCATCGTCGCCACGGGGAAGCTCCCCCTCCTCGAGGAGACGCGGAAGGAGCTCCCGGCCAGCCTCAGCGCGCTGATGAAGGTCCGCGGCCTCGGCCCGAAGAAGATCGCCGCGCTCTACAAGGCGCTCAAGGTCGCCTCGCTCGAGGACCTGAAAAAGGCCGCCGCCGCGCAGAAGATCCGCGAGCTCCCGGGCTTCAGCGAAAAGACCGAGCAGGCCATCCTCGATGAGATCGGCCGCGCCCCGGTCAAGGGCGGCGCCCGCGAACGGTTCAAGCTGGCCGTGGCCGAGCAGATCGTGGGCCCGCTCTTCGAGGACCTGAAGAGGGCCGAGGGCGTCGAGGAGATCGCCATCGCCGGGAGCTACCGGCGCCGGGCCGAGACGGTGGGCGACGTCGACATCCTGGCCGCCGCGGAGAAGAGCGGGGGCATCGTCGCGAGATTCGTCCGCCACGACGACGTGGCCAAGGTCCTGGCCGAGGGCGACACGAAGGCGTCGGTCGTCCTCCGCGGCGGTCTGCAGGTCGATCTGAGGGTCGTGCCGCCGGCCTCGTTCGGCGCGGCCCTGCACTATTTCACCGGCTCCAAGGCGCACAACATCGCCGTCCGGCTGATGGGCGTCAAGCGCGGGCTCAAGGTCAACGAATACGGCGTTTTCCGGGGCAAGAAGATGATCGCCGGGCGCACGGAGGAGGAGATCTACAAGCTCTTCGGCATGCCCTACATCGAGCCCGAGCTGCGCGAGGACCGGGGCGAGCTCCGGGCGGCGCTCGAGGGGAAGCTGCCGCGCCTAGTCGAGCTCCGGGACATCCGCGGCGACCTCCACGCCCACACCAAGGCCACCGACGGCCGCTACACGGCCCAGGAGATGGCCGAGGCGGCCAAGGCGCGCGGCTACGAGTACCTGGCCATCACCGATCATTCCAAGCGCGTCACCATGGCCCACGGCCTGGACGCGGCCCGGCTGGCCCAGTCGATCAAGGCCATCGACAAGATCAACGCCCGGCTCAAGGGCGTCACGATCCTGAAGTCGATCGAGTGCGACATCCTGGCCGACGGCTCGCTCGACCTGCCCGACGCGATCCTCGGCGAGCTCGACCTCGTCGTCTGCTCCGTCCACTACAATTTCAACCTGTCCAAGGAGAAGCAGACCGAGCGGGTCATCCGGGCCCTGGACAACAAGCGGGTCAACATCTTCGGCCATCCCTCGGGGCGGCTCATCAACGAGCGGGCGGCCTACGACATCGACCTCGAGAAGGTCATGCGGGCGGCGGTCGAGCGGGGCTGTTACATGGAGCTCAACAGCCATCCCGACCGGCTCGACCTCGACGACGTCCACTGCCAGGCGGCCAAGGCGATGGGGCTGAAGGTGGCGCTTTCGACCGACGCGCACAGCACGGACGACCTGAGCCTGATGCGGTTCGGGATCGGTCAGGCGCGCCGCGGCTGGCTCGAGCCGGGGGACGTCATCAACACGCGGGGGCTCGCGGACCTGCGGAAGCTGCTTAAAAGAAGATAAGCGTTCTATGGTTCTCAAGCCTGCTTTCGGAGACTTATTCCGGCCCGGCTCTTCTCCCGCGGCCGCCATGGCCCTCCGGGCGGCCATTCCTTGCTGAAGAGCTCCGCTCCAGCCGCTGCCTTCGCCGCCGGCATGACAAATCTTCGAACAGATTCCACGACTTCGCCGAAATCACTCTCCAGGCTTACAGCCCGTGCTTGGATCAGAAAATGCTTCCATTGAGTCTTCTTCCCGGGATCGAGCGAGAATTCCTTTGAAAGCCCCTTGGGCGTTTGCCGGGGGAGCGGCGTCTTCTGGCGGCCGAATGCCGCGGCAAGAGCCTTCGCCAGGCTCGTCCCATCGAACGAAAATCTTCTCGATAGATAAAGGAGATCGAAGTAATCCTTTATGCGGCTGTTTCTCATGCCCAGATTCACCATCGCATGGAACTTTTCGGCGATCATGGTTTCCTTGGCGCAAGCCCTCAGACGAGGAGCCGGGAAATCGAGAAGAACAGGGTAGGTGATCATTCTGGCCGGAGGGACGCATGCATCGCCGAATCCGACATCTATTTGCAGGGGGATGATCGCTTTCCCGAGCATCCCGGTCAACGTGATCCTGATGCCACCCAACACGTTCTGGCGGCGGATCTCTTCCGCCTTGACGCTATCCGAAAGGAAATGGATGGCGTCCGGCTCGACCTGGGCATCACAGATCGTCCGGAATTCCGAGGCCAACCGCTCCAACGAGGGCCCGCGGAGGCTGAGGAAATCGGCGTCTCGGGTCATCCGGTGGAGTTCCTGGCTCCAAACGCTGAAGAGCAACGCGCCTTTGAGGACGAATTGGGGGCGATGACGAGAAACGCTCAGTCGATAGAGAAATCGTTCTAGGGCGTACCTGGTCAAGACCACGTTGAACTCGACCCGCGATTGGCGGGAGAGGTTCAGCAATCGTTGTTTTACGGACGCGGGGAGATTCTGCGGTTGATTCGAGCTCATTGCAGAGCTTCAAGATAGGGCTTCATGACGTTCCAGACCCGGCATATCTTGGCGTAGCGATATATCTCGTCGGACGTCGCTTTCCTTTCGCGCAGACATTCCCGCGCCGCTTCGAGCGCGGCCTCGAGCCCGATGCGGTTCCGAAATTTGAAACAGTCCGCCACGGTCTTTGCGGGATCATAGATCTTCACGTTGATCCCTTCGAGGCGATGGGTCCTTATGCCTTCTGTGAAGGAAGTGCCCGAAAGACGGACAATGGAGATCGGCGGGTAAGAAACCCGTGGTTGAGCGCTGCCCCTTTCGAGGGCCAGCCATATCTTTCGCGGAAACTGGGTCCCTATGCCATGAAAATGAAGGGCTGATGTGAGGCAGATCACGCCCTTGGGCAGCCGCTTGCCAACAAGAGCGAGGTCATGATGTTCAGTGATCTCCGAATCTGCGAGGGTGTAAAGTCCTCTCGCGGAACGAATGAGTATCTCCTTCTTAATCAGCCTCCTGGCGAATTCGGGATGGATCCCCCTGTCCAGGAGGTCCTTGATGCGGATGGCCCCCTGCCTTTTTGCGAGCTCGACAATCACTTGTTCCTTCGGCTTCTTCATGTGTAATAGCATATACAGTTATTAATATTTGTCAATATTACTAAACAACGACCGTCAGCAGACCCTGCTTCACATCATGGCCTCGGCATAAGGCTTGACGACCTTCCAGATCCGGCAGACTTGGGCCGCTCGAAAAAGCTCATCCATAGTGAACCTCCTGCCACGGAATCCCTCCCTCGGCGCGGAAGTCGGCGCCCCGCCGGGCGTTTAGGGCGTCTCGGGCGGCTGGGGAGTCTGGGGCGCCGCGGGCGGCGTCAGGTCGCAGGAGCCGCCGGCACAGGGATTCCCCTCTTCGTCCTCGATCTGGAACGTGGTATGGAGGATGCGGAAGCGCGCGGCCATGGCCTCGTGGGCCTGCCGCAGGATCCCCCTCCCGTCCGCCCCCGCCCGGATGCGGATGTGGGCGCTCGCCGAGACGAAGCCCGAGGTGATCGTCCAGACGTGGAGGTCGTGGACGTCGGCGACGCCCCCGATCGCGGCGAGCGCGGCCCGGATGGCGCCGGTGTCGAGATGGGCCGGCGCCCCCTCCATGAAAATGCGGAAGGAATCGCGGATGAGGCGGGCCGAGCTCCAGAGGATGAGGAGGCAGACCGCGGCGCTGACGATGGGGTCCCAGATGAACGAGCCGGTCAGGGCGATGAGGAGGGCCGCGACGAGCACGCCCACACTGCCGAGGGCGTCGGCGGCGACGTGGAGGAAGGCGCCGCGGATGTTGAGATTGCGCTCGCGGGAGCGGAAAAGGACGGCCCCGGTGACGATGTTGGCGGCGAGCCCGATGACGGCGACCGCGAGCATCAGGCCGCCCTTGACCGGCTCGGGGGCCTGGAGCCGCCGGAAGGCCTCAAGCCCGATCACGGCGGCGATGATCCAGAGCGCGACCCCGTTCAGCAGGGCGGCGAAGATCTCGAAGCGGCGCCAGCCGAAGGTGTGCCGGGACGACGGGGGCCGGGCCGAGAGCCAGAAGGCAAAGAGGCTGAGGGAGAGTGCCGCGACGTCGGTGAGCATGTGGCCGGCGTCGGCGAGGAGGGCCAGACTGCGGCTCAGGAAGCCGCCAGCGACCTCGACGACGAACATGGCGGCCGTGATGGCCAGGGCGACGCGGAGCGGCCGCTGGAGCCCCTGGTTCGAGTGGGGCTGGGGTTGTGGCTGGGATCGGGGCTCGCGCGCATGGGCGTGAGCGTGCCTGTGCTTAAGCGCGTTGTTCATATCGTGAACATTATTGATCATATTTAAATGACCTTAATAAGTATATCGCTTATTATAGGAAAAGGCCTTTTCCTTTAATAAGCGAGGGGCCAGCCTACATCAATGGTCTCTTTTCCTAGGCTGCCATGGCCCCCCGGCCGGCCAAACAGAGTGGAAATCGGTATCCCCGGCAGCCGCCTCTGCCGGGGGGAGAACAAAGCCTCTTATCCATTCGACGACATGGCTAAACCCGGCATCAACCGAGTCCTTTCCAATCCTAGTAAGGAACTGCTTCCAGAGCAGTTGCTTTTCGGGGAGATGCCCAAAAGTGTCGCTCAGCCCGTCGGGAATTCCGATGGGGATCACCGCTTTTTCATCTTCGAATATCTTATTAATCCCGTTCTTTAGCTCCTCTCCCTTGAAGCCGAAACAGCGGGATAATTGATAGATATCATAATAATCTTTGATTCTGCTATTCAACATCCCCCGCTTGCATAGTGCATGGAACTTATCTGCAATCGTTAATTCTTTTGGATAAACCAAGATCCGTGGGGCAGGAAGCGCGAGGAGGACCGGAAATAGGGCCTTCTCCCGCGTCCGATTCGACTCTCCCCCGATAGCGATATCTATTTGGAGGCGGATACGGATTTGCCCCAGATAAGCGGCCAATTGAACGCGCCGGCCCCCAAGGATATTCGGTCCGCGGATGCCTTCTACCGCAACAGAATCTTCATCGAAAACGAGACCATCGGGTTCGACATCCTGATGGCAGATCCGCTTGAAGACACGGCGAATCTCCTCAAGTGATGGTTCGATGATTCCCAGGAAGTCCGCGTCCCGGGTCGGCCGATACATCTGATGTCCCCAGAGCTCGAATGAAAAGGCGCCTTTAAGAATCAACCGGTCGGCGAACGGGCTCTTTGAAATGCGATAGAGAAGCCTCTCTAATCCGAAACGATTCAAGATGACCTGAAAGTCCTCTTTTCTTGAATCCCTCAGATTAAGCAGCCGTTGGTTGACAGAGGCCGAGAGATCCTTTATTTCGCGCTTCACACCAGAGCCTCCGCATAAGGCCGGATGACATTCCATACGCGGCAGACCTTGGCCGCTTGATAGAGGTCGTCGGAGCTAAACTTCCTGCCTCGAAGCCCCTCTCTCAGCGCTTCGATGGCCACGTCCAAACCGACCTTATTGCGGTATTTGAAGCAATCAGCCACGGTCTTCGCCGGGGTCGTGATCCTGAGCTTCGTTCCCAGGACATCGTATTCTCCTGCGCCATAATAAAGAGACGTGGCCGAGAAGCGGACAATTCTCACGAGCGTACCGATATTCTTGGGTTTTTTTGCTTTCCTTCCGATCGCCATCCATACCTGATATGGCTCTTGCGTTCCGATCTCGTGGAACCGGAGGGCTGTAAGGAGACAGATAACGCCGCCGGGAACTCCTTTCGCCACCTGAAGAAGGCTTATATGCTCTGTCTCCGGACCCGGGCGCAGCATATAAAGGCCACGCTGGATCCGGACGATCCGCCCCTTCCGCGCTAGGCGCATTAGCGCGGTCCGGGACAGGTTATGCCGCCTGAGGTCCCGCGGACGAAGGAAAGCATTCTCGTCAAGGAGTCGCAGGATCTTTTCTTCTTGAGTCATCGAACGTTGTCTTATGTTACATAAAGCCGGCTTTTATTGATAAGTGCCGACTAATTGTAACACATTGCGTCGCGCGTTTCAAGGAAGAAATGTAACATACCTGAGGGGACGGCCTACATCTTCTCGAGGGCGGAGATGCGCTCCTCGAGCGGTGGGTGGGTGCTGAAGAGGCGGTTGAGGCCGTGGTTGCCGCCCTTGAGGTTCTTGAGCGGGTTGACGATGTAGAGGTGGGCCGTGGCCTTGTTGGCGGCCTCGAGCGGCTCGGTGTCGGCCGAGATCTTGCGCAGGGCCGAGGCCAGGCCGGCCGGGTAACGGGTCAGCTCGGCCGAGCTCGCGTCGGCCAGGAACTCGCGCTTGCGTGATACGGCCAGCTGGATGACCGTGGCGATGAACGGCGATAGGACGGCCAGGGCCAGCCCGACCAGGACGAGGAGGCCCGCGGCCCCGCCTCCCCCGCCGCTCCGGTCGCGGCCCCGCCGGCCGCGGCCGCCGCCGCCCCAGATGAAGCTCCGCATCATCCAGTCGCTGAGCAGGGCCACGACGCCGGCCATGACCACGACCAGGGTCTGGAGGCGGACGTCGTAGTTCCTGATGTGGGACATCTCGTGGGCGATGACGCCCTCGAGCTCGACCCGGTCGAGCTTCTCGAGGAGGCCGGTCGTGACGCAGATCACGGCCGTCTCCGGCTTGCGGCCGGCGGCGAAGGCGTTGGGGGCGGTGTCGGCGATGACGTAGCACTTGGGCGCCGGGAGCCCGGCGGCGATGGCCAGGCCCTCGACGACGTTGTAGAGGTAGGGGAACTCGTCCTTGGTGACCGGCCGGGCCCGGCTGATGCCGAGGACGATCCTGTCGCTCGCGTAGTAGCCGACGGCGGCCGTGCCCATGGCCACGGCGACGGCCAGGACGAGCCCGCCCTCGCCCCAGCCCGTCACGTACTCGAAGAACCAGACGAGGAGGAAGATGAAGGCGACGAAGAAGGCGATGAGGGCGATGGATTTCCGTTTGTTGCGCGAGATCTGTTCGTACAAATCAGAACTGGACCTTGACCGGGCCCTTGGCGACCTCTTCCTCGATCTGGTAGTAATCGCGGGGCTTGAAGCCGAACATGTTGGCGATGATGTTCGAGGGGAAGACCTGCTGGCGCATGTTGAACTTCATGACGGTGTCGTTGTAGAACTGCCGGGCGTAGGCGACCTTGCTCTCGGTGCCGGCCAGCTCCTCCTGGAGCATGAGGAAGTTCTGGTTGGCCTTGAGCTCGGGGTAGTTCTCGGCGACGGCGAAGAGGGACTTCAGGGCCCCGGTCAGCATGTTGTCCGCCTGGCCGTGTTCCTTGACGGTCTGGGCGTTGACGGCGGCCGCCCGGGCCTGGGTCACCTTCTCGAAGACCTCGCGCTCGTGCTTGGCGTAGCCCTTGACGGTCTCGACCAGGTTCGGGATGAGGTCGTAGCGGCGGCGGAGCTGGACGTCGATCTGGGACCAGCCGTTGTCACAGCGGTTGCGCAGGGTGACCAGGCTGTTGTACATGCCGATGGCCATGATGACGACGGCGCCGATGATGACGAGCAGGATGATGAAAGCACCCATTCTGTCCTCCTTCGGACCTGAGGTCCGTTCTTTACAATAAAGGCCCGGGGCCTAAAAAGCAAGAGGGCGTTCGACCGGGCGGTCCCGGCCGACCGGCGCGGCCCGCTCAAGCCGCTGAAAGGAAAGACGTTTTAGCGCGCTTTCGCCGCTTTTTCGCCCGTTTTCGCGATTGACACCCCGCATGGCCCATGTTAAGATGATGCCCCTTGCGGGGTGATTTTCACCCTTCAAATACACCAACTAGGAGGTTCGAAGGCATGTCGACGCTGAAAGAGAAATTCTATCTGAAGGTGGGCCCGATGCAGGCCCGGGTCAGGGCCCTGGCCAAGGACCACGCGACGGTCAACGTTTCCAAGGTCGATGTCGGCCAGGTCGTCGGCGGCGCCCGCGACATCATCTCGATGCTCTGGGACGTCTCCCTCCTCGACAAGTTCGAGGGCATCCGCTTCCGCGGCTACTCCATCCCCGAGCTCCGGGACAAGCTGCCCAAGGCCCCCGGCGGCACCGAGCCTCTGCCCGAGGGCATCTTCTATCTGCTCCTCCTCGGCGAGATCCCGACCTACGAGGACTGCGTCGCGATCACGGAAGAGTGGCGCTCGCGCAGCGTCCTGCCCCAGTACCTCATCGACACCTTGAACGCCGTCCCCAAGGACACCCACCCGATGACCCAGTTCTCGCTGGCCATCCTCCAGCTCCAGAGGGAATCGGAGTTCGCCCGGCGCTACAAGGAGAAGATGCCGAAGAGCCAGTACTGGGACGCCATGTTCGACGACGTCATGAGCCTCATCGCCAAGCTCCCGAACATCGCCGCCTACATCTTCCGCCGCAGCTACTTCGACGGCAAGCACATCGCCCCCGACCCGAAGCTCGACTGGGGCGGCAACCTGGCCCACATGCTCGGCGTCAGCGACGATCCGGCGTTCAAGGAGCTCATGCGGCTCTACCTCTGCATCCACAGCGACCACGAGGGCGGCAACGTGTCGGCCCACACGACCCACCTGGTCGGCTCGGCCCTGTCGGACGCCTACTACTCCCTGTCGGCCGGCATGAACGGCCTGGCCGGCCCGCTCCACGGCCTGGCCAACCAGGAGGTCCTGGCCTGGATCATGGACCTCATGAAGGAGTTCGGCGGCGTCGTCCCGACCAAGGAGCAGATGGAGAAGTTCATGTGGGACACGCTGAACGGCGGGCGGGTCATCCCCGGCTACGGCCACGCCGTCCTGCGCAAGACCGACCCCCGCTACGTCGCCCAGCGCGAGTTCGCCCTCAAGCACCTGCCCGACAATGACCTGTTCAAGATCGTCAGCCTCATCTACGAGGTCGCGCCCGACGTCCTGACCAAGCACGGCAAGACCAAGAACCCGTGGCCGAACGTCGACGCGCACTCCGGCGTCCTCCTCTACTACTACGGCGCCAGCCAGTTCGACTTCTACACGGTCTTCTTCGGCGTGTCGCGCGCCCTCGGCGTCCTGGCCCAGCTCGTCTGGGACCGGGCCCTCGGGCTGCCGATC
Source organism: Candidatus Aminicenantota bacterium (assembly GCA_034679465.1). Taxonomy (GTDB): domain Bacteria; phylum Acidobacteriota; class Aminicenantia; order Aminicenantales; family Saccharicenantaceae; genus RBG-16-66-30. Next base: position 233 of record JAXDAV010000012.1, on the reverse strand, counting down.
GAACGGCCCAAGTCCGTCACGACCGAGTGGCTGGAGAACTTCATCAAGGAGAACGCGGCCGGATCGGCCGGCAAGTAGGCGCCCGCGCGCACGGCAGACACCGGGCCGCCGTCCTTCGGGGCGGCGGCCCTTTTTATTATAAATGCAGAGAAGAAAAAGAATGGGCCAAAAAAGAAGGGACCGGGGGGTGGGGGGGGTGGGGGGGCAGGGGGGAGGGGGGGGGCCGGGGCCGA
>JAXDAV010000011.1:0-30588 GCA_034679465.1 Candidatus Aminicenantota bacterium | reverse complement strand
CTCCGGGACCGCGCCGCCGGAGCTCCAGGCCGAGTTCCCGGAGAACTTCCCCGCGGCCTCCGGCCTCATGATCGACGAGAGAGGACGGATCTACGTCCGGACCCACGAAACGGACGGGCAGGGCGGAACGGCGGTGGACGTCTTCGACCCGGAGGGCCTTTACGCCGCCCGCTTCTTCGCCCCCGAGGACGAAGAGGCGGTCACGGTCCGGAACGACAAGCTCTATGTCTACCTGAGGGAATCCGCCTCGGGCAATCCTCTCGTCAAGCGCTACGCATTGAAGTGGAGATGATCCGGATCGCATCGGCCAGATCGATGAGCCCGCTCGTATCGGAGACGATCAAGGCCGGCCTTCCCTTTTCGCTTCGTTGATGAACGGCATAGCTTAGAACCCAAATGCCTGTAATTCTGAAATAAATGCTTTAAAGATATGACCGCCTGGAGCATCTGTATACGTAACAAGAACACGGGCGTGGCGCGCGTGCTGCTTAGGGATTGATATCGAGAAGTCGTCATTGCCACCGTCGTCACCCCTGGGCTTGTCAAACGGAGTAACTCGCGTTGCGACTGTTGTCCATTTTCTACCATCAAGTGAGAGCTGTATTTCATAGCGTTGAGTGTGATAACTCGCGACACAACGAACTCGATTGATTGCGTATATACGATCAAATGTTACCATCACCCATGCTGGAATGCTCGTCCCTGCCCACTGCGTATCGATTCTTCCATCGTTGACATTTAATGGATATTTTATACTCCCTTTATAGCTTCCATAACTGCTCGCAGAAGCCTTACCGCCAGAATAAGATGAAGCAACATCTCTCGTCGTTTCTGGGGCAGCAAAATCCTTATCGACTTTGTTCTGTCTTGAATCAGACAAGCCGTGGCTCATTTGTTTGCGATACTCAGCTTTATCAACTTCGTGATACCTGTTAAAAACTCTTGGCTTCAGTCTATCAAAGTAGCGTAGTTTGCCCTCGCGAAACGAAATACTTTGGGCAGAGTTAGCATATCTTAATTCTGGCTCAATACATATTAACGTGTTGTCTAACAACCATAATTCATTTAACGACGTGTCGGTGCCAAAGATTTTTACCATAAGGTCATATGCTCTATCTGTGCTCTCAAACTGGAGAATAATGAGCTGGATGTGTGGAGTAGAATGCGTTTGCTTACTGTTGATGTCCCAGGGCTCTGTAAGCCAATTACCCACGGCCCCTGCGATCACTCCAGGGGCATCTTCCTGGCGAAGTTTCGCAAGGTCAACCGGCGTAAATATATATGGATTTTCCTGAATTCCACCCGCACTCCGCCCCCACATAGACCCAAGAACGGGATGTCCCCGGGGCGCGGCGCGGAAATACTCAGTCTCACCGCCTCGAAATAGAAAGTGTTCGATCTCTCTATCTGACGTGTAAGCATGGTCAACTAAGAGGGTACCCTTAATTTGAGCCAGCTTTCTCTTAATTATTCCGTCAAGACCTAAAAGAAGGAAGGTGATTGTGCCTAGAAATATAATTATCAGCCAATTCAGTATTTTATTTCTTGATTTCAGTTTTTCATGAACGTCTGGGCGACGCGTTGAAAAATTATTGTTTGTATCGAAAAAAGGATTTGCCGTATCACTCATTTTTGCGCTCTTTCCTAATAACTGTTGATTATGTGATGATATGGTCTTGGCAAAATCCTTTCCAATCTTGTTACCACACTCATGGCAGAAGTCTGCGCTATCAGGATTCTGGGCTCCGCAATTTTCGCATCTCTTGGCCATGGCTTTCTCCAATATCTCAATAATAACCCAGATTACACTCCTACCGGGTTTCCGTAAACACACCACATGCTAAAGACAGCGAAAACTGTTCTTTTTCGCCTTGGCTATTTTCCATCTTAAAAGGAAGAAGAGCCCGGTGATGGTTTTATAGGAATTTCCTTTTCCGCTGCGCTGGTTGGATGAAGGTTTATGCGTCAATTTTAGCTCGTTCCTGTGTGTCGTCAGGCGGTTTCGGACTCGCGTGCTGATTCCCTTAGCTACGTATTCCGTCCTTCATGATAATTTAGCTGACGCCGTTTGGCAAGGCTTCAATCATCAGTGGGCCTACGTCACAGAAGTGGGGGGCGGCTGACCGTAGTACAGTTTTGAAGGGGAGCCTCAAAAACAGTTGACATGAGGCGCCTTTCGGTCTAATTTGTAGTATATCTACTACAGAAGGTGTCCCATGCCCCGCATTCCCAAGCTCCGACAGGCCCGCGCCGCCCTTCTGCGCGACATCGGCTCCCTCGAGGAGATGCGCCGGGGATCCGTCGTCCGCCAGTTCTTTAGGGTCCAGCAGCCGGGCTCCCCCGACCCCGTCTTCGTCGGTCCCTACGCCCTTTTCACCTGCAAGAAGAACGGCCGAACCGTCAGCCGCCGGCTCCACGCGCCCGGCGAGGTCCGGAGGCTCGAGCAGCAGGTCGAAAACTACCACGTCTTCCGCCGCCTCTGTTCCCGCTTGGTCGAGCTCTCCGAGGCCATCTGCGACGAGAAGGATCGGTCTGATGGATGACGCCCTGGAGACGCTCCTCGGGCCTCTCCGCAAGTCGCAACGGACCGTCATCAGCCTGGTGGTCAAGGCCTTGGCCCAGCTGCGGGAGGCCCGCTCCTTCTCGATCGCCGCGGCCCTGGCCCAGCAGACGGGCTCGCTTGTCCCCTCCGGCCTCACCCGGTTGTATCGCTTGCTCCACAACAGCCGGATTGATGACCTGGCCATCAGTCGCAAGATGCTCGAGCAACTGGGCCAGGGGGAAGGGCCCCTGCTGGTCGCTCTGGACTGGACAGAATGGCACTCGCAGCTCCGTGTCCTGATGGCTTCGGTGGCCATGGGGACCCGCGCCATCCCGGTCTATATGGCGGCCTTTATCAAGAGCCGCATCCCCCGTTCTCAGAACGCCTGGGAGGAGTGCTTCCTCGAGGTGCTGTCGCTGCTCCTCAAGGAAGCCCGCAGGACGGCCTGCTTTCTCGCCGATCGGGGCTTCCGCCGAGTTCGGTTCATCCGTCTTCTTCTCCACCAGACCGGCCAGACCTTCGTCGTCCGCCTGGCCGAAAAGGTCTGTGTCGAGGCCCGCCGCGGCTCGAGGACCCTGAACAAGTGCGGTCTCCAACCCGGCTCGGCGGTCGATCTCGGCTGGGTCGATCTGCGCCGGCACGATGCCGTCGAAGTCCGTGTCGTCGGTATCTGGCAACGCGGCGCCCGGGAGCCATGGTGGTTGGCCACCAACTTGGATGTCCCCCTCAGCCGACTGGCCGCCCTTTATGACCGCCGCATGTCCATCGAGGAACAGTTCCGCGACACCAAGGGCGCCCGTTTCGGATTCGCTCTCGTCTGGACCCAGATCACGACCCCCTCCGCACTGGCCCGCTTCCTTCTCCTTCTCGGACTGACCATCCTGATCCTGACGGCCGTCGGCCAGGCCATCGCCGAAGACCGCCCCGATGTCCGATTGCCTTCCAAAAAGAAAGGGCCTCGACTCTCCCTCCTGTCCGTGGCCCTCTTGCTGGGCACAACCTTCCTCTCTTCCAAGCCACTCACCGCCAGTTTCATCTCCGAGCACCTGCCCCCGCCGGTCTTGCGTGACTTCTCCTGGCTCCACCGGTTCAAGAGCCTATCATGAAACTGTACTACGGTCAGAACCCGGACCGTTCGGACCGCCGGATCCCCCCTTCAGGGCGGACGGGCGGCGTGATATAATGGAGGGAAATGCGTGTCCGCAAAATCAGCCCGGGGGACGCCGCTTCCGCTGTCCGTCTCGCTGCCCGCCTGGGCCTGGACTATCCCGGGATGGAGGCCGACGCGCTCTGGGTCGCGGAGGACGCCGGCGAGATCGTCGGCGTCGTCGCCCTCAAGGAGCGTCCCGACTGCCGGGAGCTCTGCGCCCTCGGGGTCGACCCCGCGTTCAGGGGGAAAGGCGCCGCCAGGGCCCTCGTCGAGGCCCTGATGGCCGAGGCGCCGGGCGACGTCCATCTGGCGACCATCATTCCCGGGTTCTTCGAAAGCTGCGGCTTTTCCCGGACGGCGGACGTCCCGGGGTCCTTCCCGGCCAGGCGCAGGACCGCCTGGTGCGAAGGCTGTCCCCAGGAGCTTTGCACGGTCATGCGGAGAAGGAAGCCGTGAGCCGGCCGGCCTACCCCGAATTCAAGCCCGTCGGCCTCGAGGACCAGGCCGTCTTCGCCGAGTATCTCGAGCGCGAGCCGTCCGAGGTCTGCGAGCTCAATTTCGCCAATATCTTCATGTGGAAGGGCTCCGAGCGGCCGAGCTGGACCATCCTCAACGGCAGCCTCTGCGTCCTCGTGGAGCCCGATTTCGAGGACCCCTACGTCCTGCCGCCCGTCGGCGGGGAGCGCGTCCCGGAGACGATCGCGACCTGCCTGAGGCACGCCCCGCGGCTGTCCCGGGTCCCCGAAGCCTTCGTCGAGCGGTACGGGGCCGGCTTCAGGATCGAGGAAGACCCGGGCAATTTCGACTACATCTACCTGAGCCGGGAGCTGGCCGAACTCCAGGGCAAGAAGTTCGACGGCAAGCGCAACCGCATCCGGAAGTTCGAATCGACCTTCACCCACGAGTACCGCGCGCTCGCGCGGGCCGACGTCCCCGGCTGTGTCCGGCTCCTCGAGGACTGGTTCGAGGAGAAGAGGAACGGCGACCTCTATATGAGGGCCGAGCGGGTGGCCATCATCCAGGCGCTGGCCTCGTTCGAGCGCCTCGGCCTCAAAGGCGGACTGGTCAAGGTCGGCGGCCGCGTCGAGGCCTTCACCATGGGCGGGCGCCTCACGGCGGACATGGCCGTCATCCCGATCGAGATCGCCAACCCCGGCCTCGTCGGCCTGGCCCAGTGGATCAACCGCGAGTTCGTCCGGCGGGAGTGGACGGACTGCGCGTTCGTCAACCGGGAGCAGGACATGGGGATCGAGGGCCTGAAGAAGGCGAAGCTGTCCTACCAGCCCGTGCGGCTGGTGAAAAAGTTCAACCTCACGGTCCTCTGAATATAATCCCCAGCTTTATAACCAACCGTTATAAAGCCGGGAGCTTATATTCCGCCGGATTTCCGTGCCTTCCGCTCGCCTAGCTCGCCATGAGGCTGCAGATGGCGGCGACATTGACCATGTCGTCGACCGAGCAGCCGCGGCTGAGGTCGCAATAAGGCTTGTTGAGTCCCTGGACGATCGGCCCGACGGCCTCCGCCCCGGCCAGCCGCTCGGTCAGCTTGTAGCCGATGTTGCCGGCGTCGAGGTCGGGGAAGATGAGGACGTTGGCCTTGCCGGCGACCGGACTGCCCTTGCACTTGCGCTCGCCGATCGCGGGGACGAGGGCGGCGTCGGCCTGCATCTCGCCGTCGAGGAGGAGCTGCGGGGCCTTCTCCTTGGCGATCTTCGTCGCGCTGACGACCTTGTCGACGTCGGCGTGCTGGGCCGAGCCCTTGGTCGAGAACGACAGCATGGCCACGCGCGGCTCCTCGCCGGTCACGGCCTGGAAGTTCTGGGCCGAGGTCAGGGCGATGTCGGCCAGCTGGGCGTCGGTCGGGTTGGGGACGACCGCGCAATCGGCGTAGCAGAGGAGCTTCTCGGGGAAGACCATGATGAAATAGCTCGAGACGGTCGAGATGCCCGGCGCCGTGCCGACGGTGTGGATGGCGGCGCGGATGACGTCCCCGGTCGAGGAGAGGTTGCCGCCGACGACGGCCCCGACCTTGCCGGTCGCGAGCAGGAGCCCGGCGTAATAGAGGGGGGTCCCGGCGGCCTCCGCGGACTGCTCGAGGGTCCAGCCCTTGGCCTTGCGCTTCTCGAAGAGAAGGCCGGCGAGCTCGTCCCGGGCGGCGTCGGTGGCCGGATCGACGACGGGGATCCCGGCGATGTCGAGGCCGTTGTCCCTGGCGATCTTCTGGATCGCGGCGGCCGGGCCGACGAGCCGGGGCTCGGCGATCTTCTTTTCGCGAAGGGCCAGGGCGGCCTTCAGCGTGCGGACGTCCTCGGCGTCCGGAAAGGCGACCTTGAGGAACCTCTTCGCGGCTTTGTCGCGGATGTCGGAGATGAACGAATTGCCCACGGGTGACTCCTTTAAGCGATAAGGTGAGAGGCGTTTATACCCCAGCGGCTTCGGGGCTGTCAACTCCGCGCCGGGCCCCGGCCGGAGCGCTCCGCGCCTTGACTTTTTCGCGGCGCCGCGAGAAAATGGCCGGACCGAAGGACCAAGGAGTACCCGATGATCGTCCTGTCTTTGAATTGCGGCAGTTCCTCCGTCAAGTACCGTCTCTATGACTATGACAAGAAGGTGACCCTGGCGACGGGCGTCGTGGAGCGCGTCACCGTCGGCCGGAGCTACATCCAGCAGTCGGGCCTCGGCCGGGAGCCGATCAAGATCGACCACGAATGCCCGACCCATCGCGAGGCCATCAAGCTCATCATCGACACCCTGCTCGACGCCAAGAACGGCGTCATCGACGACCTGGCCAAGATCTCGGCCGTCGGCCACCGGGTCGTCCACGGCGGCGAGAAGTTCACCAAGTCGGTCAAGATCACCCCCGAGACGATCGAGACGTTCAAGAGCCTCTTCGGCCTGGCCCCCCTCCACAACCCGCCGAACGTGCTCGGCATCGAGGCGGCCCTCGACGTGCTGCCGGCCATCCCCCACATCGCCATCATGGACACGGCCTGGCACCAGACCATGCCGGCCGGCTCCTACATGTACGCCCTGCCGTACGAGTGGTACCAGAAGTACGGCGTCCGCCGCTACGGCTTCCACGGCACCTCGTTCCTCTACGTCGCCAAGCGGGCCGCGCTTCTTCTCGGCAAGGACCCGTTCGCCTGCAATCTCGTCTGTCTCCACATCGGCAACGGCGTCTCGGCCAACGCCATCAAGAACGGGGTCTCCTTCGACACGAGCATGGGCCTGACGCCCCTCGAGGGCCTGGTCATGGGCACCCGGGCCGGCGACCACGACGCGGCCATCGACCTCATGATCATGGAGAAGGAAGGGATCGCCCCCGGGAAGATGAACGACGTCCTCAACAAGAAGTCCGGGCTGCTCGGCCTCACCGGGAAGTACACCGACCGGCGCGACGTCCAGAAGGCGGCCGAGGAGGGCGACGAGCGGGCCAGGCTGGCCATCGAAGTCGAGGCCTACCGGATCAAGAAGTACATCGGGGCCTACTCCGCGGCCATCGGCGGCGCGGACGCCATCGTCTTCACGGCCGGGGTCGGCGAGATGTCCGACCTCATCCGGGAGAAGTCCTGCCAGGGCCTGGAGTTCCTGGGCATCAAGCTCGACAAGGCCAAGAACAGGCTGGCCCGGACCCGCAACGCCGAGACCGAGATCTCGGCCGACGACTCCAGGGTCAAGGTCTTCGTCATCCCGACCGACGAGGAGCGGGTCAACATCGAGGACGTCATCGCCATCCTCGAGGGCAAGTACGACGAGCACACCCGCTTCACCTACCGCTTCCAGTCGCCGGACTACGTCAACTCACAGCGCGAGCAGGATTTCGTCAAGGAGTGCGAATCCAAGCCCGGGCTGGCGGCGATCCAGGTCAAACCCAAGAGGCGCTGACAACCATCCCCCGCGGGGGTGGGAATAGGGGAGGGCGCGTGGACAAGACGAAGTGGCTCAGGATCGGCGTCGGCATCCTGGTCTTCTTTCTCGCCGGCGTCTTCCTGAGGCTGGCCCGGCCGGTCCTCGTCCCCTTCGCCATGGCCCTGCTCATCTCCTTCGCCGTTTCCCCGGCCCTGGACTTCCTGGTCCGGCGGAAGGTGCCGAAGGCCCTGGCCCTCATCCTCATCCTGCTCTTCTCGTTCGCCGTCCTCTACCTTCTCGGGATGGTGTTCTACTCCGGCGGCAAGTCCCTGGCCGCCGAGCTGCCCTCCTATACCGAGATGGTCCGGGCCTTCCTGGCGAGGGTCGACAGCCTGGTCCCCGATCCGCGGCTCAAGATCGGGTTGGCCGAGTGGATCCAGGGCTTCAACGTCGGCCAGGCCGGGGCCTTTGTCCTTTCCGCGCTCGGCCCGTTCTTCTCCTTCGTATCGGACCTCCTGCTTGTCTTCGTCTTCATGACCTTCATCCTCGCCGGCCGCGGCCGCCTCGTCCGGAAGTTCGCCGAGGCCTTTCCCGCGGCCGAAGCGTCGGCCCTGAGCCGAACGGCCGTGCGGATGGATTGCGAGATCCAGAAATACCTGGCCGCCAAGACCCTGAACAACCTGCTCATCGGCCTCCTCGTCGCCGCCGTCCTCTCGGTCCTCGGCGTCCGCTTCGCCGTCGTCTTCGGCGTCCTGGCCGTGATCTTCAACTACGTCCCGACCCTCGGCGCCGTGGTCTCCGTCGCGGCGCCCTCGATCCTGTTCCTGTTCCTCGAAGGGGGGCTGACCCTCAAGGTCGTTCTCGTCGTCGTCCTCCTCACCGCGATCCACCTGACCCTGATCCGCCTGGTCGAGCGGCGGCTCATGGCCAAGGAGCTCCGGCTTTCCCCGCTCCTCGTGCTTTTTTCCCTGATCTTCTGGGCCTGGCTCTGGGGCATCCCGGGCATGATCCTGGCCGTCCCTCTGCTCACGGCCGCCAGGATCTTTTTCGACAACGTGCCGTCCCTGGGCTTCCTCGGGACGATGATGGACAAATAGGGCGGGGTCAGCCCTCGAGGCCGACCGAGGCCAGGAAGCGCTCCAGGCGCCGCTCGATCTTGAGCGCCGTCTCTCTGTAGGTCCGATAGTCCGAGCCCAAGGGGTCCTCGATGTCCCAGCCGTGGAGAACGGCCTCGGGAACGCCCCAGAAATCCCTCAGATGGCGGCGGATGGACTCGTCCATGGCGATGACGTAGTCGAAACTCGAGAGGTCGAAAAGGCCGACCGGCCGGGCGACGTGGCCGGAGATGTCGACCCGGTAGACGAGCTTCATGACTTGGACGGCCTCCTCGCTGGCCGGCCCGCCGGTCGCGCCGATGCCGGCGCTGGCGACGAAGGCGGCCGGGCCGAGCCGCTTGCGGGCGATGCCCTCGGCCATCGGGCTGCGGCAGATGTTCCCGTAACAGACGAAGAGCAGACGTTTGGGGGTCTTCTTCATCATGCCGGCCTCAGGACCGCCCGGCCTGGGCGCTCTCCAGCGAGACTTCCTTGGCCTTTTCGTAGAGAAAGGCGGCCAGGACGAATTGCTCGGCGGCCTGGGGGACGAGGCCGTCCTTGACCATCTGGCGCGCGCTCTCTTCCTCCGTCACGGCCCGCTCGTAGAGCCAGGCCTGCTTGGAGGGCGCGAGCGCGCCCTCGGCGTCCTTGCGGATCGCCGCCGTGAGGTCGCGCAGGGCGGCCAGCCCCTGATCCGCGTCGGCCGCCTTGGGGCTCAGCGAATGGACCAGGATCAGGATGCCGCACAGGATCCGGGCCCCGGAAAAGTCGTTCTTGGCGAAGGCGTCGGACGCGTCCTTCTCCTTCTCCAGCGCGATCCAGGCGAGGAGGTTCGGCCGGGCCGCCGCCGCCCCGGCCGCCTTCTGCTTCGTCTCCTGGAGCTCCCGGAACGCCGCCTCGGCCCGCTCCCGCTCGCTGACCTGGGACAGGAGCTTGCGCATCTCGGACTCGCCCCGGTCGTAGCTCCGCTTCGAGGCTTCGAGGTCGCCCGCCTCCCGCTGTTTCCGTCCCTCGGTGATCCGGACCTGGATGCTGTCGAGCCACCGGGACAGGACGGCCGCCTGGGTCGGATGTTTCTCCTTGATCGCGGCCAGGGCCTTCTCGAACTCGAGGGCGTCCGCCTCGCTCATGAGCTTCGTCGGGTCTTTCATGAACGGAGCGAGGATACCCATGAGGGCCGCTCCCGTCTCCCCGTCGAGCGAGGGCACGGCCGACGGCTTCGGTATCTCCAGGCCGCCCGGCTCGGCGACCGCCGTCCGGTACGGCCGGGGTCCGTCGCCGCCCCGGTCCTTCCTATCGAAGAGGGTGATGACCCCGACGGCCGCCAGGGCCAGGACGGCGATCGCGGGGACGAGGACCCGCCTGAGCCGGAACTTGACCGTGATCTCGCGGTCCGTGAGGGGTTTCGACCGGGCCGTGCCCGGCTTGGTCCGGGACGTCATCCGGCGGGTCACGGGCAGGCCCTGCTCGGCCGCGCTCAGGTCCCCGAGGACCTCGTCCGCGGACTGGTAGCGGTCCTCCCGGGATTTGGCCAGGCATCTCAGGATGATCCGGCTCAGGCCGGCCGAGATCTGGGCGTTGAGGGTCTGGGGATCGGCCGGGGGCTCGCTCCGGTGCTTGAGGACGATGCTGAGCGGCGTCGCGCCCTCGAAGGGGACGCGGCCGGTGACCATCTCGAAGAGGATGGCCCCGAGGGCATAGAGGTCGACGCGACGGTCGACGTCGCGGCCCTCGGCCTGCTCCGGCGCCATGTACTCCGGCGTCCCGATGATGACCCCGGTGCCGGTGACGCCCTTGGTGTGAAGCGAGCGGGCGATGCCGAAGTCCATGATCTTGGCGTTGCCGTCCTTGTCGATCATGACGTTCTGCGGCTTGAGGTCGCGGTGGACGACCCCGAGCCGATGGGCCTCGGCCAGACCCTCGGCGATCTGCTTGGCCAGCCCGATCGCCTTGGCCTCGTTGAGGTGCCCCGAGCGGCGGATGAAGCTCTTGAGGTCCTCGCCGGCAACGTACTCCATCGAGATGTAGATCGTCAGCCATTCCTCGCCGAGGTCGTACATGCGGCAGACGTGGCGGTGGGAGACCTGGCGGGCCAGCTTGATCTCGTTGCGAAAGCGCTCGATGACCTCGAGGTCGGAGGCGATCTCGGGCTTGAGGAGCTTCAGGGCCACGACTTCGCGGATCTTGCTGTCGTAGGCCTTGTAGACGGCGCCCATCCCGCCCTGGCCGATCTCCTCGATGATCTCGAAGCGGCGGGCGAACGTCTGGCCGCGCTCGAGGCCCTTGGAAGGGGTCTGCAGGGTCGCCGTCCCTCCCGAGGAGGGGTCCTCGCCCGAGGCCGCGAGCTCACGTCCGCAGCGGCCGCAGAAACGGGTGCCCTCGGGGTTCTCGTTCTGGCAGCGGGGGCATTTCATGAGGTTCGTCCGGCGCTTTCTTCAAAGAATACCAATTCGGCTGGATTATATCAAACCCATCAGGACATACGCCCGGCGGCGGGAATTGGTTTCCCGGCCGACCGCCTCGGCTTGTGAATGATCCAGGCTACTTCGGGGGATCGGCCCAGAGGTCCCGCGGGTAGAGGCCCGCTTCGACGAGCGCCAGGATGGCCGATCGGAACAGGGGCCGGTCCTGGGGATAGGTGACCCCGAACCAGCGCTCCCGCGTCGGCAGGATGCGGACGCGGGCCAGGCCTTCCCGGAGGAGGGCCCCGACGACCTCGGGGATGAGGAACTCGGCCTTGAGGATGTTCGCGGCGCTCGTCCGCAGGAACTCCGGGAAGCGGCGGCCGAGCTCGCCGAAGAGCGCCGGCGTGAAGCCCCAGAAGTTCATGGACGTCCAGGCGGCCGGATCGAGAGGCAGCCATTCGACGTCGTCCACGGTGTGCTTGATCCCGTCGGCGAAGCGCTTGATCTTGAGGAGCTCGCGGATGCCGACGAGGTAGCCGTCGGCCGTGGCCTCGCAGACGCCCCGGGCCACGGTGCCGTGCTCCGACAGCGTGTTCTCGAGCCGATAGCCGACCATGGCGTACTCCGGCCGTCCCCCCGCCGCCGGGCCGCCGAGATGGCCGGCCATGGACTCGAACGCGGTCCGGCCATAGTAGTCGTCCGCGTTGATGGCCAGGAAGGGCGTCGCGACGGCGTCCCGGCAGGCGAGAATGGCCTGGGCCGTCCCCCAGGGCTTGGTCCGCCCTTCCGGGACGACGAACCCGGGCGGGACCTGGTCGAGCGACTGAAGGACGTAGGCCGTGTCTGCGGCGCCTTCGATGCGGCGGCCGATCCGGTCCCGGAAGGCCGCCTCGATGTCCCTGCGAATGATGAAGACGACCCGGTCGAATCCGGACCGGAGGGCGTCGTACACGGAGTAATCCAGCACCACTTCGCCGCTCGGCCCGACCGGATCGATCTGTTTCAGCCCGCCGTAGCGGCTGCCGATGCCGGCCGCCATCACCACCAGGGTCAAAGACGCCATACGGTTCTCTCCCGGCCGCTTTTCCGGTATCTTATTAAAAGGCCCGGCCCAGGTCAATCCAAGCGGCCCGCCCCGCCTTTACATAGCCCGGGCTATCTTATATCATTGAACCATCCTCAGAAGGTGAATCCATGATCCGCTCGACGACCGTCATCTGTGTCCGGCACGGCGGGAAAACGGCCATGGCCGCCGACGGCCAGGTGACCATGGGCCAGACCGTCCTCAAGACGACCGCCCAGAAGATCCGCCGCCTGGGCAAAGGCGACGTGCTGGCCGGCTTCGCCGGGGCCACCTCGGACGCCTTCGCCCTCTTCACCCGCTTCGAGGCCAAGCTCGAGGAGTACCGCGGCAACCTCTCTCGGGCCGCGATCGAGCTGGCCAAGGACTGGCGCATGGAGAAGTCCCTCCGCCAGCTCGACGCGCTCCTCGTCGTGGCCAACGCGGAGACCTCGCTCCTCATCTCCGGCACCGGCGACGTGGTCGAGCCCGACGACGGCGTCCTGGCCATCGGCTCGGGCGGCCCCTTCGCCCTGGCCGCGGCCCGGGCCCTGGTCAAACACACGGCCCTGGACGCCCGGGCCGTCGCCGAGGAGGCCCTGCGGATCGCGGCCGACATCTGCGTCTACACGAACGCCACCATCGCCGTCGAGGAGCTCTGAATGCCGATCGTCCTGCCCGAATCCTTCGACCGGCCGGCCCCCGCCCCGCCCGAGACCGAGCTCACGCCGCAGGAGATCGTGGCCGAGCTCGACAAGTACATCATCGGCCAGAAGGCGGCCAAGAAGGCCGTGGCCATCGCCCTGCGGAACCGGTTCCGGCGGCGCAAGCTCCCGCCCGATCTGGCCGACGAGATCGCCCCCAAGAACATCCTCATGATCGGCCCGACCGGGGTCGGCAAGACCGAGATCTCGCGGCGCCTAGCCAAGCTGACCTCGTCGCCCTTCCTCAAGATCGAGGCCAGCAAGTTCACCGAGGTGGGCTACGTCGGGCGCGACGTCGAATCCATGATCCGCGATCTCGTCCGCATCTCGGTCGACATGGTCAAGCAGGAGCAGGTCGCCGTCATCGAGGGCAAGGCCCGGGCCGCCGCCGAGGAACGCCTGCTCGACGTCCTCCTGCCGCCCCCGCCGCGGAGGCGCGAAGGGACGCCCGGCGAGGCCGACGAGGAGGAGACGCAGGCGGGCGACACCCGGGAGAAGCTCCGGGCCCAGCTCCGGGCCGGCCTGCTCGACGACCGGACGGTCGAGCTCGAGGTCAAGGAGAAGACGACGCCGCCGCTCGAGGTCGTCTCGAACTCCGGGGTCGAGGAGATCGGCTTCCAGATCCAGGAGCTCCTGCCCGGCCTCCTGGGCGGCCGGACGAAGCGCCGGCGGGTCAAGGTCAAGGAGGCCCGGGAGATCCTCCTCGAGGAGGAGGAGAAGCGCCTGGTCGACATGGACCAGGTCGCCCGCCTGGCCGTCGGGCGGGTCGAGCAGTCGGGCATCATCTTCCTCGACGAGGTCGACAAGGTCGCCGGGCGCGAATCCGGCCGCGGGCCCGACGTCAGCCGCGAGGGCGTCCAGCGCGACCTGCTGCCGATCATCGAGGGCACGACCGTCAACACCCGCTTCGGGCTGGTCCGGACCGACCACATCCTGTTCATCGGGGCCGGGGCCTTCCACGTCTCCAAGCCGTCCGATCTCATCCCCGAGCTCCAGGGGCGGTTCCCCATCCGGGTCGAGCTCACGCCGCTCGGCAAGGACGATTTCGTCCGCATCCTGACGGAGCCGGAGAACGCCCTCATCCGCCAGTACGAGGCCCTCATGAGCACCGAGGGCGTGAGCGTCGCCTTCACCCCGGACGCCGTCGACGAGATCGCCGACATCGCCGAGAAGGTCAACGCCGACGCCGAGAACATCGGGGCCCGGCGCCTCCACACCGTCGTCGAGAAGGTCATGGAGGACATCTCCTTCGCCGCCCCGGACATCGCCGAGAGGTCCATCCGGATCGATCGGGACTATGTCCGGGACCATTTGAAAGACGTGCTCGTCAACCAGGACCTGCGGCGCTTCATCCTGTGATGGCCAGACCGATCGCGACGCTCCTCATCGCCCTCGCTGTCGCCGCGACGCCCGCCTGCGGCCGCAAAGGGCCGCTCGAGCTCCCTCCCGGGCGGGCGCCCCTGCCTGCCGAGGGCCTGACCGCCGTCCCCGGCGAGGGCGGGGTGGTCCTGGCGTGGAGGAACCCCGTCAAAGCCGTTTCCGGCCGGCCGCTCGGCCCTCTCGGCGCGGTCGAGATCTGGGTCCTCGAAGGGGACCTCGCGGCCGGCGAGTTCGAAGAGAAGGCGCGGCTGGCGAAGAAGCTCGCCGGCCGGGAGCTCGCCGCCCTCGCGACCGAGGGCCCGGAGCCGTCCGGCGCCATGGCCTTCACCTTCGCCGTCCCCGCGGGGACCGCCGCGCCGTCCAAGCTCGCTTTCGCCGTGCGGGTCTTCGATCGGGCCGGCCGGGCCTCGGCCTTCACGCCGCCCGTCGCCGTCTACGTCCTCCGCCAGGTGTCCTGATGAAGATCTACCGCTTCCGCTATCGCAGGAAGGTCCTCCAGGGCGTCCTCAAGGAGGAGTTCCTCTTCCCGATCAGCGGCTCGGTCTTCGGCGACTTCCGCATCGGCACGAGCCCGGTCCCGATCAGCGACGTCCGCGTCCTGCCGCCCGTCCTGCCGTCCAAGATCATCGGCATCGGCCGGAACTACCGGGAGCACGCCGAGGAGCTCGGCCACCCCCTGCCCGCAGAACCGCTCATCTTCCTCAAGCCTCCGACGGCCGTCATCGGGCACCTCGACGCCGTCGTCCAGCCGCCCTCGTCCTCCCGGGTCGACTACGAGGGCGAGGTGGCCGTCGTCATCCGCAGGAAGACGCGCCGGCTCCGCGACGACGACCCCGTCGATGAGGCCATCCTCGGCTACACCTGCTTCAACGACGTCACGGCCCGGGACCTGCAGGCCAAGGACGTCCAGTTCACCCGGGCCAAGGGTTTCGACACGTTCGCCGCGATCGGGCCCTGCATCGCGACCGGCCTCGACCCGGCCGCGCTCCGCCTGAAGACGTTCCTCAACGGCAAGCTCGTCCAGTCCGGGACGACGGCCAACCTCATCTTTCCCATCCCCGTTCTCGTCCGCCGCCTTTCCCGGATCATGACCCTCAACCCCGGCGACGTCATCGCCACGGGCACGCCGGCCGGGGTCGGGCCGACCGCGCCCGGCGACCGGGTCGACGTCCAGATCGAGGGAATCGGCGTGCTCTCGAACACGTTCACGCGCCCGAGCGCAGAGGAGGACCCATGAAGCTGTTCCTGGATTCGGCCAATCTCGACGAGATCCGCGAGGTCGCGAGCTGGGGCGTTCTCGACGGGGTGACGACCAACCCGTCTCTCTGCTCCAAGGAGACCGTGACCTTCGAGGACAACATCCGGAAGATCTGCGCCCTCACGTCCGGCCCGGTCAGCGCCGAGTGCGTGTCGCTCGAGGCCGACGGGATCGTGCCAGAGGCCAGGGCCCTGGCCCGGATCGCGCCCAACGTCGCCGTCAAGATCCCCGTCGGCCTCGAAGGCCTCAAGGCGACCAAGGCGCTCGACGGCGAGGGCATCGCCGTCAACATGACGCTCGTCTTCTCCGCGGGCCAGGCCCTCCTCGCGGCCAAGGCCGGGGCCAGGTTCGTCAGCCCCTTCATCGGCCGCCTCGACGACGTCTCCGAGGACGGCATGGCCCTCATCGAGGAGATCGTCCAGATCTTCGAGAATTACCGCTTCAACACCGAGGTCATCGTGGCCAGCGTCCGTCACCCCCGCCACATCATCGAAGCCGCCCGGCTCGGGGCCGACATCGCCACGGTGCCGTTCGGGGTCATGCAGAAGCTCGTCCGCCACCCGCTCACGGACATCGGGATCGAGAAGTTCCTCGCCGACTGGAGCAAGGTCAGGAAGTGAAGATCCTCGCCGTCATCCGGCTCCGCGAGCGCGCCCGGACCCTGGCCCGGAAGTTCCGGAGGACCCTGGTGATCGCCCTCGTCCTGGCCGCGCTCGCGGCCGTGCTGGTCGTCGGCAAGAACATCCTCGTCAACGAGGTCGGCAACGCGGTCGGGAAGTCCTTCGCCTACGACGACCTGGGGCTGTCCTATTTCCCGCCGGCCATCGTCATCGACAATATCCGCTCCCTCGCCGACCCGCCGCTCCTTCGGGCCCGCCGGGTCCGGATCGAGATCCCCTTCTTCACGTTGCTGAGGAACCGCAAGGTCTTCTCCGTCGTCCTCGAATCCCCGGAGGTCCGCCTCCGTCGGGCCGCCCCGGCCCCCGCCGCCGCCACCGCCGCGCCGCGCCGGAAGGCCCGGCCGCCCCTGTCCCTCCTGGAGCTTCCCTTCGCCATCGAGCGCGGCCTCGTCGAGGACGGCACGCTGATCTATGAGGCGGGCGGGACGATCCTCGAGGCCCGGGGCATCCGGGCGCTGGTCACCCAGGACGGCGACAGGTTCTCGGTCCGGGCCACGGCCGAATCGAGCGGCTACGCGACGCCCCGGCGCGGCCTGACCCCGATCGGCGCCTTGGGCCTGCTCTTGTCGGGCCAAGGAGAGGACGCGACGCTCGACCGGCTGTCGGTCGACGGGCCCGGCCTTTCGTTCACGGCCCGCGGGGCCGTCCGGGACTTTTTCGACCCGGCGATCAAGCTCGACTCCCGCTTCGACATCGAGACCGGCATCCTCGACGATGTCATGGACCTGCCCTTCGCCTGGCGGGGCCGGGCCCACGGCGAGGGCCGGCTCGAGCGGACGGACAGGCGCCTGACCTTCTCGACGAGCGTCGCCTCGGACACCCTGGCCATCAACGACGTGCCCATGGGCGCCCTCCGGGGCCGGTTCGAGCTCGGCCCCGAGCGGGGGGGGCGCCTCGAGATCGGGCTCCAGAAGCCGGGCCGGCCGGCCGAGAGCCTGGTCCTATCCTTCGCCGGCGGCCGCGTGGAGGGCCGGGCGGCGCCCGTGTTCCTCGACCCGGTCTTCCGGGAGATCGAGATCCCCTGGCCGATCCGGACGCCCGCCTGGGGCCGATTCACCCTGGCCGACCGCAGGCTCTCGGCCGAAGCGGAATTCCGGGACGCGGAGCTCGACCGGCGCGGCGACAGCTTCGCCCTTCGCGGCCGCGTCGGCGTCGGCGTCGATTTCGCCGGGCGCCTCGTCACCGTCGAGGCGCCGGCCTTCGAATCGAGCTTCGGCCGCCTCGACGCCACGGCCCGGATCGAGCTCAAGGGCGAGATCGACGCCCGCATCCTGGGCGAGATCACGGACGCCAAGGAGACCCGGGAGTTCGTCGCCCTCGTTCTGGCCGAGCCCCTCGATTTCGGGGAGATCCGCGGCCGGGGCTCCGCCGCCGCCCGCCTCTACGGGCGAACGGCCTCGCCCTCGGTCACGCTCAAGGCGACCCTGTCGCCCGGCGGCTTCGACCTCTTCGACGCCGCGTTCGTCGAGGCGGACACGGTCCTCGAGGGCGACGTCTTCGAGGGACGATTCGACGTCGAGGACCCCGACCTCAAGGGCCGCATCACGGTCCGGACTTCCGGGCGGGAGCTCGATGTCGAGGTCGAGGACGGCGAGGGCGAGCTGGCCCGCATCTTCCCGACCCTCGGGATCCCGATCGCCCTGTCCGGCCGGGCCGCAGGCGACTTCCGCATGGTCCAAAAGGCCGGAGCGCAGGAATTCTCGGGGACGTTCACGAGCCCCGAGATCGAAGGCTACGGCCAGACGGCCCGCCGCGTCTCGGGAAGCCTCACCTGGAAGGACGGCGTCATCGACTTCCCCGAGCTGGCCATGGATTTCCTCGGCGGCCGCCTCGAGGGCCGGGTGCTCGTCGGGACCGTGAACGGCGAGTTCGACATCGACGCGCGCGGCGAGGAGCTCGATTTCGCCGAGATCGTCCCGTCCGCCGCCGGGCGGCTGTCCCTGTCCCTGGCCGGGCGCGGCGCCTTCGGCCGGGACCGGCTTCCCGGCCTTTTCACCATCAAGGACCTGAAGCTCTCCCCCCTCGACCGGACCGAGGCCCGCGGCGAGATCGATCTCGGCGTCGCCGAAGGCCGGGTCGATCTGGCGCTGAAGGGCGGCCTCGTCCCCGGCGAGAACCCCTTCGAGGGCCGGTTCGCGTTCCCTCTCTCGGGCGAGCCGTTCAGCGGCGTCGTCACGGGCCGGCTCGGCAACCTCGACGACATCTTCCCCTGGGAGGGGGCCCAGGGCCGGGTCGACTTCGCCGCCCGGATCGCGGAGGCCGAACCCGGGACCCGGGTCGAGCTGGGGCTCGACATCGCGGCCCCCGTCGTGCCCATCCCCGGATTCCCCTACGCGCTGACCGATTTCGTCTCCCAAATGAGCTTCCTCGACGGCGCGCTGACCATCACCTCGTTCGCCGGGAAGCTCGGCGGGGGCGCCGTTTCCGGCTCCGGCCACGTCGGCCTCAGCGAGGGCGCGATCGCGACGATGGACCTGCGGCTGGAGGGCCGGGACATGGTCCTGTCGCCGATGGAGCGGATGAGGGGCCAGGTCGACGCGTCCCTGCGCATCCTCAAGGACCCGAGGCGCTTCGTGACCGAGGGGGAGATCCAGTTCAGCCGGCTGACCTGGCGCCGCGAGATCTACGAGGCCTTCGGCTTCTCCTCGCCGTCCGAGGCGCCCTCGACGGGGCCCTCCTTCTTCGACGGCATGACGCTCAATGTCCGGCTCCGGGGCGACGACAACATCGCCCTCGAGAACGCCCTGGGCCGGTTCAGCGCCCGCTTCGATCTGACCGTCTCGGGCGCGCTCGACGAGCCCGTCCTCCTCGGCGACCTCGACATCGTCAGCGGCGATTTCTATTTCCAGGACCACAGCTTCCGCGTCATCCACGGCCGGCTGAGCTTCGCCGACCCGGCCAGCACGGAGCCCTATCTCGATTTCCGCGGCGAGACCTACGTCAAGGACTTCCGGGTGACCCTGGTCATGAACGGTCCCGTCAGCCGTCTCAAGCCGGAGTTCAGCTCGTCGCCGCCTCTGCCGCCCGAGGAGATCCTGTCGCTCCTCGCTTTGGGCGAGTCGTTCCGCCGGATGTACTATTCGTATTCGGGGGACCGCAGCACCGCCCTGAACACGGCCTCTCTCTTGACCTACCAGATCGCCGACCTGGCCAAGCGGGGGACGGGCGGCCTCTTCTCGCTCGACCGGTTCCGGATCGACCCGTACATCCCCGAGGACGCCCCCGGCGGCGTCGGCGCCCGGATCACGGTGGGCAAGAAGATCTCTCCGAGCGTGCTGGTCCTCTATTCGACCATCCTGGCCAGCTCGAGCGTCCGGTCCGAGATCGACGATTTCCCCATCTTCCGCGTCGAGTGGGACATCAGCCGGCGGTTCTCGCTCGTCGGCGGCCAGGACGACCGGGGCCGGTTCGGGATCGACGTAAAGTTCCGGAGGCGGTTCTAAGATGCGGCCCCGGACGGGACTCGCCGGCGCGCTCCTGGGCCTGGCCGTCCTGCTGGCCTCCGCCTTCGTGCCCGGCCTCGCGGCCCAGGAGGGCGCGGTCGTTTCCGCCGTCATCGTCCGCGTCGACGGCGAGCCGGGTGACGCGGGCCTGCTCGAGCTCATCCCGCTCAAGCCCGGCGACCCATACTCGGCGCGGCTCATCGACCAGGCCGTCAAGCAGATCTACCGGACCGGCCTCTTCGCCGACGTCCGGGTCACGCGGCAGGGCGGCGAGCGGATCGACCTCGTCTTCGACCTCGTCCGGCACGTGTTCATCGACGCCGTCCGCTTCCGCGGCCCCAAGGCCTCGGCCGCCCGGCTCCAGGAGCGCCTGACGTCCCAGCGGCCGGGCGCCTATCTCCAGGAGGACCGCCTGCCCGAGGCCGTCGAGGAGGTCCGCGGGGGCCTGCGCCAGGCGGGCCATTTCGACGCCGTCGTCACGGTCGAGGTCCGGAAGAGGGCCGGCGCCTCATCGGCCGACCTGGTCTTCACGGCCCTGGACTGGAAATCCTTCCGCGTCGGCGGGCTCGAGGTCGAATGGAAAGCCGAGATCCCCGAGCGGGAGCTGCTCAGGAAGATGAAGAGCCGGGTCGGGGACGCCTATGTCCCCGACCGCCTGGCCGCCGATCTCCAGGCGCTCCAGCAGGGCCTGTTCCGGGCCGGCTACAGGCGGGCCGAGGTCCGCCTGGCCGGGGAGGAGTTCGACGAGGAGAACCGCCGGGTCGACCTGCGCATCGAGATCCTGCCCAACGAGAAGATCACTGTCGTCGTCAACGGGGCCAAGGTGCCGGCCCGCCTGCTCGAGCCGATCTGGGAAGAGCGCGTCTTCGAGCAATGGGGTCTGGCCGAGGGGGACGCCCGGATCCTCAGCCACCTCCGCCGGCGCGGTTTCCTGTTCGCCTCGGTCCGGAGCCGGGTCGAGAAGGACCGGAACGAGATGCGGATCATCCATGACGTCGCGCCCGGGGAGAAGTCCAAGCTCGTCGGCGCCGATTTCAGCGGCAACACGGCCTTCTCGGCCCTCGACCTGAGGACCCGGCTGGCCCTGCGCGAGGGCGTTCCGTTCTTTTCCCTGCTCAGCTACGACCGGATGTTCACCATCCCGCGGGAGATCGAGGCCTTCTACAAGGAGAGCGGCTTCGCCGACGTCCAGGTCCGTCTCGACCTGGTCGAGGAAGAGGGGGGAGTCCGGGCGGTCTTCGACATCCGGGAGGGCCCGAAGACCACGGTCGAGGCGATCCGGATCCGGGGGGCCTCCCTCATCCCCGGGGAGACGCTCGCCGGCGGCCTGGTCAGCCGCGAAGGCGGCCCGTTCTTTCCGCCCAACGTCCAGCGGGACGTCAGCCAGATCGAGGCGGCCTATCTCAACGCCGGCGTCCGCGGCGGCGAGGTCCTGTCCCGCGTGGAGCGCTCGCCGGAGAACCGCGTCTCGCTCGTCTACGAGGTCCAGGAAGGGACCCCGGTCACGATCCGCGACGTCTTCGTCACCGGGAACCGGACGACCCGGGACAGCGTCATCCGGCGCGAGCTCCGGGTCCGGAGGGGCGGCCCGGCCGACTTCTCGCTCGTCCAGGAATCCGAGCGGCGGCTGGAGCGGCTGGGCATCTTCTCCGAGATCCGGGTCGAGGAGGTCCGGACCGGCCCCGGCGACGAGGTCGTCGTCGTCACCGTCCGCGAAGGGGAGAAGAACTACACCGGGCTCGGGCTCGGCTTCGTGTCCCTGAGCCCCATCAGCGGATCGCTGGCCGATTGGCCCAACGATATCCGGCCGCGCGGCACGGCCGAATACATCCGCAGCAACGTCCTGGGCCTCGGCGCGCAGGTGGGCGTCCTCGGCCAGCTGAGCCCGATCGAGCGGCGGGCCGTCCTGTCCTGGAACCAGCCCTATTTCCTCGGCCTGTCCCTGCCGACGACCATCCTCGGCTGGGCCGAGCGCGAGAGGCGGGAGAGCTTCACCCTGGACCGCCGGGGCGTCAGCCTCAACGCGGTCAAGGCCCTGAGCAAGGCCCGGCTCCTCATCGGGTCGCTGAGCCTGACGCGGACCTCCCTGCCCGAGACGCCCGATCTCGATGACCTGCCGCCGGACATCGACCGCCGCTTCCTGCCGTACTCGGCGGCCCTGGCCTCGATCGGCATGAGCTGGGAGAGGCGCGACGACACCCTGAACCCGGCCCGCGGCTACTTCTTCAGCGCCACCGGCGAGGTCGGCGTCCCCCTCCTCGGGACCGAGGCGAATTACCAGAAGCTCTTCCTCAAGGCCCAGTACTTCAGGCCGCTGACGTCTTACCTGAATTTCGGGCTGACAACCCGGCTCGGCCTGGCCCACGGCCTGCGCCATCTGCCGGAGTTTTTCTTTGCCGGCGGCAGCAACACCTTCCGGGGCGAGGAGTTCGAGATGCTCGGCCCTATCGCGACCAACGTGGACGTCGTCGACGGCCAGGAGGTCATCACCTACAAGCCCTATGGCGGGGAAGCTCTGCTCCTTCTCAACACCGAACTCACGTTCCCCGTCTTCCGGTCCTGGCGGGCCCTCCGCCTGGCGGGCTTCGTGGACATCGGCAACGTCTACGCGACGCTCGGGGAATTCCGCCCGCTCGACCTGCGCGGGGCGGTCGGGGGGGGCCTCCGCTACCGGACGCCGCTCGGGCCCGTGCGGGTCGAGATCGCCTGGAAGCTCTGGGGCTTCGACGCCCAGGACAGGAAGGGCCGGCCGCTCATCTTCCTGACGATCGGCAATATTTTCTAACCTGGACCATTCATGAAAACGCCGCTATTCTCAGCCATGGTCAAGAGGATCTTGCTCATCGCGCTCGTCGCGGCGGCGGTCGGTCGGGCCCAGACGGTCAACTGCGTCGTCGCGGTCGTCAACCGCGAGATCATCACCCTGCTCGACGTCGAGGTCGTCGCCGAGTTCGGCCTGGGGCGTGATCCGGCCTCCGCGCCCGGCCCGGACCCGCGGTTCGCCGCGCTGGACGCCCTGATCGACCGGAAGGTCGTCCTGGGCCTGGCCCGCGAGGTCCGCGGGCTCAGCGGCGAGGAGGTCGACGCGGCCCTGGCCGATCTGCGGCGGTCGGTCGGCGAGGAGGCCTTCGAGGCCAAGCTCCGCAAGTTCGGCCTCGACAGCCGGGACCTCGAGCCCTATCTCTCGGACCGCATCCTCTACGGCCGGGCCCTCGACCTGCGCTTCAGCCAGTCGATCCCGATCTCGGTCACGGAGGTGGAGCGGCACTATCGGGACATCTATCTCCCCGAGCAGTCCCGCCTCGGCGCCGCCGCCGAGCCGCTCGACCGGGTCACCGGCGCGATCGAGACCCGGATCCGCGGCGAACGGAGGGCCCAGCAGACGACGGTCTGGGTCCGCGACATGAGGGCGCGGGCCGACATCCGGATCAAGGAGGATTGCCTTAAATGACGCTCGCTTATCTGTTCCCCGGACAGGGCTCGCAGGCCGTCGGCATGGGCCGGGACCTCTACGACCGCTCGGCCGAGGCCCGGGCCCTCTTTGACAGGGCGGACGAGGCCCTCGGCTTCTCCATCTCCAAGATCTGCTTCGAAGGCCCGGACGAAGAGCTGCGCCTGACCCGGAACACCCAGCCGGCGCTCCTCCTCGTCAGCACGGCCGCTTTCCGGCTCCTGGGCCGGGACCCGGCCGTGGCGGCGGGCCACAGCCTCGGCGAATACTCGGCCCTGGTCGCGGCGGGCGCGCTGCGCTTCGAGGAGGCGGTCGTCCTCGTCCACAAGCGCGGCCGCTACATGCAGGAGGCCGCGCCCGTGGGAGCCGGGGGCATGGCCGCCGTCCTCGGCGTCCCGGGCGAGGAGGTCGAGCGCCGAATCGCCGAGGTGCGCTCCGGCATCGTCGAGATCGCCAATTGGAACAGCGACGATCAGACCGTCATCTCGGGCGAAAAGACCGCGGTCGAGGAAGCGCTGGCCCTGATCAGGGCGCCGAGGTCGGTGATGCTGCCGGTCAGCGCGCCGTTCCATTCCCGGCTGATGAAGCCGGCCGAGGAGAGGCTCGCCGCCGACCTCGACGCGACGGCCTTCGCCGAGCCGCGCTTCCCGGTCATCGCCAACGTCGACGCCCGGCTCGTCCGGACGGGGGAGGAGGCCCGGGAGGCGCTCAAGCGGCAGGTCAGCCGGTCGGTCCTCTGGACAAGGTCCATGGCCGTGATGAGGGACCTCGGCGTCGACGCCTGCGTCGAATGCGGACCGGGCAAGGTGCTGGCCGGCCTGCTCAAGCGCATCGCCCGAGGCTGGGCCAAGGCGCCGGCGGTCTACAATGCCGAAAGCTGGGAGGGAGTGGAGAGGGCGCGGACGGCCCTATTCGGTCCTCTGTGAGATGACCTGCGGTCCGAACCGGATGAAGTACTCGACGGCCGAGATGATCGCCAGGGCGACGACCAGCCACAGCCCGACCTTGGCCGCTCCCATGATGATCTTGCCCAGATAGCCCGGGCCCAGGACGAGGGCCCCGATGATCCAGGATTCGCTGCCCATCTTGGCCTTGCCGAAGGCCGAGGCCGGGATGTTGATCCCCTTCGACGAGGCCATGGCCCGGAAGCCGGTCACGGCGATCTCCCGCCCGATGATGATGATGGCCGAGGCGGCGGGGACGAGCCCCAGGTCGACGAGGCAGATGATGGCCGAGGCGATGAGGAGCTTGTCGGCCGTCGGATCGAGGAGCTGGCCGAGGACGGTGACCTCGCCCTTGCGGCGGGCGATGAAGCCGTCGAGCCAGTCGGTCAGCGTGGCGAAGACGAAGATGCCCAGGGCGACGATCTCATGGCCTTTGAAGTCCGCCAGCATCATGGCCACGAGCGCCGGGATGGCCAGGATCCTCGCCAGGCTGAGATAATTGGGGATGTTCACGCCCCCGAATTTACACTAGCCCCGCTCCGGCTGTCAAACCCGGGGCGGCCTCGAGTTGCAAAAGGGGAGGGCCGTGGGTATAGTGAACATTCCCGATGGCCAAAGACACCTCGCTGACCCCGATGATGGAGCAGTATTTCCGCATCAAGGAGCTCCATCCCGGCGCCCTGCTGTTCTTCCGCCTGGGCGACTTCTACGAGATGTTCTACGACGACGCCAAGACGGCGGCGCCCGTCCTCGACATCGCCCTGACCTCGCGGCAGAAGGTGCCCATGTGCGGCGTGCCCTATCACGCCGTCAGCTCCTATCTGCCCAAGCTCCTCCGCCAAGGCTTCAAGGTCGCCGTCTGCGAGCAGGTGGAGGACCCGAAGGCGGCCAAGGGCGTCGTCCGGCGCGAGGTCATCAAGGTCCTGACGCCCGGCACGGCCGTCGAGATCGAGTCGGAAGAGGCCAAGGAGTCGACGTACATCGCCGCCCTCGGCCTGGACGACGGCGGCTGGGGCATGGCCCTCGTGGATCTCGCCGCCGGCGAGGTCCGGACCCTCGAGGGCGCCTGGACCGAGGCCAAGCTCCTGGCCGACGAGATCTTCAAGGCCGGGCCCAAGGAGATCCTCTATCCCGAGGGGGCCGAGGAGGCCCTGGGGCGCGTCCTGCCCGCCGGCGGGTCGAACGGCGCCGCCCTGAGCCCGGCCGAGGCCTGGCTCTTCGATCCGCCCCAGGCAGCCCGGGTCGTCCTGGACCATTTCGGCGTTAAGTCCCTGGCCGGGTTCGGCCTCGAGGACAGGCCGCGCGCCGTGGCTGCCGCCGGGGCCCTCATCGCCTACATCCGGAAGGTCCGGCAGGACTCGGCCGCCCTCGTCCACCGCATCTCCTACCTCAACGCGGCGGGCCATCTCGTCCTGGACGCCACGACCGTCCGCAACCTCGAGCTCGTCCGCAACCTCCGCGACGGCAAGGCCAAGGGCACGCTCTTCGATATCATCGATTTCACCATGACCGCGCCCGGCGGCCGCCTGCTCCGCTCCTGGCTGCTCCGGCCTCTGCGCGACGTCGCGGACATCGAGGCCCGGCAGGACGCCGTCGCCGAGGCCCTCGACGCGACCATCGCCCGCCGCGAGCTGCGCGAGACGCTCAAGGGCATCCACGACCTCGAGCGTCTCGTCGGGAAGATCGCCCTGGCCGCGGCCCACCCCCGCGACCTCGTCGCCCTCAAGCGGTCCCTGGCCCCCCTGCCGGCGATCGAGCGCGAGGTCCGCGCTTTCTCTTCCCGCCTCTTCGAGGATATGGCCGCCCGCTGGGACAACGCCGCCGACGTCGCCGCTCTCGTCGACCGGGCCATCCTCGACGAGCCCGCCTTCCTCCTGACCGAGGGCGGCCTCATCAAGGACGGCTGGAACGCCGAGCTCGACGACCTGCGGGCGGTCAGCCGCTCGGGCAAGGGCTTCATCGCCGCGCTCGAGAGCCGCGAGCGGGAGCGGACCGGGATCGGCTCGCTCCGGGTCCGCTACAACAAGGTCTTCGGCTATTACATCGAGGTGACCAAGCCCCATCTGGCGCGCGTCCCGGCCGACTACGCGCGCAAGCAGACCCTGGTCAACGCGGAGCGCTTCCTGACGCCCGAGCTCAAGGACTACGAGGAGAAGGTCCTGCACGCCGAGGAGAGGATCGGCGCCCTCGAGAGCCGCCTCTTCCTCGAGCTTCGCCAGGCCGTGGCCCGGGAGACCCCGCGCCTGCAGAGGATCGCCGCCGACATCGCCACGCTCGACGTCCTCCTGGCCCTGGCCGAGGGCGCCGCCCGCCGCGGCTACGTCCGGCCCGCGGTCGACGAGGGGGACGCGATCCGCATCGAGGCCGGCCGCCACCCGGTCATCGAGGCGAGCCAGGCCGAGCCCTTCATCCCCAACGATCTCGAGATCGACGCCGCCGCGAACCAGATCCTGATCATCACCGGCCCGAACATGGGCGGCAAGTCGACTTTTCTCCGGCAGGCCGCGCTCATCGTCCTCCTCGGCCAAATGGGCGCCTTCGTCCCGGCCAAGTCGGCGACGATCGGCCTCGTCGACCGCATCTTCACCCGCATCGGGGCCATGGATTTCCTCAGCGTCGGCCAGTCGACCTTCATGGTCGAGATGCTGGAGACGGCCGCGATCCTCCACAACGCCACGGCCCGGAGCCTCATCCTCCTCGACGAGGTCGGCCGGGGCACGAGCACCTTCGACGGCCTGAGCATCGCCTGGGCCGTCGCCGAGCGCCTGCACGAGCGGGAGGACGTCCGGCCGAAGACCCTCTTCGCCACCCACTACCACGAGCTGACCGAGCTCGCCCTGACCCTGCCGCGGATCAAAAACTTCCACGTGTCCGTCCGGGAGTGGAAGGACGAGGTCGTCTTCCTGCGCAAGATCGTCGCCGGCCCGTCCGACCGGAGCTACGGCATCCACGTGGCCAAGCTGGCCGGCATCCCCCGGGACGTCATCGACCGGGCCAGGGAGATCCTCTTCAACCTGGAGAAGCAGGAGCTTGACGAGGCGGGACTGCCGCGCCTGGCCCGGCGCGCCCGTCCTTCGGGGGACCGCCACCAGCTCATGCTCTTCGCCGAGGACCGGGAATTCGCCATCCTGCGCGAGCTCCGGGAAGAGATCGAGGGCCTCGACCCCGCGTCCTTGACCCCCCTCGAGGCGCTGAACATCCTGGCCGGGCTCAAGGGCCGCTTCGGCCCCGGCTCACCCGGTTAGCCTGGATTAGTAGGTCTCGGACTCATCCTCGACGATGAACCCGTCGTCGATGTCCTCTTTGTCTTCCTCGTCCTCGTCTTCGTCGAGGTCCTTGTCGCCGTTGTCGGAGAAGCGGGCGGCCTCGCCGTCGTCTTCCTTGCGGTCTTCGAGGGCCTGGTCGAACTCGTCGCGGTCCTCGAAGCGGCGGATGGTGTTGGAGGCCGCGTCGCTGTAGACGAGCTCGAGGAAGTCGTCCTCGATGACGACGAACACGGACTTCGAGTGTCCGGTCTGGAGGTTGCCGATCGTCTCGACCACCTCCGCGCTCTTCGACTTCCTGATCGCGTCGAGCGTGAGCCAGCTGGTGACGTCCATCTCTTCCATGACGCGCCTCTACAGACAAAAATAAGCATTTTAATCATCTTGTCAAGGGGGAAGGCCGGAGGGCGGGGCGGGAGGCGCCGCGCCTTGACAGTGCTCCGCGGGAAAGCTCTAATAGAAAGGACCGAGCCCTCAGGGAGGACGTCCGATGCGTTGGGATCAATTCACCGTCATGTCCCAGGAGGCCATCCAGAAGGCCCAGACGCGGGCCGCCGAGATGGGCCACCAGGAGATCCGGCCGGAACACCTGCTGGCGGGATTTCTCGATCAAGACCAGAACATCGTCAACGCCATCCTGGCCAAGATCGGGGCGCCGGCGGCCAAGGTCCGGGCCGCGGTCGATGCCGCGCTCGATCGCCTGCCCAAGGTCAGCGGAGGCGCGGAGGCGGCGCTCGGGTCGTCCCTGCGCCAGGTCCTCGACGAGGCCCGCAAGGTCGCCGAGACGCTCAAGGACGAGTACGTCTCGACCGAACATCTCTTCCTGGCCATGCTCCGGGACGGAACAAGCGAGGCGGCCCGGATCCTGCGCGCGAACGGCGTCAGCGAGGACGCCGTCCTCAAGGCCCTGGCCGCCGTCCGCGGCTCGAGCCGCGTGACCGACCCCGAGCCCGAAGGCAAGTACCAGGTCCTCGAGAAATACACCCGCGACCTGACCGCCCTGGCCCGCCAGGGCAAGCTCGACCCGGTCATCGGCCGGGAGGACGAGATCCGCCGGGTCATCCAGGTCCTGTCGCGGCGGACCAAGAACAACCCGGTCCTCATCGGCGAGGCCGGCGTCGGCAAGACGGCGGTCGTCGAGGGCCTGGCCCAGCGCATCGCCAACGGCGACGTGCCTCAATCGCTCAAGAACAAGCGCCTCCTCGCCCTGGACATGGGCTCGCTCGTCGCCGGGACCAAGTTCCGGGGCGAGTTTGAGGACCGGCTCAAGGCCGTGCTCAAGGAGATCGGCGAGTCGGGCGGGGAGGTGGTCCTCTTCATCGACGAGCTGCACACGATCATGGGCGCCGGAGCGGCCGAGGGGGCGATGGACGCCTCGAACATGCTCAAGCCGGCCCTGGCCCGCGGCGAGCTCCGCTGCATCGGGGCGACGACGCTCAACGAGTACAAGAAGCGCATCGAGAAGGACGCCGCGCTGGAGCGGCGTTTCCAGCAGGTCTACGTCGGCGAGCCGACGGTCGAGGAGACCGTCTCCATCCTGCGCGGACTCAAGGAGAAGTACGAAGTCCACCACGGCGTCAGGATCAAGGACTCGGCCCTGGTGGCCGCGGCGACGCTGTCGTCGCGCTACATCACCAGCCGGTTCCTGCCGGACAAGGCCATCGACCTCGTCGACGAGGCCGCCTCCCGCATCCGCATCCAGATCGACAGCCTGCCGGAGGAGCTGGACGAGCTCGACCGCCGCACCCTCCAGCTCGAGATCGAGCGCCAGGCCCTGAAGAAGGAGAAGGACCCGGCCTCGAAGGAGCGGCTGGCGGGGATCGAGGAGGAGCTGGCCGATCTCAAGGAGAGATCGTCGGCGCTGCGGGTCCGCTGGCAGAAGGAAAAAGAGACCATCGAGGCGGCCGGCAAGCTCAAGGAGACGCGGGATGCCCTCAAGATCGAGGAGCAGGGGGCCGAACGTCGCGGCGATCTGGAGAAAGCGGCCGAGATCCGCTACGGCAAGCTCGTCGAGCTCCAGAAGCGGATGGACCAGGCCGCGGCCGACCTGGCCGCCCTGCAGGCCAAGGGCCGGATGCTCAAGGAGGAGGTCGACGAGGAGGACATCGCCCAGATCGTCTCCAAGTGGACCGGCATCCCCGTCGCCAAGATGCTCGAGGGCGAGGTCGACAAGCTCATCCGCATGGAGGCGATCCTCGGGAAGCGGGTCATCGGCCAGGAGGCCGCCATCCAGGCCGTCTCGGCGACCGTGCGCCGGTCGCGGGCCGGCATCCAGGAGGCGGGCCGGCCCATCGGCTCGTTCATCTTCCTCGGCCCGACGGGGGTCGGGAAGACCGAGCTGGCCCGGGCCCTGGCCGAGTTCCTGTTCGACGACGAGAAGGCCATGGTCCGGCTGGACATGTCCGAGTACATGGAGAAGCACACCGTCAGCCGGCTCATCGGGGCGCCGCCCGGCTACGTCGGCTACGAGGAGGGCGGCCAGCTGACCGAGGCCGTGAAAAGGCGGCCCTACGCGATCATCCTCCTCGACGAGATCGAAAAGGCCCACCCGGACGTCTTCAACGTCCTGCTCCAGATCCTCGAGGACGGCCGGCTGACCGACGGCCAGGGCCGGACGGTCGACTTCAAGAACACGCTCGTCGTCATGACCTCGAACCTCGGTAGCCAGGTCATCAAGGAGCTCAGCCGCGACTACGAGGCCATGGAGAGGGAAGTGCGGCAGGTCCTCGAGGCGCACTTCAAGCCCGAGTTCCTGAACCGCATCGACGAGGTCATCATCTTCCGGCCGCTCGGGAAGGAGGCCATCCTCGAGATCGTCGGGCTGCAGATCGGACTGTTGGCGAAGAGGCTCGCCGACCGGAAGATCGAGCTCGATGTTTCGAAGGAAGCCCAAGTGCTCTTGGCCGAAAGGGGATTCGATCCCGTTTACGGCGCCCGGCCGCTCAAGCGGGTGATCCAGAAGGACATCCAGAACCCGCTGGCCCTGAAGATCCTGGCCGGGGAGTTCGGAGAGGGAGACACCGCGGCCGTCGGGGTTGACAGGGCAGGTGAGCTTGTCTTCGGAAGGGCGACGCCATCCATTATTTTGGATAAATCCAAGAAATCGTAGGCGCAAGCACTCGTTATTCGCAGGTAACAAACAGAAAATAAGTATTTTAACTTGATAATGCCCCTGGCATGTATCTTGCTTTTGTTCGTGAACAAAGGGAGGGAAAGCTGTCAGAGAAGACGCCAAGCCTGGATTATTCACGAGCCGAGGCGGCTGCAGATGCGAGGCGTCAAAGGGTGAAGCTGTACTCGGAGTACTGCGAACCCTTTGCAACGAAGCAGATGCGGCCGGATCGGCTTGCCCGAAGGGTAAAAAC
>JAXDAV010000010.1:0-84017 GCA_034679465.1 Candidatus Aminicenantota bacterium | reverse complement strand
ATTTTGAGCGTCACGGTATTCGAGAAAACCCCATTGAATCAACTGGTTAGCGAATCTTCCTCTCAATTCGATTCCGCCGATTCCTGTAATCAATTGCTTTTGTTCAACTTATGATGGGACACTACTGATCCGGAATAATAAATAAACCGTCCTCTGTCGCGGTGAATCGCGAGACCGATAGAAGCTCATCCGGCTTCTCCAGAACGATAGTATTGATGTGTTGGATCTCTGTAGCATGAATGGGTAAATTCATGAAAAGGAACAGGGTCGGCAATAAAACAAACCGCCTCATCTTGCCTCTCTCCCCGAGAAGCGCGTACCGCTCTGAAGATCCCAGACGCTAATTAACGAGGGCATAGAAGCCATTCCGTTCGGCTCCCGCCCACCATTATTCGCCATTAGATAGGCTGGGTTTCCCGGACTGGGAGGAACACCCGGCAGGCATGTTATTCCCTCCCCGCTCATGCGGAGCGCTTCCGGGGAGGACGCTAAGAGCACCCTTCATCTGCAAAAAGGAACATAGCTCATCTTTATTTGATTTTCAAGAACCTCATTCTAGCCCGATCTATTCATAAGAGATCGAGAGTTGTCTCCAGAGCCGGATCGTCCGGCCGGGCCGTCCAAAAGTTTAAGAGTTAAGGTTTGACCCCCTTCAGAACGTCCACCTTCACCCCGACCTCGAAGTAGCGGCCCCGCCAGGGAAAGCCGGGCTCGGTGTAGAAGTAGTCGTTGAAGACGTTGCCGAGCCGGACGAAGACCTCGTAGCGGCCGGCGATCGTGTAGCCGGCGATGGCGTCCAGGCTGAAATAGGAGGGGATGGTCAGGACTTCGTTGGCGCTCGAGTTCCACCACCAGGACGTCGAGCCCATGAGCCCGAAGAGGCTGAGCCGGGCGGCCTTGGCCGGGAAGACCGTGAGGTCGAAGTTGAGGCTGTGGTCCGACTGGGCGTCGAGCGGCCGGTCGTCCGTGTCGTTGCGGTGGTCGAGATAGGTGTAATTGAGCGTCCCGGCCAGCCAATCCAGGTTCTTCTGGGCCTGGATCTCGAAGCCGTTGATGTGGGCCCGGCCGACGTTGAAGTACTGACGCGTCCCGTCGGGGAGCCGGACCGAATCGATGAAGTTCCTGAACCTGTTGAGGAAGACCGACCCCGTCAGGTAGAGCGGGCCGTTCCAGGTCGCGGCGAATTCGAGCGCCGTGCCCGATTCGGCCAGGAGATCGGGATTGCCCGAGCTCAGCGAATAGAGCGAGCGCATGGACGGAAACCGGGACTTGCGGGCGAACGAGACGTGGAAATCCAGCGCCTCGGCGGGCGTGAACTTGACCCCGAGGAGGGGATTGAGCGAGGTGTTGTTCTCGCCGCCCTCGAACTTGTCGATGTAGTCGAGGCTCAGGCCGCCGATGACCTTCCAGCGCTCCGTCAGGGCGAATTCGTCTTCGATCCCGGCCGAGAAGGTGCCCTGGTCGAAGCGGTCCCAGGGCAGGCCGGTGTCGTCCTGGATCCGGGCGATGTCCTTCTGATAGAGCAGGCTGGTCTTGAGCGTGTTCCGGTCGCCGGTCGGGACCTCGGCCAGGGCGAACCCGCCGTAGACCGAGTTGTCGTAGGTGCTGGCGGTGTCGAGGTCGGTCATCTGCGGGTCGTTGAACCAGTCGAGCGTGTTGACATAGCTGACGTAGAACGCGCGGAAGCGGAGCGTGGCGTCGCCGCCGAGCGAGGTGAAGCCGCCCGCGTTCAGGTTCGAGCGGTCCCATTTGGGGAAGCGCCAGTAGCGGGCCCTCTGCGTGAACAGGGCCGGCGGCATGCCGTACTCGGACTGGTAGGACCCGCCGCTGACCATGATCTCGGTCGAGCTCGAGGGGGTGTAATAGAGCTTGGCGCTGAGGTTCAGGCGCTCGAAGTCGCTGTTGGCCCGGATCATCCGCCCGAGCTCGGGATCCGGGTAGGCGAACGAATCGGAATCCTGGTAGAGGACGTTGGCCGCCAGGGCGAATCGGCCCCAGTTGGCGGACCCGTCCGCGCCCAGGCTCCGGGTGTCCTTGTCGCCGTAGCTTCCCGTCAGGGACAGGACGGGCCGCTCGGCCGGGCGCTTGGTGATGACGTTGACCAGGCCGCCCAGGGTGTTCGGTCCGTAGAGGACGGATGAGGGGCCCTTCGTCACCTGGATCGTGTCGATGCCTCCGGCGGAGACCGTCTTGAGGTCGAAGGTCGAGAAGTAGGGCTCGTAGACGGGGACTCCGTCGACCAGGAGGGCGATCCGGTTGGCCCCGACGCCGCGCAGCTTCAGGGTGTAGGTGTCCTTGTCGCCGAAGGTGACCATGGAGCCCGGGATGAACCGGACGACGTCGGACAGGTCGCGGGGCTTGAGCCTCTCGATATCGGTCGAAACGATGGTCGAGACGGTGGCCAGGGGCACGTCCTTGGGCTTCTTCCCGACCACTTGGATCTCCTCGGTGATGCGGACCTGTTTGTCCTGTTCCGTCCCGACCTTCTGGTCCTCCTGGGGACCCTGGGCCAGGGCCGGGCCGCCGCCGAGAGCGACGGCGAGAAGCAGAGAGGCGACGCCGATATAGCGGAGGGGAGTGCGAAGAGATGAGATCACGATGTTCTCCTTTTCGTAATGGAAGGCAAAGCCGTTTCCCGCTTTACCCTGTCGGTCGGACGGCCTGGCCGGATAAGGCTTTAGCTCCTCCGACTCGGAGTGAAGCGCCAGAATAGCAGAGGGCCCGGCCCCTGTCAACGGGCCGGGGCGTCGCCGGGGCGGCGCCGGATCAGGCCGTCTTCTGGATCTTGCTGTGGCGGAAGCCGTAGAGGAAGTAGATCAGCAGGCCGGCCAGGAGCCAGGCCCCGAACCGGAACCAGGTCACCCGGGGCAGGCTGGCCATCAGGTAGAAGCAGAAGCCGACCGTGATGAGGGGGGTGAACGGGACGCCCGGGGTCTTGAACTTGCGCTCGACCTCGGGCCTCGTCTTCCTCAGCACGATGACCCCGATCGAGACGAGGATGAAGGCGAAGAGCGTGCCGATGTTGCAGAGATCGATGATCATCGGCAGGGGGAAGAGGCCGGCGATGAGGGCCGTGGCCGTCCCCGTGATCCAGGTGCAGAGATGGGGCGTCCGGTGCTTGGGATGGACCTTGGCGAAGGCCGGCGGCAGGAGGCCGTCGCGGGACATGACCATGAAGATGCGGATCTGGCCGTACAGGGTGACCAGGAGGGTCGAGATCATGCCGATGATGGCCCCGGTCGCGACGAGCGCGCCGCCCCACTGGATGCCGATCCGGCCCAAGGCCGCGGGCAGGGCGTTGCCGACGTCGATCAGCTTGTAGGGCACGATGCCGGTGAGCACGAAGGCGACGGCGACGTAGAGGACGATGACCACGCCCAGGCAGAGCATCAGCCCGAGCGGGACGTCCTTCTTGGGGTTCTTGGTCTCTTCGGCGGCGGTGGACACGGCGTCGAAGCCGATATAGGCGAAGAAGATGATGGCCGCCCCGGCCATGACCCCCTTCCAGCCGAAGGGCATCAGGGGCTGGAGGTTGGCCAGGCTGACGTGGCGGACGCCGAGGACGATGAAGAGGAGGATGACGGCGATCTTGACCAGGACGATGATGTTGTTGATCTTGGCGCTCTCGCGGATGCCGATGTAGAGGACCCAGGTGATGAGCAGGGTGATGACGACGGCCGGAACGTCGATGACGCCGCCGGAGAGGACGACCTTGTGGCCGACCGTCGTGATCGGCGGGGTCAGGAAGGCCTTGGGCAGATCGACCCCGGCGCTCTGGATGAGGCCGATGAAGGTCGTCGACCAGCCCGAGGCCACGGCGCTCGCGGCGACGAGGTACTCGAGCATGAGGTCCCAGCCGATGATCCAGGCGACGACCTCGCCGAAGGCGACATAGGAGTAGGAATAGGTGCTGCCCGCGACGGGGAACATGCAGGCCAGCTCGGAGTAGGTCAGGGCGCAGAAGCCGCAGGTGACGGCGGCGATGATGAACGAGAGCAGGACCCCGGGGCCGGCCAGGTGGGCGCCCTGCCCCGTGGCCACGAAGATCCCCGTCCCGACGACGGACCCGATGCCCAGGGCGGCCAGGTCCACCGCGGTCAGGTTCTTCTTGAGCTGGGTGTGCTCGGCGGCCTCGGCGATCTGGCTGGGGGACTTGGTCTTCCAGATGTTCATGCGCGGCCTCTCCTGGGGCGATAAAGTGGGGATTATATCCAAACCGGTCCTGAAAGCAAGACGCCGCGACAAGACGCCCGGCCTCTTTGACTTGCTCCGGGCCCTGTGCTATTTAGGACCCGATGCGGATCGTCGCGGTCGTCGGCTACTCCGAGAGCGGGAAGACCCGGCTCGTCGTGCGGCTCATAGGGGAGCTCAGGCGGCGGGGGTTGCGGGTTTCCGCGGTCAAGCGCTGTTCCCACGGCTTCTCGCTCGACACCGAGGGCAAGGACACGGCCGATTTCAGCGGGGCGGGGGCCGACGCCGTGGCCATGGTCTCGCCGGAGGGCTGGGCGGCCCTCGGGAGCGCGCCCGACGTCGACGCCGCCGGGCTCGCGGCCCGGCTCTTCTCCGACGCCGACGTCGTTCTCGTCGAAGGCGGAAAGGACGTCCGGGGGACGCGCAAGATCGAGGTGTTGCGGGCCGGGATCTCCGACATCCCGGTCAGCCCTCCGGAGGAGCTCGTCGCCCTCGTCGCCGACGGGCCCCGGCCCGGAGGCGCGGCGGCCCCGGTCTTCGGCCCGGACGACATCGCGGGGATCGCGGACCTCATTTGTTCGCTCGAGGAGGGCGATATGGCGGACATCAGGCTCGAAGTGGACGGGAACGAGATCAACCTGAACGCTTTCGTCCGGGAGTTCATCGAGAGGACGGTCGTGGGTATGGTCACGACCCTGAGCGGCGTCGATCCCGAGCCGAAGAGGATCTCTCTCGTCATCGACCGGAGCGGCGGCGCGGCCGGGCGGGGACCGAAGCCATGAGGCCCCTGCCGAAGCCGGGAACGATCGCCTTCGCCCGGGAGTATTTCGCCCGCCGCGATCCCGCGGTCCTGGCCGTCCTGCGCCAGAGCTCGGTGGGCATCGCCGGCGCCGGGGGCCTGGGGTCGAACGTGGCCGTGGCCCTGGCCCGGGCCGGGGTCGGCCGCCTGGTCATCGCCGATTTCGACCGGGTCGAGCCCTCCAACCTCAACCGCCAGCAGTATTTCGTCGACCAGGTCGGCGAGCGCAAGGTCGAGGCCCTGCGCGAGAACCTGCTGGCCATCAATCCCTATTCCCTCTACGAGGTCCATGACGTCCGGATCAGCCGGCGGAACGCGACGACGGTCTTCGGGCGCGTCGACATCCTGGTCGAGGCCTTCGACAAGGCCGCAGCCAAGGAGATGCTCATCGAAGCCAGCCTGGCGAGATTCCCGGGCCGGCCGATCGTGGCCGCGTCGGGCCTGGCCGGCTTCGGCCGCAACCGCCAGATCCATTCCCGGCGCCTGGGCAATCTCTACATCTGCGGCGACGAGGCGAGCCAGTGCCCCAAAGGGATCAGCCCGATGGCCCCCCGCGTCGCCCTGGTCGCGGCCATGCAGGCCAACCTGGTCGTGGAACTTCTGGTCAAGATGAGAGGTCGACATGTTCAAAGTCAATGAGTATTTCGACGGGAAGGTGAAATCCCTGGCCTTCAATTCGACGGAGGGCTCGGCAACCGTGGGCGTCATGGCCCCCGGCGAGTACGAGTTCGGCACGTCGACGGTCGAGGTCATGACCGTGGTCAGCGGGGTCCTCACAGTCAGGCTCCCGGGGAGCGAGGCCTGGAAAGACTATAAGGCCGGGGAGCGCTTCACAGTCGAGGCGGGGAAGAAATTCCAGCTCAAGGTCGCGGCCGACGCGGCCTACCTTTGCCTCTATCGCTGATCGGGCCCGCAGCCGATCAGCGCTCAGCCGCCCGAATAGATCGGCGAGATCACGACCCGGTCGCCCTCGGCCAGTCCCTCGCCGGGGACGACGGCCCGACCGTTCCGGGTGACGATCTTCGGCCGCGCTTTGTCGATGCTGACGAGGCCGATCAGGTCGTCGGCGGTCGTCCCCGCCGGCACGTCCAGCTCTTTCTCGCTGAAGCCGAAGAGCTGGATGAAGGGCCCGATCAGCTTGACGGTGATCTTCATGTGAGCTTGGCGAACCTTTCGGCCGCGCGGCCCTCTTCGGCCGTGCCCAGCCTCTCGAGCGTGGCCTTGGTCGGGATGCCGCGCCGGTCGTAGCCGCGCTGGTCGTAGTAGTGCTGGAGCAACCCGTCGTACTTGTCGTATTCGAGGTGCTGGCCGGCGATGGGCCCCTCGGTGTCGACGTTGGCCGGATCGAACCAGACCGCCGGCGGGTAATCCAGCCTCCGGTCGGTCTGGGGATACTCCCGGAGCCAGAAGAGCTTGATCAGCGAGTAGATCCGGTCCGAGACCGTCCAGAAGTCGTCCAGGGTCCAATCGAGCCCGCTGACGAGCTTGAAGTATTTGGGGTAGTGCTCGAGGCTCCAGCCGTTCTCGATCCAGGGGAAGCGGCAGGCGACGATGTATTCGAACAGGCCGCCCCGGATCCTCTGGAGGTCGATGACCTTCTTGGCCTTTTCGGGCCCGTAGGACTCGCGCACGGACTCCTTGAGCTCGAACATGATGATCCAGGACTCCTTGTGGTGGGCGCCGATCGGCGAGACCCCGAAGGCCATGGCCATGCCCGGGATGAACTTGCAGTTGTAGGCCGCGACCTCGAGGCCCTTGACCTGCATGGCGTAGTCGATCGAGCCGCGGCCGAACCTGCGCGCGGCGCGCAGAGTCCCTTCGGCCAGGATGCCGCCGATCTCCGTGTCCCGCCGGGCGATCTCGCCGAGCAGCCTCTTCGAACCCTCGGGGTCGTTGAAGCCGTACGGGCCGGCGACGGCGCCGTGGTCGATGGCGTCGGCGTAGAAGCTGAGGACGCAGCCGCCCGACATGGTGTCGATGCCGTAGTCGTCGCAGAGGTAGTTCAGCGAGCCCATCTGGGCCAGGTCGAAGATCTCCAGGTTGGGGCCGAGCAGGGCGACGTTCTCGTAGTCGAGCTCGGACTCGCGGCCCTCGTCGTCGTGGATGGTGATGCCGCAGCGCATGGTGCAGTTCGGACAGCCGTAGGTCGCGACCCGGGCGTTGTTCAGGCGCTCGCCGTCAACTTTCCAGGCGTCGGGGTGATGGGTCTTGCGGAAGTTCCGCACCGGCAGGGCGGCGACCTCGTTGCACCAGGCCAGGACGGCGTTGGTGCTCTGGATGGACCAGCCGGTCTTCTTGTCGATCCGGTTGACCTCGCGGAGGTCGTCGAGGCCGACCTTCTTCATCCCGGCCGGGTCGGCCTGGGGGATGGGCGTCGAGCCCTTGACGACGATGGCCTTGAGGAGCTTCGAGCCCATGACCGCGCCCATGCCCGTCCGGCCGCCGGCCCGCCCCTCCAGACTGCGGACGACGGCGTAGCGGACCAGGTTCTCGCCGGCCTGGCCGATGTTGAGGACGCCGACGCTCTTGCCGTACTTGGCGTAGATCCAGTCGTTCGTCTCGTAGGTCCCCTTGCCCCAGACCTCGTCGGCGGGCAGGAACTCGACCTTGTCGTTCTCGATGTAGAGCATGGTCGGCCCGGCCGCCCGGCCCTCGACGATCAGGGCGTCGTAGCCGGCCTTGCGCAGCTGCTCGGCGACGCGCGTCCCCAGGTTGCCGTCCCCATAGCCGCCCGTGCTGGGTGACTTTCCGGCGACGACCGCTTTCCCTGTGTTGGGGGCCGGGATGCCGGCGATGGGGCCCAGCGCGACGATGAACTTGTTGTCGGGGCCGAGCGGATCGATCCCCGGGGCCAGCTCGTCGTAGAGGATCTTGACGGCGAAGCCGCGGCCGCCGATCCACTTGCGCGCGTACTCCTCGCTAAACGATTCTGTCCTAAAGGTTTTCGCGGTCAGATTGACGCGAAGGAACTGGCCGGTCCAACCGTCCATGGATATCATCCTTTCCGAGACGACCGAATACCCTTCTATCCTATTCGGAGCCGCCTCCGGAGTCAATGGGAACAAGACGCCCTCGTTTTCGTATAATAGGAGAGCGGGCAAGAAAACGCCCCCCGAACAAAGGAGATTCGACATGGCCAAAAGGCTTTATCGTTCGACCAACCAGAAGATGCTCGCCGGCGTCTGCGGCGGCCTGGCCGAGTATTTCGACGTCGACGTCTCGATCATCCGCCTGTTGACGGTGGGCCTGGCCCTGGTCACCGCGGTCCTGCCGATGTTCTTCTTCTACATCATCGCCTGGATCGTCATCCCCCAGGGGCAGCCCGTCAAGCCGGCCTGACGAACGAAGCCCGCTTCCGGGCCCGCGGGGCCGTTGACTTACAGTCAGAGTTCGGCTATAACCTAACCTGGAATATTCATGAAAACGCCGTGTTTTGCCGACAAACCAGAAAAACCAAGACCGGCGTTTTCACCCTTCGGGGTGAATAATCCAGGCTAATCGGTTTTCATGGGCATGAAGAGCGCTCTCGAGGTCCCGTTCAAGCACATCGCCGTGGAGGGCGTCTTCCGGTCCAGGAAGACCCAGCTGGCCAACGTCCTGGCCCAGAGGATCGGCGGCAAGGTGGTCCTCGACAACGCCGGCAACCCCTACCTGAAGGATTTCTACAACGAGCGCGAGGGCTCGGCCTTCCTGACCCAGCTCGTGTTCCTGGCCAACCGCTACAACCAGCAGGTCCGTCTCCTCCAGAGGGACCTGTTCATCGACCGGATCATCTGCGATTACCTCTTCGAGAAGGACAAGATCTACGCCTATCAGACGCTCTCCGACGACGAGCTCCTGGTCTACGAGAAGATCTACGGCATCCTGTCCGAGCGCGTCCCCAAGCCCGACCTGGTCATCTACCTCCAGGTCTCGCTGGCCACGCTGACGCGGCGCATCGCCAAGGAGGGGGATTCGATCGAGAAGAACATCTCCGAGAAGTACCTCGAGGACATCGTCGAGGCCTTCGACTACTTTTTCTTCAACTATCAGGGGGCGCCCCTGCTCGTGGTCAAGGCCGACGACGTCGATTTCGGCCGCGAGGAGGACGTCCTCGACCTCCTCGACCAGCTCCGGGACATGAAGAAGGCCTCCCTCTACTACGTCCCCCAGAGCTATGGCGGCAAGGGCCCGAAAAGGGGATAGGATCACGGACGAGGCCCGGACCCTGCGGCGCGCGGGGCCGGGACCAGGCCGCCGAGACGGCCGACGCGGCTTTACCCCAACCCCGGGGTTCGCCGGGGTGGGGAGAAAGGACGGACAATGGCCGAATCACCGATCGACAAGATCACCATCCCGGCCCTTCAGGCCCGGAAGACCGTCGGGCCCCGGATCGTCTGCCTGACCGCCTACGACCACCCGACGGCGGGGATCCTGGACGGGTCCGGGGTCGATCTCATCCTGGTCGGGGACTCCCTGGGCATGGTCGTGCTGGGCTATGAGAACACCGTGCCCGTGACCATGGACGAGATGATCCACCACACCCGGGCCGTGACCCGCGCGGTCAGGCGGGCCCTGGTCGTCGGCGACATGCCCTATTTCTCGTTCCACCTCGGCGCCGACGAGACCGTCCGCAACGCCTCCCGCTTCCTCAAGGAAGGCGGGGCGGCGGCCGTCAAGATCGAAGGCGCCTCCCAGAAGAGGCTGAAGCTCGTCGAGGCCATGGTCGAGGCCGAGATCCCGGTCATGGGCCACGTCGGGCTCACGCCCCAGTCCATCCACCGCCTCGGCCGCTTCCGGGTCCGGGGCACGGCCGTCGAGGGGGCGCGGCGCATCATCGAGGGGGCCAAGGACCTGGAGCGGGCCGGCGCTTTCGCCGTGGTCCTCGAGTCCGTTCCCGTCGAGGTCGGCGCCGAGGTCACCGGGTCGGTGGGCATCCCCACGATCGGCATCGGGGCCGGCCCCGCCTGCGACGGCCAGGTCCTGGTCCTCCACGACATGCTCGGCTTCTCGACCGGCTATCTGCCGCGGTTCGTCCGGACGTACGCCGACATCCACGGCGTCATCAGCGGCGCCGTCCGGGCCTACGCCGCCGACGTCCGGGACGGCCGCTTCCCCGATGACGCGACCTCCTACCATCTCAAGCCCGATGTGGCCGCCGGTCTCGCGTCGACGAAGGGCCCCGCCCCGAAGAGGAGGGCCGGGCGATGATGACGACCGTCCGGTCCGTCTCGGCCATGAAGGCCCTGGCCCGCGGCTGGCGGAGGGAGGGCCGGCGGATCGGCTTCGTCCCGACCATGGGCGGCCTCCACGAGGGCCATCTCAGCCTCGTCCGCGAGTCGAAGGCCCGGGCCGACGTCACGGTCGTCAGCATCTTCGTCAATCCGATCCAGTTCGGGCCGAACGAGGACTTCCAGAAGTACCCCCGGGACCTCGAGAAGGATTCGGCCCTCCTGAGCGAAGCCGGCGTCGACGGCCTCTTCCACCCCGACGCGGCCGAGATCTATCCCCCGGGCTACCGGACCTTCGTCGAGGTCGAGGGACTGCAGGACCGGCTTTGCGGCCGGTCCCGGCCGGGGCACTTCCGCGGCGTGGCCACGATCGTCCTGAAGCTCTTCGACATCGTCGGCCCCAATCTGGCCTTCTTCGGGGCCAAGGACGCCCAGCAGGCGCTCATCCTCAAGCGCCTGGCGGACGATCTCGCGCTCGACGTGGAGGTCGTGATCTGCCCCATCGTCCGCGAGGCCGACGGGCTGGCCCTGAGCTCCCGCAACGCCTATCTCACGCCCGATCAGAGGACGGCCGCCCGGGTCCTCTCGACGAGCCTGCGCTGGGCGGACAAGGCCGTCGGGGCGGGGGAGAGGGACCCCGGCCGGCTGCTCGCGGGCATCCGCTCGATCCTCGAGGCCGAGCCGCTGGCCCGGATCGATTACGTCGAAGCCGTCGATCCGGAGACGCTCGAGCCGGTCGCCGAGGTCCGCGGCCGGGTCCTCGTCGCCCTGGCCGTCTTCATCGGCCCGACCCGTCTCATCGACAACATCCGTCTCGAGGTTTGAGGAGGGAGCCATGCTCAGAGCCTTCCTGCGGGCCAAGATTCACCGGGCCACGGTGACCCATGTCGACATCGACTACGAGGGCAGCCTGTCCATCGACGAGGACCTCATGACCGCGGCCGGCCTCCGGCCGCTGGAGCGGATCGAGGTCTGGAACGTGACCAACGGCAAGCGCTTCTCGACCTACGTC
Organism: Candidatus Aminicenantota bacterium; assembly: GCA_034679465.1. GTDB lineage: Bacteria > Acidobacteriota > Aminicenantia > Aminicenantales > Saccharicenantaceae > RBG-16-66-30. The sequence goes on along the minus strand of JAXDAV010000010.1, from coordinate 72,805 downwards.
CTGCGCGGCGAGAAGGGCTCCCGAGAGATCAAGGTCCTCGGCGCCGCCGGCCACCAGGCCTCGGTCGGGGACGTCGTCATCATCGCCGCCTACGGCTACATGGACGACCGCGAGGCGGAGCGTTTCGCGCCGACGATCCTGCTCCTCGGCGAGGGGAACCGCGTCCTCGAGGTCAAATGACCGGGACTACGCGGCGGCCGTCAGCAGGAGGAAATATCCGGCCGTGATCAGGAAGATGATCAGGGTCAGAGTGAACAGCGTCAGACCCAGGGCCTGAGCGAACCGCAGCAGCTGCCGATAGCTCTTGACGACCAGGAACTTGAGCAGCAGGACGGCGACCAGGGCCACGGCCAGGACGAAGTGGAAGGTCCCCCGGGGCGACAGGCCGTCGCCCATCTCGACGAGGAAGCCCGCCCCGAAGTACGTCAGCGGGGCCAGCAGCGCGATGAAGACGTAGCCCGATCCCTTGTGGAGCCGGCGCAGCTTCTCGGAGCGGGCCTCGTCGCCCGGCCGGCCGAAGCGGGCCATCATGCTCAGGAAGGACACCAGCCCGGTCCCGAGCAGCAGGACCGCGAAGACCGTCTTGATCCAATAGTCCGACATTGTTCCCCCTTGTCAGTCGAGATGGTAGTTCGGGGCCTCCTGGGTGATGACCACGTCGTGGACGTGGCTCTCCTTGAGCGAGGCCTGGGTGATCTTGATGAACCGGGCGTTGGTCTTGAGCTCCTCGATCGTCCGGCACCCGGCGTAGCCCATGCCCGCCTTGAGGCCGCCGACGAGCATCTGGACCGTGACCGTGGTGCTGCCCTTGTAGGGCACGCGGCCCTCGATCCCCTCCGGAACGAGCTTGGCGGGGCCGGCCTGCAGGTCCTGCTGGTAGCGGTCGCTGCTCTTGCCTTCCTTCATGACCGCGAGCGAGCCCATGCCCCGGTAGAGCTTGTAGGCCCGGCCCTGGTACATGACCACTTCGCCGGGCGCTTCCTCGGTGCCGGCGAGCAGGTTCCCCAGCATGATGGAGTCGGCCCCGGCCGCGACGGCCTTGGTCACGTCGCCGGAGTATTTGACGCCTCCGTCGGCGATGAGCGGGACGCCCGCCCTGCGGGCGACCTCGAAGACGTCGGCGATGGCCGTGATCTGGGGGATGCCGGCGCCCGTGATGACCCGGGTCGTGCAGATGGAGCCGGGCCCGACCCCGACCTTGACCGCGTCGACGCCGAGGCCGATGAGCTCCTCGGCCGCCCGGGCCGTGCCGATGTTGCCGGCGACGAGCTCCTGGCCGGGGAACTCCTTCTTGAGCGCCCGGACGGTATCGAGCACGCGCTGGGAGTGGCCGTGGGCGTTGTCGACGATGATGACGTCGCACTTGGCGGCGACCAGGGCCCGGGCCCGGTCGAGGAAGTCCGCCCCGACGCCGACCGCCGCGCCGACCCTCAGCCGGCCCAGGCTGTCCTTGGCCGCGTCGGGATACTGGATGCGCTTGAGGATGTCCTTGTAGGTGATCAGGCCCTTGAGGTGGCCGCTGTCGTCGACGACGAGGAGCTTCTCGATCTTGTGCTCGTGAAAGACCTTCTCGGCGGCCTCGAGCGACGTCCCGACGGGGACGGTGACGAGCTCGCGGGTCATGATCGCCTCGATCGGCAGGCTCAGGCGGCTCTCGAAGCGGATGTCGCGGTTGGTCAGGATGCCGACGAGCCTGTTCGACTCGTCGGTGATGGGCAGGCCCGAGATGTGATGCTCCTTCATGACCTCGAGGGCCCGCGAGATCCTGTCCTGGGGCCGGAGGGTGATGGGCTCGACGACCATGCCGCTCTCGTGGCGCTTGACCTTGTCGACCTCCTCGGCCTGGCCCTCGATCGAGAGGTTGCGGTGGATGACGCCGAGGCCGCCCTGCTGGGCCAGGGCGATGGCCATCCGCGACATGGTCACGGTGTCCATGGCCGCGCTGACGATGGGGATGTTGAGCGAGATGTTGCGGGAGAGGCGGGTCGCGACCGAGGCCTGGGCGGGCGCGACGCTCGACTTGGCCGGCAGGATGAGGACGTCGTCGAAGGTCAGGGCCTCCCGGATCGTCGCTTCGAGCATGGCTCCTCCTTGGGCCCCGGGATCAGTGCTTGTGGCGCTTGCCCGGGATCATGGCCCGGGCCTGTTTCGAGCGCTGGCCCGAAGGCCCCGCGGGCTGTTGGTAGTAGACCGGCGTCGGCCGGCGGACCGGCGCGGGCTGGTCGACGACCGGCTGGATGAGGAAGAGGTAGCGCACCGCGTCCTCCTCGATCCGGTCGAGCATGGACTGGAACATCTCGAAGCCCTCTTTCTTGTACTCGATGAGCGGGTCCTTCTGGCCGTAACCGCGCAGGCCGATGCCCTCCTTGAGGTGGTCCATCAGGGACAGGTGGTCCTTCCACTGCGTGTCGATGACCTGGAGGAGGATCATCCGCTCGAACTCGCGCATGAACGGGCCGAGCTGGCGCTCCTTGGCTTCGAAGGCGGCGACCAGCCCCTTGACGACGGTCTCCCGCAGCTCGTCGTGGACGACGGTGTCCCAGTCGATCCCGAGGGTCCCGATGTCCACCCCGAATTGGGCCGTGACGGCCGCGCGCAGGGCCTCCCGGTCCCAGTCCTCGGGCGAGGCGTCCTTGTTGGCGTGGGTGTCGAGCATCCAGTCGACGAGGCTGTCGATGAGGCCGAGGAAGTACTCGCGCTGGTCCTCGCCCTTGAGGATCTTGCGGCGCTGGCCGTAGATCGTCTCCCTCTGCTTGTTCATGACGTCGTCGTACTCGAGGAGGTGCTTGCGGACGGTGAAGTTCTGGCCCTCGACCTGCTTCTGGGACCGCTCGATGGCCCTGGTGATCATGCCGTGCTCGATGGGCACGCCCTCGCCCATGCCGATCCGGGCCATGAGGCCGGAGATGCGATCGCTGCCGAAGATGCGCATGAGGTCGTCCTCGAGCGAGAGGTAGAAGCGCGACGAGCCCGGGTCGCCCTGGCGGCCGGCGCGGCCGCGGAGCTGGTTGTCGATGCGCCGGGCCTCGTGGCGCTCGGTGCCGAGGACGTGGAGGCCGCCGAGGGCCACGACGGCCTCGTGCTCCTTCTGCGTCACGGCCGCGACCTCCCGAAGGGCCTGGTCCAGCTGTTCGGGCACGGCCTTGGCCGGGTCGACGCCGCTCTTCTTGATCTGCTCCCGGGCCAGGAACTCGGGGTTGCCGCCGAGGAGGATATCGACGCCGCGGCCGGCCATGTTCGTGGCGATGGTCACGGCCCCGACGCGGCCGGCCTGGGCGATGATCGAGGCCTCCTGCTCGTGATACCTGGCGTTGAGGACGACGTGGCGGACGTTCTTGCGGCGGAGGAGCGTGCTCAGGTGCTCGGACTTCTCGATCGAGATCGTGCCGACCAGGACGGGGCGGCCCTTCCGGTTGAGGTCGATGATCTCCTCGGCGACCGCGTTCCACTTCTCCGGGCCGGTCCGGTAGATGACGTCCGGGTTCTCCAGGCGGATGAGGGTCTTGTTGGTCGGGATCTCGACGACGTCGAGGCCGTAGATGTGGCGGAACTCGGTCGCCTCGGTCGCCGCCGTGCCGGTCATGCCGGCCAGCTTCTTGTACATGCGGAAATAGTTCTGGAAGGTGACTGAGGCCAGGGTCTGGTTCTCTTCCTCGACCCGGACCCGCTCCTTGGCCTCGAGGGCCTGATGGAGGCCGTCGCTGTAGCGGCGGCCCGGCATGAGCCGTCCGGTGAACTCGTCGACGATGACGACCTTGCCGTCCTGGACCATGTAGTCGACGTCCCGCTTGAACAGGTGATGGGCCTTGAGGGCCGTGTTGACGGCGTGGACGTACTCCATGTTGGCCAGGTCGTAGAGGTTCGGCACGCCGAGGACGCGCTCGGCCTCGGCCACGCCCGGCTCCTGGACCGAGACGGTCCGGCTCTTCTCGTCGAGGGTGAAGTGCTTGTCCTTCTGGAGGCGGCGGACGAGGGCGTCGACCCGGGTGTAGAGCTGGGTCGACTCGTTGGTCGGCCCGGAGATGATGAGCGGCGTCCGGGCCTCGTCGATGAGGATGCTGTCGACCTCGTCGACGATGGCGTAGTTGAACTCCCGCTGGGTCAAATCGGACAGGCGGAACTTCATGTTGTCGCGGAGGTAGTCGAAGCCGAACTCGTTGTTCGTGCCGTAGGTGATGTCGGCCCGATAGGCCGTGTGGCGTTCGACGTCGCCGAGGTCATGCTGGATCGTCCCCACGGTCAGGCCGAGGAAGCGGTAGATGGCGCCCATCCACTCGGTGTCCCGCTTGGCCAGGTAATCGTTGACCGTGACGATGTGGACGCCCTGGCCGGAGAGGGCGTTGAGGTAGGCCGGCAGGGTGGCCACGAGCGTCTTGCCCTCGCCCGTCTTCATCTCGGCGATCTTGCCCTGGTGGAGGACGGCCCCGCCGATGAGCTGGACGTCGAAATGGCGCATCCTCGTCGTCCGCTTGGAGGCCTCCCGGACGACGGCGAAGGCCTCCGGCAGGATGTCATCGAGCGAGGCCCCCTGGGCGAGCTTGTCCTTGAATTCGGCCGTCTTGGCCCGGAGCTGGTCGTCGGTCAGCGGCTGGATGCGCGACTCGAGGTCGTTGACGGCCCTGACGATCGGGGTGATTCTCTTGAGGGTGCGCTCGTTCTCGGTCCCGAACAGCTTGCGGGAAATCCACTTATACATTTACCATTTATTATCAAAATCGCCCCCCGATGTCAATTTGGCCGAGACGTCTTGCGGATGATGGGTGCCGGTTTCGTCGCTGTTGACAGGGGCCGTTGTTCGGGCTTAGAATCACAGCCGAGAAGGGATTCCGACATGGGGGAGGGCAACCCAATGAAAAAAGCGATGTTCATCTTTGCGGTCGTCGCCGTGCTGGGGGCCGGAAGCGGGCTCATGGCCCAGCTGACCGAGGCCGAGCAGGGGGAATATGACAAGTGGGAGGATTTCCTCAGGACGGCCAAGGTCGTGGGCCAGGAACAGCTCACCGGAACCAGGGCCGTGACCAATCCCTGGGTCCTGACGCTCGAGAAGGACGGGGTCGAGCGCCGGGCCCTCTGGAAGAACGTTCTCGGGGAGAGGGTCGGCGGGTTCAAAGAGACCTGGAAAGGGGAGATCGCCGCCTACCGTCTGAGCCGGGCCCTGGGCCTCCACATGGTCCCGGCCACGGTCGAGCGGGAATTCCGGGGGGACAAGGGATCGTGCCAGATCTGGATCGAGGCCTGGAACGACATGGAAACGGTCATCAAGAAGAAGCTCAGCCCGCCGGGCCTCAAGGCCCTCCATAACGCCCGCAATCTGTGCCTCCAGAGGGCCTTCGACAATCTCATCTACAACGTCGACCGCCACCAGAGGAACTACCTGATCATGGACGACTGGCGGATGGTCCTCATCGACCACTCCCGGTCGTTCGGGGCGGGCAAGAGGGCCGGCGCCGACCTGATCTACGACGAGAAGAACAAGGAGAATCCCAAGTTCATCATGGAAACGCTGCCCCGGGCCTTCCTGGAGGCCCTCCGGGCCCTGACGGCCGAGTCGGCCCGGACGATCGTCGGCGAATATCTGACCGACGGCGAGATCGCGGCCATGATGTCCCGGCGCGACCTGATCATCGCCTGGATGGACAAACGCGTCGCCGAGCTCGGCGAGGCCAGGGTCCTCTACTGACCGAAAATATTCCTTGATTCGGCGATAGAATAGGATAGACTGGACTGCCGGAAAACCCATGAACCTGCTCGACGCCCCTCACGGAACACCCTTACGCGTCGTTGACCTGGCCGGCGGCGAGAGCGTCCGCAGGCGCCTCATGGCCTTGGGCTTCCACAAGGGTGACATCGTCGTGCTCGAAGGCCAGGCCATCCTCAGGGGGCCTCTGCTCGTCCGCAACTGCCGCTCGGACACGACCGTCGCCCTGGGGCGCGGCGTCGCCCAGAAGGTCCTCGTCGAAGCCGTCCATGAGCCAGCCTGAGGTCCCGACCGTCATCTTCATCGGACAGCCGAACAGCGGCAAGAGCACGCTGTTCAACTCGATCGCCGGTCCCAAGGCGGAGACCTCGAACTTCCCCGGCACCTCCATCAAGCACACCCACAGCCGTGTCGCCATCGACGGCCGGCTCGTCGACGTCGTCGATCTGCCCGGGACCTATTCGCTCTGCACATCTGATCCGGCCGAGCAGGTCGTCCTGACGCACCTGTTCTCGGAGAGGCCCGACCTCGTCATCAATGTCATCGACGCCTCGACCCTGAGCCGCGGCCTCGAGCTCACGCTCGAGCTGGTCGAGCTCGGCTACCCCATGGTCATTGCCCTCAACATGATCGACGTGGCCGAGCGCAAGGGCATCGAGCTCGAGGCGGGCCAGATCGAGCGGCGCCTCGGCGTGCCGGTCGTCCCGACCATCGCCGCCCACGGCCGCGGCGTCCGGGAGCTCCTCGACCGGGCCTTCGATGTCCTGGACAGGGGCCAAACCCTCAAGCCGCCCCGCTTCTCCGACGACGTCGAGACCCCGGTCGCCGAGGTCGAACGCCTCCTCCCGGCGGGCTTCCCCGTCTTCTCGAACGGGCGCTTCACGGCCATCAAGCTCGTCGAGACCGCCGGCCACGCCTGCGGCGATTTCCTCGGCGAAGTGGAGCCCGGGCTGAGGGAAGCCGTCGACGGCGCCCGGAGGGCCATCGAGACGGACCGCGGGGCGCCCGCCTACGAGGTCATCTCGGCCGAACGCCATCACCAGGCCATGAAGCTGGCCGAGGAGTCGAGCCGCGTCCTTCACGGCAGGCGGATGACCTGGGACAAGAAGGTCGACGCCGTCCTCATGCACCCCGTGTTCGGCTACGTCATCCTGGCCGCGGTCTTCGTGGCCTTCTTCGTCATCATCTTCAAGGTCGGCAACCCGCTCGAAACGCTCCTGCTCGGGCCCTTCGACGCGCTGATGGCCGCGCTGGCGGCGCGCCTCGGGGACGGGCTCCTGTTCCACCTCGCCGAAGGGCTCATCCAGGGGATCGGCGGCGGCGTGGCCATCGTCCTGCCGTATTTCCTGCCCCTCCTGTTCCTGATGGCCGCCCTTGAGGATTTCGGCTATCTCGCCCGGGCGGGCTTCCTCCTCGACGCCTTCATGCACCGCATCGGGCTCCACGGCAAATCGGTCTCGCCGTTTATCCTCGGCTTCGGCTGCAACGTCCCGGCCGTCGTCTCCACCCGGATCCTCGAGTCCCGCCGCGACCGCGTCTTGACGTCGCTCCTCATCCCCTTCATTCCGTGCTCGGCCCGGACGACGATCGTCCTGGCCCTGGTCGCCTTTTACCTGGGCCCGCTCTGGGCCATGGGCTTCTACGTCATGAATATCCTCATCGTCGCCCTGCTGGGGTGGATCATCAGCCGTTTCCTCAAGGAGCCGTCCCCGGGCCTCATCCTGGAGATCCCCTCTCTGAAGGCCCCCCGCCCGGGCGCCATCCTGCGCAAGACCTGGCTCCAGGTCCACTCGTTCATCAGGTTCGCCTGGCCGCTCCTCATCGCCGGCAGTCTCGTCCTGAGCCTGCTGGGCTATTTCCGGGCCGACGGCTGGATCAACAGCGTCCTGGCCCCGCTCGTCGTCAAGGGCCTCGGCCTGCCCCAGGAGCTCGGCGTCACCCTCGTCTTCGGCTTCCTGCGCAAGGAGCTGTCGCTCATCATGATGCTCCAGGCGCTCGGCGTCGACTACCAGAGCCTCATGACGGTCATCAGCCGCGAGCAGATCGTGGTCTTCACGGTCTTCGTCAGCTTCTTCATCCCCTGCCTGTCGACCTGCGCCATTCTCTGGAAGGAGATCGGAAGGAAGTGGGCCGTCCTATCGGTCGGCCTCAGCGTCGGGGTCGCTCTCGTCCTGAGCTGGGCCGTCCGCCTCATTCTCTGACTTTGGCGGCGGCCGCCGTCTCCGTTCTCAGCCTCTCCAGGACCTTTTTGGCCGCGGCGGCGCCGATGAGCGCGTCGAGGTCGGAGCGGGGGGCGTCGCGGATGGCCTCGAGGCCGCCGTAGCGGGCGAGGAGCGCCGACTTCTTCTTCGGGCCGAGGCCGGGAATGCCGTCGAGAAGCGAGGCGAAGCTCCTCTTCTCGCGGCGGCCGCGGTGGAAGGCGATGGCGAACCGGTGCGTCTCGTCGCGAACGGCCTGGAGGAGCTTGAGCGGGCCTGATGTCCGGTCGAGGCGGATGCCCTCGCGGGCCGCGGGCGTGAACAGGAGCTCCTCCTTCTTGGCGAGGGCCACGAGTGGGAGCCGGGACAGGCCGAGGGCGTCCAGCGCCTTCTCCGCCGCCCCGAGCTGGGGCTTGCCGCCGTCCACCATGATCAGGTCGGGGAGGGGCGCCCCTGCGTCGAGGAGCTTGCGATAGCGCCGGGTGATGACCTCGCCGAGGCTGGCCACATCGTTCGGCCCCTCGACCGTCCGGATGAGGAACTTGCGGTAGGAGTCCTTGTCGGGCCGTCCGTCGCGGAAGACGACGAGCGAGCCGACCGATTCCTCGCCGCCGGTGTTGGAGATGTCGAATCCCTCTATCACGCGCGGCAGAACCGGAAGCCGGAGGGCGGCCTTCAGCTCCTCCAGGGGCCCGGCCTCGCCGGCCTGCTTGCGCAGGAAGGCTTCGGCGTTGCGGCCGGCCATCTCGACGAGCTTGCGGTTCTTCCCGCCGCGGGGGACGACGACGCGGACCTTGGCCCAGCCGAGGAGGGCTTGGAGCCCGGTCGATTGCGCCGGCCGCGCGGTCAGGAGCAGGCGCGGTGGGAGATCGCGGTCCGCGTAGAAGCCGGCCAGGAACGCGCCCAGAACCTCGGCGTCCGGGGTCCCGGCGGGGGCGTCGAGGAGCCGGGCGGCCGAATTCCGGATCTTGCCCTGGCGCATGAAGAAGACGTAGACCGCCGCGCGCCCGCCGTCGCGGGCCAGGCCGACGACGTCCTGGTCCTCGAGGGCCGTGGAGATCGCGCCGGGCCGGTCGCGGATGTCCTCGATAGTGCGCAGGAGGTCGCGCCAGCGGGCCGCCTCCTCGAATTTCTCCTCGGCGGCCGCCCGCCCCATGCGCGCTTTGAGGGTGCGGGCCAGCTCGGGCATGCGGCCTTCGAGGAAAAGGCAGGCGTTCTCGACGTTCTCGCGGTAGTCGGCCTCGGAGATCGCGCCGACGCAGGGCGCCGCGCAGAGCTTGAGCTCGTATTCGAGACAGGGGCGCCTGCGGCCGCGGAACACGGCGTCCTCGCAGCCGCGGACGCGGAAGTATTTGTTGACGAGGTGGATGGACGAGCGGGCCCGGCCGGCGGGGCTGAAGGGGCCGAAATAGCGGGAGCCGTCCGGCTCGACGCGCCGGCTGAAATAGACGCCCGGCCAGGTCTCGCCGGCCGTGAGCCTGAGATAGGGGAAGCTCTTGTCGTCTTTGAGCCGGAGATTGAAGCGGGGCTGGTGCTGCTGGACGTAGTTGTTCTCGAGGAAGGCGGCTTCCTTCTCCGAGCCGGTCAGGACGCAGTCGATGTCGGCCGTCTCGCGGAGAATGTTGCGGACCTTGATGTCGGGGTTGGCCAGGAAATAGGAGCGGACGCGGTCGCGGAGCGAGCGGGCCTTGCCGATATAGACGACCTCGCCCGCTGCGTTCTTGAAGAAATAGATGCCGGGCTTGGCCGGCAGGGCTGCCGCTCTCTTCCGGAGCTCCTCGAATTCCGCCATGGGAGGCTATTGTCCGCCATCCCGGCCGGGGTTTCAAGGACCCGGGGGGGCGTCAGAGCCCCAGCTCGAGCTCGCGCTTCTTGAGCTTGGCCAGCTCGTCGCGGCAGGCCGCGGCCTTCTCGAACTCGAGGGCGGCCGAGGCCTCCTTCATGAGCTTCGTGAGCTCGTCCATGCGCTTCTTGCGCTTCTGCGGCGAGAGGTAGATATCTTTGTCCTCGGAGATGCGGGTGTAGTCGAGGTAATCGCGCTCGTAGACCGAGGTCAGGACCTCGTCGATGCCCTTGACGATCGATTGCGGCGTGATGCCGTGGGAGGAGTTGTACTCCTGCTGGAGCCGGCGGCGCCGGGCGGTCTCCTCCATGGCCAGCTTCATGGAGTCCGTCACGGCGTCGGCGTAGAGGATGGCCTTGCCGGCGACGTTGCGGGCGGCCCGGCCGAAGGTCTGGATGAGCGCCGTCGAGGAGCGCAGGAAGCCTTCCTTGTCGGCGTCGAGGATGGCCACGAGCGACACCTCGGGCAGGTCCAGGCCCTCGCGGAGGAGGTTGATGCCGATGAGGGCGTCGAACCGGCCCTTGCGCAGGTCGCGGAGGACGTTGACCCGGTCGAGCGTCTCGACCTCGGAGTGGAGATAGCGGACGCGCAGGCCGAGCTCGTGGTAGTGGCGGGCCAGGTCCTCGGCCATCTTCTTGGTCAGGGTGGTGACGAGGACGCGCTCGTTGCGGGCGGCCCGGGCCCGGATCTCGGCCATGAGGTCGTCGACCTGGCCGCGGACGGGCCGGATCTCGAGTTCCGGGTCGGTCAGGCCGGTCGGCCGGATGACCTGTTCGACGACGCGGCCGGGCGAGCGCCCGATCTCGAAGAGGCCCGGGGTGGCCGAGACATAGAGGGTCTGGCCGACGCGGGACTCGAACTCGTCGAAGCGGAGGGGCCGGTTGTCGAGGGCGGAGGGCAGGCGGAAGCCGTGCTCGACCAGGGTCGTCTTGCGGGAGCGGTCGCCGGCGTACATGCCGCCGATCTGGGGGACGGTGACGTGGGACTCGTCGATGATGGTCAGGAAATCGCCCGGGAAATAATCGAGCAGGGTGAAGGGCGGCTCGCCCGGGGCGCGGCCGGTCAGGTGCCGGGAGTAGTTCTCGATGCCCGGGCAGTAGCCGAACTCGCGGAGCATCTCGAGATCGTAAAGGGTCCGCTCCTCGATCCGGGCGGCCTCGACGGCCTGGCCGCGGGCCTGGAAGTGCGCGATCTGCTCCTTGAGCTCGGCCTCGATGCCGGCCACGGCGGCGCGGAGCGTTTCGGCCGGGGTGGAGAAGAAGGTCCGGGGATGGATCATGACGGAATCGAGCGATTCGCGGACCTTGCCGAGCAGGGGGTCGACGGCCGAGAGGGCCTTGACGCGGCCGTCCTCGAGCTCGACGCGGTAGGCCGAGTCCTCGTAGCTCGGGAAGACCTCGACGATGTCCCCCCGGACGCGGAACGAGCCCCGCTTGAAATCGGCCTCCTCGCGCGCGTACTGGACCGAGACGAGCTTTTCGAGCAGGACCTTGCGGCCCAGGGGCTCGCCCACGGTGACCGGGAAGCTCATCGAATAGTAATTCTCCGGGGCGCCGATGCCGTAGATGCAGGAGACCGAGGCGACGATGATGACGTCGCGGCGGGCGAAGAGGGAGTTCGTCGCGCAGAGCCGGAGGCGGTCGATCTCGTCGTTGATCGTCGCTTCCTTGGCGATGTAGGTGTTGGAGGAGGGGATGAAGGCCTCGGGCTGATAGTAATCGTAGTAGCTGACGAAGTACTCGACGGCGTTGCGGGGGAAGAACCGCCGGAACTCCTGGTAGAGCTGGGCCGCCAGGGTCTTGTTGTGGGAGATGACCAGGACCGGGCGATCGGCCCGGGCGATGATGTTGGCCATCGTGAAGGTCTTGCCCGAGCCGGTGACGCCCTTGAGGACCTGGTGGCGGGCCCCGCCCGTCAGCCCTTCGGTGAGCCGGTCGATGGCCTCGATCTGGTCGCCCTTGGGGACGAACTCCGACGTCAAACAGAACGGACCGGGTCTTCGCATCTTGATCTCAAGACGGGGTCAAACCTATACATTTTTAGTTTTTACGCCGCACCGGAGGCGCTCGCGGGCCGAAATTAAAAAGGTATAGGTTTGACCCCGTCTTTTTCTTTCATCCGGATGCCGCCGGAGAAGCGGGCGCCGCTGGCGATGGTGATCTTGGGCGTGACCACATCGCCGTTCATCTCGGCCGTCTCGGAGATGACGGCCCGCTCGCCGGCCCTGACCGTGCCTTTGAGCTCGCCGTGGAGGACGAAGGCCCGGGTCTTGACCTCGGCTTCGACCTTGGCCCCCTTGGCGATGGTCAGCGTCCCGGACGGGACAATGATCTTCCCATGGACACGCCCCTCGATGAGCATGTCCTCGTGAGCCTCGATATCGCCCGTGAGGACCGTCGTCGCTCCCAGCCGGGTGACACCCGGGCCCAGAGGCCTGTCGGGGTAGGTGGACTGGTCGTCTGACATCGGCGTTTCTCCCTAATCGGGGCGTTCCATACGGATTATAGGGGCGGGGGCGCGACCTGTCAACGCGCACCCAGACGGCCGCAGGCCCCAGACGGCTCCCTGACGCTCTCTGAGTTGGGCACGCCCCTTTGGCCTGGCTATTCATAAAAGCGTCCGGTCCGTGAACCATCCAGGTTGGCCGCCCGCGTCCCGGAAAGCTGAAAAGCCCGGGTTCGGCCCCGCGCGTCTTGACCTGTCCTGGGATTGTGTTAGAATCCAAAGGCCTGTGAGCGGGCATAGCTCAATGGTAGAGTACCGGCTTCCCAAGCCGGGTGTTGTGGGTTCGAGTCCCATTGCCCGCTCCATTTTTTTCTCGAGGTCAGGGTCCCCATGAGCTGGCAGCTGGTCGTCGAGCCGGAGCCGCTTCCCGGCGCCTGGAACATGGCCGTCGACGAGCGCCTGTTCGACCTCGCGGCGGGCTCCTCCCGGACCTTCCTCCGCTTCTACCGCTGGGAGCGCCCGACCGCGTCCCTGGGCTACTCCCAGGAGGCCTCCCGCGTCATCGACGTCGATTTCTGCCGGGCCCGCGGCATCGACATCGTCCGGCGCGTGACCGGCGGCAAGCTCGTCCTGCACGACCGCGAGGTGACCTACTCGGTGGCCTCGGCCGACGCCTCGGTTTTCACCGAGACCCTGCGCGATTCCTATCGCCTCATCTCGCGGGCCCTGCTCGCGGGCCTCGAACGGCTGGGCCTCTCGGCCCGCCTGGCCGAGACCTCGCCGCCGGCCTACGTCAGGGGGACCATGCCCTGCTTCGCCTTCCCGGCCCGCGACGAGATCGAGATCGGCGGCCGGAAGATCGTCGGCAGCGCCCAGAAGCGGACCGGACCGCTCTTCCTCCAGCACGGCTCGATCCCGCTCGAGAAGGACGAGCCCCTCCTCGCCGCCGTCTCCCGGCCGGGCGAATCGGCCGAGAGCCTGGGGATGACCTCGCTCTCCGAGGCCCTCGGCCGGCCCGTCGATTTCGACGCCGCCGTCGGCCCGCTCGTCCAGGGCTTCGCCGACTTCTTCGGGACCGGCTTCGAGCGCTTCGTCCTGGGCCCGGCCGACCTCGAGGCCGTCCGGCTCCTCCAGGCCTCCAAGTACGCCTCCGACGAGTGGACCTTCCGCCGCCGCCCCGCCGCGGCCCGTTGACTTTTCCCCGGGCCGGGTCTACACTCGGCTCGAAAAGAGGTCGCCGCCATGAACGAAGTGGAAGAGCTCTCCAAGCTGGACCCGGCCGGCCTGCCGCCGCTCAAGTCCATCCTTCTCGACGACCTCTACCAGGGCGTCCTCAAGAACCTTCACCTCGAGCTCGGCCAGGGCCCGGTCCTCTACCTTCTCTCGCCGAGCTATTCGGTCCTCAACCCGACGCCGGACGCGGCCATCTCCGAGTTCATCACCCGCAACGAGCGCCTGCTCGACTACCTCCGGGAGGCCATCGTCCAGAACCTGGCCGAGTACTCCGTGCTCGTCGACATCAGCAGCTACTTCATTGAGCAGAACGGCGGGTTGGTCCTGGCCCGCCTCCGGGAGCGGGACTCCGAAGGCCGGCGCTTCGAGATCAAGTTCTACACCCACGAGCCCAAGGAGCTCCTGTCGCGCTACGAGGACAAGATCTACATCGGCCGCGATTTCCTGGACCTCTACAGCCCCGTCCGCAAGTACTTCGGGCTCAAGGACACGGTCGTCTCGCTCAAGGCCCAGTTCGCGCGCCTGTCCGAGCGGGCCGGGGCCAAGCTGAGGAAGGCCCAGGACTTCGGCTCCTATTTCCAGGAGATCGCCGACTCGGTCAACGAGCTCCACAACGAGAGCCTGCTCGTCCTCCAGAGCCTGCCGCCGCACCTCGATTTCGCCAAGCTCTCCGGCCACGACCTCATCGAGATCAACGCCCAGTACCGGACGATCAACCATTTCGTCATCGAGCTCCACGACACGGTCGCCGAGTTCGAAACGCTCCTGCGCTACAAGGAGCGCTCCGACTTCGTCCGCTACGTCACCAAGTTCAAGAAGGACGTGACCAACCTGATCTCGTACTTCAACATCAAGGTCAACGGGGTCATCGCCCAGCGCATCCAGGCCTGCAAGACCAAGCACGGCTGAGATCAGAAGCGTCGGCCCGCCTCGTCGATGCGGATGTCGTCGTAGCTCGTCGAGAGATAGATCAGGGGGGCCGCCGTACTCGCCGCAAAGGCCTTGAGCACCGCGACGCCGTTGGTTTCGTTGACGTCGGGATCGCCCGCCAGGCCCCAGATGATGGACCCGCCCCTGGAGCGGGCCTCGAGCCGGGCCGTCCCGCCGGACGGCCAGAGGAGGACGATGCGGCCGTGCTCGCCGCGGACGTTCATGCCGCCCCTGAGGTCGCGCGGCCCGAGATGGACGTCGCCGTTGCGGCAGACGACGCTGACGTCCCCGGAGAAATCGTCGAGGACGACGTTCTCGTACGAGGTCTCGACCGAGATCGCCGGCCCGTCGATGTCCCTCGCCGTGACCGCCGCATTGCGGGCGTCGATGAGAAGATCGCCGCGGACGCCGGCCGCGCGGACGGGCTGGTGGCTCGTCCGGACCTCCAGGCCGCCCCGCACGTTCTGGGCGGCCACCGCCATGTTGTGGCCGGTCACCTTGGCCGGCCCGACGTCGTCGAGCAGGACCTTTTCGTAGGACGTCTCGACCGTGACCGCCCCGGTGACGCGCCGGGCCTCGACGTCCGAGTTCCTGGCGCGCAGGTCGGCCCGGCCGCCGGCGTCCTCGACCCGGACGCGGCCGTAGCTCGTCTCGACGGACAGGTCGCCCCCGACGAGGAACGCCCGGACGTCGGCGTGGCTGTTGACGATCCGGCAGGATCCCATGATCTCCCGGGCCTCGACGTCCTCGTGGCTCGTCTCCAGCACGCAAGGGCCGTCGATGCCGGCGACGTGGACCTGGCCGTGACGGTTGCGCACCGCGGCTTCCTTGACCCGCTCGATCTGGACGGGGCCGTACCCGTTGCTGACGCGGACGACCATCGACCGGGGAACGGTCAGGATGAAGGCCGTCTCGAAGCTCTTCCGCCTGAACTCCTCCCGGTTGGTGGAGAGGGTCAGCGTGTCCGCCGTCGCGGTCGCCGTGTACTTGACCTGGGCGGCGACGGACTTGGCCTCCTCGGGGTCCCTCCGCCAGACGACCTTTCTGAACGTCATCTGGGCGAAGTCCTGGTCCCCGCCCCGCACCTCGACCCGGCCGTGGCCGTTGGCGATCTCGATCGCCGGCGGCAGCGGGGCCTCGAACGTCCGCGTGTCCTCGGCGATCACTTCGCGGCCGTCAAAGCCCCAGTTCCAGTCGTCGAACCAGGCCCAGTCGCCGTCGAACCGCCACTGGCCCGTCTTGAACTGGAAGAAGACGAACCCGGCCAGGATCAGGACGACGACGAGGACAACGTCCCTAAATCTCATGGCCCTTGTCCGGGCCCGGCGCCTGGCGCTCGCCGCGCTCCTTCAGCCCGAGCCAGAGCTTGTTGGCGCCCCAGACGATCAGGATGACGGGCCAGAAGCGCCAGACCTGGTCGAAGACGTCGACGTCGAGCTGCTGGAGCAGGAACAGGACGCCGACGACGATGAGGATGACGCCCCAAACGAGGGAATCGCTTCGCGTCTTGCTTGCCATCGGGAACCTCCGTTAGGCGGTCTTCTTCGGCTTGCCGGCGGCCACGGAATCGAGCACGAGCTTGAAGCCGATGAGGATGACCGCGACCGGCCAGAAGTCGAAGAGCCTGTCGTACGAAATGACCTCGAAATTGGCCAGGATGAGCAGGACGCCCAGGACGATGAGGACGATGCCCCAGAAGATCGACCCGGACGACACGGCCTCGGGCCGCGCCGCGACGACGGCCACGGCCGGGGCCTCGCCGACGGCGGCGGCGTTGATCGCCTTGGCCGAGGCGATGTTGTCGAAGAACTGATAGACGATGAAGCCGGCCAGGAGCAGGGCGATGAACGGCTGCCCCCCGCCGCGGCCCTGCATGCTGACGAGCCCGGCGAAGATGACGAAGTGGAGCAGGGCCTTCGTGTACTGCCCGTTGTAGAGCGCGCCGGCGCCGAACGGGAAGATGCCCAGGAAGCCGGCGAACCCCGGCGACTTGAGCGGCCTCTGCGGGATGACGGTCTTTTCTTCCATCTGGTTTCCTCCGTTGTCGGACCTAGGGATTGGTCTCGCTGTCCCTGAGCAGGCCCAGGGCGTCGAACGACTTGATCACGTTGCCGGCGAACGCGCCGACCTCGCCCTTGATCGTCCCGGCGCCGGCCCAGAGACGCTCGACGGCGGCCGCGCCGCGGTGGAGCCCGATGTCGATTCTCTTCCGGATCCCCCGTCCCTCCGGGTGGAAGAGGACGAAGGACAGGACGATGAAGACGCCGGTGAGCGCGGCATAGACGGGCTGAAGCGCGGGCCGGGTCAGCCACTCGAAGACCGGGCGGCCGAGGCGCTTCCTCTCCCGCTTCGCGCCGGGGACCTCGTAGAGCCGGGCCAGGAGCGCCGGCGAGGGCTCGACCTCCGGGAAGCCGGCCGCGGCCGCCATCGTCTCCCGGATCAGGCCGGCCAGCTCGGCGCAATCGGGGCAGGCGGCGAGGTGGGCCTCCACTTCGGCCCGCTCTCCCGGAGCGAGCGCCCCTTCGAGATAGGCGGACAGGAGCCCTTCGACGCGTGCGCAGGTCATCCGTGGCCTCCCCGTCGCTCCTTCAGGACCTTGGCCAGCTGGATCCGCGCCCGGTTGACGCGCGACTTGACCGTGCCCAGGGGCAGGCCCTGGGAGCCGGCGATTTCTTCGTAGCTCCGGCCCTGAATGTCCCTCAGGATGAGGATCATCCGCATCTCCGCTGGCAGGCGGTTGAGCCCTTCCCAGACGAAGGCCCGGGTTTCCCGGCTGATGGTGCTGTCCTCCGGGCCGCCGCCGGCCGACTGGGACAGGACGCGCTCGTCGAAATCGTCGCGCTGGGTCCTCTCCCACTTGGTCCGGCGGTACTCGTCGATGAGATGGTTCTTGGCCAGGGTCAGGAACCAGGCCGTGAAGCTCTTGCCGAAATCGTACTTCGGCAGGGCGCCGTGGAGCTTGAGGAAGACCTCCTGGGTCCGGTCCTCCGCCTCCTCCCGGCTGCCGCAGAACTGATAGGCCATATTAAAGATTCTCCTGGCGTACGCGTCCACAAGGGTTTTCCAGGCGCTCTGGCTGCCTCCCAGGCAGTCCCTGATGATCGCGTCCAAATCCACTCAATTCATCCCGGTTGACGGATTCGGATGGGTCGAAGTTCCATTCCGGGCCATTTTCCGTCAAATCCGGCCAAAAGAGAAGGGTCCGGGTCTTCGCAAGGGGACATGTCCCATTTTTTGTATTGGTTCACTTTTTGCACAACCGGGACACGTGCCGAAACGGTCCATGTCCCGACCCTTGCGAAGACCCGGTCCCTTCTTTTTCCCTGATATAATAGATGGGCGAAAATGAAACAGGATCAATCGCCCCGGAGTTAAAGACAGAGAATGGACGAACAAGAGCTGATCCGGCGCGTCCAGGAGGGAGACGAGCGGGCGTTCGGCCAGATCATGGCTCTTTATAAGGACAGGATCGTGAATTATCTCTATCAGTTCACGGGCGATTATCAGAAGGCCGTGGAGCTCGGCCAGGAGACGTTCCTCCGGGTCTTCTTCAAGGCCAAGAAGTACAAGCCCATCGCCCCCCTGTCCGCCTGGATCTACACGATCGCGTCCAATCTGGCCAAGACCGAGTGCCGGCGGTCCCGCCGGATGGCCACGGTCTCCCTGGAGGACATCCCCAACAGCTATTCGAGCGGCGCCTACTACGAGGACCCGGCCGACCCCGGCCTCGTCCGCAATCTCCGCGAGGCCCTGGACAGCCTCCACCCCCGCTACCGCGTCCCGGTCGTCCTCAAGGACATGGAAGGCTTCTCCCAGGAGGAGATCGCCGAGATCATCCAGAGGCCGGTGGGCACGGTCAAGGCCCGGATCAGCCGGGGCCGGGAACAGCTCCGGCGCAAGCTCGAAAAGGCCCGGGAGGGCGGATCCTTCCCGGCCGACAAAGAGGTGAATCAACATGGAAGGGCATGATCTCGTCGGCGGATTGAGCACGGTCAAGGCCCCCGAGGATTTCGAAGCCGTCGTGCTGGGCCGGCTCCCGGCGGCCCGGCTGGAGCGGGTCCTGGCCCGGCGGGCGCGCGTCCGCTACGCGTTCGCCGGCTCGGCGGCCGTCCTGATCGCCGCGGTCCTCCTCTTCCATCCGGGCCTGCCCGAAAAGGAAACCGTGTTGACCACGGCCGAGCGCCAGGCCCTGACGGCGGACCCCGACGGGCTTTCGGGCGGTCCCTCTCGCGGCCGCATCCTCCCCGTCTTCGAGGCCATGGACTACGCGTCCGAATTCCGGAACGCCCAGGCCCAGCCGCGGACGGTTTACATACTGGAGCAGGTTTCCGAGATGCCATCTTCGGAAATCATTTATTAGGAGAGGACAAAGGGATGAACAAGATGATCAAACCGGCCCTTGTGATCCTGGCTTCGCTCGCGCTGCTGGCCCCTTCGTTCGGGGCCGACGACGCGGCGGCCAAAGCGGGCGGAAGCGATGCCGGCATCGCCGCCGTCGCCAAGAAGGTCTATCCCTCGGTCGTCCGGGTCGAGGTCCGGAACGGCCTGCGGCGGGTGGCCACCGGGGTCGTCGTCGAAAAAGGCGGCTACGTGGTCACGACGGCCCTCGTTTCGCCGCGGGAGGAGAAGATCTCCGTCACGACGTCCGAAGGGAAGACGGTCGAGGCGGAGTTCCTCGGCTTCGACACCGAGACCCAGCTGGCCCTGCTCAAGGCCAAGGACGCGGGCCTGCCCGCCCTCAGCCTCGGCAAGGCCTCCGACCTGGCCCCCGGTTCGTGGATCTGCGTCGTCGGCGTCTCGCCCGAGCGGACCGCGGCCGTGGTCCAGGGCATCGTCAGCTCCGTCGCCGAGGACAAGATCCGGCTGAACGTCTGGGTGACACCCGGCGCGAGCGGCGGGCCTGTCGTCGACGCCGAGGGGCGCATGGTCGGGTTGCTGAGGGGCATCTACATGGACGAGAGGCCGGTCGTCTTCCAGTTCCGCGACCGGGAGCAGTCCGGCTCCGGCGTCGTCGTGGGCAGCCGGGCCGAGGCCCCTTCGTCGGGGATGGCCCAGGCCGTCCCGGTCGAGGTGGTCAAGGACGTCGTCGCGGCGATCAAGGAGAAGGGCCGCGTCGAGCGCGGCTGGCTGGGCGTCAGCATCGGAGAAGATGAGGACGGGCGGGCGGTCATCCGCTCGATCGACGAGGAGAGCCCGGCCGAGCTGGCCAAGCTCCGGGAAGGCGACATCGTCCTCAGGGCCGGGGACCGGGACGTCGCCGGGCCCGATGTCCTCGCCGCCGAGATCCGGAAGAGGAAGCCGGGCCAGGAGATCGTCCTGAAGATCGAACGGGACGGCAAGCCCATGGACATCAAGGTCAAGCTGGGGGAGATGGCCGAGGACGCGGCCATGAAAGAGATGACCCTGCGCTTCCCCGGGTTCTTCGAGCGGGTCCCGCCGGCCCCGCCGACGCCGCGGAAGCCCGGCGCCCGCATGGCCGCGCCCCGGACCCCCTCAAGGGCCTTTGAATCGAGGAAGTTCATCGGCGTCTACTGCAGTGAGCTCAACCGGGAGCTGGCCGAGCACTTCGGGGTCAAGGAAGGCGCGGCCCTGATCATCAACCGGCTGACCGAGGGCGGTCCGGCGGAGAAGGCCAAGCTCCGGGTCGGCGACATCATCGTCCGCGTCGACGGAAAGCGCGCGGAGACGGTGAACACGCTCATCGACCTGGTCCAGGACAAGCCCAAAGGGGAGAAGGTCAAGGTCAAGGTCGAGGTCCTGAGGGACCGGAAGGCCCTGGCCTTCGAGGTCGAGGTGGCCGAGGAGGAGAGCGGAGGGCTGTTCGAGTCGGACGGCCTGAAGGACTTCCTCGAATCCTGGCGGGGCCACGCCGACGCCCTCCAGAAGGAGCTGCGGACCTGGAGCTCCGACGGATTCCCGCTGGCGCGGCCGATCACAAAGGGCTTCGCCCTGAAGGGCGGCGAGAGGCGGATCTAAGAGGCCTGCTCCGGTCTCTTTCTTTGGGGACACGCGCCTCCGGTGCGTGTCCCTCTCTTTTTTCCCTCGCTCTCAGGTCTCTTCCCCGAGCCTCAGCCATTCCTTCCTGAGCCGTTCGAGCTCCGTCGCGGGCAGCCGGGACGTTTCCGGATAGCCCTTGGCCGCCCTCTGCCTCAAGGCCTCGTAGAGGATGACCGCGACCGAGACCGAGAGGTTCAGGCTCTGGACCATCCCGAACATGGGGATGCGGACCGCCTTGTCGGCGAAGGCGAGACACTCGTCCGTGATGCCCTCGCCCTCACTGCCGAAGACGAGGACGACGGGCCTGGCGAAGTCGATCTCCGTGTAGGGGACCGTGTCCTTCCGGAGGTGCGTGGCGACGATCTCGAAGCCCGCCTTCCTCAAAGGCCCCAGACAGGCTGCCGGGGTCGGGTGGACGCCGATCTCCAGCCACTTGTCGGCCCGGGTCGAGATGGCCTCGTTGAAGCGCAGGAGCTCCGGGTTGGGGGCGACGAGATCGAGATAGAGGACGCCGGCCGCGTCGCAGGTCCGGATGACCGCGCTGGCGTTGTGGGCGATGGTCACGCCCTCCAGGACCACCCGCAGGTCGGCCTGGCGATGGGCGAGGACGCGCTCGACCCTGGCGATGCGTTCCGGCGTGGGCATGCCGCAACTATATCAGACGCGCGGAGACGGGGCAAAGGACGGGATGCCCCCGGGTTCCCAGTCGGCTCCCGACAGGCCCTCCCCATTCTTGAATCGGGACGCTTTTTCCCCTATAGTTATCGCTCCGTGCCGGTGTGGCGGAACTGGCAGACGCGCGGGACTCAAAATCCCGTCTTGGGCAACCAGGGTGTGGGTTCGATTCCCTCCACCGGCACTGCCTGGTCCTCTTATCGTTCAGCGGCCGGCGCCCTCGTCCCTCTCCAAGGCCTTCAGCCTGTCGGGCATACCCAGCTCCTTCGAGAGCCGCCTCAGGCGCCCGTGCGTCGCCCGGTAGAGCCCGATTTCCGCGATCGCAAAGGCGGCCAACGCGGCGAGCCCGAGCCCAGAGGGCTTGATGAGGGGCGAAAGGACCCCCGCCGCGCACCAGACGGCAACCGCGATGTTGACGTCACGGTCCGCCTTGATCCGGAGCGATTTCCATTCGTCGAATTTGGCCGCGTCGATGCCGGGAAAATCGGAGGCAACAAGCCGCTTGACGTTCATGCCCGTCCTGCCCTCTCGGGGCCATGCTATCATCGGCCCCGTTCAGGGGTCAAGGACGGGGCGGCTTCACGGGCAAGAATGCCGACATTTGACCGGGTTGCCGCCCGGTGCTATCCTCTTCTCAAAACGACTAAACCGGTGATGCGCGCTTCCCAAGGAGGTCCCATGTCCAAACGCCTGTTGGCCGCTCTCGCCCTGACCGTCCTCGCCCTGACCGTCCTCGCCGTCCCGCCGGCCCTGTCCGGGGCCGAGGTCCAGCTGACGGCCTTGACGCTCCAGCCGGGCAGGTCCTTCGAGGTCCCCTTCGTCAAGAGCGCCCGGGCCCCCTCCGGAGCCACGATGACCGCGGAGATCGGCTTTGACCAGGGCCAGGTTTCGATCAGGGCCCGCTATAGGAGGATGGAGCCCGCCGTCCTCTTCGCCGGCGATATCACCGCCTACGTCCTCTGGGCCGTCACCCCCGACGGCACCGTCGAGAACCTGGGCGAGGTCGTCGCCGACCAGAAGAGCGCCTCCGGATCCGTCCAGGCGTACACCGGCAAGAGGACCCTCGCTCTGATGGTGACCGCCGAGCCGTTCGCCACCGTCACCAGGCCGACCGAGCTGGTCGTCTTCGTCTCCGGTGAATTCCGGGGATTGAACATCGCCAACACGCCCTTCCTCTTCAAGGATTTCGCGACGGACTACAAACCGGCCATCGGGTCGATCGCCGGCATCCAATACAACGACCCCACCCCCGCGGCCGTCAAGCAGGCCGCGAAGGCCATGGAGATCGCCGCGCGGCTCGACGCCGCCGCCGTGAACCCCAGGGCCATGGACGGGGCCCGGATCGCCTACGGCAAGGCCATGGCTTCGACCGGCAACAAGAAGGTCATGGCCGACCAGGCCCGCGTCGCCGCCCAGCTCGCCTCCCAGGCGATCAAGGACACGATCAAGGCCAAGGAAGCTGAGGCGGCGGCCGAGGCCGAGGCCAAGCGCCTGGCCGAGAGAGCGGCGCTCGAACAGCGCGCGGCCACGGCCGAGAGCGAAGCGGACCGCATCGCCCGCGAGCTCGGGGAGGTCCGGACCCAGCGCGAGGCCCTGGCCATCGAAACGGCCGCCCTGGCCAAGCAGGCCTCCGGCCTGGCCGCGGAACGCGACGAGCTGGCCACGCAGGCGGCCGCCCTGGCCGCCGAGCGCGACGCGATCAAAAGGGAGCGCGACGAACTGGCCGGCCTGTTGAAGGGGGCCCTCTCGTCGGTCGCGGAGACGACGGAGTCCGCGCGCGGCGTCATCGTCAGCCTGTCCGGCATCCTCTTCGACGTCGGCAAGGCCACCCTCAAGCCGGCCTCCCAGATCACCGTGGCCAAGCTGGCCGGGATCCTCACGGTCTTCCCGAAGATGAACCTGAGCATCGAGGGCTACACCGATTCGACCGGATCGGCCGACCTCAACATGCGCCTGTCCATGGACCGGGCCCGCTCCGTCTACGAGTTCCTGATGGCCCAGGGCATCTCGACCGGCCGGATGAAGTACCAGGGCTTCGGGCCGGAGAACCCGGTCGCGCCCAACGACACCGAGGCCAACCGGGCCCGGAACCGCAGGGTCGAGGTCGTCCTGACCCAGGCCGACCGAACGCCCTGAGACCTCCCGGACGCATCGCTTCGCCCCGCCGGGCGTCCGGCCGACGGGCGGGTTTCCGCCCGGGGGCGGGAACCTTCCCGGCCGCGGCTTCGTCTATCGGATCGTGCGTCGAAGTCTGAGGTGAACCATGAAAAAATGGGCCTTCCGCGGCGTTGCCCTCGTCCTACTCCTGACGTTCTTCTATTTCCTCTTCGCCTGCGGGCGGAAGAAGGCGGAAACCAAGCTCGTCGCCGCCGCCCGCGGCGACATCCGGGAAAAGGCCCTGGCCGTCGGGACGATCGAACCGGAGCAGGAGATCAAGGTCAAGTCGACCATCCCCGGGATCGTCGCCGAGGTCCTGTTCAAGGTCGGCGATACGGTCAAGGCGGGGGCCCCGCTCTTCAAGATCTCGCCCAACCCGACCCCTCTCGAGTACGTCGAGGCCCGCCGGTCCATGGAGCTGGCCGAGGTGACGATGGCGAAGCTCAAGGGCGATTGGACCCGCCAGCTCGAGCTCTATAGGGCGAACCTGGTCTCCAAGTCGGAAATGGACGCCGTCGAGGGGGCCTATCGGGAAGCCGAGCTGCGATACCGGACCTCCGCGGAGCGCCTCGAGCTGCTCGAGAAGGGCCGCATCCGCATGTCCAACAGGGACATCAACTCCCTGATCAACTCGCCGATCAGCGGCATCATCCTGTCCCAGAGCGTCTTCCAGGGCGATCCGGTCGTTCCGCTGACCAACTTCCAGCCGGGCACGGAGCTCTGCTCCCTGGCCGACATGGCCAGCCTTCTGTTCAAAGGCACGGTCGACGAGATCGACGTCGGCAAGATCGCCGACGGCATGGCGGCCGAGATCCAGATCGGCGCCCTGCCCGACGCCAGGATCCCGGGCCGCGTCGACCGCATCTTCCCCAAGGCCAAGAAGGAGGGGAACGCCACCCTCTTCGACATCCGCATCCTCATCGACCCCGCCGCCGGAACGACCCTCCGGGCCGGGTTCTCGGCCACGGCCAGCATCCAGATCCGCGAGCGCCGGCAGGTTGTCCTCATCCCGGAGCGGCTCCTCCTCTTCGAGGACGGCAAGAGGTTCGTCGAGGTCCCCGACGGAGAGGCCTCGAAAAAGGTCGAGGTCCGGACCGGCCTGTCCGACGGCCTCAACATCGAGATCCTGGACGGGCTCAGAGAAGGGGACATGGTCGTGGAGAGGCCGCCCCGCGAGATCAAGTGATCGCCATCTTCTTCCGCAATCTCTTCCGGGATCTCGTCCGCCAGCCCCTGCGGACCGCCCTGACCCTCTCCGGCGTCGTCTGGGGGACCTTCTCGGTCGCCCTCCTCCTGGCTTTCGGCGACTCCGTGTCCAAGGCCCAGATCAAGCGCTTCCACGGCCTGGGCAGCGGCATCGTCCTCGTCTTTCCGTCGCGGACGACCCTGCCCTGGCAGGGCTTCGTCCGGGGTAAGGCCGTGCGGATCACGCCGGAGGCGGCCGAGGCCATCCCGGAGAAGGTCCCGCGCATCGAGGCCCTCAGTCCCGAGTTCGTCGGCAGCCGGCTCATCCGCTACGCCCGGAAGGAGTTCCGGAACACCGTCCGCGGCGTCAATCCCTCGTTCGAGCGCATGCGGAACACCATCCCCGGGAAGGGCCGGTTCATCGACCCCGAGGACATGGCCGATCGCAAGCGGGTCTGCTTCATCGGGGACGTCCTGGCCGCGGACCTCTTCGCCGGGGAAGAGCCCGTCGGCCGGACCGTCTTCATCGACGGCGTGCCCTTCACGGTCGTCGGCGTGATGCGGACGAAGCTCCAGTCGTCCAACTACAACGGCCAGCGCGACGAGCGCTGCGCCTTCATCCCCTGGACGACGTACGCATCGCTCTACGGCGCGAAGCACGTCTCCAACATCATCTTCCGGCCCCTGGACAGGGACCGGAGCCAGGCGGTCATGGAGGGCGTCAAAGCCCACCTGGCCCAGCTCGCCGGCTTCGACCCGGCCGACCCGGACGCCCTGCGCGTCTGGGACACCATGGAATTCGAACGGCAGTTCACGACGTTCTTCCTGGCCTTCACCATCTTCCTCGGCGTCATCGGAACGTTCACGCTCCTGGTCGGCGGCGTGGGCGTGGCCTCGATCATGCGGGTCGTCGTCGAGGAGCGGACCCGCGAGATCGGGATCAAGCTGGCCGTCGGGGCCCGCCGCCGGACGATCCTCCTCCAGTTCTTCACCGAGTCGCTGGCCATCATGCTCATCGGCGGCCTGGCCGGCTTCGGCCTCGCGGCCGGCGTCCTGGCGACGGTCGAGGCCCTGACCCGGGGCTCGACCGGAGACATGGGCTTCGCCGGCTTCGTCGGCGTCCCGGTCCTCAACCCCCTCGTCGCCGTCTCGACCGTCCTCGTCCTGCTCGCGATCGGCGTCATCTCCGGCCTCATCCCGGCCCGAACGGCCGCTTCGACCGATCCCATCGAGGCCTTGAGGAAATAGGAGGGCGAGGCCGTGAACCTGACTCTGCCCCGTTTCTTCTGGAGCGAGTACCGCAAGCGGCGCCGGCGGGCCTCGCTCATCACCTTCGCCCTGTTCTGGGGCACGCTCTCGATCCTTCTGCTCATGGCTTTCGGCCGGGGCCTGAGCACCCAGGCCCGCGTCGCCTTCAGCGGCCTCGGCGAGACGCTGATCATGGTCTACGGCGGGCAGACCTCGGCGGACTTCGAGGGCCTGCCCAAGGGCCGGGCCGTCCGGCTCTATCCCGAGGACGTCGATGACCTGCGGGCGCGCGTCCCCGAGATCCTCCGCATCGCCCCCGAATCATACAGCTCGTGGCCGGTGTCGGCCGGGGGCAAGGAGATCAATCGCACGGTCCACGGCACGACGGCCGATTTCGCCTTCATGCGGACCCAGGTGCCGCGCCTGGGCGGCCGCTTCCTCAACGCCGAGGACGACCGCGGGGGCCGGAAGGTCGCCTTCATCGGTTGGAAGGTGGCCGCGGACCTGTTCGGGGCCGAAGACCCCGTCGGAAAGTCCATCGTCATCAACCGCGTCCCCTTCACCGTGGTCGGGGTCCTCCAGAAGAAGATCCAGGATTCGATGTACCAGGGGCCGGACGCCGACCAGGTCTACCTGCCGTTCCTGGCGTTCCGGCAGATCGACAACCAGCGCCATCTCAACCAGATCCACATCCAGCCGCGCCAGGCCTCGCAGTCGTCGCTCATCGAGGACCGGGTCAAGACCCTCCTCGGCCGCAAGTACCGCTTCGATCCGGCGGACCGCTACGCCCTGAGCTTCTGGAACACGATCGAGGACTACCGGCAGGGCGAGGCCGTCTTCAAGGGCATCGAGGCCTTCCTCGGGATCATGGGGGCCCTGACGCTCCTCATCGGCGCCGTCGGCGTGACCAATCTGATGTACGCGGCGGCCAAGGAGCGGACCAAAGAGATCGGCATCAAGCTGGCCCTCGGGGCCCGTCGGCGGACGATCGTCGGGCAGTTCCTGCTCGAGACCCTGTTCGTCTTCGCCCAAGGCACCTTCTGGGGCTTCCTCCTGGCCTTCAACGTCGTCCATCTCGTCCGGCTGGTCCCGCTCGACTACGACTCGTTCGGCCTCGAGGCCTATCTCCTGCGGCCGGAGTTCTCGCTGTCGACCTTCCTCGTCTATATGGCCGTGCTGTCGGTCCTGTGCTTTCTCGCCGGGATCTTCCCGGCCCTCCGGGCCTCGAAGGCCGATCCGATCGAGTCGCTGCGCTATGAATAGAGCGCTGTGAATAGAAGGGTAGCATGATCGAGCTCGTAGGCATCACCAAGGTCTACAGAACGGGCAGTCAGTCCCTGGAGGCCCTCCGGGGCGTCACCCTGACGATCGGCCGGGGCGAGTTCGTCTCCGTCATGGGTCCTTCGGGATCGGGCAAATCGACGCTGATGAACATCGTCGGCTGTCTGGACACCCCGACGGCGGGCGGCTATCGGCTCGACGGCGACAACGTGGCCGGCCTGACCTTCGACGAGCTGGCCGCGGTGCGCAACCGCAAGATCGGCTTCGTCTTCCAGAGCTTCAACCTCCTGCCCTACGCCACGGCCTGGGAGAACGTGGAGCTGCCCCTGCTGTTCGACGGCCGGAACGGGAAGAAGCGCCGCGAGCGGGTCGCCGAGCTGCTCAACGCCGTGGGCCTCTACGACTGGCGCGAGCACCGGCCCACCGAGCTGTCGGGCGGCCAGCAGCAGCGCATCGCCCTGGCCCGGGCCCTGGCCAACGATCCTCCCATCCTGCTCGCCGACGAGCCCACGGGCAACCTCGACTCGAAGAGCGGCGAGGAGATCATGGCCCTGCTGACCGGCCTCTGGCGCGCCGGCCGGACCATCGTCATGGTCACCCACAACGACCACATCGCGGCCCGGTCCGGGCGGACGATCCGCCTCTTCGACGGGCAGGTCGTGGCTTGACCCCGGCCCGGATTGACACCTCCGCGCCCGGGGACTATCATGGCCGCATCTCTTGAGCGAGGAGGGACGCGATGAACAAAGCTCTGGTTCCCGTCGTTCTGGCCCTGGCCGTCCTGGCGGCATCGCCGCCGCTGCCCGTCCCGGCCCAGGACCTTTACCAAGACCCGGTCTGGCAGCCTTTCAGGGGCTACGATGTCCCCTACGTTCCGACCCCGCCCGAGGTCGTCGACGAGATGCTCCGCCTGGCGGGCGTCAAGGACGGCGACGTCCTCTACGACCTCGGCTGCGGCGACGGGCGGATCGTCATCGCGGCGGCCAAGAAGTTCGGGGTCAAGGCCATCGGCATCGACATCGATCCCCTCCGCATCGATGAGAGCAAGGAGAACGCGGCCCAGGCCGGGCTCACCGGCAAGGTCCGCTTCATCCAGCAGGACCTCTTCGAAGCGGAGTTCAAGGACGCGACCGTCATCACCATGTATCTCCTGACCTCGGTCAACCTGCGTCTCCGCCCCAAGCTGCTGGCCGACCTCCGGCCGGGCACGCGCCTCGTCTCGCACAGCTTCGAGATGGGGGAGTGGCGGCCCGACAAGACCTCCGTGGTCGCATCGACGTTCGGCGACGAGCGCGACGTCCACTTCTGGGTCGTCCCGGCCAACGTGACCGGACGGTGGGAGTGGGACGTTCCCGGCGGCGCCGGCCAGAAGCATTACACCTTCGAGGCCGGGCAGGAGTTCCAGGTCGTGACCGCGACGGTCAAGGAGGGCGACTGGCCCGTTTCGATCGGCGACGTGAAGCTCGTCGGGGACGCTCTCAGCTTCCGGCTCGAGTCGGAGGTCGACGGGAAGATGGTCTCGTCGCTCTACGAGGGCCAGGTCGCGGGCGACCGGATCACCGGCTCGATCCGGACGGCCGGCGATCCGAAGGCCGTGGGCGTCGCCTGGAAGGCATCCCGGGACTCCAAGACCGTTCAGCCGATCGCCAAGTAGCCGTCTCCGCCCGGGGCCTCAGTCGAGGGCGAAGGCCCGCGACGACAGGGCCATGAGGGCGACCAGGCCCGGGTCGAGATCGGACAGACGGTCGCAGCCGGCCGGCACCTTCGTCTGCAGCCGCCGCCGCATCTTCCGCAGGTACGAGAAGCGCACCGGGAAGGCGCGCTTGGCCCGGCGCACGAAAGACCCCCGGAACCGTCCGCGGTGCTTGCCGGCCGACTCGCGGAACATCAGCCCGAGCCCGCCCCCGATCGCCCGGCACAGCGCGTCCCGGCCCGGGGCCGTTCCCCGTCTCGCTCTCTCCAGCACGGACTCCAGGTAGGATTCGAGCCGGAGGGCCGTCGGGTCGAGCGGCGGGCCGCCCTCGCCCGTCGAGAACAGGGTCCGATGCCCGCTCCGCGAATCCTCGGCGATGTCCTGGAGGTCGTCGGCCAGCTGCAGGAAGGTCCCGAATCCGAAGCAGAAATCCTCGTCCTCCGGCCGGAGCGCGCCGGCGACCAGATAGCCGTCGGCGAGGACCGAGGCGCCGCCCTTTTCCAGGCTGATGGCCAGGATTTCGTCTGCGGACGCCGCCGCGTCGGGCCGCTGCTGAAGCAGGCTCTTCACCTGGGCGTTGTAGATGGCCAGCAGGGCCGCGTAGACGCCGGGGAATCCGGGACGCGGAAAGCGGCCCTCGATGAGCCGGATGAGAGAGATGATTCTCTCCTCATCGGCCGACTCCGCGGCCGGGGCGTCCCCTTCGAGCCAGCCCCGGAGCCTGGCGACGAAGCTGAGCTTTCCGGCGACGGCGGTCCGGGCGTCGTCGAGCAGGTTGTCGAGGTACGGATAGACCATGCTGTAGGCGAAGACCGCGTCGTGGTGCTCGACCGGCAGGCCCAGGTCGAACTGGAGCGAGTTCATGATCCAGACGTTCCGCAGGGCCTGATAGGCGGAGGCCAGACTGAGTCCCGGATCGAAATCGCGGGCCGCCCGGATGAACCGCCGGGTCGAATCGATGAAGCGGGCGTCATAGACGCGATCGAGCGGCAGGTCGATGAGCCGGAGCAGCCGCTTGAAACCCGGCCGGAGCCCGGCCGCGAGCTCCTCGAGCCGGGCCGCGTCGAGAGAGCCCTCGAGGAAGGCCGTTCTCACGTCCTCCGAGGCGAGGCCGTTCACGAGCCCCGAGAGCTCCCGCTCGACGACCTTCTTGTCCGACCGGCTGTAGCGCTTCCGGGGCCCCGCCGGCTCGGCCGGGGCCGAGCGCCAGAGGCTCGCGTGCTCCCGGACAAGCTCTTCGACCCGGGCGCCGAGGGGTCCGGTTTCGGCCGAGAGGAAGGACGAAAGCTCGCTCATGGTCCTGCGTTCCCCCGATTATAGGGCAAAACCCGGCCGCCGGGAACAGAGCGCGGGGACGCGTGTGGACGCGTGGGCCGCAGCCGCGCGGCGGCTTGCGGGCCCGATCAGTGCGTGATGGCCGTCGGGATGCCGCCGTTGCGCTCCGCGTAGAGGTGCTTGATCAGGGAGAGCAGGGTCTGGGAGATGCTGTGCAGGAATTCGACGCCGCTCTCGAAGAGGTCGTCGTCCTCTTCGCTCTTCTTCGTCCACTTGATCTCGCCGTCCACCTTGATGGACTGGTGGGTCCGCTCGAGATCGATGACGATGCGGACGACACTGCCGACAGGGAAGTAGTGAGGCGTGCAGATGCGGGCCCCGGAGAGGGAAAGGTCGTGGGTGTGGGCGTTGATCCCGTGGCCGTAGTAGGCCTCGGCGCCGCTCGAGGTCGATTTGATGAATACGGTGTTCCGTTCCATGAACCGCTTGTCTTTGCGATTGTCCATCGTCCAATTCCTCCCAACGAGGCTACGGTCGTATCGCGACCATCCTCTCTCCGCCCCCCCAGGGGGTCAATCACCCCAAAGGGTGATTCGCCGGGTGAGATCTCACCCCCCGCCGGCACAGGGGCCCTTCAGCGCCTCCGGTTCAGGCTGTAGTCGAGCAACCCTCTCAGGAGGTCGCGATGCCGTTGCCGGACGGGAAGGGTCCGGATCTCATCCCCGGCCCTGCGGGCCTGGCGGGCCATGACCCGCCGGACCCTTTCCCGGACTCCGAGGCTCTCCGCGAGGTCCCGGACATATCGAATGTCCTCCTCCGTCGCGTCCGGACGGCCGAACACGGCCCTCAGACGGTCGGCTTCGGGCCCGCCGGCCCGGTCGAGGAGGCCGATCGCGTAGAGCGTCATCTTGCCCTGGCGGATATCGGAGCCGACCGGCTTTCCCGTGGTCGCCGCGCTCCCGAACAGCCCGATCTCGTCGTCCTTGATCTGGAAGACCAGGCCGAGATCGACGCCGAGCCGCTCCAGGGCCGGGAGGGCCCCGGGCCAGCCGCCGCCGAGGATCCAGCCCGCGGCGAGCGGCAGGCCGAACGAATAGCGGGCCGTCTTGGCCCGGTAGATCCCGAGGACCTTCCGCTCGGACAGCCGTTTCCGGGCCGCTCCGGCCTCGATATCGAGCATCTGGCCGAGGCCGACGCGCCCGAACTCCGCGGCGAAGAGCTTCTGAACGGCGGTCACCCGCTTCGGCGGGCCGGGAACGCCGGCCAAGGCCTCGAAAGCGAGGAAGACGGCGATCTCGCCGGCGCAGATGGCCATGCTCGTCCCGAAGTGGTCCGCCTCGGCCCCGCCGGGGCGCGGCGCGAGGCGCGCGTACTGCGCGTGGATGGACGGGCCGCCGCGCCGCCGGGCGTCGCGGTCCATGATGTCGTCGTGGATGAGAAGGCCCGACTGGATGAGCTCGAAGGCGGTGCCGGCCCGGACGGCGGCGGCCGCGCCGGCCCGGCCGCCGGCCATCTCGCAGCCGAGCGCGACGAGCCCGCCCCGGAGCATCTTGCCTTTCCGGGCGAACGCGCCGAGCCGCCTCAGGACGTCGCTTCCCCAAGGCCTCAGGCCCGCGAGGTCGCCGCGCTTGGCGGCCAGGAACTCGTCCAGGTCGCGGCGGAGGCGCCGGCCCGCGGAGGCGAAGAAGGCCTCGAAGGTCACGCCCGGCCGTCCTTCCCGGCGCCCGACGCGCCCCGGGTTTCGAGGCGCCGGACGACTTCGACGATGAGCTCCAGGGGCGTCGACGCGCCCGAGGCGATGAAGACGGTCGCCCCCTCCGGGATGGCGATGTCTTCGACGCTCTCCGGCCGGTCGATCAGGTGGGTCCGCGGGTTGATGGCCCGGGCGATGTTGAACAGGTGCCTGGTGTTGGCGCTGTGGCGGGAACCGATGACGATGACCCAGTCGGCCTTGCGCGTGTGCCGCTCGACCTCGCGCTGGCGCGTCTTGGTCGGCCGGCAGATGGTATCGTGAAAGACGACGTCGGGGACGAGGCCGCAGATGCGCTCGACGATCCGGCGGGCCTCCTCCTCGACGAAGGTGGATTGGGCGACGACGCCGGCCCGGCCGACGCCCTCGAAGAGCTCGGGCGTCACCTCCTCGGGCGACTTGACGACGAGGGCCCGGGAGACCTGGCCGACGATGCCCCGGACTTCCTCGTGGCCGACCTGGCCGATGACCACCGGAACGCGGCCTTGGGCCTCGACCTCGCGGATCCGGTCGTGGATGATCCGGACCATGGGGCACGTGGCGTCGACGAACTCGAGGCCGCGCGCGGCGAGCTCGGCATAGCGCGCCCGGGTCGAGCCGTGGCTCTGAAGGATGACGACGCCGCCCGGAGGGACGTCGTCGAGGGTCTGGACGAGGCGCAGGCCCTTGGCCCGCAGGGCCTCGATGACGTGCTCGTTATGGACGATCTCGCCGAGCATGTAATAGGTCCGGTCGGGGCGGTCGGCGAGGAGCCGGTCGGTCAGCTCGAGGGTCTTGCGGACCCCGAAGCAGTAGCTGAGCGTCTCGGACAGAACGATCTTCATGGGGCGTTTCCCGGTGCTTCGATTCTAGGCCCTGCTCCCCCTCCTGTCAATTGACGGGAAGGAGGGACCGGCGGGAGGAAGGCGGAAGAAGGCGGTTGACGCGCGCCGGGGCCGGCGATATCATCGCCGGAAGGAGATCGCCATGAACGCTCAGCGGCGCCGGATGAAGAGCTTCTATCCCGTCCTGGCCGCGGCCCTGGTCGCGGCCGCCGCCGGCCTCGCTGGGAACGGACGGGCCGGCGGCGCGGCCCCGGAATTCACGGTCAGCCGGGCGATGGTCCCGATGCGGGACGGGGTGAAGCTCCACACGGTCGTCTTCGCTCCCAAGGCCGCGGCGGGGCCGCTGCCGTTCCTGCTCCGCCGGACCCCCTACGGCGCGCCGGATTCGGCCCAGTTCCTTCAGGCCGAGCCCTATCGCGAGCTCGTGGCCGACGGCTACATCTTCGTCGTCCAGGACATCCGCGGCCGGTTCAAGTCCGAGGGGACCTTCGTCATGATGCGGCCGCCGCGCGACCCGCAAGACCCCCGGGCCGTGGACGAGTCGACCGACGCCTACGATACCGTGGCCTGGCTCCTGGCCCGCGTCCCCGGCCACAACGGCCGGGCCGGCCTCATGGGCGTCTCCTACGACGGCTGGCTCACGGCCATGGCCATGATCGACCCGCACCCCGCCGTTCGGGCGGTCTCGCCCCAGGCCTCGCCGGCCGACATGTATCTCGGCGACGACTTCCATCACAACGGGGCCTTCCGGCTGAGCTACGGGTTCGAGTACGCGGCCATGATGGAGACGACCAAGGAGAGCTTCGCCTTCCGCTTCGACCGCTACGACACCTTCGAATGGTACCTCCGGCTCGGTCCGCTCGGCGCGGTCAACGAGCGCATCCTCCTCGGCCGGATCCCCAGCTGGAACGATTTCGTCGCCCACCCGAACTACGACGCCTTCTGGCAGAGGCAGGCCATGGCCCCCTACCTGAAGCGGGTGACGGTCCCGACGCTCCACGTGGCCGGCTGGTGGGACCAGGAAGACCTCTACGGCCCGCAGAAGATCTACAGGACGCTCGAGCCTTTCGACGCCCGGGGGGAGAGCTTCTTCGTCGCCGGGCCCTGGAACCATGGCGGCTGGATGCGCACGGGAGGGGACGCGCTCGGACGGATCAAATTCGGCAGCGACACGTCGGCCTACTACCGGGCCAGGATCCAGGCCCCGTTCTTCGCCCATTACCTGAAGGACAAGGCCGGCTGGACGGCCCCCGAGGCGGTCACGTTCGAGACCGGGACGAACGCCTGGCAGACGTACGAGGCCTGGCCGCCCCGGCGCCTCACCGAGGAGCGCAGCCTGTATTTCCGTGAGGACGGGCGGCTGTCGTTCGACCCTCCGGACGCGGATGACGCCGGCGCTTTCGACAGCTACGTTTCCGACCCGGCGCGTCCGGTGCCCTACCGTCCCCGGCCGATCGAACCGACCTACGACTCGCGCGGCTCGGGCTGGCGGACGTGGCTCGTCGGCGACCAGCGCTTCGCCCACCTCAGGCCCGACGTGCTCAGCTGGGAGACGGAGCCCCTGAAGGCCGACGTCACCGTGACCGGCGACATCACGGCCCGCCTGTTCGCCTCGACGACCGGCACGGACAGCGACTGGGTGGTCAAGCTCATCGACGTCTATCCCGAGGACTATCCGGCCGAGCCGACCATGGGCGGCTACCAGCTGATGGTCGCCAACGAGGTTTTCCGCGGGCGCTTCCATCGGAGCTTCGAGCGGCCGGAGCCGCTCCGGCCCGGCCAGGCGACGGAGTTCATGATCGACCTCCACGGCGCGGACCACCGCTTCCTCAAAGGCCACAAGATCATGGTCCAGGTCCAGAGCACCTGGTTCCCGCTGATCGACCGGAATCCGCAGACGTTCGTCGAGAACATCTTCGAGGCCAAGGCCTCGGATTACCGGCCGGCGACTCAGCGCGTCTACCGGTCCAAGGCCTGCCCGTCCCGCGTGGTCCTGCCCGTCCGCGTCCGTTAAGACGGGGTCAAACCTATACGTTTTTACTTTTTTTCAGGGCAACCGGCGTGGATTATTCACGAACCGAGGCGTTTTTATGAATAGCCCGGGCTGGGTGAGTTCCGGCCTGAACGAATGAAAAATTAAAAACGTATAGGTTTGACCCCGAACGCATCCCGGTAGTAGGCCCAGCCGTCGGCGATCGTCGCATCGGCGTCGATGTAGCGGTGGTCGAATTCCCGGCGGCTCTTGGCGTTGTCATAAAAGGCCGTCCAGCCGCTCAGCCGGCCGTAGGCCGCGGTGAGGAGAGGCCGCCGCCCGGTCCGGCACGCCGCCAGCTCGAACACGCGGCCGGCCGTCGTGAACAGGGGTCCCGGGACCCGGAAGGGATAGGCCCTCCGCCCGCAGGCCCGGCTGATGCGCCGGACGACCTCGGCGTAGGGCAGGTTGGCCCCGACGACCAGGTAGCTTTCTCCGTCGCGGCCGCGTCCCTCGACCGCCTTGAGGATGAGCGCGGCGAGGTCCCGGACGTCGACGATGGCCAGGCCGCCGGCGAACGAGCCGATCTGGACCCGGCGGCCGATCATCCCGTAAAGCCGGTTGTGCGGCGTCGCCGGATCGTGGTCGCCCGGCCCCATGATCGAGCCCGGGTTGAGGATGACCGCCCGGAGGCCGCGCTTCCGCGCCGCCCGCTCGACGATGTCCTGGCCCCGGCGCTTCGAGGCCATATAGAGGATGTCCGGGGGCCAGTTGTAAGGCGTCGTCTCATCGGCCGGCGCGCCGTCCGCGCGGAAGCCCACCGCGCCGACGGACGAGATGTGGACGAGGCGCCCGACGCCGGACGCGAGCGAGGCCTCGACGACGGCCCGGACCCCGTCCTCGTTCACCGCCTTCAGCTTCCCGGCATCCTCCTTCCAGTAGGAGATGACGCCCGCCATGTGGATGACCCGGTCGTGTCCCCGCACCGCCGCCGCCACCGCGGCCTCATCGGCGATATCGCCGGGAAAGATCCGCACGCCCGCCTCCCGCCACGTCGCCGGGATCCCGTCGCCCGGGAGGACGAAGGCGTCGACGGCCTGGCGTCCGTAACGCTCGACGAGACGGGGCATGAGGACCGCGCCGACGAACCCGGTCGCGCCGGTGACGAGGATCCTCAAGACCCGCCCCGCCGCGCGCGGAGGAACAGGAACGCATCCGTGGCCACCCCGGTCGCCGCGTGGAGGATGAAGGGGTAGAGGAACGACCCGGTGAAGAAGGCGATCAGGCCGAAGACCACCCCGGCGCCCGCCGCCGCATGGACCTCCGTGTCGGGGTGGCCGATGTGAAGGACGGTCGAGACGATGGTCTGCACGGCCAGGGCGGGGATGAGCCCGATCGCCGGGACGAGGGGGAGGAACAGGACGCCCCGGAAGACGGACTCTCACGGCAGGTAATAGAGGACGAGATAGGACAGCTCGTAGGCCGCGAAGGTCCGGGCGTCCGCGCAGGCGGCCTTGGCGAGCGGGTACATCTTCCGCATGGCCGGGTCGCGCGATCCCAGGAATCCGGCCAGCACGGCGAGCGGCAGGCCGGCCAGGACCAACGCCGCGCCCAGGCCCGCCCGGCCGAAGGTCCACCCGAACGACGCCAGCGCGTCGAGCGGCCTCTCTGCCGCCAGGACGACGAAGAGGCACGGGACGGCGAGGAGAAGGACGAAGAAGGCCGCGAAGTAGAGGCGCACGGCCTCGATCTCGCCGGCCCCCTCACGCCGGCGGCGGAAGTGAAGGCCCGTGGCGAGAAGGGTCAGGGCGACGGCCAGCTCCGCATAAACGAGGGCCAGGACGAGGCCGCCCGGCCCCGCCGCCCGCTCAAGCCAGCCAGCCACAGGCTTTCTCCTTCTTGTACCAGGCCAGGATCGCGGCGAACTGCCTTTCGAGATCGTCGTCGGGCGCGTAGCCCAGCTCGGCGACCGTCTTCGAGATATCGTAGGTCGTCTCCGTGGTGATCCGCCGGATCCGGTAGGGGTTGATCCGGCCCTCGTAGCGGGGCCAGATCCCCTCGGCGGCCCGGGAGATGCGGGCCGCGGCCTTGACGAGGGAAACGGGGACATAGACCTTCTGCCGCCTCCCCAGGCCTTTCTGCATGGCCCGGAAGAACTCCCTCCAGGTGGGCAGGACGCCGTTGGTCACCGTGTAGGCCCGGCCCTCGATTCCGGGGGTGGCCAGGGCCAGCTCCGCGGCCCGGCAGAGGTTCTCCACATAGCAGTAGCCGAAGCGCCACCGGCCCGTGCCGACGACCAGAGGCAGGCCGCCTTCGCAGCTCGGCAGGAGCCGGGCGCAGGTGACACGATCGTTCGGCCCGAAGACGTCGCCGGGGCGGAGGATGACGGCGGGGAAGCCGCGGCGCTGGTGCTGGTCGCGGAGTTCGTTCTCCGTCCGGATCTTGTGCCGGACATAGGGGAGGAACGCCGCCGGCCGGCCGCGACGCTCCTCGGAGATGTCGAGCCGGCCGTAACCGAGCGTCAGGGCCGTCGAGATGTAAACGAACCGCCGGAGGGGCAGGCCGGCGGCCCGGATCCTGGCCACCAGGCTCCGGCTCATGTCGAAGATGTTCCGGCTGCACTCGTCGTCGCCCGCGATGTCGGACACGAGCGAGGCCGCGTGGACGATATGGGTCGTCCCGGCCGGCAGATCGATCCGCTCGGAGAAGCGGAGGTCGCCCCGGATGAGGCGCAGGCCGAGCCCTTCGAGGAAATGCAGATCGGACGACTCGCGGACGAGGGCGTCGACCTCCCAGCCCCGGCCGAGGAGCCAGCGGCAGAGATTGGAGCCGATGAACCCGTTGGCCCCCGTGATCAGGACGCGGCTCACGTCAGCTCCCTCCCGCCGGCGCTCGACCGCCCGTCCCAGGCCCGTCCGATGGCCGGGGCGATGAGGACGACCAGGGCGCCGGCCGCGATGCCGATGATCATGTCGGAGGCATAGTGGAAGCGGCCGTAAACCGTCGAGACGTAGAGGGACAGGATGATCGGGGCGAGCCAGAGAAAGCCGTGGCGCGTGTATTTCCGGGACATGAACCACATGACCGTGGCCACCGCGCAGTGCGGGCTGGGGATTGAGCCGCCCGGCTGGTGGATGTGGGCCCGGATCCACTCGGCCGCCGCGCCGAAGAACCGGGCCGGCAGGGGTTCGGTCAGCAGCGGGCGGATCTTCTCCCAATACATCGGGCTGGCCACCGGGAAGAGCAGGAAGCCCAGGCCGCAGACGAAATTCACCAGGCCCAGCCGGAACAGGTAGTCCTCGTTGGCCGCTTCGCCGTGCTTGAAGAAGATGACCGCGCCGAGCGCCGGATAGATGGCGACGTAGAAGACGTAGACGAAGAACATCCACTCGTTGAGCGCGGGCGTGTAGTATTTCTGGATGGCGACGAGCGGCTGGACGCCGAAGATCGCCTGCTCCCAGGCCAGGACCCGGTCGTCCTGCCAGGGAAAAAAGGCGAGCTGGAGATCGTTGGCGGCCTTGTAAACCTGGAGGAACGTCAGCTGGACCGTCGCCGTCCGAACGATGAAGCGGGGCCAGGGCCCGCTCAGGCGCGGCCTGACGGCCAGGGAGGCGACATAGGCCAGGACGAAGAGGAGGTTGACGCCGATGACCGCGGCGGGCCGGGCGAGGCGTCCGTGGAAGACGGCCGCGATGACCGTGAAGAAGAGAAGCCCGCCCAGGGTGACCGCGTCGGTCAGCCCGAGATCGAGACCGAGCCGGCGGACCCGCCTTGGCGCCGTCACGGAGCCGGCTCCTCGCCCGCGCGCCCGCGGCCTTTCGTCCGCCCGGCCGCCGCGACCGCGCGGCGGACCGAGTCGCGCATCGTCGACCGCGGCCGGAACCCCAGCTCGCGGCGGATCTTCGAGCCGTCGTAGAGCCAGAACAGGCCCCGGCCGGCCCGGACGATCGCGCGGGTCAGCACAGGCGGCCGCCCGGCGAGGCGCGCCGCCGCTTCGGACAACCCGGCTGCCAGGATCTGGGCGCCGAACGGGACCCGGATCCGGGGCCGCCCCAGGTCCAGCTCGCCGGCCAGCGCCGCCGTGATCTCGGGCCAGGCATAGGAATGCCCGTCCGTCACGTAATAGACCTCGCCGACGCCGCGGACGTCCGTCGCGGCCAGGATCAGGGCTTCGACCAGATCGTCGACGTCGACGAGGCTGGTCCGCGGCCTGTCGTCGCCGATCGCCGGGACGATCCGCCATTTCAGGAGGGCGATCGCCCGCTCCAGCTCCTTCGAGCCCGGCCCGAGGACGTTCGGCGGCCGGAGGACCGTCACCGGCAGGCGGCCCGCGGCCTCCAGGACGACGCGTTCGGCGGCCAGCTTGCTGCGGCCGTAAGCCGAAACGGGGCGGGGGTCGTCGGCCTCGGTCCCCGGTCTGTCCGGCCCGCTCGGCCCGGCGGCGGCGATGCTGGAGACGAGGACGAAGCGCTCGAGCTTCGGCGCCGCGCGGAGGCAGGCCTCGACGAGGCGCCGCGTCCCTTCCCTGTTGGCCGCTTCGAAGGCCCCCTCGCGGGCCGTCTGGACGAGCCCGGCCAGATGGAAGACGTGATCGCGGTCCGCCAGGGCGGCGGCGAGGGAAGACGGATCATCGAGGTCCCCGAAGACGAGCCGGACGGACGTCCCGTCCAAAGATCGGGTGTCGCTCGTCCGGCGGATGAGGCCGGCGACATCGTGGCCGCGGCGGGCGAGGGTCGCGGCCAACCGCCGCCCGATGAACCCGCTGGCGCCCGTGACCAGTGCTTTCATAATCCGGCTCCCAACAGCCAGGTTCGGGGCCCCCCGATTCTAACAAAAGCCGGCGGGGGAGGAAAGCGGCTCAGACGGCTCAGACGGCGCGTGCGCCCGAATGCGATGCGAATGCGATGTTGACGCCGGAGGGGGCCCGTGGCATAATTGCCTCGAGCATGAAAAGGATCGCGGTCCTCGCCTTCATCGTCCTTTTCGCGTCCTGCCTGTTCCATTTTTATTACGCCGAGGAGCATTGCCCCGTCCATTGCCCCACCCGGGGCGGGGAGTTCGGCCATGTCCAGCCCCATCCGGGCGGCGATTCCGTCTGCCTCTGCTTCCTGGCTGTCTTCGCCGACCCCGGGGCCGACGACCTTCCGGCGGCCGCGGACGCGATGGACCTCGTCGAACGATCCCCCGAGGGTCGGCTCCTCGCCCTGATTGTCGAGGACCTCACGCCCCCTCCCAAGTCCTCCCTCGTCTGAGCCTCGTCCCGGTTTCCGCCCCGACGCTCTGACAAGGAGGATTGCCATGCCGGTCAAAAGACCGTTCGCTCTCGCCGTGGCCGCGGCGCTCGCCATCATGATGCCGGCCTTTTCGGCCCAGGAAAGCGGTCTGACGCTCGAGAAGGCCGTGGAAACCGCCCTGGCCCGGAATCCCGAGGTCCTGGCCGCCGAAGCGCGCGTCGAGGCCGCCCGCGGCCGGACGCTCCAGCTCAAGTCCCGCCCCGAGCCCCAGGCCCAGGCCAGCCTCGAGGGCCTGCCCCTGCCCGGGCTCAGGAAGGAGGGGGACCAGGCCGAGGTCCACCTCGGCATCGAGCAGGCCTTCGAATACCCGGGCAAGCGCTCCCTGCGCGGCGAAATAGGCCGGACCGGGGAGGACATGGCCGCCGCGGAGCTCGACCGCGTCAGGCTCCTCCTCACGGCCCGGGTGAAGAGAGCCTACTGGACTGCGGCCTTCGCCCGCGGGGCCTCTCAGGCGCTCGAGCGGTCGGCCGCGCGCCTCGACAGCCTGCTCGAAGACCTCCGCTCGAAGTATCGGACCGGCGCGGCCGCTTACGCCGACGTGCTGCGGGCCCGGGCCGAGCAGGCCCGTCTGAGGAACCAGATCCTCGAGCAAGCCAAGGAGGAGCGGACGGCCGGCCTCGCGCTCGACGAGCTCCTGGGACGCGAGCCCGGCGAGACCGCCGCGCTCGCGACGCCCCTGCCGTTCCTGCCGCTCCGGCTCGATCCGGCGGCGCTGGTCGAACGGGCCCGCTCGACCCTGCCGTCGTTCAGGCTGGCCGCGCTCGGCATCGAGAGGGCCGACGCCGCCGTGAAGCTGGCCGGCCTCAGCCGCAAGCCCGACTTCCTGGCCGGGCTCCTGCTCCCGAGCGTCCGGCTGAACGGCTGGGGCGTCTCGTTCGGGCTGACCATGCCGTTCCTCAGGCCCGGCCGGGCCAGGGGAGAGGTCATGGAAGCCTCGGCCGAAGCGGAGGCCGGCCGCATCGTCGCGAGCGCTCTGGAACGGCGCGTCCGGACGGCGGTCGAGAGCGCCTATGTCGCGGCGAAGTCGGCCGAGGAGCAGGTCCTGGTCTATGAAAAGAGCCTGCTTCGGGAGCTCGAGGACGAGCTCGGCATCCAGCTCGAGTATTTCCGTTACGGCCGGACCGAAGCGTTCAGCCTGCTCGACCTCCACCGGACCTACGTGCTGGCCCAGGTCGAGCACCTGCGCGCCCTGTTCCTCTACAATCTCGCCCTGGCCGACCTCGAGGTCGCCGGCGAATCCGCGGAATGACGGAGAACCCCATGAACAAGCTGTCCCGAGGCATCGTCTGGGCCGTGATCCCGGCCCTCATCCCCCTCCTCATCCTCACGGCCGCCTGCCGCGGCAAGGGCGCCCCCGCGGCCGGCGTCGCGGTCCATTCGCACGAGGGCGAAACCCCGGAAGAGCACGCGGCCCACGAAGCCGGGGCCCCCGCGTCCGTGACGCTGTCGGCCGCGGCCGTCGCCGCCGCCGACATCCGGATCGAGATCGCGGCCGTGCGCACCGTGGCCCGGCGCGTCACGGCCACCGGCGAGCTCGAGTGGAACGCCCGCCGGGTCGTCCATCTCACGGCCCGCACGCCGGGCCGGCTCGAGCGCGTGCTTGCGGTCCGCGGCGATCGCGTCCGCGCCGGCCAGCTCCTGGCCGAGATCTACAGCCCCGATTTCCTGACCCTGCAGGCTGAATACAGGCAGGCCGCGGCCCGGGTTGAGAGGCACGCCGGCGACGAGGCCGAGGAAGCCCCGGCCCGGGCCATCCTGGCCGGCGCCCGCGAGCGGCTGGCGCTGCTGGGAGTGCCCGCGCCGGAGATCGGGCGTCTCGAGGGCGGGGCCGAACCCCGGCCGCTGCTCGCCGTTCACGCGCCGATCGGCGGGACCGTGCTCGAGAGCGGCGTCGTCAGCGGCGACGCGGTCGAGCTCGGCACGAGCCTGTTCCGGCTGGCCGACCCGTCGACGCTCTGGGCCTGCCTCCACATCCAGGAGAAGGATATCGGCGCGCTTGAAGCGGGGGCGGAGGTCGTGTTGAGCCCGGTGGCCCATCCGGGCCGGGAATCCCGGGGCCGGCTGGTCCTGATCGGCGACGCCCTCGACCCCGCGACGCGGACGGTCGAAGGCCGGGTCGAGATCGCCAATCCCGGAGGGACGCTGAAGGTCGGGATGTACGTCCAGGCCTCGCTCGCCGCGAGCGGCGAGCGCCCGGCCCTGGTCGTCCCCGAGGCGTCCGTCCAGAGCGACGAGGGCCACACCGTCGTCTTCGTCAAGACGGGGGAGAGGACCTTCGTCCGGCGCGAGGTCCGGACCGGCGAGAAGCTCGGCGGGACGGTCGAGATCCTCGACGGCCTTGCGGCGGGGGAGACCGTCGTCACGTCGGGCAGCTTCCTTCTCCGCTCGGAGTTCCGCAAGGGCAGCCTGGAGGACGAGCATGGGCATCATTGACGCCCTCATCGGATCGGCCCTGCGGAAGCGGGCCCTCGTCCTCATCGGGGTGGCCCTCCTCATCGCCCTCGGCGTGTGGTCCCTTCTGCGGATCCCCATCGACGCGTTCCCCGACGTGACCAACGTCCAGGTCGAGGTCCTGTCGACCTCGCCCGGGCTGTCGCCGCCCGAGGTCGAGCGGTTCGTCACCTTCCCGGTCGAGACGGCCATGCGCGGCCTGCCCCGGCTCGAACAGGTCCGGTCCGTCTCCAAGTCGGGGCTGTCGGTCGTCACCGTCGTCTTCGAGGACGGCGTCGACATCTATTTCGCCCGCCAGGTCGTCCTCGAGCGCCTCTACGAGGCCCGGGAGCGGGTCCCCGAAGGCACGGAGATCGCCATGGGGCCCGTCTCGACGGCCATGGGCGAGATCTACCAGTACACCCTCGCCGGGGCGCCGCCCGCCGGGATGGACGAGACCGAGTTCCTGACCGAGGCGCGGACCGTCCAGGACTGGATCCTGTCGCCCCTGCTCAAGTCCATCCCCGGCGTCAACGAGATCAACTCGTTCGGCGGATACATCAAGCAGTACCACGTCACCGTGGACCCGGAAAAGCTCCTGGCCTACGACCTGACCCTGGGCGACATCGGCGAGGCCTTGCGCCGGAACAACCTCAACGTCGGCGGGAACGTCCTCGAGCGAGGCGAACAGCAGTATCTCGTGCGCGGCATCGGGCTCCTCCAGACGGTCGGGGACATCGGCGCGGTGGCCCTCAAGACGCAGGGCGGGACGCCCGTCCTCGTCCGGGACGTCGCCGAGGTCACGGCCGGGACGGCCGTCCGGCAGGGCGGCGCGGTCAAGGACGGCGCCGGCGAAGTCGTCGGGGGCGTGGCCATGATGCTCCGCGGCGCCAACGGCCGCGAGGTCGTGAGGGCGATCGAAGCCCGGGTCGAGGAGATCAACGCCTCGGGCGTCCTGCCGCACGGCCTGCGCATCGAGCCGTACTACCGGCGGTCGGACATCATCAACCGGGCCATCCACACGGTCACCGAGGCCCTGCTCATCGGCTCCGTGCTGGTCGTGTTCGTGCTGTACCTCTTCCTGCGCAGCTTCCGCGGGGCCTTCATCGTCGTCCTGGCCCTACCTCTCTCGGCCCTGTTCACCTTCATCATGATGCGCCTGTTCGGGCTCTCGGCCAATCTCATGTCCCTCGGCGGGCTGGCCATCTCGATCGGCATGATCATCGACGCGACCATCATCCAGGTGGAGAACGTCCAGCGCCATCTCTCCGAGGCCGGGGCCGGGGCCCGGAAGTTGCCGACCGTCCTCAAGGCCGTCCTCGAGGTCCGCAAGCCCTCGATCTTCGGCGAGCTCATCATCGCCCTGACGTTCATCCCGATCATCGCCCTGCAGGGGATCGAGGGCAAGATGTTCCTGCCCCTGGCCTTCACCCACATCATCGCCCTGCTCGCCTCGCTCCTGCTCTCGCTCGGGGCCATCCCGGCCTTCTGCCACTTCGTCCTCAAGCCCCAGCCGGACAAGAAGAGCCTCCTCATCGAGGGCGCGAAGAAGGTCTATCTGCCGGTCCTGCGCTGGGGCCTGCGGCGCAAGGCGATCGTCGTCGCGGCGGCCGTGCTGCTGCTGGCCGGGACGGCGGCCCTCATCCCGCGGCTCGGGACCGAGTTCATGCCCATCATGGACGAGGGGGCGCTCGACACCGACATCCAGTTCCTGCCCGGCATCTCCCTCGCCGAATCCCTGGCCATGAGCCGCAAGGTCGAGGCCCGCCTGATGCAGTTCCCCGAGATCGTGACGATCATCGGCAAGACGGGGCAGACCGGGGTCGCCCTGGAGGCCCGGGGCGTCGAGAAGACGGGCTATGTCGGCATGCTCAAGCCGCGCCGGGAGTGGACCTCGGCCCGCTCCCGGGAGGAGCTGACCGACTTGATGCGGGAGGCCCTGGAGGATTTCCCGGGCATGGCCTTTTCGTTCAGCCAGCCCATCGCCTGCCGCATCGACGAGCTCGTGGCCGGGACGCGGGCCCAGCTCATCGTCAAGCTCTTCGGCGAGGACCTCGACGTGCTCAAGTCCCGGGCCGACGAGATCTCCGCCGTGCTGGGGCACATCCCGGGGGCGACCGACATCAACGTCGAGCGCGTCGCCGGGCAGCCCTATATCACGGTCCGGCCCGACCGGGCCCGGATCGCCCGCCTCGGCCTCAACGTCGAGGACGTCCAGTCCGTGGTCGAAGCGGCGGTCGGCGGCAAGACGGTGACCCAGCTCTACGAGGGCGACCGCTACTTCGACCTGCAGATCCGCTACCCGGAGGCGCGGCGGGATTCCGCCGAGGCGATCGGGGCCATCCTCGTCCGGACGCCGGGCGGGGCCCGGGTGCCCCTCAGCCAGGTCGCGGAGATCGCCATGATCGAGGGCCCGAGCCAGATCAGCCGCGAGGCCGGCCAGCGCCGGATCGGGGTCGAGTGCAATATCAGCGGCCGCGACCTCGGCGGCTTCGTCGCCGAGGCCCGGGCCGCGATCGCCCGCGAGGTTCGCCTGCCGCCGGGCTATTTCCTGACCTGGGGCGGCCAGTTCGAGAACCAGCAGCGGGCCATGCAGCGGCTGGCGGTCATCCTGCCGGCGACGATCGGCCTCGTCGTGCTCCTGCTCTTCCTGACCTTCGGCTCGCTGCGGCTGTCGCTCCTGGTCCTCCTCGACCTGCCGTTCGCCCTCATCGGCGGCGTCCTGGCCCTCTACCTCTCC
This sequence comes from Candidatus Aminicenantota bacterium, assembly GCA_034679465.1. GTDB lineage: Bacteria > Acidobacteriota > Aminicenantia > Aminicenantales > Saccharicenantaceae > RBG-16-66-30. The sequence continues at coordinate 27,937 of JAXDAV010000010.1, read as the reverse complement.
GGGCTCTATCTGTCCGTGCCGGCGTCCGTCGGGTTCATCGCTCTCTTCGGCATCGCGGTCCTGAACGGGATCGTGCTCCTCTCGTACATCAGCCAGCTCCAGGAGGAGGGGATGCCGGGCGGCGAGGCGATCGTCCGGGGCTGTCTCAACCGCCTGCGGCCCGTGCTGATGACGGCGACCATCACCGTCCTCAGCCTCGTGCCGCTGCTCTTCGCCCAGGGCCCCGGGTCGGAGATCCAGCGGCCGCTCGCCATCGTCGTGGTCGGCGGCCTGATCTCCTCGACCATCCTGACGCTCCTGGTCCTGCCGGTGCTGTACAGCTGGTTCGGCGGCGCGAAGCGAACATAAAAAGAAGGGACCGGGTCTTCGCAATGCCGGAGGCGATACGAGTTTCAGGTCTGTCCCCACATCTCGAGAAGGACATGCCTTCCGGGGACGATCGCCTCGAGAAGGCTTGCGAAGACCCGGTCCCTTCTTCTATTGGCTGCGGAAAAAATTATAAGAATTAAGGTTTGACCCCCTCTTTTTGCTGTGTTATAAATCGCGTCCATGAAGAGCGTCCTGTTCGCCGTGAAAAGCCTCGAGCAGCTGTCGCAAGAGGCCTCGTCGGAATCCTCCGGCCTCAAGCGGGTCCTCGGCCCCTGGCACCTCATCTTCCTCGGCGTCGGGGCCATCGTCGGCGCCGGCATCTTCGTCATCACCGGCCACGCCGCCGCCCAGTACGCCGGCCCGGCCGTGACCCTGTCGTTCATGCTGGCCGGCCTGACCTGCGCCTTCGCCGGCCTGTGCTACGCCGAGTTCGCCTCGCTCATCCCCATCGCCGGCAGCGCCTACACCTACGCCTACTCGACCCTGGGCGAGATCTTCGCCTGGATCATCGGCTGGGACCTCATCCTCGAATACTCCCTGGGCGCGACGACGGTGGCCATCGGCTGGTCGGGCTACGTCGTCAGCTTCCTCAACGGCATCGGCGTTCGCTTCCCCGCGGCCCTGGCCGGCGCGCCCTATTCGTTCGATCCCCAGAGCGGCGTCTGGACGAAGACGGGCGCCGTCATCAACCTGCCGGCCGCCCTCGTCATCGCCCTCATCACCTACATCCTCGTCCGCGGCATCCGCGAATCGGCGACGGTCAACTCGATCATCGTCTTCCTGAAGATCAGCATCATCCTCGTCTTCATCGCGGCCGGGGTCTTCTTCATCAAGCCCGACCTGTGGAAGCCGTTCATCCCCCCGAACCAGGGCCAGTTCGGCTTCTTCGGCCTGAGCGGCATCCTGCGCGGCGCCGGGGTGATGTTCTTCGCCTACCTCGGCTTCGACGCCGTTTCGACGGCCGCCCAGGAGGCCAAGAACCCGAAGCGGGACATGCCCATCGGCATCCTCGGCTCCCTCTTCGCCTGCACGGCCATCTACATCGCCTTCTCCCTCGTCCTGACCGGCGTCGTCCACTACACCGAGCTCAACGTCCCGGCCCCCGTGGCCGTGGCCATCGACGCCATGCGGCTCTTCTGGCTCTCCCCGCTGGTCAAGATCGCGGCCATCGTCGGCCTGATGTCGGTCATGATGGTCCAGCTGATGGGCCAGCCGCGGATCTTCTACACCATGGCCAAGGACGGTCTCCTGCCGGCCGCGGCGGCCAAGGTCCACCCCAAGCACGGGACGCCCCACGTCACGACGATCGCCACCGGCCTCGTCGTCGGCGTCGCCGCCGCGCTCCTGCCCATGGGCATCGTCGGCGAGCTGGTCAGCATCGGGACGCTCTTCGCCTTCGTCATCGTCTGCGGCGGCGTCCTGGTCCTCCGCTACACCCGTCCCGACATCCCCCGGCCGTTCAAGACCCCCCTCGTCCCGTTCGTCCCGGTCCTGGGCATCCTGTCCTGCCTCTACCTGATGTCAGGCCTGCCCTGGGACACCTGGCTGCGCCTGATCATCTGGATGGCGCTCGGCCTGGTCATCTACTTCGCCTACGGCATCCGGAAGAGCAAGCTGAGGAGGAAGACATGAGCGATCGAGCCCCCGCCCCCGCCCCCGTTTCCGCCCCGGAATCCGCCGGCTTCAAGCGCGAGATGTCGCTCTTTGACGCCATGATGATCGTCATGGGGGCCATGATCGGGTCGGGCATCTTCATCGTCAGCGCCGACATCGCCCGCACGGTCGGCTCGCCCGGGCTCCTGCTCCTCGTCTGGCTCATCACCGGCGTCCTCACGGTCATCGGCGCCCTGAGCTACGGCGAGCTGGCCGGCATGATGCCCCACGCCGGCGGGCTCTACGTCTATCTCCGCGAGGCCTACAGCCCGCTCATCGGCTTTCTCTACGGCTGGACGACCTTCATGGTCATCATGACCGGGACGATCGCCGCGGTCGCCGTCGCCTTCGCCAAGTTCACCGGCCTCATCGTCCCCTGGTTCAGCGAGCGGCACATCCTGGCCACGGTCTTCGGCCTGAAGATCTCGGCCGCCCAGCTGCTGGCCATCGCCAGCATCGTCGTCCTGACCTGGCTCAACACGCGCGGCGTCCGGACCGGCAAGACGATCCAGGGGATCTTCACCGTGACCAAGACGGTCGCCCTCGGCGGCCTCATCCTGCTCGGGTTCGTCTTCGGGGCCAACGCGGCGGCCATCAAGGCCAACTGGGCCGTCTTCTGGAAGGCCAGCTGGACCCACATGGCCGGCGGCCAGATCGTCTCGGTCGAGCCGCTGTCCGGCCTGATGGTCCTGGCGGCCATCGGCGCGGCCATGGTCGGGTCGCTCTTTGCCTCGGATGAGTGGTACAGCGTGACCTACATCGCCGGGGAGGTCAAGAACCCCCGGAAGAACATCCCCCTGAGCCTCGTCCTCGGGGCCGGGACCGTCATCTTCCTCTATTTCCTGGCCAATCTCGCCTACATCCTCATCCTGCCCGTCCAGGGCAGTCCCGAAGCGGCCGACGTCGTCGGCCGGGGCATCCAGTTCGCCCAGTTCGACCGGGTCGGCACCGCCGCCGCCGGGATGATCTTCGGCCCGGCCGCGGCCGTCATCATGGCCGTCCTGATCATGATCGCGACCTTCGGCTGCAACAACGGCCTGATCCTGTCCGGGGCCCGGGTCTACTACGCCATGGCCAAGGACGGCCTGTTCTTCGACGCCACCGGCAAGCTCAACCGGAAGTCGGTCCCGGGCACGGCCCTCGTCGTCCAGGGCCTCTGGGCCTCGCTCCTCTGCCTGTCGGGGACCTACAGCGACCTGCTGGACTACGTCGTCTTCGCCGTCCTCATCTTCTTCGTGCTGGTCGTCTCCGGGATCTTCATCCTGCGGAAGAAGCGGCCCGATTGGGAGCGGCCGTACAAGGCCTGGGGCTATCCCGTCGTGCCCGCCCTCTACATCCTCTGCGCCGCGGCGATCGCCGTCGACCTGCTGATCTTCAAGACGAAGTACACCTTCCCCGGGCTGCTCATCGTGCTCCTGGGGATCCCGGTCTATCTCGTCCGCAAGCGCTTCGCCCGAAGGTCCGCCTAGCCCGGGACTTCTCCCGGCTTCCGTCCCGCCGGACGTCCGGCTATTTCTTCCGATCGGCCGCGAGAACGCCGGCGATCATGTATTCCCGCGGGCTGAACTCCTGGACCCAGACGCGGATCGATTCGAGCGGGGCGTCGATCGAGTCGCGCACGGCGGCCGTGACCGCCGCGAGCAGGGCCTTTTTCTGTTCGTCCGTGCGGCCTTCGAGCAGGTGGATCTCGACGAGAGGCATGGCGGCTCCTTTCCAGTAATCTTTTCTCCCAGGAGGGTCCTTCGCGTCAAGTGGGTTTGACCCCTTCAATTGACTTTGGCCGGCCCTTCTGATAAACACATAGCCGACACCATGGTCATCAAGACGCGCGAGCTGGGCAACATCGTCATCTTCGACATCCAAGGCGAAATCCGCCGCGCCGACACCATCCAGGAGACCCTCCACAGCCTCGTCGAGGCCCAGCTCGACCGGGGGCGGAGGAACCTGCTGCTCGACCTCGGCGGCGTGGAGTTCATCGACAGCTTCGGCGTGGGCCAGATCCTGGCCTCCTACATCTCGACCCAGCACCTTGGCGGCAAGCTCAAGCTCTGCCGGATCTCCGACAAGCTCCTTCTCATCTTCAAGATCACGATGCTGGACAAGGTCCTCGACATCCATGAGGACTGCGACCGGGCCCTGGAGAGCTTCGGCAGGGCTTGAGCTCGCCCGGGCCTGACGAGGGGGTCGATTGGCCGACGGCCGGCTCGAACGGATCCTGAAGCGCCTGGGCGACGTCCGCGGCCATGAGGCCCGGGCCGCCCTGGCCCTGTCGGCGCTCTTCTTCCTGATCACCGCCACCTTCTACATCGTCAAGCCGGTCAAAGAGAGCTTCCTGATCGGCGCCAGGCCCGGCTGGTGGCCCTTCGCCGACCTGGCCACGGCCCTGCTCATCGGCCTCGTCGTGGCCGTCAACGCCCGCCTCCTCGACCGCCTGCCCCGCCGGACCTACCTCACGGCCTCGCTCCTGTTCTTCATCTCCGGCCTCCTCGTCTTCTGGTTCATCTTCGACGTCCACCAGAAGTCCCTGTACTCAACCCCGGTCGCCGACTCCTCGGGGGTCTTCTTCCTGCTCTGGGCCCGCATGATGATCTGGGACCATTTCCCGGTCTTCGTCATCGCCTTCTGCTTCTGGGCCGACATCTTCATCGCCATGTCCGTGACCCAGTTCTGGATCGCGGTCAACGACGCCTTCGACCCCCATGAGGCCAAGCGGCTGGTCGGCCTCTTCGTCACCGGCGGGCTCTTCGGCGGCATCGCCGGCGCGGCCGCGGCCGCCCTCATGACCGTCGCCCGGCTCATCCCGCCGGAGGACCTCCTCCTCGTCTGTCCGTTCCTGCTCGCCCTGGCCATCGCCGCGGTCAACGCCGTCTACGCCGAGAAGCGGCGGACCGACGCCGTCGCCGGCGACGAGCGCCTGGCCGTGCCCGCCAAGGTCGGCGCCTGGGAGAGCTTCCGGGCCGTCCGGAACGACCGCTATCTGCGCCGGCTCGCGGCAATGGTGGCCTCGGCCATCATCGCCGGCTCGCTCATCAACTACCAGTTCAAGTGGGTCGTCATGAGCCTTTTCACGAGCGGCCAGGCCCGGACCTCGTTCATCGCCCTCTTCTTCCTGGTGATCCTGGCCGTTTCCGCGGCCTTCCACCTGCTCACGACCGGCCGCGTCCTCAAGTCCTACGGCATCCGCTGGGCCATGGCCGTCGCCCCGGCCTTTCTCCTGGCCGTCTCGGCGACCGTGTTCGTCATTCCCCTCGGCCTCCTGCTGGCCTGGGCCTGGGTCGCCCGCGGCGGGGACAAGATGTTCGACAACACCCTCGGCCAGTCCGTGCGCGAGCTCCTCTACATCCCCGTCTCCGCGTCCGTCAAGTACCGGGCCAAGGTGTTCATCGACGTCCTCGTCAACAAGATCGCGACCGGAACGGCCGCGGTCCTCTGGCTCGTCCTCAACGCCTGGAGGGTGTTCGAGTACCGGCTCGATCCGCTGTCCGTCGTCCGCGAGACGGGTCTCGTCGTCCTCGCCTTTCTCGCCCTCTGGCTGGTCCTGACCCGGTCGGTCTATCGGGAATACCCGGCCGTCCTGAAGAAGGACCTCGGCCGGATCTGGCAGGAGGGCCGGACCGTCATCGACGCCCACCTCGACGAGAAGCTCGTCCGCGAGGTCTTCGACGCCGTCCAGAGCCGCGAGCGAAGCACGACCCTCTACTACATGAACCTCTTCAACCTGGTCCGGTCGAAGAACCTGACCCCCGAGCTCCAGGAGCTGTTGGGGATCAAGCGCAACGAGCTCAAGGCCCGGGCCATGGACGCCCTGTTCGACGTCGGCGCCGCGGGCGGCCTCTATCCGGGCCTCGAGGAGACCATCACCGACGCCGAGTTCCAGAAGGAGATCGACCTCATCTATCTCCTGCCCGCCTACCAGAAGATCATGGACGAGAGCCTCGGCCGGATCATCGACTCGCCCTCCGAGGTCGAGCGGATCGAGGCCGCCAACAGCATCTGCCGGATGGCCCCGAGTCCCCCGACGATGGACGCCCTGGCCCGGCTCCTCCAGGACGCCTCGGTCGAGGTCGTCCTGTACGCCCTGAACGGCGCCTCCGTCCACCGGCGGCCCGAGCACGTGCCGATCATCCTGCGGCACCTGGCCAACCCCATGACGATCGTCGAGGCCCAAACGGCCCTGGCGGCCTACGGCCCCGAGATCGTGGGCCGCCTCGCCCCGCTGCTCCGCTCGGCGGACGAGCCCCTGGAGGTGCGCCGGGCCGTCCCGGAGGTCCTGGCCCGGATCGGGTCTCAGAAGGCCGCCGACATCCTGGTCGCCGAGCTGGCCCGCCGGCGCGAGGACATGGAGCAGGCCCTCATCGACGCGCTCTACAAGATCCGGGCGGAGCGCGCCCGGGTCCGGTTCCGCGAGCGCGACCTCCGGCCCGAGCTCCGCTTCCTGATCCGGAAGGCCTGCGACGCCGTCCTCGGCCCGCCCGGCCCGCCGGACGAGGCCCGGGCGGCGCTCATCATCCGGCTCCGCCGCGTCTTCGACCTGCTGACGCTCCTCTATCCCCGGGAGGACATCATCAACGATTACCAGCACATCCTCCAGGGGACGCCCAAGTCGGTCGACTACGCCCTCGAGCACCTCGACAACCTCCTCGACAGGGAGGACAAGGAGCTTCTCTTCCCCCTCATCGAGGACCTGCCGGACGGCGAACGGGTCCTCCGGCTGAAGCGGGCCCTGAGGTTGAAATGACCCTTCAACTCCTTTAGAATGAGGCAGAGGAATCGCCCATGGCCATCCTGTATATCTATCCGAAATCGGGCGAGCCCTCGACCTATCCCCTCGGCCGCGACCCGGTCCGGATCGGCCGGGCCTCGACCAACGACATCGTCCTGTCCGACCAGTTCAGCTCGGGCTGTCATGCCATCATCGTCCCGACCGACCGGGGCTACGCCCTGGTCGACCAGGGCAGCAAGAACGGCACCTTCGCCAACGGCCGCCGCGTCAGCGGCGAGATCGACCTGGCCCGCGGCGACGAGGTCCTCGTCGGCTCGACGCGGTTCTATTTCGACAAGGACTTCCAGCCCTCCGTCGAGACCGTCGAGGGGACGACCTTCACCCACAGCTCCAACACGATCATCCAGGTCAAGGACATCCTCAAGAAGCCCCCGGCCACGGGCATCCTGAAGACCCCCGCGGGCGGGGTCGACATGGAGCGGCTGAGGCAGGACCAGAAGATCATGGCGGTCATGGGGGCGGTCAGCCAGGCCCTCATCTATCACATGCCGCTGGAGAAGCTGCTCGACCACATCATGGACGTGCTCATCCAGAACCTGCCCATGGACCGGGGCGTCCTGATGCTCAAGAACGAGTCCACCCAGGCCCTCGAGCCCAAGGTCGTCCGCGTCCAGAACGCGGCCCTGCGGACCCAGAGCATCTTCGTCAGCCAGACGATCGTCCGCGAGGCCCTGGAACGGAACTCGGCCATCCTCATCTCCGACATCCAGGCCGAGGAGGGGCTCCGGGGCCAGGCGAGCGTCGTCCAGGCCCAGATCCACTCGGCCATGTGCGTCCCGCTCTGGAACAACCAGGACATCATCGGCCTCGTCTACTGCGACCGGGTCTCGCTCCTGGAGCAATTCGGCGAGGACGACCTGCGGCTGCTGACGCTCCTGGCCAACCTGGCCGCCGTCAAGATCGAGAACGCCCGGCTCATCGACGAGTCCATCAAGGCCCTCCAGTACGAGCGCGAGATGGCCCTGGCCGTGCAGATCCAGAAGAACTTCCTGCCCCGCGCCGAACCGGATTTCGCCCCCTACGAGATCAGCGGCAGCGCCCGGGCCTGCCGGCGCGTCGGCGGGGACTACTACGATTATATCCCCATCGACAAGGACCGGCTGGCCGTCGTCGTCGCCGACGTCTCGGGCGTCGGGGTCAGCGCCTCCCTGCTCATGGCCTCGCTGCGCGGGGCCCTGCACGAGAGGTTCCCGGGCGCCGTCGATCTCGGCGAGCTCGCGGCCAAGCTCAACGACTTCGTCCATGTCAGCTCGGACAGCCACCTCTTCATCTCCTTTTTCCTGGCCATCATCGACCGGAGCAGGGACGAGGCGACCTTCGTCAACGCCGGTCACAATCCGCCCCTGCTGGTCGGGGCCCAGGGCCGGGTCCAGGCCCTCGAGAGCACCGGGCTCTGCCTGGGGATGCTCCCGGACCAGGCCTACGGCCGGCGGACCGTCGCCCTCCGCCCCGGAGACATCGTCTGCTTCTACACCGACGGGATCGTCGAGAGCCGCAGGGGCGAGAGCGAGGAGTACGGCGACGGGCGCCTGGGGGACAAAGTCCGGGAGCTCCGCGGCCTGCCGGCCCGGGCCATCATGGACCGGATCTTCGAGGACGTCCTCGCCTTCAGCGGCTGCTCCGAGGCCGGCGACGACATGACCCTGGTCATCGTCAAGCGGAACCCTTGAGGGCCGGGGACAGGGGACGAGCGTGAGCGAGCCGGAGGTCAAGGAGCTCCGCGTCCCGGCCCGGCTCGAGGAGATCGACCGCCTCCGGGGCTTCCTGCGGGAGGCCATCGCCGGCCTGCCCTTCGACGAGCAGGACCGGTTCAAGATCGAGCTGGCCCTCCACGAGATCTGCGTCAACATCGTCCGCTACGCCTATCCCCAGGGCCGGCCGGGCGACATGGCCGTGCGGATCTGGCGGAGCGGGGAATCGCTCTTCATCGAGGTCCGGGACCGGGGCGTCCCCTTCGATCCGGTCCGGACAAAAGACCCCGACCTGACGGTCCAGCGGCGCCGCGGCACCCCCGGCGGCCTGGGCGTCTATTTCTACAAGACCCTGATGGACGGGCTGACCTACCGGCGGACGGACGGGCAAAACGTCCTGACGGTCCGCAAGGACCTTGCCCTCACGTCCTATGAATAGCCCGGGCTGATCAGTAGAGGACCTTGTCCTCCCCGTTGGCCCTCACCAGCCGATCGATCTCCGCCAGGATGAGCTCCCGCCGGACGAGGACGGCGCCGATCTCCTCGCCGGTGAGGTACTCGCCGACCGCGGACCTGAGCGCGGCGGCGTCCAGGGCCCGGAGCTTCTCGACGAGCGGGCGCGGCAGCTCGCTCATGAGCATCGGCCCCGCGGGGCTCTTGGCCGAGAAGATGAGGCCGCGGACGAACTTGCCCGCCGTCCGGAAGGACCGGGAGTGATCGATGAGGATCATCCGCCAGTCCTGGGTGATCAGGACCTGGTTCGAGTGCCGGTCCTCGTTGGCGATGAGGTTGTCGAAGAACCGCTGTTTGTAGGTCGCCCGGTTCCAGCCCGGGACCTTGGCCGGAGGCGTCTTGATCCGCTTGGCCTCCTTGTCCTTGAGCGACATCGTGTCGTCGACCCAGTACTGGCACGACCCCCGGTCGCCGCGGAAGCGGCGCTCGACGGTGGGGGGGACCATGCCCAGCCCGAGGTGCTTGTCGAGGCGGTAGGCGGCCACCTCGTAGGCCCAGCCTTCCCAGTAGCCGCCCATGCGGCCCTGCGCGTTCTTCCAGAGGGCCCTGTGCCTGACCCCGCCGAGCTCGAGCATGAGGACCCAGGGCGAGGTCACGGCCTCGGACCCCCTGATCTGCCTGCTCTCTCTTTCGAGGATCTCGGCCTTGGACAGGAACTCCTCCCACTCGGCCCGCCGCCCGATCTCCTCGGGGAGGAACTGCAGGGGAGGCGGTCCGTCCGGGCCGCCGGCCGCGGGGCCGCCGGCGTCGACGCAGGCCAGAAGGAGGGCGCCGAGCGGCAGGAGCGCGGCGAGGACCGCCAGCGCCGCTCCCGTCTTCGCCTTCATCTTGGCCTTCAATAGAGCACCGCCTCTTCGCCCTGCTCTTCGATCATCCGGCCGATCTCCTTGAGCAGGAGGTCGCGGCGGACGATGACGGCCTTGATCTCTCGGTCGGTGAGGGTCTGGCCCACGGCCTTGCGGACGCTCCCGACGGTCAGGGCCCTGATCCTCTCGACGAATCCGCGCGGCAGGCGGCGGAAGGCGAGCGGGGCCCCCTGGGCGGTCTTCTGGATGCCGTTGCGGCCGAACATCAGCTTCTCGGAGAACTTGCCGCCGCAGCGGAAGGCCCGGGAATGGTCGATGAGGATCGTCCGCCAGTCCCCGGTGTAGAGGACGTTCTGCTGGGTCCGGTCCTCGTTGGCGATGAGGCTGTCCCAGGCCCGGGTCAGGTACTTCATCTTGTCGGTCCGGTCCCCGGCCTCTTCGGGGATCTCGATGCCCCGCTCCATGACCTTGAGCAGGCTGTATTCGCACTCGGCCCAGAGGACGAGGGCCCCCGGCTTGCCCCGGAATTCGCGCTCGACGGCCGGGGGGACCATGTTCAGGCCGATGAGCTTGTCGAGGCGATAGGCGGCGATCTCGTACTGCCAGCCCTCGAGGAACCCGCCCTGCAGGCCCTTCGGGTCCTTCCAGGCGGCCGGGCGCTCGACCCCGTCCTTCCGGAGGAAGAGCTTGTAGGGCTTGGTCACCCCCTCGCCGATCTCCTCGAAGCGGACGATCTCGGCCGTCAGGAGGAACTCCTCCAGGGCCGGCCTCAGGGCGATCTCCTCGGGCAGGAACTGGGCCAGCCCGGCGGGCGGCGCGGCCCCCAAAGCCAAGGCCGAGACAACGAAGGCCAGGATGCGTCTCATGGGTGGTCCTCCCCTCAAGGCCAACGGCCCGGCCGAATCATAGACCTTCGTCCCGGTCCATCCGCTCCTTCCTCCTCTTGTAGGCGGCGATGATCCTGACGCAGATGACGAGAAGGAGGGCGACCGCGGCGACATTGAGGATCGCGTAGCGCTCGATCCGGAGCCCCAGCATCTGCGTCCCGACGAGCACGGCCAGGGCCGAGAGCGTGTCCCCGCCGCGGACGAAGAACGTGTCGATGGCCGCCTTGGCTTTGTACTTTTCCTCGCGCCGGGTGACCAGGAACAGCGCCGCCTTGGTCGTGTTCTGGAGGGAGTAGTCCGTGCCGTTCTCCAGGGCCTTGACCCAGCGGACCAGGACGACGGTCGCCCCGAACGAGATGAGCGCGTAGCCGCCGAGGGCCAGGATGGGCAGGAAGAGGAGCGCCCCCCCGACCCCGACCCACTTGAAGATCCTCGAGACGAGGAGGAGCTGGATGACGAGGGCGATCAGATTGGTCAGGAGCTGATAGTCCATGAAGGCGTTGTGGATGGCCTTGCTCTCCGTTTGCCGGAGCGGGGCGTCCGCTTCGCTCTGTCCGGCCGCCGGCGCGGCCGCCGCCGTGTCCGCGGCCTCGATCGAATGATCGACCGTGACCGTGGAGATGATGAACTCCCCGGTCGCGTTGACGAAATTGTAGAGACCGATCATGAGCGCGATGAGGAAGAGATAGCGGCTCTTGAAGACGAGCCTGAAGCCGCCGCTGGCCTCGAGCGGCTGTTCCTGGACCTTGGCCTTCTCCTCGGCGCCGGCCACGCCGTTCTCCCGGTCCAGGCGGGTCTTGCGGACGTCGCGGCGGTGGATGAGGCGGGCCAGGACGATGCAGAGGGCGAGCACGAGGCCCGCGATGAGCATGAGCTTGAATTCCCAACGGCCGCCGAGGACGTCCCGGAGCCGCTTCATGAACGGCAGGGTGGCGATGAGGCCCCCCAGGGTCGCGCCGAGGGCGACGAGCGGGAAGGTCCGCTTGCCGGCCTCGTCGGCATAGAGGTCGTTGGCGAAGCCCCAGAACTGGGCGATGACGAAATAGTTGAAGATCCCGACCCAGATGAAGAACAGGATGCCCATCGGCTTGACGGCCAGGCCGCCGGCGTGGAGGACATAGAACACGACCAGGTTGGAGATGAAGAAGGACGTTGTCCAGGTGATCAGGGTGTGGCGGGGGACCTTGGAGGCCAGGCGGCTGAAGCCCTTGATGACGAAGACGAACAGGACGGCCTGGGCGCCGCCGAGCATGCTCTTGATGACGGGGGAGCTCTTGTCGACGAGGAGCAGGGACTCGCGCAGGGGCTTGAGGATGTAATAGGCCAGGAGGAGGAGGAAGATGTTCAGGGCCAGCAGCAGGGCCTTGGACGCCTCTCCGGGCCGGATGTCGGCGAACAGCCGCAGGAACCTGTAGCCCAGATTATAGCGGGCCGCGCCCGGGAGGGCGGCCGGGTCGTCCGACGGTCTGGACATCGCCTCCCTCCTTCCCGCGTCAGCCGTCAAAACAGGACGTTCCTCTCCCCCGCGATCTTGATCGCCCGGACGATCGCCCGCCGGCGCGCGTTGAGCGCGGCGGTCTCCTCCCGATTGAGGTACCGGCCCACGTAATCGGCGACGGTCCGGTCGTTCCACCCCTGGAGCTTGCGGTAGAGCAGGCTCGAGCACCGGAGGATGGGGCAGCGGGCGGGGAGGCCCTTCGCCGGCGCGAAGGCCTCGGAAAAATCGACCCGGTAGACCCGGCCCGTGTCCAGGCTGATCAGGGTGTCCGCGTCGCGGTGGCAGTCGTCGTAGGCCAGGCCCAGGAAGACCAGGAGGTCGGCCATGGCCCGGTCGAATTCCCCGGGATCGGGCGGCTCGGCTCTCTTGTCCTTGCGCTCCGCCTCCGACATGGCGTCGGTGACGAAGACCTGGACCGCCCCCGGGACGCCCTCGACGGTCCGTTCGACGATCGGCGGGACGAAGCCGACGTCGAGGTACTTGCTGAGGGCGTAGGCGGCGAGCTCGTAGCGGTAGCTGTCGGCAAGCGGCTCGGGCCGCCGGCGGTCGATGTACTTGAAGAGGGCCGGGATGACGACGTCCCCCGAGGCCATGGTCAGGAGCCAGGCGTCGGTCCGCCCGGGCGGCCCGGGACCGCGGCCGGTGATCGAGGCCGTGCGGAGGAACGTTTCCATCTCCCGGCGCGTCAGCGGTTTGAGGGGGGGCGGCCTGATGCCGCTCTGGGCCGCGACCTCCTCGCTCTCGCCCCAGAGCCGAAACCCGCCGTTCTCGTAGATGAGGGCCGACGGGACGCCGCCGTAGCTCCCGGAGATGCCCGTGTCCATGACCCAGACCTTGTCCTCGAAGCGGGCCACGTGGTCCTTCGAGACGACCTGGCTCCGGCCGCCCCGATAGCTGAAGAAGCTGTGGCCGACGACCATGGCCTTGGCCCCCAGATTGGCCAGGATCCTGTCGACGTCGGCCTGGGTCGCCTGGCCGCTCTCGGCCAGGCCGCGGGACCAGAGCGGGCTTTCGGGGTCGTAGACGAGCCTCGGCTTGAAGTCCTGGGACGCCCGCTTCGGGTCGCGCACGACGCCCTGGAAGTACTCGAGCTCGGCCCGCATGACGGCGTTGATCTCGCCCAGCGGCCATCGGGAGAGGCCTTCGCCGACGCCGCCGTGGACATAGATGACCCCGTTGATCCTGATGATGGCGTTCTTCCGGACGAGCCAGTCGCCGACGGCCTCGTTGAAGCCCAGGACGTAGGCCCGGCGGGCGTCGGGATCCTTGACCTCGATGACCTTCCGCCAGAAATTGTGCAACCCGAAATCGGCGAAGATGTCCAGGCCTTCGGCCTCGGCTCTCTTCCGGTCCCCGGCCGGGAGCGACCTGACGTACTCGAACTCCTTCTCCCTCCGGAAGTCCTCGGGCAGAAAAGACACGAACTGCTCGGGGAGGACGTAGCCCGGGTAGTCCAGGGCGATCCCGGTGATGTTCATCTCCTCGTGGTTCCCGAGCAACACGTGGACCATCCCGCCGGCGGCCGCGGCCTCCTTCTCGAGGCGCATGAGCATCTCGAAGATCCGGCGGGCGTGGGGGCCCCGGTCCGCGACGTCGCCGAGCTGGACGAGATGGGCCCGGCCGCCGATCCAGCGGAGGTCGTTGTCGATGAGCCCCACCTGGGGGTGGGCGAGGATGTAGACGAACCGCTCATAGTCGCCGTGAACGTCGGCGACGGCCACGACGCGGTCGACGCCCGTCCATTCGAAGGGGATCTCGGCGGCCGGGGCGAGGCGGACCAGGAGAGCCAAGGCCAGGGCGGCCAGGGCCCCGAAGACCAGATGCTTCCCCCGACGACCGTGTCTGCGGCTAGGCATTGTTTCCCGTTCCTTTATAATCTTTTCCCAGGGGGGAATCAAGAGCCGGTTTGACTCGGCCGCGCCGGTCTTGTTATCCTGAGCGGGCGGCAACGAGCGGCGCGAAAGGACACGAGCATGAGCATACGACCGGTACCTCCGACGATCGGGAAGGGGCTCGGCCTGGTCCTGGGGCTGGGTCTGTTCGTGGCCGGATGCGCCGGGCCGGAGAAGCGCCCGGCCGCGCCGGCCCCGGACGCCGCGGTCCGGGTCAAGCCCGGGGTCGAGGTTTTCCTGGCCAAGCACCTCGATCTCGTCAAGGGCAAGCGGGTCGGCCTGATCACGAACCCGACCGGGACGGGAGCGGACCTCCGCTCGACCATCGAGCTCTTTCGCTCGAACCCGGCGATCGACCTCGTCGCCCTCTACGGTCCCGAGCACGGCGTCCGGGGCAACGCCCAGGCCGGCGAATACGTGCCGTTCTATTACGACGAAGCCTACGGGCTCCCGGTCTTCAGCCTCTACGGGCAGTCGCAGAAGCCCGCCCCGGGCATGCTCAGGAACATCGACGAATACATGCGCTCGTTCGACACCCAGGAAACCGGCAAGGTCCCGGAAGCGGCCATGGTCACGGGCGTCGACGTTTTGGTCTTCGACATCCAGGACGTCGGGACGCGCGTCTACACCTACGTCGCCACGATGGCCTACGCCATGCAGGCCGCGGCCGAGGCCGGCCTCGATTTCATCGTCCTCGACCGCCCGGCGCCGGTCAACGGCGTCGACCTGGAAGGGGCCATCCTCGAATACCCCGAGCTCAGCTCCTTCATCGGGCTCTTTCCCATCCCCCTGCGCCACGGCATGACGGCCGGGGAGCTGGCCCAGCTGTTCAACGACAAGTTCCTGGCCCGCGCGGCCAGGCTCACGGTCGTGCCCATGGAGGGCTGGGTCCGGACGATGTGGTTCGACGAGACCGGGCTCCCGTGGGTCATCCCGTCGCCGAACATGCCGACGCTCGAGACGGCCGTCGTCTACCCCGGGCTGGTGGCGATCGAGGGCACGAACATGTCCGAGGGCCGGGGCACGACGAAGCCCTTCGAGCTGTTCGGCGCCCCCTGGATCGACGGCCACGAGCTGGCCGCGCGGCTGAACGCCCTGGACCTGCCCGGGGTCCGGTTCCGCGAGGCCTGGTTCACCCCCTGGTTCTCCAAGTTCCAGGGCGAGCTCTGCGGCGGCTGCCAGGTCCATGTGACCGACCGGGCGGCCTTCCGCTCCGTCGCGACCGTCCTCCACATCCTCAGGACCGTGCGGGAGATGTGCCCCGACGAGTTCGCCTTCCATCCCACGTACTTCGACAAGGTCATGGGCACGGCCTCGGTCCGCAAGTCCCTCGAGGCCGGGGAGACGGTGGCGACGATCCTGGCCAACATCCGGCCCGGCCTCGAGGCCTTCGCCGCCCTCCGCCGGCCCTATCTGCTCTACGCGTCCCCCTCGGGGGACGAGCACCGCTAAGGAGAGTGGCGCGATGGCGATCAAGACCCCGCGTTATGCCCTGGGCAACCCCCTTTCGATCCTCCTGGACAAGCCGGCCGCGGACTTCGACCGGGCCGACATCCTGAAGGTCATCGAGTCGGAGAGGATCGAGCGGGTCACGTTCCACTATCTGGCGATCGACGGCAAGCTCAAGGAGCTCACCGTCCCGGTGACCGACCGCTATCACATCGAGTCCGTCCTGGCCGAGGGCGAGCGGGCCGACGGCTCGTCGCTCTTCAAGGGCATGGTGGACATGGGGCTCTCCGACCTCTACATCGTCCCCCTCTACCGCTCCGCCTTCTTCAACCCGTTCGACGAGGGCAGTCTCGACTTCGTCTGCCGCTATCTGGCCCAGGACGGCACGCCCGCGTCCTTCACCTACGACGGCATCCTGTCCCGGGCCGCGGCCCTGTTCCGCAAGGTCTCCGGGCTCGAGCTCAAGGCCATGGGCGAGCTCGAGTTCTTCCTGCTCACGATGCCCGCCGACCGCTCCTACCCGGTCGAGGGCGGCCGGGGCTACCACGGCTCCGCCCCGTTCAGCAAGAGCGGCCCCATCCTCCACGAGATGGTCCGCCACATCGCCCGGGCGACCGGAGCGGTCAAATACGCCCACGGTGAGAACGGCGTCATCGACGCCGTCAAGAGCGACCTCCCCGAGATCGCCGGCCGCCTGGCCGAGCAGCTCGAGATCGAGTTCGCGACCCGGCCCATCGAGGAGGCGGCCGACGACCTCGTCCTCGGCCGCTGGATCATCCGCAATACCGCCTTCCGCCACGGCGCCATCGCCACGTTCACGCCCAAGCTCGAGGAGGGCATCGCCGGCAGCGGCCTCCACTTCCACCTCGAGCTGGCCAGGGACGGACGGAACCTCATGCGCGGCCCGGACGGCGGCCTGTCGGTCGAGGCCCGCAAGCTCATCGGCGGCCTATGCGAATACGCCGATTCCCTGACCGCCTTCGGCAACACGGTCTCGTCGGCCTATCTGCGCCTCGTCCCCAACCAGGAGGCGCCGACGCGGATCTGCTGGAGCGACCTCAACCGCAGCGTCCTCATCCGGGTGCCGCTCGGCTGGACGGGCGCCGCGGGCCTGGCCCGGCGGGTCAACCCAGCCGAGAAGGTCGATTTCGTCGACGAGCGGGGCGGCCGCCAGACGGTCGAGATCCGCAGCCCCGACGGCAGCGCCATCATCCATCTGACCCTGGCCGGGATCGCCATGGCCGCCGGGTGGGCCTTCGACGGCGGCGAGTCCCTGTCCGGGGGCTCGCAGTCCCTCGAGTTGGCCGAGAAGCTCTACGTCAAGGGCAACATTTTCGCCGACAAAGCCCTGCTCGACCGCCTGCCCGTCCTGCCGCCGAGCTGCGTCGAGTCCGCCCGAGTCCTCCTCGAGAAGCGCGGACTCTACGAGCGCGGCGGGGTCTTCCCGCCGAGCGTCATCGACTACACGGCCCGGAGGCTCGAGGCCGAGAACGACGAGTTCATGAACAGGCGGCTGGCGGGCCTGCCGGCCCACGACCGGCTCCACGAGATCCGCCAGATCATGCACAAGGACCTGCACAAGCACTGACATGCGCCGGGACGCCATGACCTCCCGCGAGCGCTGGCTGGCCCTTTTCGCCCGCCAGAAGCCCGACCGCCTCCCGACCGACTACTGGGCGACGCCCGAGTTCGACCGCAAGCTGATGAAGCGCCTCGGCTGTCGGACCCGGCGCCGGATGCTCGACCGGCTCGGCATCGACTATGAGGTCCGGCTCCGGCCCCGCTACGCCGGCCCGCGCCGGGGGCGGGACGCGTTCGGCCGCCGTTTCCGGATCGTCGATTACGGCCCGGGCGCCTACCGGGAGTGCGTCCATTCCCCCCTGGCCGGCTTCAAGACCGTCGCGGAGATCGAAAAGAGCTATGTCTGGCCCCGCGCCGACTGGTGGGACTTCTCGGACATTCCGGCCCAGGCCGCAGGCGCGGCCGGCCATCCCATCCGCGGCGGCGGCTCCGAGCCTTTCCTCATCTACAAGGAGCTGCGGGGCGCGGAGCAGGCCTTCGTCGACCTCGTCGAGAACCCCGAGATCGCCCACTACGGCCTGGGCAAGCTCTTCGACCTGGCCTACGAGTGCGCCGTCCGGATCTACGAGGCCGTTCCCGGCCGGGTCGACATCTCCTACGTCGCCGAGGACATGGGCGGGCAGACCGACCTCATGATCTCGGTCCGGCACATCCGCGAGTTCCTCCTGCCCGGGATGAAGCGGATGATCGACCTGGCCCACCAGGCCGGCGCCCACGCCTTCCACCACAACGACGGCAGCTGCTGGCGGATCATCCCCGACATGATCGGGCTGGGGATCGATCTCCTCAATCCTCTCCAGTGGCGCTGTCCGGGCATGGAGCGGGAGCGGCTCAAGGCCGAGTTCGGGCCCCGCGTCGTCCTCCACGGCGGCATGGACAACCAGTACACCCTGCCGTTCGGGACGGTCGACGAGGTCCGGCGCGAGGTCGAGGACAACCTGCGCCTCCTCGGCGCCGGCGGCGGCTACATCCTGGCGCCCTGCCACAACATCCAGGCCCTGACGCCGGTCGAGAACGTCCTGGCCATGTACGAAACGGCCCGCGCGCTGGGCTGACCGCGGGACGTCCTACCCGGCCGCGGACGATCGGCGCGCCTCGAAATCGGGGACCAGTCGTCTCCACAGATCGTTGAACCGGCCCTGCAGATCCGCGTAGAGCGCCGCGTTTTTCGGCGCGGGCTCGGCGGCCGGCCGTCCCCCGGCCACCCATTTCGCGGCGATATCGGCGATTTCGACCTTCTCGCCCCCGGCCAGATTCCAATTCCAGACCGACTGCAGGGCCGCGCCGTAGGCCGCGGCTTCCGGCTCCTTCAAGGTCAAGACGGGCGTCCCGAAGACGTCGGCCGCGATCTGGAGCCAGAGCCGGCTTTTGGCGCCGCCTCCGGTCGCCCGGATCTCATCCGGCTTCAGGCCGAGCTCTCTCATCCTGGCGAACCCGTATCCCAGGTTGAGGACCGCGCCCTCCATGATCGCGCGGACGATGTGGGCGGCGTCGAAGGTCCCCCGGTCGAGGCCGAAAAGGACGGCGCTCGAGAAGGGCAGGACCGGCACCCGTTCGCCGTCGACGAAAGGGAGGAACACGAGACCGCCCGCGCCGGCCGGGGCCCGGCGGGCCAGCCGCTCGAGCCCGGCGTTATCCAGCCCGAGGAGCGACTTGGCCATCTCCGTCGCGTTGGTCACGTTCATGGTGCAGAGGAGCGGCAGCCACCCGCCCGTGCTGTCGCAGAAGGCCGCGATCTCGCCCTCGGGATCGACGAGCGGCCTGTCGCAATGGGCATAGACCGTCCCCGACGTGCCCAGGCTGAGCGTGCACACCCCGGGCCTGACGTTGCCGCTGCCGATCGCGCCCATCATGTTGTCGCCGCCGCCGCTCGCGACGACGACCCGGCCGAAGCCGAAGCGGGCCGCCACGTCCTCTTTCATCTCGCCCACGGGCTCGCGCGGGTGGCTGAGCGGCGGGAGCTTGCCGCCGAGGTCCGGGTCGGCGGCGGCCGTCGCCTCGCCGTCCCAGCGGAGCCGCCGGACGTCCATGAGCCCCGTCCCCGAGGCGTCGCCGTATTCCATGTGGGCCCGGCCCGTCAGCCAGCGGTTCAGGTAATTGTGCGGGAGGAGGACGGTCGCGAGCCGGCCGAAGCTTCGGGGCTCGTGCCTCTTGAGCCAGAGGATCTTCGACGCGGTGAAGCCCACGGCCGGGCAGATGCCGAGACGCTCGATGGCCCGGCGCCTCCCGCCGAGCCGGGCCACGATCTCCTCCGTCTCGGCGATCGTCGAGGTGTCGTTCCAGAGCTTGGCCGGCCGGATGACCCGGCCTTCGGCGTCGAGGGGGACGAAGCCGTGCTGTTGGCCGGAGACGCCCAGCGCGACGACCTTCCCGGCCCGGACCCGGGCCTCCCTGAGGGCCGCCGCCAAGGCCCGTTCCGCGGCCCTGACCCATACGGCCGGGTCCTGTTCGCTCGCGCTGGGGCCCAGCCCTTTGATCTGGAGGTGAGGCGACCGTCCCCGGCCGAGCACCCGGCCGGAATCGACGTCCACGACCAGCGCCTTCGTCCCCTGGGTCCCGGAATCGATGCCGACGGCGTATGAGGGCATTTGCGACCTCGCTTTCCCCCGATTCTATGGGAGGGTCGGTGCGACTGTCAAACCTTGACATTTCAAACAGGGTCCGTCTTAATAGACTAAATAAGAGAAGTGGAGTTTCGCAGGTCGATCATGGGAAGCAGGGGACGCAGGCGCAAGATCGCCGTGCGGGCGACGATCCTGGTCCTGGGCGGGTTGTTCATCGCCGGAGGCGGAGGGCCCGCGGCCCAGGATCGGGAGGCCGGCGCCCCGCCGGCGACAGGCCTCATCCCGCTCGACGCCAGCGAGGTCGAGCGAATCATCTCCGCCTGGCCGCGCATCACCCGCGTCGGCCTCAACCCCCTGGGCTTCGAGCGCGTCAACGAGGTCCGGGCCCGGAGAGGCAGGCCGGCGCTCGACCCCCGGGTCGTCGAGCCGATCGGCTTCGAGACCAGGGGCTTCCTGGACGTTCCCGGGGCGGCCGTCCTCGCCGCCGCCCCGAACGACCTCCTGGCCGGCGATCTGCCCGTCAGCGTCGACAACAGCCTCCTGCGCCACTTCCCGCCGATCCGGAGCCAGGGCAGTCTCGGCGCGTGCGTCGCCTTCGCCACGACCTACACCCAGCTCTCGCACATGACGGCCTTTCAGCGCAATTTGGACATCCGGAGCCCCTCCGACAACACCAACAAATATTCGCCGAAATGGACCTACAACCTGGTCAACGGCGGGACCGACAGCGGCTCGAGCTTCACCGGGAGCTATGCCCTCATCGAAAAGCACGGGGCCGCGACCTGGGCCGAATTCCCCTACGATTCGAGCTATCTCGGTTGGTGCCTGGACCCCGGCGCCTGGAAGAACGCCCTCGGCGCCCGGACGAAGGCCATCCAGTATGTCTATGACGTCGACACGGACATCGGGCTCGATCTGGTCAAGGAGCTCCTGACCGACGGCTACGTCGTCGTCTTCGGGACCTACATCACCTCCTGGGTCTTCGGGACCGTCCGGGACGACGCCTCGACTTCCGACGACGACGCCGCGGTGGGGAAGGCCATCGCCTACTGGCTCGACGGCGTTCAGGGCAGTCACGCGATGACCATCGTCGGCTACAACGACGCCATCTGGACGGACATCAACTCGAACGGGGTCGTCGATGCGGGGGAGAAGGGCGCCTTCCGGATCGCCAACTCCTGGGGGTCGGGGTGGCGCGAGGGCGGCTTCACCTGGCTGGCCTATGACGCCCTCAGATATCCGTCGGCCGTCGTCGGCGGCCCCTCGGTCGGGCGCGTCGCGGCCTTCCAGAGCGACATGGTCTTCGTGCTGACGGCGAGGAACAGCTATGCGCCGCTGATGATCGGCGAGTTCACCATCAACCATGCCAAGAGGAACCAGATCAGGCTTTCCCTCGGCCGCTCGAACCCGACGGCGACGACGCCGTCGACCACCTGGGTCCCGGAGGCCCTGACGAACGATGGCGGAGAATATGCCTTCGACGGCTCGTCGACGGCGGTCGAGGCGACGTTCGCCCTGGACCTCACGGACATCCTGGCCGCCGGCCCTCAGCGCTACTACCTGGGGGTCTTGGACAACGCCGGCGGGGAGGCGGCGACGCTCAGCGCCTTCAAGATCATCGACCGGACGACCGACCCGGACACCGAGGCCGCGTCGTCGAACGTCCCCCAGACGATCGATGCCCGGCAGGGATACGCCTACGTCGATTACACCTACCTCGGAGCCGCCTTCAACCATCCGCCACTGCTCCAAACGCCAGGGGTCAGTCCCCTGAGCGGCGGGGTCGCGGACACGTACACGTTCACCGTCCGCTACGTCGACCCCGACGGCGACGCGCCGGCGGTGAAGGACATCGTCCTCGACGGCGTCCCCCATGCCATGACCCTGATCTCGGGCCAAGCCGCCAGCGGATGGTACAGCTACTCGACCCTGCTTCCCACGGGCGAGCACAGCTTTCACTGCGCGTTCGAGGACGGCCGCGGCGAATCCGCCCGGGCGCCCCTCGCGGGCGACATGAACGCCCCGACCGTGCTGGGCCACAGGATCACGTCCCTGGCCCCCGGGAGCGCCGCCGCGGGCCGCGCCGACCTGGTCCTGGCCGTGACCGGGGCCCAGTTCGAGAACGGGGCCGTCGTGACCTGGGAAGGGAGCGACCGCCCGACGACGTTCGTCTCGAGCTCGCGCCTGGACGCTCAGATCAGCGCGGCCGACCTGGCGGTGGGCAGGACCGTCCCGGTCGTCGTTCGCAACCCCGGCGGCTTCCTGAGCAACGCCGTCCAATTCCCCGTCAACAACCCCCTGCCGACCCTGACCTCGGTCAGCCCGACCGAAGCGAACGCGGGCGGGGCCGGCTTCACCCTGACGTGCCGCGGGACGAGCTTCGTCTCCAACACGATCGTCCGCTGGAACGGCATCGACCTCCCGACGACGCACGTCAGCTCCACCGAGGTCCGGGGCGCGGTGACGGCGCAGAACCTCTCGACGGCCGGCGCCATCGAGGCCGTCATCTTCAATCCGGCCCCGGCCGGCGGGCTCTCGCAGGTCATCGCCTTTCCGGTCGCCGACTTCACGATGACCGCGGCCGACCCCGACCTGAGCGTCGACGCGGGCGGATCGGCGACCAGCGTCATCGAGCTGGCGCCGCGGCACGGTCCCTTCACGGCCGCCGTGGCGCTCAGCTGCCTGGGGATGCCGCGCGGCTGTACGGCGTCCTTCGCGCCGGCGAGCGTGACGCCCGGCGCTTCCCCCGCGGCGACGACCCTGACGCTGAGGACGACCGCCCGGACGGCCGCTTTCGGCGCGGCCGCGGCCGGGCGGGCCGGTCTCGTGCCGCCCGCTTTGGGCCTGGGCCTTCTCCTGGCGGCCTTGGTCGCCTGGGCCCTCTCCCGCCGGACGCTGTCTAGTGCCCCGGCCCGCCGCCGGATGGCCGCCGCGGCCCTCGTCCTTTTCGCCATCGGGCTCGCCGGCTGCGGCGCGGGCGGGCCGAACGAGGCACAGAACCAGGGGACCCCGGCCGGGACCTATACGATCCAGGTCCAGGGGACCTCCGGCGGATTGACGGTCATCACCCCGATCAGCCTCGTCGTCCGCTAATGGGGTCGGACCTCAGCAATTCTTTTATATTCAATTAGATAATACAGTTTTTTGGGCTCAAAAAGCCTTAAAACCAGTGTTTTTAGCCTCGAAAATGAAAAACCGCAATAATTCGCGGCGTTGGATTTTCATTTTCGGGCCCCAAAACGGCCGTTATAAGCGATTTAGAGCCCAAAAAATGGACTTATCTCATTGATAACATTCATATTGCTGAGGTCCGACCCCATTAGGTTGACAAGCCGTACGGGGAACCATAGAATCGGCGCGATGAACAAGCTGAAGAGAGCGGGCCTGGCGGTCCTCTTCTTTGTCCTGTTCGCCGGCGCGGCCCGGGGCGACGGGGCGCTCATCGCGGTCAAGGGCGGCTATTTCCTGCCGTCCGACTCCGTCTTCAAAGACGTCTACGGGAGCGGCCTGCTCCTCGGCCTGGAAACCTCCGTCCCGCTCTCCGGGCCTCTCCGCGCCTGGGCCGGCGTCGAGCGCTTTTCCAAATCGGGGCTCACCACGATCTCCGAGGAGGAGACCGAGGTCCGCATCGTGCCGGTCTTCGCGGGGCTGAGGGCCCAGTTCGGCCAGACGAAGCTCCGGCCCTATATCGGCCTGGCGGCCGCCTACTTTTTCTTTCGTGAGAAGAATCCGATCGGCTCGGTGAGCGACGGAGGCTTGGGCTTCCTTGGGCAGGCCGGGATCATGGCCCGGCTCGACGGCCCGCTCTGGCTCGATGCCTTCGCCGGGTACAGATCCTGTACCCTGCGGACCCCGGGCGATGACCCGCTCGAAGCCAGGATCGGCGGGTTCGCCGCCGGCCTGGGGCTGGCCTACAGGTTTTGACCTGTCCCCGTTCTTATGTGTCCCTTGTCTTGAAATAACCTGCGTGGGCCGCTAAACTGGGAGACATGAAACCGCACCTCAAGCTTGTCTGCGCCGGCGCCCTCATCCTCGCTCTGTCCGCCCCTTCGTTCGCGGTCATGAAGCCCGGCGACAAGCTCATCCCGTTCTCCCTCAAGAACATCGACGGCAAGGACTATACGGTCACCACGGAGGAAGGAAGGCTGACCCTCATCGTGACCGAGACGGTCGCGGGCGAGACGAAGACCGTCAAGACCCGCCCGGCCGCCGTCCTCATCGACTTCTGGGCCACCTGGTGCGTGCCCTGCCGCAAGGCCATGCCGCACATGCAGAGGCTCAGCGAGACCTACAAGCCCGCCCCCGGTCAGACCGAGGGGGGACTCGTCCTGCTCGGCATCGCCCTCGACGAGGCCGGCGGCAAGGTCGTCAAGCCGTTCTATGCCAAGCTCAAGATCACCTACCCCATGCTGGCCGATCCGCCCTCGGGCGCCTCGCCGGCCGCATCCTGCGCGACGGCCAAGGACATGAAGAAGCAATACGGCGTCCAGGAGATCCCGGTCGTTTACATCTTCGACGCCACGGGCACGATCACCCACGCCCACGTCGGCTTCAAGGACGAGCACGTCGCCGAGCTCGACGCCGCCGTCAAGGCACTCGTCGCGGGGACCGGCCGGTGAAGCGCCGACGGCCCTGGGTCCTGCTCGGGATCTCGCTCGCCGTCATGATCGCCGGGCTTCTCCTCGGCGAGTACAGGACCGTCCTCGAGAAGGCCGTCACGGTCTGCCTCGACTGCATCGGGATCGGGTGAGCGCGACGATGGCCCCGTCGCCGAAGGCCCCTCCGCCTCGGAAGCCCCGCGACAAGAGGCCTTGGTACCAGGCCGCCTTCGCCTTAGGCCTCAACGCCTGGATCCCGTCCTGGTTCAAGGGCGAGATCTTCCAGGGCGGCATCAAGGGCGTTTGCGTCCCCGCCCTCAACTGCTATTCCTGCCCCTCGGCCATGGGCGCCTGCCCCATCGGGGCCATGCAGACCTTCTTCGGCGGCCTGCGCTTCAACCTGTCCATCGCCGAGAAGAAGTTCGGGCTCTATGTCGCCGGCTTCATGGCCGCCGTGGGCAGCGCCGTCGGCCGCATGCCCTGCGGCTGGGTTTGCCCCTTCGGCTTCATCCAGGAGCTCTTCTACAAGATCCGGACGCCCAAGCTCAGGATCCCGCGCCTCATGACCTACTTCCGCTATGTCGTCCTGGCGGTCATGGTCGTCGCCCTGCCGCTCCTCATCGTCGACGAGTTCGGCTACGGCCAGACCTGGTTCTGCAAGTGGATCTGCCCGGCCGGGACGCTCGAAGCCGGAATCCCGCTCATGCTCATCAAAGCGGACCTGCGGCCGCTCCTCGGGCTCATGTATTACTGGAAGCTCGGCCTGCTCGCCCTCTTCGCGGGCTGGTTCGTCTTCAGCCAGCGGCCCTTCTGCCGGACGGTCTGCCCCCTCGGCGCGTTCTGGGGGTTGTTCAATCGGGGGAGCCTCTTCCGCATGGCCGTCGACGACGAGAAATGCACCCTCTGCAACCAGTGTCACAAGGATTGCCCGGTCGAGATCAAGATCTACGAGAAGGCCAATTCGGCCGACTGCGTCCGCTGCCTGCGCTGCGTCTCGTCGTGCAAGTTCGGGGCGATCAGCTACGAGTTCCTCGGCAAAAGGGAAGTCTCTCCGGACCTCCGCGTCAAGAAGCCGGCCTAGCCTTTTCCAAATCTAATCCCCTCTGCCCCGGTATTAAGGAGCAGGCCTGTTCTAAGGGACGATGTCCGGGCCCATTTCAATGAAGATCTCCTTTTTTGGATCAGCGTGTTTATCGACGAAGATGAATCCGATAATTGATGTGAACGCATACTCACTGACCTGAAAACAATATCGGCCTTCGCGGACGTTCTTCATGACGAAATACCCATCCAAGTCTGCGTGAACTCCTCGGATTCTTGTGTTCTTCCCGATTTTGCGGATCTCGAACAGAGGTCCTTTCTTTCCAGGCCAGCCGGCTTCCCAAAAGATGCGGCCTCGGACTTGTCGCACGACATAGGGCTTCTCAATTTGATCTAACCTACTACTCCCCCCATTAGCAAAGCCTTCCTTATCGCATATCTCGTATGGGGTTTGAGATATCTCCTGCATTCTCTCCACGGAAGCTCCCGCCTCTCTCGGGGTTGATTCACCCGGGCCGCAGTGGATGGACGATAAGGACAGAAGAAGAATTAGAACCGGCCTAAACATGCCCTGCCTCTCTTTCTCCCGTGGCGGCATTTTCCTTTCCCTCCAGCGTCTTATCAACGGCTAGTCGCTAATCTGAAAAACGCGAAAGCCGGGATTATCTCGATCGAGGTAGAAAAGGCAGTCGCCTTGAACGATGATGTCCTTCGAGTGAGGATCGAACTCAAAGGGAAGGATATGTGACGAGACCAGATTTCCCGAAGGAGAGAACCGGTCGACGCGGGGTCTGCTCTTGAGATAGTAGTTGGACACGGCCAGAAAGCCCTCGTCCAAGGGCAGGATCTTGGCTATCGCATAGTTCTTGAGGCTTCCCGAGGGATCGAGCCTCTTCATGACCTCGGTCAATTCCGGGACAGGGGTCCTGAATGCGCGTGTCTGCGTGACATTCCCGTCGAGATCCAAGATATCGAACTCATATTTTTCCGATGCCGAGGCGACGAGAGTGTTCTTAATCAGGGCGAAGGCCGGATTGGCCAGATAAAAGATCCCGCCGCCCTTGATGCGCTTTCCTTCATAAATGGCATCGCCTCGGCTGGTCACGATCGGCCTTTCGCATAAGAGACGGGACCCCTGGGCCCTGGTCCACTCAATCAATCCGAGCATGTGCTGGGCGTTCTCTTGAACTCTCATCTCGGTGAAATAGAAGGCGTCGCCCTTCTTGCCGATGATGGCCCTAAAGCTTTCCGTGACGCCCTCTTCCCAAATCAGCTGGCCCGCGGTATCCATGCAGATGACTTTTCGACGCGCGTCCAAGACATAGAGATCGTTGCCTTCCAGGTGGAGCCCGAGGATCGCCGTGTATTCTCCGGGGCCTTCTCCGGGCCTTCCCACCGGAATGATCCTCCGGGTGTCGAGGTCGGATCTGAAAAGCTGGTTCAGCCGAGAATCATAGAAATAGATTGTATTCCCCAACCGGACAAGGGGCAGCGCCATCGAGGCAAGTTCCGGCATCTTCGTAAAATCCGCAACCTGACGAAGCGCCAGCTCACCAAGGCCCTCTATCGGGGGAAGGGTGCCTCCTCCCCGCCGCCTTTGGCATCCGCAGAGGAGCGTGGAAACGATCACAAGGAAGCTTGCCGCGACGATCCTGTACCGGCCCATCGCTCTCCTCCTTGTCGTTGGACTATTCACAAAAACGCCTGTTTTCTCAGCCAGT
Organism: Candidatus Aminicenantota bacterium; assembly: GCA_034679465.1. Taxonomy (GTDB): domain Bacteria; phylum Acidobacteriota; class Aminicenantia; order Aminicenantales; family Saccharicenantaceae; genus RBG-16-66-30. Next base: position 891 of record JAXDAV010000010.1, on the reverse strand, counting down.
CAAGAAAACCCAAGACCGGCTTTTTACCCTTCGGACAAGCCGAGCCGGCAAATGAGTCTAAGGGGCTAGGGCCGGGTACATATCTATGAAGATCTCCTTATTTGGATCAGCGTGTTTGTCGACGAAGATGAATCCGATAATTGATGTGAACCCATACTCACTGGCCTTGAAACAATATCGGCCTTCGCGGACGTTCTTCATGACGAAATACCCATTCAAGTCTGCGTGAACTCCTCGGATTCTTGTGTTCTTTCCGATTTTGCGGATCTCGAACAGAGGTCCTTTCTTTCCAGGCCAGCCGCCTTCCCAAAAGATGCGGCCTCGGACTTGCCGCACGACATAGGGCTTCTCAATTTGATCTAGACTGCTAGTCCCCGGATTAAAGCCTTCCTTATCGCATATCTCGTATGGGGTTTGAGATATCTCTTGCATTCTCTCCACGGAAGCTCCCGCCGCCCTCAGGGCTGATTCACCCGGGCCGCAGTGGATGGACGATAAGGATAGAAGAAGGATAAATACCGGCCTAAACATGCGCCGCCTCGGCGCGTAGGACGCTCTTTTTCCGAAGACGATAGGCCCCGCGTCCATTTCTTCAGCTCGCTCGCGCTTCCATGTCGCGGCCCCCCGTGCACCCCCGTCTTCATTATCCCCCTTCCCTTGGGAAAAGACAATAGCCCGACGGGCTCCGGCCTTGCGTTCTCCCCATGCTGCGGGAAACACGGGAAACATATTTCGTTGACATCCGGGCGGTCATGGACATAGCATGGATTATTCACGAGCCGAGGCGGCTGCAGATGCGAGGCGTCAAAGGGTGAAGCTGTACTCGGAGTACTGCGAACCCTTTGCAACGAAGCAGATGCGGCCGGATCGGCTTGCCCGAAGGGTAAAAAC
>JAXDAV010000009.1:0-10988 GCA_034679465.1 Candidatus Aminicenantota bacterium | reverse complement strand
CTACATCGCTCTCTGCCAACCGCGATCGGTCGGCGGCGCTCAAATATCCCTGGAAATCCGTCAGCTCAACGACTTCAAGTGCTTAAAAAAAGCTAAAAAAACGGGAGGGTTGACGAACTTGGGCTAGGTCCGCAAGTAGATGAGGGCCTGCAGGGCGGCCACACAGCCCTCGCCGGCGGCCGAGACGACCTGAAGGCCGCCGCAGGTGATGTCCCCCGCGGCGAAGACCCCGGGGATGTTCGTCCTCTGGAGCCGGTCGACGGCGACGCACTGCTTGTGGTCGATGGCCAGCCCGGCCCGCTCGAAGAGAGGCCCGGCCGGGATGTCGCGGAAGATGAACACGGCCGCGACCGGGACGACCTCCTGCCCGGCCCCCGCTTCGATCACCACGGCCTCCACCCTGGAGTCGCCGCGGATCTCCCTGATCCTGCCTTCGCGCCGGACGGTCAGGCCGCGGCCTTCGAGGGCCCGGGCCTCGGGCGAATCCGCCGCCCCGCCCTCTTTGCCGGGCACCCACAGCACCTCGCAACCCATGTCCCGGAGGGCGCGGACGTCCTCGAGCGCTTCCTCGGAGTGACCGACCGCGGCGACCGAGGCCCCGCGGAAGAGCGGGCCGTCGCAGGTGGCGCAATAGCTGACGCCCTGGCCGACGAGCCTGTCCTCGCCGGCGATCAGACGCTCCTTGGGAACGGGACGGCCCGTGGCCAGGACGATCGCGCCGGCCTCGATGACGGCGTCCTTGGTCGTGACGTACTTCGGTCTGCCGTCGAGAGCGTAGGCGATGGCGTCGCCGAGGAGGATCTCGGCCCCGAACGAGACCGCCTGGCGGCGGAACCGGTCCAGCAGCTCGCGGCTCTCGATCGCGGGGAAGCCCGGGTAGTTCTCGATCGTGTAGGGGATGGCCAGCCGGGAGGCGGCCCGGCCGTCCAGGACGAGGGCCTTCTTCCCGGCCCGGGCGACATAGATCCCGGCCGTCAGTCCGGCCGGTCCGGCGCCGACGATAAGGACGTCCGTCTTGAGGGACTTGATGCTCATGGGGCCTCCGCCGCCGCGCGGCGCGGTCAATCCGCCAGGCGGCCGCTGTCGCCGGCCTTCCAGGCGTTCCCGGTCAGGATGTAGAGGATGGTCCGGCGGATCTCGCGGCCCTCCTCCCCTTTGAACCAGACCTCGACGATGGCCCAGTCCTCGAGGCCTCGGAAGGTCATCTCCAGGACGGAGACCCCTCCCCCGGCCAGCTTCGATCCCCGAAACTTCTTGAGGACGGCCGGGCGGCGCCCGAAATTGCGGAACTGGAGAGGCAGGAGCTCTTTCTCCTCATAGTCCGCCTTGATGTATTCCTCCATCTCCGTCAGGGGCTGGTAAGAGGCGTCCATGGTCGCCCATTCCACGCCCTCGGTCGGGTCCGCCCCCCGGCCCGAGCCGAGCGCCCCGAGGCCGAAGTAGAGGCCCACGACGACGAGGTCGAAGATGAGGAAGTAGATCAGGATCCGCAATGTCTTACTCATCGGTCCCTCCTGTCTTCGCCGGCGGCGGCGGGGGCGGGGCCGCCGCCGCCCGGGCCTTGACCATGGCCGCGGCCTCGGCCGCGAGCAGGCGGAAGCGGTCCGAGGGGATGGTCCTCGATTTCCGGAACAGGGTCCGCGAGCGCCGCTCCTCCTGCCCGGCCAAGCCCCCGAACACCTCCTGCTCCCGGTCCTCGGGGTTGCGCTTGAAGAACTCTTCGAACTTGGCTTCGGGCAGGATGCCGCCGCCGCGCAGGGTCCTCAGCATGGCCCGCGTGCTCACGCCGAAGTAGCGCTTGAGGAACAGCACGTCGTCGAACGTCAGCGTCCGGCCGCGGAGGTCCTTCTCGATGAGCTCGCGGAGCTTGTCCGGGGGCACGAGGAAGCGGGAGGCGAAGGTCTGGGCGAACTGCTCGCGCGGCGGGTAGAGCGAGACGTACTCGTCGACGACCACGTCGGGGTTGTCGATGATCGGGCTGTCGTCCCGGTCCATGAGATAGTGGCCGTACAGGTGGGCGGCGGCGAGCGTCTGGAGGCCGGGCGGCTCGTTGGCGTTGAGCAGGGCGAAGGCGGCCTTGCGCTCCCCGTCGAAGACGAAGATCCCGGCGATCCGGGGCTCGTCGGAGAGCGTCTGGCGGACGATGCGCAGGCCGTTGACCTCGCAGAGGCCCAGGACGTCGCGGATGGGCTCGTTGCCGAGGCCGAGGCGCCGCCGCTCCTCGACGGCCAGCCGCTCGGGGGAAATGCGGGAGTACCGGGGCGCCAGATCGAGGCGCCGCCCGGTCGCCTCCTCGAACTCGAGATACCTGTCGCAGGCGGACTGGAACTTCTGGAGCTCCTTGCGGACGCGCTCGTCGCCCTCGGCCTTGTCGAAGAGCTTGTCGAACGCCGGCCGCCGGTCCTCGAAGAAATACGAGGGGCTCTTGTTGAGGAACCCGGCGATCTTGAAAAGCGCCTCGAAGCTGGGCGTCCGCTTCCCGGATTCGAGGAGGGAGATGTATTCCGAGGACAGTCCGAGAGACTTGGCGAACGCCCCCTGGCTGAGGTTGACCTCTTCGCGGGCCCTCTTGAGCCGTGTCCCGAGAAGATTCTCCATGGCGGCGCACCCCTGGGCGACAACGGCAGGATAACACGAGGTTAGCGACCTGTCAATCGCCGCGGCCCGGCGCTCCCCGTCTGTCACGCCAAAATATCAGTTGACAAAACGGGGTCTCCCCCTAGAATGAAAGAAGGACAAAGGAATCCGCCATGGCCGAAAAGAATATCCTCGAGATCTTCGAAGGAGCGACCCCGAGCCTCTGCAACAGCGTCCTCGACCAGGTCCAGGACGCGGTCGTCTGGATCGACAAGGACCGCCGGATCGTCGCCCTGAACAAGGCTGCGGAGCTGATCACCGGGCGGGACGCCGCCTCGCTCCTGGGAAGAGCGTGCTTCGAGGACCCGGTCCTGTTCGTGGACTACGGCGGGGTCGACATCTGCCGCGAGAAGTGCCCCGTGGCCATGACCCTCCGGGACGGGGCGCCGCGCAGCCTCGATGTCTATCTCCAGCACAAAGAAGGGTTCCGGACGCCGGCGTCACTGCGGATTATCCCTGTGTTCAAGGGGGACGGCCAGGTCATCGGGGCCGTCGAGGCCTTCAACAGCACCGCGCCGAAGGTCACCCTGCCCCTGGGCCTGGCCGAGCTCGAGAAGATGGGCCTCGTCGAGACCGAGACCGGGATCCCCTCCAAGCAGTACCTGGACATGACCCTGGCCACGCGGGTCGAGGAGTTCCAGAAGTACGGCCTGTCCTTCGGGCTCATCTATGTCGATATCGACAACTACGGCAAGATCCTCGAGAAGCACGGCCGCTTCAACGCCGGCAAGATCCTCCGGACGGTCGCCCGGACCCTGCACAAGAACATCCGCTTCTTCGACATCGTCGGCCGCTGGAGCACCGAGGAGTTCCTCATCGTCCTCCTCAACATCGACGAAGGCCGTCTGGACATCGTCGCCAACAAGCTCCGCCTGCTCGTCGCCGAGTCCTACATCACGACCGAGACGGGCATGCTCAACGCCACGGTGTCCATGGGCGCCAGCCTCGTTCTGCGCTACGACACGGTCGAGTCCCTGATCAAGCGCGGCGAACAGCTCATGATGCACAGCAAGTGGCTGGGCAAGAACCGGGTCAGCATGAGCTTTGTCCAGAAAGAAATGGTGTAGTGGAGCCCCCTTCCCCGGGGGGTTCGGAGAAGGGGGCTCGGACGAAAGGGAGGGTCAGAAAGAGGCCGGGTTCTTGGTTCTGAGGTCGTTGATCTCGGCGGCGAAGAGGACTTCGCTGTTCTCGCCCGAGAGGCTGAGACGCAGGCCGGTGTCCCGGTAGGCCCACTCGGACGACAGGCTCAGGGTGCCCGACGTGACGGCCGTTCCCAGGTTCTCGCCGCGCTCGGCGTAGGCGCGGTCCTTCCAGACCACGTTGTTATAGCGCGGCTCGCCCACCTTCGCGTTCAGGAACTCCCGGACCTTGTTGTAGTCCGCGACGTAGCGGTCCTTGTTCGCGTACCGCTCGAGGAGATACAGCCGGACCGAGGCGAGCTTTTGCCCGACGAGGACGTAGGTGACGAGGCACTTCTTGCCGAGGACGTCCCGGTGATAGCGCAGGAAGTCCATGTCCCCCGACCGTTCGCGCCCGAGCGGGCGGCCTTCGGCCCGCAGGACCGCGGACTCCGGGGCGCCCCAGGCGATCTGGGGCAGGCTCGCCCCCTCCAGGTCGAACTCCTTGGGGTCGGCGATCTCCGGCTTGGCCGGGGTCAAATCGACGGCCTTGATCGTGGAGTTGAGCTTGCGGACCTGCCCGTCCCGGACATAGCCGGTGAGGGTCCGGCCCGAGCGCGACGAGGTGAAGACGACATAATACCAGCTCAGCTTGAACTTCATCGGGCTGGACAGCTTGAGGACCGTGCCGCGGGAGAGCGTCTCGACGACCGGACTGCGGTCGGTGGGCTCGAGATGGACGGCCACCTGTTCGGCCGTGGTCTCGAGGCGAACGACGATCTCGGCCCGGGCCGCGGCGGGAAGGGCGGCCGCCAGGCCCAGGATCAGAAGGAAGAGGATCGAACGTGTTTTCATGGCATTTCCCATCATTGGCGAAGCCAGTATCGGTCCGCGGGCCGCGGGGCTCAATCCCCGGGGGTGATGATATCGGGGGGGATATTCCTCACCTTCGGCGGGGAACCCTTGGACGGCTCGATCGGTCCGGGCCGAGCGCCGGGGGGGCTATTTCGCCGGGACGGGGTGCCTGATCCTGTCCCAGGCGGCGGCGAAATCGAACCGGACGCCGTGCGCGTTCTCGTGACAGGGCAGGCACATCGCATTGATGGCCTCGGGACGGCCGTAGAGGATGAGCCCGTTCTGGGCCGACAGCGCCCTGTCCCTCATGATGTAGAGCTTGCGGTAAGCGCTCCCGGGCCCGTGGCACGTCTCGCAGGACACGCCTTCGGCCTTGAGCTCCGGGGCCTTGTCGGCCAAGGGCGCGTGGCATTTCAGGCAGGCCGGGTCTTCCGTCGGGTCGACCGTGCCCATGGCCATGGCCGCCTCGGCCGCCCGGGCCGACGTCAGGGACTCCAGGGACCTGGCATGAAGGGTGCCTTCCCAGATCGTGAACTGACTGCCCTGGTCCCGGGACTTGTGACAGATCGCGCACTTCTGGGCCCCGACATGGGTGAAGCCCTGGGCGAACAGAACGGCCGCGATCACCGGAGCGGCCAAGGCCGCAAAAAGGACGGTCTTCCTCAGGGGCCCTCCGGCCGGATCAAACATAGCTGTGCAGACCCGCCAGCAGATAATTGACGCCGAAATAGGTGAAGAGCGCGGCCAGAAAGCCGGCCACGGCGATCCAGGCCGAGCGCTTCCCCTTCCAGCCCATGACGATGCGGGTGTGGAGGTAGAGCGCGAACACGAACCAGGTGATCAGGCTCCAGACCTCCTTGGGATCCCAGGCCCAGTAGCGCCCCCAGGCCCGATAGGCCCAGACCATGCCGAAGACGAGCCCGCCCAGGGTGAAGAGGGGGAAGCCCACGGCCACCGCCCGGTAGGCCAGGGCGTCGAGCCGGCCCTTCTTCTCCTCCGTGCCGGCGGCCAGATAGAGCAGGCTGGCCACGAACGCGACGGCGAAAAAGGCCTCGCCGAGCAGGGTCACGGAGACGTGGAGCCACAGCCAATAGCTCTGGAGGGCCGGGACGAGCGGCGTCGCGTCCTTGGGCATGAGCGGAGACGAGGCCAGGGCGACGAGGGCCGCCACGATGAGCATCAGATAGGGAGCGAGCCGCGGCATCATGGACTTCCGGCCGAAGGCGACCAGCGCCAGGACGATGGCCCAGGACAGGAACGACAGCGATTCGAACATGTTCGTGAACGGGGCGTGCCCGCTCGAGATCGTCCTCAGGACGAGAGCGGCGGTGTGGGCGCCAAAGCCGATGACGGCCAGGATGAACCCGCCGGTGGCCCATCTGTCCCGTCGGGCGAAGAGCCCGGCGAAGTAGACCGCGAGAGCGGCGACATAGAGGACGAACACGACGGTGAAGAGCGACGATTCGGTCATTCGGGTCTCCTGACGGACTCGAAGACGGCCTCGAATTCCGCTTGAAACGCCTCGCGGCCCTTGGCGGCATGTCCGCCGGCGGCGAGCTCGACGCGGCCCTGGACGTGCTCGAGGACGACCCGGATCTCCCGGGGCGGCCAGTAGAAGGCCAGGAAGAAGCCGGCCGTGATGAGGAGACAGCCCAGCCAGATGAGGTTCGCCCCGGGGTCCTTGGCCGCTTCGAGCACGGAATAGGGAGCGGCCGCATAGTCCTTCAGGAGGACGGCCATCCCGCCCGGCTCGCGGCCCTGTCCGAAGTCGGGGAACTTGGCGAAGATCCAACCGGAGAAGACCCGCTCCTCCCCTTTCCAGGCCTCCGCCAGGGCGGCGGGGTTGTTGGGACGGTTGGACCGGCTCTGGACCCGGTTCCCCTCGCCGATGACGAAGTCGGGGACGAAGCTGTGGACGGCGACGTGGGTGACGTCCGGGTCATCGACGGCGACACGCTCGCCAACCTTGAGCGAGACGGTCCGGGAGAAGCCCGCGTCCCCCGGCTTCCGGAGCTCCAGGCCGAGACGCGCGGCGGACCAGTCCCAGCCGTAGCTCTGCTGGTAAAAAGAGACGCCCCGATAGGTCAGGGGCTGGTTGACCTCGACGACCCGGGTGAGGACGGCCGAGCCGCCGTCGAGGACGGTCACGGTGCTCTTCCAATCCTTCACCGCGCCGCCGGGATAGTATTCCGTCTCGAACTTGTCCAGGCGCACTCGGAAGGCCGCGTGGGGCACGTCGGCCGTCTGGCCTTCGGACAGGGCCAGCTCGGCCCTCCGTCCGCCGAGCCCGCTGGTGAGGCCCCCGGCGAGAATGACGAGGAGCCCCAGATGGACGATGTCCGAGCCGAACCAGCCCAGCCGTCGCTTCCGGGCCAGCAGGACGGCCTTTTCGCCCTGAAGGGACCCGTCCAGGCGGTAGCGCCGGGCCTCGAGCGCCCGGGCGACCCTGTCCCTGGCGGACGCGAGCGGCGCGGGCATCCGGAGCCGGGCGCTCACCCGCATGGACGACACGGCCTTGGCGTCCGTTTCGGGGACGGGTCGGAACGCCCGGCGCCATTTGGGCCCGAACCGGGAGATCGTGCAGACAATCGTGTTCGCGGCCAAGAGGAGCGACAGGGCTAGGAACCAAGGCGACTGGTAGAGCCGGGTCAGCCGGAGACCCTGCAGGAGGCCCGCCAGACTGCCGTAGCGGGCGGCGTACTCGTCCGGCCCGCGGCCCTGCGGGATGAGCGTTCCCAGGATCGAGGAGAGGGTCAGGAGGATGATCAGGACGATGGCCAGCTTGACCGAGGAAAAGAATTTCCAGACCGGCTTCATGAGCCCTCTCCGGACAGAGCGGCCCCTACTTCAGCCAGCGGTCGAGCCAGGCGATGACCGTGTCGTGCCAGAGGATGGAGTTGGCCGGCTTGAGCACCCAGTGGTTCTCGTCGGGGAAGTAGAGGAAGCGGCTCGGGATGCCCCGCCGCTGCAGGACGTTGAAGGTCCCGATTCCCTGCGTCTCCACGACCCGGAAGTCCTGGCCGCCGTGGATGACCAGCATGGGCGTCTTCCAGTTCTTGATGAAGTTGGCCGGATTGTGCTTCTCGAAGTTCTGGGGATTGTCCCACGGCGTGCCCATATGGTCCCACTCGGGGAACCACAGCTCTTCCGTCTCGAAATAGGCGGCCCGCTCGTCGATGTTCCCGTCGTGGGTGACCAGGCACTTGAAGCGGTCGGACCAGTTGCCGGCGATCCAGTTGATCATGTAGCCGCCGTACGAAGCGCCCAGGGCGCCGACCTTCGTCCCGTCCATCCAGGGATGCCCGGCCAGCGCCGCGGCCAGGCCCTTCTTGAGGTCCTCGAGCGGCTTGCCGCCCCAGTCGCCGCGGATGGAATCGCAGAAGGCCTGCCCGTAGCCGGTCGAGCCGTGGAAATCGACCATGACCACGGCGTAGCCGGCGCCGGCATAGGCCTGGGGGTTCCAGCGATAATGGAAATTGTTCCCGAACGAGCCCTGCGGGCCGCCGTGGATGAGGAAGGCGACCGGGTATTTCCGGGCGGGATCGAAATCCGTCGGCTTGACGATGTAGCCGTAGACCGTCTCGTTGTTCCAGCCCTTGAAGCTGTACTGTTCGGCCTCGCCCATGCGGGCGGCGGCGACCTTGGCCGCGTTGATGGCCGTGAGCGCCAGCTCGCCCCCGCCCGGCTTGAGGAGATAGATCTCGGCCGGGGACTTGATGTCATTGCGCTCGAAGACGACCCCGTCGGCCGCGGGCCCGAAGCCGGCCACCGTGCCCGGACCGACGAGCGTTTCGGCCTTTCCGGTCGCCGCGTCCAGGGCGAAGAGCGAGGTCTGGCCCTTGTTGGGCGCCGTGGCGAGGAGCCGCTTCCCGTCCCGGTCCCAGCCAAGCGACGCCACCGAGAAGTCCCAGGACTCGGTCAGGACGCGCGCCTCGCCGTCGGGCCAGGGCTTGAGCACGATGCGGAAGCGGTCCGCCTCATAGCGGGGGCGGGACATGGCCAGATAGGCCAACGTCTTTCCGTCCGGCGAGAAGACGGGCGTCGTGTCCCAAGCCTGGTTCGCCTCGGTCAGGCAGCGCGGGGCCGCCGAGCCGTCGACGGGAACATAGTAGAGGTCGAAGTCGGTGGACCAGGCCTCCTCGCGACCGACGTCCTTGGCCGTGAAGACGAGGCCCTGGCCGTCGGGCGTGAAGGCGATCTCCTCCGGCCCGCCGAAGGGCTTGCTGGGCGTGTCGGCGTCCATCCCCGACATCAGGTCCCTGGCGCCGCCGCCTCCGTGCATCGGGGCGGTGAAGAGGTGCGAGCGGCGGCCGTCGGCCCAGGTGTCCCAGTGGCGGACGAAGAGCTTCTCGTAAAGACGGCCCGTGGCCGGACCCTTCTCGACGGCCGCGAGCTTCTCGGCCGTCGCTTCGGGGGTCATCCCGGGGAACACCTCCATGGTGAAGGCCAGCACGCCCTTGGCCAGGACCAGGTTGCCGACGTCGAGAGGCAGATGCGTCACCTGCTCGGCCTCGCCGCCGTCGACCTTGATCCGCCAGACCTGGGACGAGCCGGACCGCGTGGACAGGAAGATGATCCACCGGCCGCAGGGCGTCCAGCGGCCGTTGAAATCGGCCGCGGGGTGATTGGTCAGGCGGCGGAGCCCCTTTCCGTCCGTCCCGACGAGCCAGATGTCCGTGCGGCCGCGGTTGGCGGCGAGATCGGTCTCGCGCACGTTGAAGGCGATCCAGCGGCCGTCCGGCGAGACCTGGGTGTCCGAGATCCTGTCCATGGCCAGCATGTCGTGGACGGTCAGAGGATGGGACTCCGGCGGCGTTTGGGCCGAGGCCGCGGCCCCGGCAAAAAGGCCGATCGACGCGAAGACGGTGAGAACGGCGATGGATGTCCGACGCATGGGTCACCTCGTTAGATCATTGGCGCTCGAATCCCCGGGCGGATACTCCGAGACACGCATATTACACACCGCCTCCGGATCCGTCAAACGGCCGTCAACGGCCGGACCGAGCTAATTCTTGAGGAGGGCCTCGATAGCCTTGACGATCTCCTCGGAGTCGGGCTTGGTCCGTGGGGCGAAGCGGGCCGAGATGCGCCCGTTCCAGTCGAACAGGAATTTTTCGAAGTTCCAGGTGATGTCCCCCGCCAGGTCGGCGTTGCCCGCGCCCGAGGTCAGATACTTGTAGAGGGGATGGATGTCCTCGCCCAGGACGGAGATCTTGGAGAACAGCAGGAAATCGACCCCGTATTTCGTCGAGCAGAACTCCTTGATCTCCTCGTTCGAGCCCGGCTCCTGGCCCCGGAAGTTGTTGGCCGGAAAGCCGAGGATGACGAGGCCCTGGCCGCGGTACTTGTCATAGAGGGCCTGCAATCCTTCATATTGGGGCGTCAGCCCGCACTTGCTCGCGGTGTTGACCACGAGCAGGACCTTGCCCTTGAAGGTCTCGAGGCTCACGGGTTTTCCATCGATATCGTCCATGGTGAACGAGTAGATCGACGTCTCGGCGGCGGCCAGGGCGGCCGCGCCGGCCAAGGCGAATAGAAGAGCCAAAGCGATTGAATTCTTTGTCATGAGTGCCTCCCTCACGGCTCTCTATTATAGCAGAGTGGAGAATGGTTCCGACGGGGGAAATCAGTGGAGCCCGCGAGAGGGATCGAACCTCCGACCTGCTGATTACGAATCAGCAGTCTATATGAGAGAGTCGGGCGTGCATCGTCGAGTTATTGACGTGTTTCAAGCCCACTATTTGATCCTAATTTTCAGATTGTGGCTCGTGTTGCTATAGGTTATTACTTTGTCATTATAGAACTCGACCAACGAGCTACCGTAGTACCATCGGTTCATATACATCGTGGTAGGCGTCCCCTGTATTGTGAGAACCTCGTCTTTTGTCGAGCCTATAGAGAAGAAGCCCTTGGTCTGAACAATCGTGCTTGGTTGCGCCCGCACCTTCAGATTGTGGCTCGTGTTGCTATAGGTTATTACTTTGTCATTATAGAACTCGACCAACGAGCTACCGTAGCACCATCGGTTCACATACATCGTGGTAGGCGTTCCTTGCAGCGCGAGGACTTCGTCTTTCGTCGAGCCTATCGTGAAATAGGCCATTGCTCGTGCCGGTCTATTGGCGTTCACATCGACCGGGGCCGCTCCAATTACTGCATCAATGGCAGCATCCCTCTTGTGAGTCTCAGCGGTCCTCCCCCGATATCGTGGACATGCCGAAAGGTTTGACCTAAGATCAAACAAGGAGGCCTGTCATGACGGAGAGCACGAAGCGCAAGGTCTTCGACCAGGAGTTCAAGCGGGAGGCGGTGAAACTGGTTCTGGAGGGAGGCCGGAGGGTCCGGGACGTCAGCCGGGATCTGGGCATCCATGAGAAC
>JAXDAV010000008.1:0-9955 GCA_034679465.1 Candidatus Aminicenantota bacterium | reverse complement strand
AAACCCAAGACCGGCGTTTTTACCCTTCGGGCAAGCCGATCCGGCCGCATCTGCTTCGTTGCAAAGGGTTCGCAGTACTCCGAGTACAGCTTCACCCTTTGACGCCTCGCATCTGCAGCCGCCTCGGCTCGTGAATAGTCCAGGCTAGAACACCCGTTCGACCCGGATGCCGCGCCCCCGCAGGGCCTTGGCCAGCCGGGCGGCCTGCGTCCGGAAGAAGCCGTCCGTGAGGGCCTCGAGCAGGCCGTGACGCGCGTAGAAGGCCTTGACGGCCGGGAGGTAGTTCATCCGGTCGATGAGGACGCGATCGACGGCCCCGGCCAGAAGCCCGGCCAGGCGCTCCGGGTTCCCGGGCAGGAGCGGTCCGGCGAACGCGTAGGTGGGGACGCCGGCGGCCTTGAATTCCCGCAGGACCTCGATCCGTTCTGCGACCGGCGAGGACTTCCGTTCGAACAGCCGGATGACCGCCTCGTCCTCCGTGGCGATCGAGAAGCCCACCTGGACGTCCGGGATCCGGAGGATGACGTCGAGGTCGCGGCGGACGCGGGCCGACTTCGTCTGGATCACCACCGGCCAATCGCGGCCGGCCAGGGCCTCGAGCGAGCGGCGGGTCAGCGCGTACCGCTCCTCGAGAGGCTGATAGGGATCGCAGACCGAGGCGAACCAGATCGTCCCCCGCTTGGCGGCCCGGACGATCTGCCTGGCCAGCAGGGCGGGCGCGTTGACCTTGGCGTCGACGAATTCGCCCCAGGGCTCGCTGTGGCCGCTGTACCGGCGCATGAACAGGGCGGCGTAGCAGTAGACGCAGCCGACCTCACAGCCGGTGTAGGGATTGACGCAGTAATCGTAGATCTTCGAGGGATTGAGGACGGACTTGGCTTCGATCTCTCGGACGACGAGAGGCATCAGGCCAGGATCTCGCGGAACGCCCGGACGGCCCGGTCGACGTCCTCGTCGCCGACGTCCTTGTGGGTGACCATGCGGATGCCGCCGCTCACGGCCAGGGCCAGGACGCCCTTCTCCCGCATCCTCTCGAGCATCGCCGCCGTCGAGAGCGACGGATGCTCAAAGCCGAAAATGACGATATCCGTCTCGACCGTCTCCGGGTCGAGCCGGACGCCCGGCAGGCCGCTGATCCCGGCGGCCAGCTTCTTCGCCCGGAGGTGATCGTCCTCGAGCCGGTCGACCATCTCGGTCAGGGCGATGATCCCGGGCGCGGCCAGGACGCCGACCTGGCGCATGCCGCCGCCGAGCGCTTTCCGGAGCCGGCGGCCGAAGTCGATCCGCTCCCGGCCGGCGGCCAGCAGCGAGCCCACCGGGGCCGACAGCCCCTTGGACAGGCAGAACTGCACGGAGTCCACCTGACCGGCGTAGTCCTTGACCGGGACGCCGGCCGCGACGCTGGCGTTGAAGATCCGGGCCCCGTCGAGGTGGACCTTCAGCCCGTTCTCGTCGGCGATCTTCCGCATGGCCTTGAAGTTCTCGAGCGGGACGACCGCCCCGCCCCAATTGTTGTGGGTGTTCTCCAGGCAGATGAGGGTCGTCTGGGGCGTATGGACGTTCGGCTTGCGGATGGCGGCGACGACGTCCTTCGGGTCCATCGCCCCGCGCGCCGAGCGCACCGGCCGGGGCGTGACCCCTGAGATGAAGGTCATGTGGGTCGATTCCATGTTGTAGATGTGCGAGCGCTCCTCGACGATGACCTCCTCCAGGGCGTTCGTCCACATCTTGACCGCGATCGAATTGGCCATGGTCCCGGACGGGCAGAAGAGGGCCGCCTCCTTGCCCATCGTCTCGGCGGCCAGCCGCTCGAGCCGGAGAACGGTCGGGTCGTCGCCGAGGACGTCGTCGCCGACCTCGGCTTCGGCCATGGCCCGTCTCATCCCGTCGGTCGGTCGCGTGACCGTATCGCTCCGGAAATCCGAATAAGGAATCGTCATGGGTCTTCCTCCGAAAGCCGCATTATAGCCCCGGATGCGCAGGCGCGCAACGTCCCGGTTGCCGGCGCCGTTTACTAAGTCCGGGAGTTATGATAATAATGGTCTTCGAATACCCGAGCGTGACATCTGCAGATGGCCAAGAACTTTTTCTATAACGCGGCCCTGTCTTCGCTCCTTTTCCTCATCCTGTTCTTCCTGAGCGCCGTCATCTTCTCCCAGGTCCTGCTCAAGAGCGAGGTCGTGACCGTGCCCGACGTCGCCGGCAAGACGATCGCCCAGGCCCGCTCGGAGCTCCTGAAAAAGGACCTGAGCCTCGTCCCCAAGGGCGCCGAGGCGAGCGACCGCTTCGAAAAGGGCCTCATCGTCCGGCAGGATCCGGCCGCGGGCTCGCGGATCCGCGTCACGACGGTCGTCCAGGTCCAGACCAGCTCCGGCAGCGGCACCGTGACCGTTCCCGAGCTCGCCGGCAAGACCCTCGACGAGTCCATGACCCTGCTCCAGGCCGCCGGCCTGAGGAAGGGCAGTCTGACGCAGGTCCACACCCCCCGCGCTTCGGCGGGCCGGATCCTGGATCAGAGGCCGGCGCCCGGCACGGTCGTCGAGCGCGGCTTCCCGGTCGGGCTCCTCCTCAGCCAGGGCGGCCGCGACGCCCGGTATATCATGCCCGACCTCATCGGGCTCAGGGCCGACGGCGTCATCGGCCGGCTCGACGGCTGGGGCTTCAAGGTCGCCGACATCCGCTACGTCTATTACCCCGGCGCCCCGGCGGGCCTCGTCGTCAAGCAGGACCCCCCGAACGGCTTCCGCGTCCAGAGGCGCAACCGCATCTCGCTCGAGGTCAGTCGCTGATGGTCCTCATCGCCCCCTCGATCCTGTCGGCCGATTTCGCCCGGCTCGGCCAGGCCGTCCGGATGGCCGAGGAGGCCGGGGCCGATCTCATCCACGTCGACATCATGGACGGGCACTTCGTGCCCAACCTGACCCTGGGACCTCAGCTCGTCGCGGACATCCGCCGGGAGACGAGCCTGCCCATCGACGTCCACCTCATGGTCGAGAACCCCCGGGCCTTCGTCCCCCTGTTCCACGAGGCCGGGGCCGACTGGATCTCCATCCACGTGGAGGCGACGGCCCATCTCCACAAGGACCTGAGCCTGATCCGGTCGCTGGGCCGCAAGGCCGGGGCCGTCCTCAATCCGGCGACCCCCCTCGGCGCCCTGGAGGAGGTCCTGGGCGAGCTCGACTACGTCCTGATCATGTCGGTCGATCCGGGTTGGGGCGGGCAGTCCTTCATCCCCGCCTGCCGGGAGAAGATCCGCCGGTTGCGCGATTGGATCCGCGCCGAGAAGCTGGCCGTGCCCATCGAGGTCGACGGCGGCCTCAAGCTCGACAATGTCGAGGACATCATCCGGGCGGGCATGGAGATCGTCGTCGCCGGCTCGGCCGTGTTCGACGCCCCCGATCCGGCCGCCGCGATCCGGGCCCTGAAAGACATCGCGAGGAAGACCTCATGACCAAACCCGCCCCGAGAATCCCTCTCGCCGCCGCCTGGCTCCTGCTCCTCGCGCTCGGCTTCGCCGCCGGGTGCGGCAAGAAGACGGCCGAGATCGCGCCGGACCTGGCGTCCTCGGACGAGGCCCTCTACAGGCTCGGCGAACAGCACATCAAGAAGGACACCGAGAAGGCCCTGCTCTATCTGCGGCAGGTCATCGATTCGTTCCCGAAGAGCTTCTATGCCCAGCGGGCCAAGCTCCTCATCGCCGACGCCTATTTCCGCAAGGGCGACGAGAGCAGCATGATCCTGGCCGCGGCCGAATACAGGGAGTTCATCCGCACCTACCCCTACTCCCCCTCGGCCGCCTACGCCCAATACCAGATCGCCATGACCTTCTACAGGAAGATGCTGAAGCCCGGGCGGGACCCGTCCAAGACGGTCCAGGCCCTGGCCGAATTCAGGAAGGTCATCACCGATTATCCCGCCGCCGACCAGGCCAAGGAGGCCCAGACCCGGATCGCCGAATGCGAGGAGCGCCTGGCGGGCCACAGCGCCGAGATCGCGCTCGGCTACTATAAGCGAAGCGCCTATGTGGCCGCCATCGGCCGGCTGACCGAGATCATGAACACGTATCCGAACTTCTCCGGGCTCGACCGGGTCTACTTCCATCTCGGCGACTGCTATTTCATGATCAAGCGATACGACCAGGCCCTCCCGTATTTCACCAAGGTGGTCACGGACTACCCGGGGCGGAAGCTGGCCGGGACCGCGACGCAGCGGCTCAAGGAGATCGAGCGACTGAAGGCCGCCGCCCCGGAGACCAAAGTCAAGAAAAGCTGACCCCGGAGGGGGGAGGTCCCGACATGCGGGCTGGGAACACGCCGATCCGACGCGCTCTGTTCTTGGGCGCGGCCCTCGCCGTCGCCGCCTCGCAGGCCGCGGCCGCGGGGCTGGCCGTCAAGCCGCTGGCCGCGGGGCTGAGCTACGAGAGCTTATCCCGGACGGTCCGCTGGAGGGGCGACGAGTCCCCTTCCGGCGTCCGGGCCGGCCTCCTTTCGGCCCGGGCGGAATTCGGGCTCTCCAAGGGCATCGTCGTGGGCGTCCAGGCCGGCCTGTCCATGACCGACTTCAGGGACGTGGTCTTCAACGCCCTGCCCATCAGCCTCCGGTTCGAAGGCTCTCCGCTCCCGGGCTTCGCCCTGGGACTGGACGTCCGCGCGCCCATCCATAGATTTTCGGACTTTGAGATCGGCGGGGCGGCCCGGTTCGTCTATTCGATAGGGATGACGAAGACCTGGCCGCTCGAGGATTTCGCGGTCGAGGGCGAGGCCAGGGGGTCGTCGGGCTGGCTGGAGGCCGCCGTCGGGCCCCGCCTGTCCTACCTCGTCTTCGGCCGCGTCGTCCCCTACCTCGAGATCAGCGCCCGCTGGCTCAGGGCCGGCTTCGAGATGAGCGAGACCCTGGAGGACCTGCGCGGCGCCGAGAAGAAGCGCGTCCGCGGCGACCTCCAGCTCAGCTTCGCCCTGGGCGCCGACGCGGCGGTGACCGACCGCATCGTGATCGAAGCCAAGGCCGGGATCCTGCCGTACGCCGGCGGCGTCGACGGCCTCGCGTCACTCGGCGTCCTGTACAAGTTCTAGGGCAAGGAGAGGACCATGATCATGGCGCTCGAGAGTCTCCCCAAGGCCGCCGCGACGGCGCTCATCGTCCTGTGCTCCGCCCTGGGCCCGGGGGACGGCGGCCCGGCCCGGCAGACCAAGAGCCCGGGCCGCACCGTCCTGCGCCCGGCTTCCCATCTCCGGGTCGAAAGGCCCCTGGTCCGCCGCCGGGCCCCCCGCTACGCGGCCGACCGCGTCCTCGTCCGCTTCCGCCCCGAGGTCCATCCGGCCTACGCCGAGGGGCTCCTGCGCTCCTACGGCTTCCCGACCGTGCGCCGGATCGGGGCCATCGGCGTCTATGCCGTCCGGACGGCCGCCGGCGTCTCCGTCGCCGAAACCCTGGCCATGCTGCGGCGCAACGGCGACGTCGAGCTGGCCCGGCCCGACTACCGGGCCCGCCTGGCCGACGTTCCCAACGATTCGTACTTCCTGACCTACCAATACGCCCTGTGGAACCGCGGCGGCGTCCTCGGCATCGGCCCGGATCTCCAGCCGCAGATGACCGCCGGGGCCGACATCAAGGCGACCAAGGCCTGGGACATCACTCACGGCGATCCGGAGACCGTCATCGCCATCCTCGACACCGGCGTCGACCCGGAGCATCCCGATCTCGCCGGCAAGCTCGTCTCCGCCGGCCGCGACTTCGCCAACGACGACATGGACGCCACGGACGACCACTGGCACGGCACCCACGTGGCCGGGATCGCGGCGGCGAGCACGGGCAACGGCGTCGGCGTCGCCGGGGTCGCCTGGGACTGCCGGATCCTTCCGGTCAAGGTCACCGACGCCGAGGGCAACGGCTTCTACAGCTGGATCATCGACGGCATCATCTGGGCGGCCGACCAGGGCGCCGCCGTCATCAACATCAGCCTGGGCGGGGACGTCGACGATCCCTTCCTCGAGGACGCCTGCAAGTATGCCCACGACAAGGGCGTCGTCGTCGTCGCCGCGGTCGGCAACGACAGCCTGGCCGGGGTCCTCTTCCCCGCCGCCTACGACCGATCCGTCCTGGCCGTGGCCGCCAGCGACTATGACGACATCATGGCCGAATTCTCGAACTACGGCCCCGAGGTCGACGTGGCCGCGCCGGGCGTCTGGATCCTCGGCCCCGCGCCCCAGTGGTACGTCGGGACCGGGAACCTGCCCTACCTCTTCGCCTCGGGGACGTCGGCGGCGTCCCCCCATGTCGCCGGGATGGCCGCGCTCCTCAAGAGCGCCAAGCCCGGTCTGTCGGCCGACGACATCATGCGCATCATCCGCTACACGGCCGACGACATCAACCGAACCTCGTTCCCCGGCCGCGACGACCGCGCCGGCTACGGCCGCGTCAACATGGAACGGGCGCTCGCCCCCTACATCATCCGCTAGATCTCCGGGCGTCATGATCAAGCTCCTGCGGGTCCGGAACCTGGCCACGATCGAGGACCTCGAGCTTTCTCTCGAGCCCGGCTTCTCCATCCTGACCGGCGAGACCGGCGCGGGCAAGTCCATCATCATCGACGCCATCCGTCTCGTCCTCGGCGAGAAGGGCTCGCCCGACCTCGTCCGGACCGGGAAGCCCGAGGCCTTCGTCGAGGCCGTCTTCGACGTCACCGGCCGCCCGCTCGACCTCGACGGCCTGCCGGGGCCCGAGGACGGGGAGCTCCTCATCCAGCGCTCCGTCACCGGCCAGGGCACGGGCAAGGCCTTCATCAACGGGGTCCTCGTCCCGGTCCGGCGCCTGCGCGAGATCGGCCCGCGCCTCATCGACATCTACGGCCAGAACGACCACGTCTTCCTTCTCCACCTCGAGAACCATCTCGCCTACCTCGACGAGTCCCTCGAGGACGCCGGCCCCGTCCGCGACACGGCCCGGGCCGCCCAGGAGCTGCGGCGCCTGCTCCAGGAGAAGCGCGAGCTCGAAGGCCGGGAGAAGGAGCGCGAACAGCGCCTCGACTTCATCGCCTACCAGCTCAAGGAGGTCGAGGCGGCCGCCCTCAGGCCGGGCGAGGACGAAGCGCTCCTCCGCGAACGGGACATCCTCCGCAACGCCGAGAGGATCGCAGGCCTCGTCGACAAGGCCCTCGACCTGGCCTACCTCGGCGAAGACTCGCTCGTCCCCCGCATCGCCCGGCTCAAGTCCGTCCTGGCCGACCTCGCCTCCTACGACCGGTCCTTCGGCGAGTTCCGGGGCGGCCTCGAGGACGCGTCCATTCTCCTTCAGGACGCCGCGGACGAGCTCGTCCGCTTCCGGGACCGCCGGGCCGCCGCGCCGGAGAACGCCGAGGAGATCGAGGAGCGCCTGAGCGTCATCGAGAAGCTCAAGCGCAAGTACGGCGGGACGATCGAGGCGGTCCTGGCCCACGGTGAGGGGCTTCGCCGCGAGCGGGCCGGGCTCGAGTCCGGCCGGGAGCGGCTCCAGGAGCTCGAGACCGCCGTCCGGGCGAAGTTCGACGACTACGCCCGGGCCGCCGCCCGCCTGGGCGCCGAGCGCAAAAAGGCCGCGGCCAGGCTCGGACGGACGATCGAGAGGGAGATCGCCCTGCTCGGCATGGCCAAGGCCCGCTTCGAGGTCCGGCTCGCCGCCCGGGCGCCGTCCCTCGACGACCCGGCGACCATCCGCGACCAGGGCGCCGAGGACGTCGAGTTCCTGCTCTCCCCCAACCCGGGCGAAGAGCTCCGGCCGCTGAGGCGCATCGCCTCGGGCGGCGAGCTGTCGCGGATGATGCTCGCGCTCAAGTCGGCCGGCAAGGACAAGGAGAGCCTCAAGACCCTCATCTTCGACGAGGTCGACGCCGGGATCGGCGGCAAGACCGCGGAGTTCATCGCCCGCAAGCTCGGCCATCTCGCCGGCCGCCACCAGGTCATCTGCATCACCCACCTGCCGCAGATCGCCTCGGCCGCGGCCCATCACTTCAGCGTCGACAAGCGCATCGAGAGGGAGCGGACTTTCACCGGTGTCCGCCAGCTCGGCCGCGACGAGCGGATCGAGGAGATCGCCAGGCTCATCGCCGGGAGCCGCCTGACGCAGGCCTCGCGCGAGATCGCCCGCGAGATGCTCGACGGCGGCCCGACGAACGGACCCCGTTCATGATCTCCCTCGCCGGCCTGAAGGTCTTCGTCCGGACCTTCGGCTGTCAGATGAACGAGAACGACTCGGAGCACATCGCCGGCGTCCTGGCCCGGGCCGGGGCCGGGACGGCCGCGGGACCCGAGGACGCGGACATCGTCATCGTCAACACGTGCGCCGTCCGCCAGAAGTCCGAGGAGAAGCTCTATTCCTGCCTCGGACGGCTCTCGCGGCTCAAGAAGAAGCGGCCGTTCGTGCTGGGCGTCTCCGGCTGTGTCGCCCAGGTCCGCCAGGCCGGGCTCCTCGAAAGGATGCCGTTCATCGACTTCGTAGCCGGGCCGGACAGCTACCCCGACCTCGTCGAGATCGTCGCCCGCGCCGCCGAGGCCCCCGTCATCCGGACGGACCTCGGTCGGGAGTGGCGGGAGATCGGCGCGGCCTCGACCGTCCGCCGGACCCCGTGGTGCGCCTACGTCCCGGTCATGGAGGGCTGCGACAACTTCTGCGCCTATTGCATCGTCCCCTTCTCGCGCGGCCGCGAGAAGTTCCGTCCTTTGCCGGGCGTCCTCGCCGAGGTCCGGGAAGCGGCCGCGGCCGGCGCGGTCGAGGTCCAGCTCCTCGGCCAGAACGTCAATTCCTACCGGGACCCGGGATCCGGGACGGGCCTCCCCGGTCTCCTCGAAGCCGTGGCGGCCGTGCCGGGGATCGAGTGGGTCCGGTTCATCACCTCCCACCCGAAAAGCTTCGGCGACGAGCTCATCCGGGCCATGGCCGCCGTCCCGAAGGTCTGCCCCGCCCTCCATCTGCCGCTCCAGTCGGGCTCCTCCCGGGTCCTCGAGCGGATGAACCGGGGCTACTCGCGCGAGGATTACCTGGCCCTGGTCGGGAAGCTGCGGCGGAGCGTGCCCTCGCTCCTGCTCATGACCGACATCATCGTCGGCTTCCCGGGCGAGACCGAGGAGGACTTCGAGGCGACCTGCGGCCTGCTCCGGGAGGTGGGCTTCGCCGGGATCTTCTCCTTCCGCTATTCGCCCCGGCCCCTGACGGCCGCGGCGGCCGTCGCCGACGACGTCCCGCTCGAGGTCAAGCGGCGCCGGCTCGTCGCCCTGCAGGCCCTCCAGAGGTCGATCCAGACGGGGATCCTCCGGTCCTTCATCGGGAGGGACCTGCGCGTCCTCGTCACCGGGCCGAGCCCTAAGGGCGCCGGACGCGTCTCGGGACGGACGGCCGGCAACCTGGTCGTCAACTTCGACGGCGCTTCGGCCGCCGCCGGACGCTTCGTCACCGTCCGCATCACCGGCTCCGGCCCCTACAGCCTCCACGGTCAAGCCATCAGAGAAGCCTGACTCACTCATAAAAACGTCCCGTACTTTTCTCCCGGCAATGCCCCTAACCCAAGTTCGCCAGTTTGAGAAGCAGTTTTGTTGGTGGGATTAGAGTTACGTCTTTCAATCAGTCAAAGTCGCCACTACATTTTGAATGATTTTGGGTCGGTTCGGCAGCTTGATGCCCAGCCTATGGAGCAGGACTCGGGTCGATTCCTCGGGCCTGCTCACCAGGCGCAGCCGGATCTCGGTCTTCTGTTTGGCGGTTAAGATCACATCGAGGGAGTGGATGCGGCGCATCTCGTCAAGGAGCTTCTGAGGCGCCGTCCCCAGGCCGCTTCGCTCCATCCAGAGCGCCAATGAGCGACGCAGGCAGAGGGCCAGGAAGGCGATGAAGATATGGGCCTCCACCCGTGTTTCCTTCTGATGGTAGATGGGCCGGAGTCCCAGCGGGCTCTTCAGCTCGCGGAAGGCCGCTTCCGCTTCGGTCA
>JAXDAV010000007.1:0-32851 GCA_034679465.1 Candidatus Aminicenantota bacterium | reverse complement strand
CGTCTACAACACGCTCCATCATCTGCTCACGAATCCCGTCTACGGCGGGGCCTATGCTTTTGGGCGGACCTCGACCCGCACGAGGATTGAGCAGGGCCACAAGCGGACGGTTCGGGGGTATCATCGTTAGCGCCCGGACTGGGGTCTTGATAAAGGATCATCATGAAGGATACATTAGCTCTTTGACTCAATATAAAATGGGGGAAGTCCTGTGAAAAGAAAATAAATACTTGACAAAAGGAAAAAGATAGCTATATATTATTTCTAAGGGAGAGAGTGATGGTTAATCTGTTTATGTCGTGTCTTCCAATGAGCCTTATACGCCCAATCCCCGATTTTCCTAAGAAAGACCTCCAAGGGTACCCTCCCTCTTGCTTTTGCTGGTGTTCTTGTAATTGCCAACTACCCGAAACTCATTGCGATACTGCATGTTGTGAATGGATGTGGTATGAATATGGTTTTAGGTATATCTAAAGGATATTGAGATGATAAAGACACTTGCCGAAAAAGGTATCGATGGTGAATGTTGCTATTGCGAATGCAGGTGCTATACCATTCAAAATTTTTGTGATCAGAATAATAACACATATTTGTTGGTAATGAATAATCAATGTTACATACAATCATGTGGATGTATATTTATTGATGCTTCTGAATCGTTCCCGGTTGATTTCGGTTGATATCATACGTATTACTGAGGCTCGCATAAAAGGGTGACACAGAAGTAAAAAAGCGAGGCTGGCGTGGCCAAGCAAAGAAAAGGCCAGCGTTGGGGAGCGTTGCACTCGCTCAAGTCCGCCTCGGACGGCGCGATTGACACCCGCCAGATCATCGGCACAGACGTTGGCCAATTCCTGTCCCTTGATGTTTCCCCAAACGGTCTCCGCGGGATTCAACTCCGGCGCATATCCGGGCAAAAAAAGACGTTCCACACAGAGCCACCAGCGTTGACGGCTCAAATATTTGGCCATGAGCCGGCTCTTGTGCGACGGCAACCCGTCCCATATCAGAGTCGCTTTCTGCCTGCGGAGGTGCCGTTTGAGATCCCGGAGGAACAAGACCAGACTTTCCGCTTTGTAACTGCCCGGACGCGTCTGAAAAAACAAACGGCTGTGCCTGCCGTCCCAGCGGGACCCCAGAGCGGCTCAAACGGGAAGCGATTTCCAGCAGAAAGCATGTATCAGGACGGGTGTTTCCCCCGCGGCGCCCAGGTTCGCCGGACCGAGGGCCGTTTGGAGACGCCGCTTTCGCCCTCGAAGAAAATCCAAGCTTTCCGGCGCCGAGCGCTTTTTTTACCCCCAGGCGTCTTGCGGTGGCCCAGTACCGGATCGTCTCAGGGTTGCGTCCCGAGCCTGCCGGGCAGGCTGTTGCAGAGACCAACCCATCGCCCCGAGCAGCTTCCAGACATGGCCCGGATGATAATGAACGCCCGTCAGCCGTTCGATGACCGCCGCGATGCGAGGCAGAGTCCAGATATCCGTGCCGTGTCCGTGAGCACGCGCTCCTTGGCGCAAAGCCCGCTCAATCCCCTGCCTTTGCTCCCGGCTCAGCCTGGGCTTCCGGCCGGCCCCTCGCAGCGCTGTGGCTCCGCCTTGCTGCCAGGCCCTGTGCCACCGGCTGACGCCCTGGCGGCTCACCTGCAGGTGCCGCGCAATGGAGGTCAGGATGATTTGGCCTGTCGCAAAAAGACGTGCAGCACGTTTTCGCCGCTGCTCCAGAGCTCGAAAATCCCGCCGTGCCCGGTATTGAGTATGCATGACATCAGTACATACCCAAACTTTAGTAATTGTCACTATATAATATGCGAGGCTCAGTAATCGATGCAATCAGCCGCTGGGCAGAAGCTTCCAACCTGCTAATTACGATCAATATGGATTTATTTACGCGCGAGAATCGTACATGAGAACGGAATTTAATACGGGAGAGCCAGATGATATATAAGCTGAAGGGGAAATCAAAATATTATATCTATGATATTCCTTCCAATGTGATAGTCGAAGTAAATAAGGCCGTCTATGATATGATAGAAGAATTTCGCCCTAACGGAAAGAATCCCGAGTTCCCGCAGTTCAAGAGTATTGAACCGAAATATCGTCTTAAGATGGAATATCAGGATATTCGCAATAGTTATGATGAAATATCCCACGCTATTAAGGATCATAAGCTTTTTACATTTAAGATGCCTGCCTCTTTACGAATGAACCGGCCGGATTCTTGCCTTGATAATAGCCTAGGGCAATTGATACTGAATGTTACAGAACGCTGTAACATGCGATGCTCATATTGCGTTTATTCCGGGAAATTTTCGTACGAACGTACTCATTCGGATAAGATGATGAATGCGGAGGTCGCACGAAGGGCCATTGAGTATTTTATGACGAGGACGGCCGATTCTGGGACTATTGCTGTCTCTTTTTATGGTGGAGAGCCACTACTGAACTTTTCCGTTATAAGAGAGGCGGTGGAATTTTCACGACAATTGCATGCCACGCTCAACAGAACGGGCAAGCTTGTTTTCTCGATAACTACAAATGGAACGCTCTTGAACAACGAGGAGATAAGAAGATTCCTGGAAATCAATAAATTTTCTCTGGTCGTAAGTCTGGATGGCCCCAAGTCTGTACACGATAGCCAACGCAGATATTTATCTGGCAAGGGAACATTCGATCATATTCAAAACAACCTAGGGCTATTTAACAATGAATGCCCCGTTTATATAGGGGAAAGCCTGGGATTTTCGTGCGTAAGTTATCCAAATAACGCAGAAAGCGCGACACGATATTTTAGTAATAATAAATACCTTGAAAAATCGCGTAAAATATTCTTTGCCTTCACTAACTACTTAAATAGCACGCTTATAGGTGATCCTGAAATATCAAGACAAAGATTGTCATTTATGAGGGCTTTTAACAGATGGAGGCATGAATATAAAAGCCTATTAATTAAAGGTGACACGGGAAGCACACGATTTAAGGTATTATCTGCAATATTCGATAAGTATTGGCTGCCAATCTACAAAAGGGAGCGAAGGTTCATAAATGAGGAACTGTGGCCAAATGGTATTTGTTTACCTGGTCATCGCCGCATTTTCGTATCTGTAGATGGCGGTTTCCATGTTTGTGAGAAGCTGGGCGAGTCTATTCGCATCGGCAGCATCGATGAAGGTTTAGATAAAGAAGCCATTCGCAATTTAGTCAATCACTACATATCAATAAGTCAAGAGGACTGTCTACAATGTTGGGCTTTAAGGCTATGCGGCGCATGTTATGTTGTTGCCAAAGTGGGAGACCATCTTAGTCGTGAGTTCAAGCATAGAGCATTTTGTAGTGGCTATAGGATTTTATTATCAAGAGTGCTTGCAGATTATTGTGACGTTATGAACGACGAATACACTCGCGATAACGCCGAAAAATATTTCGGTCATATCGAAGTAGGCTAGGCAAGATAAAAGGGGATATAAAATGAAAAAATTCATCTTGATGCATGCTTTGTGTTTAGTTGTGCTAAGCCTGGGAAGCAGGGCCCGCCCGGAGGTGTCCAACCAGAATGACATTTCTATTACCAAGATTGGCTCAATAAAAATAGACACGAACAATAGAGATTACAGCTTCATTTATATAGGCGACGTAAAAACGGATGAAAACGGCAATATATATGTTTTGGATCAGAGAAAACAAATTGTTCAGAAATACGATAGGGATTTTCGATTTTTAAAGATCATAGGCAATCCCGCTTTCATGAGCAACAATGACAAAGAATATTCGAATAATCTGCAGGCATTGAGAAGTAGGAAACTTTCGATTAATAGGGAGTTTCTCTATAATCCTACAAAGTTGTGGATAAGGAGGAATAGAGTCTATATTTTGGATTCGGGCAAGGTGAGTATATATTCTGTTGATGGCGAATTTGAGAAGAACATTCAAACAGGAATCTTATCTGCGAAGGATCTGTATGTGAATGATAATGACGAGCTAGTAATCCTCAGCTCTTCGCCATCCATAGAAAAGCCTTTCAGCATAATTGGTCAAGAAGGCAATCTCATAAGGAGTTTTGGAGAGCGTTACTATTTACCAGAAAGAATTCGAGAGAATGTCCAAAGGATTGGTATCGACGAGAAGGCATTTGGTGCGCCAATTTCTGTACATTATCGGCTTGAAACTCATCAGCTATATTGTATGTCGCCGTACTCATATGAAATTAGGATTTATGAGGATGAAAAGCTTGTCTCAATGATAACAGATGATACAGGGCGGTTGCATTTCTTCCCTCCGCAAGCTATATCGCAACCAATGGAAGGTTCATATAGGCCATGGGCTCTGTCTGAACTGTCCCCTCCCCAAATATTTTCCATGAATAGCTACCTATTAGTATTTATTATGGACATTGACGGGCAAAACTTGGCCCACAAGGGCTTCATATTGAATGCATACAAAGACAGTTCCCTCTACGCGAGTCATAAATTTTCATATCTTGGTGGATATCCCATATGGGCTACTGGGAGCATCGAGCAAGATAGCGGCGTTCTGTTTTCGATAGAAAGGGAAGAGAACAGCCATACTGTCGACAAATACAGTATCAGGATATTGGACGGCCAAAAGGGCGAGAAGAACTAGTGTCATGTATCATAAATAACAAGACTATATATTTATTATTGCTGTAATCATGGGCCCATCCGAAAAGGAGGTTGCCCATGAGAACAGGAAGGCCCAGAAAGCCGATCGTGTTGAGCGAGCCAAGAGGCAGAGACCTGAGCGCTATCGCCAACTCGCGATCCATGCCCTGCGGTTTGGTTACGAGGGCCAAGATCATCCTCCTGTCTGCCCAGGCCTGAGCAATCAGGAGATCGCGGGCAAGGTTGACTACAGCAGTCAATCCGTCGTCCTGTGGAGGAGCGTTACCGGCAACAGGGCCTCACCGGCTTGCATGATGAGTTACGTCCCGGGCGTCCCCGCTCCATCGCCGACGAGCAGGTCGCGGAGCTCCTCTGGACGCTCCAAACGAAGCCCCGGGGCCGGACCCACTGGTCCATCTGGGCCGGAAGACAAACGCCTCAGACAAATCTAGAGGGAAACGAATTGAAGTTGCTGCCGCGAATGCTCCTTTTCTGTCTTGCCATGAACGTTGCCGTTTGGGCCGCGGAAATCCAGTATGTCGGCACCATCGTCCTGAAGTCGCAAGACGAGCTTTTCTTCCCCTCTCGGATCGCTGTGACCGAGGACGATCTGTTCCTTATTCCGGACCAGAGGGATGCCAATATCAAGGTCTATGATCAAAGCGGCTCCAGAACCCAGGTTTGGGGAACGCGAGGCCATGGCCCGGGAGAATTCATAACACCCTGGCCGTGCGATTATCGGCGGCCCTACTTGGTCCTTTACGATCTCGGCCGTTTTGAGGTCATGCGCTTCAGGAGAGAAGGGCCGGCAACGTTTCAGTACGAGGCGTATCAGAAAGGAGTCCTCAATGTCTGGGATGTCCGTCTCTGGCGGGACAAGGTGGTCATCGCGGGCCTCGTCAGGGGGGCGAACGGCAGGCGTGACGAAAGCCATGATGTGTATTCGCTCGATCTCTCGACCGGCGAGCTCGACGGCCTCATGCCCTCCCATATGAAGTATGGATTCAGAACGGACGGGGAATACAGGGCCCGTTACAAGAACATCGCTCCCCTGGGGTTGATTTCGCATATTCACGTTCATCGCGATGTCCTCTATCATGTCTGGCAGGCCAGATTGAATGTCGTCCGGATCGACTTGAAATCGCGGACAACAAGTTCATTCGGCAAGACCACCGCCCTTTTCCGGGAACCCTATGTGACGGACGCCATGAAAAAGCATTATGGCGAACGAGGGGCTTCCCGAATCTGGGAAAAAGAACTGCAGAGATTTTCTTTCGTCGTCGGCGTCTTTGCCTCGGACGATTTCATCGGCGTCCTATACGAAAACTATCATGCCGGCAGCAGTTCTTGGAAGCCGATCCTCCAGCTGTACGATCCCCAGGGAAGCCTCAAGGATGAGCGCATGCTGACGGAAGTGCAATTCTATGACCAGAGACCGATTCCTTTTGCCTTCAAGGAAGAGGGAAAGGCCCTGTTTCTCATGTCCGGAATCATGGACAGCGACGGCGGCATTCGGCATGAAATCGTGCACTACAGGATTCGATAATGAAGCTTCGGGCAATCGTGGGAATGAGCGTCTGCATGATCGTGGCTGCGAGTTATGTCTATAAATATGAGAAAACACCGATTTTGTCGGGCTTTCCAGTCAGTCAATCCACAGAGGATAACGGCCGAAGACCCCCCATAATCCTTTATGTCTTCTTTTCAAAAAACGCCTGTCGACCCTGCTTAGAATTCTTCAAGGTCTTGAACGAGATGCAAGATCGTTGGTCAGTACTTGGGCTTGTGCCCAAGAAAGAATTCATGGATGTGGATTCTATTAGGAGGATGACGGGAGCGCAGTTTCCTATAGATTCCCAGAGCAAATATAGACGCTATATTCCTGTGCTCAATCCGACCCTAGTAGGGGCAACAACGCAGGGTAGAATTTTGTTTATTCTTCCAGGGATTCAGAATATGAACGCTCATTTCGAGGGCTTCTTAAACGGTTTTCTTATGAGGGTTGCCCCTATCGTGCCCGATTTATAAGGGAGGGTTCGCCGACATCGCCGTTTCGGTGGGCGTGCTGGCCGCCCTGGCGGCCGTCCTGACGGCGGCGGCCGGAAAGGTCTTCCGGATCAGGGAGTAGGCGGGGGCGGGAGGGTCGTGGTCGGGGGCTTGGCCGGGGGCCCGGCCACGGGCAGGAGGACCCGGAACGTCGTGCCTTCCCCGACCCGGCTTTCGACCTCGATCGACCCGCCGTGCGTCTTGGCGATCGTCGTGGCGATCGACAGGCCCAGGCCCGTGCCGCCTTCGTCGTCGGTCCGGACCTTGTCCACCCGGTAGAACCGGTCGAAGATGAACGGCAGGTGTTCCGCCGCGATGCCGATGCCCGTGTCCGTGATGGTCGTGATCGCCTGGTCGTCCTGCCGGACGACCGAGCCGCTGACCGAGCCGCCGGCCGGGGTGTAGCGGACGGCGTTGTCCAGGATGTTCATGAACAGCTGTCTCAGCCGGACCCGGTCGCCCCGGACCGAGACGCCGTCCAGGGGGGCGAAGCTGAGCCGCAGGTCCTTCTCCTGGGCCAGGGCCTCGAGGTCCTGCGACAGCCCGGTGAGGAGCTCGGCCAGGTCGACGTCCTGGACGTTGAACGGCTCACTGCCGGAGTCGCTGCGGGCCAGGATGAGCAGCTTGCCGACGATCTCCGACATGTAGGCGACTTCCTGGGCCACGAGCTCGAGCGACCTCCGGTAATCGTCCTGGCTGCGGGGCTTTTCCAGGACGAGCGAGGACTCGGCCTGGATGACGGCCAGGGGGGTCCTCAGCTCGTGGGACGCGTCGGCCACGAACTGGCGCTGTTTGACGAAGGCCTCTTCGAGGCGGGCGATCATCCCGTTCAGGGTCGAGGCCAGCCGGCCGAGCTCGTCGTCGCTCTCGACGTCGATGCGCCGGCTCAGGTCGCTCTCGCCGATGCCCCGGGCGATGTCGGCGATGCGCTCGACCGGCTTCAGCGTCCGGCCGGCCAGGAACCAGCCGCCCACGCCGGCCAGGAAGACGACGAGGAAGGACGAGTTCAGGATGACCAGGCGGAAGGTGGCCAGCATGGCCAGGATCTCGTTGGGCAGGCGGCCGACGACCAGGGCCATGCGCGTCCCGGCGCCGGTGTTGAAGGGGGCCGCGTACAGACGGACGTAGGGCCCTTCCGGCGTCACGGCCGAGACGAAGGAGGCCTGGCCGTACAGCGCCCGCTCGACGGTCCGGCCGATGTTGGCGAACTCGACGTTGGTGGGGCCCTGCCGCTGGAACAGCGCGCCGCTGGGGTCGTAGACGAGGACGATCTCGTTGACCTTCTCGTCGAAGACGGCCCGGCCGCCCTCGATCCGGATGGACCTCTGGATCTCGGCCGAGCGCGCGCTCAGCGAGACGTCCAGATTGCGGTAGAGGTTCATCTTGAGGAGGTAATAGGCGATCGTCCCGAAGATGATCAGCACGACCGCGATGGCCGCGAGGTACAGCGCGGTCAGACGGAACTTGATGCTCTTGTGGGCGATCATGGGACGCGCAGTCGGTAGCCGGCCCCCCTCACCGTCTGGATCAGGCTGGCCTGCCCGGGGCGGTCGATCTTCTGGCGGAGGCGGCGCACGTAGACGTCGATGATGTTCGAGAGCCCGTCGAACTCGTAGTCCCAGACGCTCTCGCCGAGCATGGTCCGCGTGACCACGGCGTTCGGCCGGCGCATGAAGTATTCGAGAATGGCGTATTCCTTGGCGGTCAGGTCCAGCTGGTCCCCGTCGCGCCAGACCTCCCGGCTCTGCGGGTCGAGGGCCAGCTCCCCGACCTGGAGCTTCTGGGTCTTGGGGAGGACCTCGCGGCGGAGCAGGGCCCGGAGGCGGGCCAGGAGCTCGGAGAAGGCGAAGGGCTTGACCAGATAGTCGTCGGCGCCGGAGTCGAGGCCGGTGACCCGGTCCTCCACGCTGTCCTTGGCGGTGAGCATGAGGATCGGCGTGTTCACCCCCTTGGCCCGGAGGTCACGGCAGACGGCGACGCCGTCCTTCTTGGGCAGCATGACGTCCAGGACGATGAGATCGAACGGCGTCGTCTCGGCCATGTACTCGGCCTCTTCGCCGTCATGGGCGTTGTCGACGGCGTATCCTTCCTCGAGAAGGCCCCGCTTGATGATCCCGGCCAGGCGTCTCGAATCTTCGACGACGAGGACTCGCATCGGCACAGCTCCTGAGAGACTTCCAGACGCGCTCCATTATACGCCCGATAGATGAAAGATATATGAAAATAGAATGAATTTTGAGATTCCAATTTTAATCTGAAATTAATCTTCGATTAATAGTCAGTTCATCCTGGGCTGATACGTTGGCCAACGAGGGGCTTCGGTCCGGGAGGCCGGGCCGGCGCCCTGACGGTACCCGAACGACTTGGAGGAACGACATGACTGACGTCCTGACGAAACACAACTCCTTGATGGAGAGGATCATCAGGGAGTACGGCGGCATGATCAGCTCCACCGTCTTCCGGGCCATCGGCCACGTGCCCTGCGTCGACGACATCATCGCCGAGGTCCACTTCGCCGTGTTCCTGACCTTGCGGAAGCTCGGCGAGGGCTGGACGCCGCCGCGGTCCTTTATCTCGACCATCGTCAAGAACAAGATCAACGATTTCGTCTGGCAGCACCACTGGGACAGCGCCGACATCGACGAGCTGAAAAAGCGTCAGGCCGAGCAGATCTGCCGGAAGGAAGAGGTCCTGGCTCAGATCCACACCTTGACCCAATCCGAGTTCCGGGTCTTTCGCCTGCTGGGCCTCGGCCTGACGAACCAGGAGATCGCCGAGAGCCTCTTCATCTCGCCCCTCACGGTCCGGACGCACGTCAAGCGCATCCACGCCAAGTGCGACATCAAGGGCCGGGCCAAGCTGGCCCTGGCCGCCTACCAGGCCTGCTATCACGACGCGCCGGAGGGCCGGGACGCCGCGGCCGACCTGATCGGTCAGGACGCGGGCAGGTTCGTGCGCTCGGGCCTCCTGCCGCAACAGGCGTCCTGAGCGGCCGGGTATCGTAAGACCCGATCACTTCCAGAAATCGGCCAGGAGCGGGTACTGGGTCTTGAAGCCCAGGATGGCCAGGTAGAGGCCGTAGTCGGGGTAATGCCGTCTCAGCTCCCTCAGGTTCTCCATCGGGTCGTAGGGCGTCCCCTCGGGGATCTCGTGGCCGACGCACTCCGAGAGCAGGTGGAGCTTCTTCGACATCCAGGCGTCCAGGATGACCGGCAGGCCGAAGGGCCCGAGGCCCGCGAGCCGGTCGTCCCGCCCGATGATGGGCTGGGTGATGATGAAGGACGCCCCGGCGTCCGCCTTCCTCTTCATCTTCTCGATCTCGGCGTCCTGCGGCTCGTACGGGTTGAAGGCGACGCCGCAGGCGAGCTTCCCGGGAAGCTCCCGGTCGATGTAACGGAGCAGCTCGACCGAGGTCACGGTCGCGCAGTCGATCCCGATCTCGGCCGGCTCGAGGCGGTGGAGCCGCTGACTGCCGTCGCCCGAGACGACGAGAAGGTGCCGCCCGCCCGCGGCCTCGAACGCGCCGAGGATCTCGTCGAGCTCCCGGCGCGGATGGAAGGTGTTCAGGTGGACCATGAGCCGGTCCGGGAGGACGGGCAGGCCGAGGAGCTCGATCGTCTCCATGGCCCCGTAGCTCAGCAGGCCCATGGGGTTGTCGGTGATGCAGACGGTCCAGCCCGCCTCGATGACCTTCCTGTACTTGTCCTCGAACGTCCGCAGGTCCTTCTCGACGTCCTCGGACGAGCGCTTGGGGGTCTGGAGCTCGACGTGGAAGGCCTTAGCCATAGTAGGTCTTGAGTCGCAGGAGCGTTTCGACGCCCTCGAGCTTGAGGATGTCCTCGAGACAGCAGAGGGCCGGGTGGCCGGCCGGCAGGATCTCGTATTTGCGCACGGTCGAGCCGATGATGAAATCGAGCCCCCGGGGCATGGCCAGGGTCAGGAAGGCGCTCTCGAGCGGCCCCTTGACCGGCGCGCCGCCCTTGGTCTTCGAGGGCAGCATGACCGTGAAGTTGCTCAGGCCCACCGACAGATGGGCCCCGGCGAAGAACGGGTCGCCGTGGATGAGGGCCAGCGACTCGAGGACGCGCTTGAGCTGGCCTTCGCAGTCGCTGGCGATCGGGGCGATGCCCGGGTCGATGATGGCCTGGTCGTTGGTGAACCCCGGGATGCGCCGTCGGGCCTCCTCGAGGAGGACGCGGGCCGTCCGGCGGGTCTCCTCGGCCGTCCGGTTGGCGTTGGCGCAGCCGGCGCCGGGCTCGTACCTTTCCGACGACATGAGGATGGGCATGAACGGCCGGACCGCCCGGAGGTCGAACATCTCCAGGCGGAGCGGCGAGATCGAGTTCAGGATCGGCCTGCGGCCGCCCGCCCGCTCGGGGTCGTAGGCGCGCAGGCCCGCCTCGGCGATGGCCGGGTCGGGGGTGTCGATCGACAGGGGCTTCCCGGTGACCGACTGGATGCGGCGGACGAGATCGGCCATGAAATCGGGCGGGCGCGGGCCCACGTTGACGTCGATCCAGGCGGCGCCCCGCTCGTCCTGGCCGCGGGCCAGCTCGAGGAGGCCGGGGACGTCGTTCTCGTCGAACAGCTTCTTCGTCGAGGGTACGGAGTCGTTGATCGATTCGCCGATGATCGTCAGTCCGGGGATGGCCATGTCGTCGGTCCTCCTCTCGGGACAAGATATCGCCCGCCGCGGTCCATGTCAATGACCGCTTGACTTTGATTGCGAAGGCCGTTTGTGCTAGCATATTGCCCGTAATTCCCCCGTTGAGGGGGCGCGGGTCGGATAAAGGCACGGAGGCCTGAGGCCCAAACAGCCGGCGATCTCCTCTCCTTTATTGCGATCGATTTTTGAACAGGGACGTCCGGGTCGCCACCGGCCGGACCCTTCGTCGAAGGAGACGAGATGAATATTTACGTCGGCAACCTCTCATTCAACCTGACCGAGGACGATCTCCGCGCGGCCTTCCAGGCTTACGGGACCGTCGAAAAGGCGGCCATCATCACCGACAAGATGAGCGGCCAGTCGCGCGGCTTCGGCTTCGTCGAGATGCCGAACAAGGACGAGGCCATCAAGGCCATCGAAGGACTCAACGGCAAGGACCTCAAGGGCCGCAATCTGAAGGTCAACGAAGCCCAGCCCAGGCCCGCGGGCGGCGGCGGCGGCGGCAGAGGCGGATTCGGCGGCGGCCGCGGCCGTTACTGAGCGCCTGACGCGCGGAGCGGCGGCCCCCGATAGGGGACCGGCCCTCCGAGACTCGGTTCGTCTTTCGGGGCGGACGCCTCGGGCCCGAGGCGTCTGCCTTTTTAAATCGGGGACACAATACCATTTTCCGAATTCTCCAACTCGCCAGCGGGCATAATCGGAAAACGCCCGCGAGGAGATCGTCCCGATGAGAACAAGCCATCGAGGCCTGGTCATCCTCTCTCTCGTCGTCCTCGGCCTGGGCCTGCCGCGGCCGGCCGGCTCCCGCGTTCCGGACCAGGAGCAACCCAAACCCGCTTCGGCGTTCGACTTTTCGTTCGACGTCACCTTGCCCGCCCCACCCGTCGAGGTCTATGATGCCCTGACGGGGGACATCACCGGCTGGTGGGACCACAGTTTCGCGGAGAAGCCCTTTCGCCTCTATATCGAGCCCAAGCCCGGTGGCGGGTTCTACGAGATCTTCGACCAGAGCGGCGACGGGGCCCGGCACGCCACCGTCATCTATGCCATACTTCATCATCGAGCGGTTCAAGCCCTACATCGAGTCCGGCGCCCATAAGAAGCTCCGCCGGCCCGACCTGCGGCCCACGCCCCAGAGAATGCCGACGCCGGCCGCGTAGCCCGCCGTCAGGGCGGGGCCGACGGACAGGGCGCCCACGGTCTTGAGCGCGAGGATCATCGCGGCGAATACAGCGGTCGTCACGGCCAGCTGGACGGCGACAGCGACGCTCAGGGGCGTCGTGCGGTGGGCCTTGACCAGGACGCCGCGCTGATAAGAGAGGAAGGCTTCGATGAACGGGACCAGGACGAGGAGCATGCCGGGCAGGATGGAGAAGGCCGTGAGCTCCGGCGAGAGCCCCGAGACCCGCCCGTACCAGACATCGGCCAGGGGCGTGAAGACGACCGCGGCCAGGCCGGCCGCCGACCCCGCCCCGACCCAGAGCGTGAACCGTCCGAGGATCCGGCGATTCTCGCCTCCGTCGCCGACGAGCGCGATGACGACCTCCTGCATGGCGATGCCGGCCGTCCGAAAGACGAAGGACAGCCCGAAGACGACCGGCAGGACGGCCAGCGACTCGAGGGGCATGCGGCCGCGGGCGAGGAAGAAGGTCGTCAGCGGGTTGATGAAGAAGGACAGGAACGAGGTCAGGGCCAGCGGGGCGTAGAAGCGCACCACCCGGCGGGCGGTGAGCGCGTTCCCGAACGCGCACTCGGCCGGGTCTTGACGGCACAGGCGCCGGACGGTCGCCCGGGCCATGGCCCAGCTGGCCGCGCCTTCGGCGATGACGCCGGCGCCGAGGGCGCCCGTCCCGACGCTCGCGCCGGGCAGCCGGAAGACCAGGGCCAAAAGAAGCCCCGTCGCGGCCATGGTCGCGAGCCGGACGACCGTCCCCCAGGTCACGGCCTGGGGCCGCCCGTGGCTGATGAGGATGCCCTGGTAGAAGCGGCGGAATCCGATGGCCCCCGGCCAGAGCACGAGGAAGATCATCGATTGACCCGCCAGCCGGGCCAGGTCGGGCGTGAGGCCCATGACGCCGCGGGCGACGAGATCGAAGACGGGCGGGACGACGAGGACGATCATGACCGCGGTGACGCCGCCGTTGAGGGCGTTCGAGAAGCGCCGCAGCTTTCGATAGGCGACGCCGTCCCTGACCAAGGCGTTCGAGGCCGAGAGCATCATGATGATGGGGGATTCGACCATCCAGGCCAGGGCCGTGGCCACGGCGAAAGCCGCCAGGTTCTCCTTGGGGGAGGCCAGCCGGGCGATGACGGCGGCCAGGAACGGGCCTTCGGCGGCCATCATCAGCCACGTGGCCTGGAGCGGCAGCCAGAAGCGGGCGATGCGGCCCGGGGTCAGGGCTGACGGCGTCGTATCGTGCTGTCTCATGATAAGCGCCGTAGGATAGCACTTCCCGTCCCGGCGGGCAACCGGCCCCTCGGACCCTCGGATCTGTCCCCTCGGTTCGGAGGATCAAATGCGTTTGATTCGGCGCGGTCGCTATGCTATATCAGGCCGGCGGAGGGACCTCGTGAGCAAGCCGATCCCCAAGGAGGGCGTCCCCAAAGTTTCGCCGGAGGAGAAGCTCCGCGAGCTCGCGGCCCCGTATCGCGAGGCCCTCGGGCGGGACGCGCTCCTGGGCTTTGCCGCCCATTGCCGGGGACGGGGGCTCCGTTTCGCCGGCGACGAGCTCGTCATCCTCGCGGCCCTCGACACGCCGGCCAAGGTCCAGGCGTTCCTCGATAACGAGCTCTACTACAACGACGACCACGCCTCGGTCGACCAGGAGGAGACGGCCATGCCGCCGCGGCTCGTCCTGCGGACCGGCCTGGCCCACTGCTTCGAGGGGGCCATGTTCGCCTATGCCGTGAACTTCCTCCACGGCCGCGAGCCGCGCCTGGTCATGCTCGAGGCCAGCCAGGACGCCGACCACAATCTCGTCGTCTGCCGCGACCCGGCGACGGGCCTTTACGGCTCGAACGCCCAGTCGCGCTATCCGGGCCTGGCCGGCCGGCCCGCCGAGTATCCGACCGTCCGGGCCCTGGCCGAAAGCTATGTCCCTTTCTACTACAGCGACCGGACGCTCGATCCGAACGACTTGACGCTCGTCGGCTTCTCGGAGCCGATCGATCTCGCGGCCAAGTTCGGACTGGCCTGGATGGGGTCCGCGGATCCGCTCTGGGACATCTACTACACCTATATCGACGCGGCGGCCCCCTTTCATTATTTCTTCAACGACCCCGGCGCGCCTCACCTCTACCCGGCCGTGCGGGCGCTCCAGGAGAACTGGGTCCGTCTCGACGGCGCGGGCGAGCCCTACGTCAGCCCGGACGATCTTCCGCCGGGGGCCCGTGAGGCGCGGGAGGAGTTCCGGAAGGCCTATGACCCGGACCGGGACGGGCCGCGGCCGCGCGGCCGGGCCAAGGAGATCGAACAGGCCTTCTTCCGGCTCACCGGCACGACGCCGATCGACCTCGACGACATCGCCTTCGACCTTCAGTTCTACCTTGCCGCCGGCTACCGCGTCGACCGGCTCATAAAACGGTGACACACAACTCAATACACCTAACCTGATTCACAAAGACGCCCCGTACTTTTCTCCCTGCTCTTCCAATAGGGAAGCCGGCGGCCCCGGCCCTATTTCGTCCCCGATGCGTCCCTGATGAAGGCGGCGAGGTCGGCCTTGAGCTGGGCGTGCGACGGCTTGTGGATGTACATCATGTGGCCGGCCTCGTAGTAGCCCATCTTGACGCGGTCCTTGAGGTCGCCCGCGAGGTCGGTCTGGAAGAACGTGTATTCGGTGGCGAAGAACGGCGTCGCGCCGTCGTAGTAGCCGTTGGCCACGAAGACCTTGAGGAACTGGTTGGCCGCCATGGCCCCGCGCAGGGTCTCCGCGGTGTTGAGATACTGGTTCTCGACGTTGCCGTAGCTCCAGGGGCGGACGTCGCCCGAGACGGCGTACGGCGTGTCGTTCTTGTACTTGAGCTCGCCCCGGATGTAGCTGTTGAGGGCTGCCGGGAAGGGGCCGCTGATGACCGCGTTCGACGGGTCGAACTCGTTCGTCTCGCCGGCCGCGTCGAGGTCGAAGCCCTTGAACCGGCCGTCGAGCCGGCCGATCGTGCGGCGGTCGGCGCGGAGCAGCTCCTTGGTGAACCGGCCGAGCGAGACGCGCAGATTGGCGTCGGCGATGAACCCCGGCTCGAGCCCGGTGTAACGCGCGATCCCACGGGCGACCGCCTCCCGGGCCGCCGGGTCGAGCGTGTTCCCTTTGAGCAGGGCCGGGGCGTACTCCTCGAGGGCGAAGGCGCGGGCCTCGTCGAGGACCGCCGCGAGGCCCTTGGCCTGGAGGTCGGCCGGGAGCTTCTTGTGATACCAGGCGTCGGCCGTATAGGTGGGCAGGAAGAGCATGTAGGCCATGTCGTTCATCGGCGCGAACCGGGCCGTCTGGAAGTTGAGGATGGCCGAGATGAGGACGATGCCGTTGAGGTACAGGCCCGCCGACCGCCCCTGGAGGTACCCGGCCAGGCCGGCCGATCGCGGCGTGCCGTAGCTTTCGCCGATGAGGAGCTTCGGCGAGGCCCAGCGT
Organism: Candidatus Aminicenantota bacterium; assembly: GCA_034679465.1. Lineage (GTDB taxonomy): Bacteria > Acidobacteriota > Aminicenantia > Aminicenantales > Saccharicenantaceae > RBG-16-66-30. Next base: position 16,902 of record JAXDAV010000007.1, on the reverse strand, counting down.
TCGTAGCGGGTCGTGAACAGGCGGATGAAATCGCCGACGGCCGCGACGTCCTCGACGTAGCCGTAGAACTGGGACGGGTTCTCGCCGGGGACCGCCCGGCTGTAGCCGGTGCCGACGGGGTCGATGAAGCAGAGGTCGGTCACGTCGAGGAGCGTGTTCTCGTTGTCGACCAGCCGGCCGGGGGGCCCGGGGAGGGCGTTGCCGTCGTCGGCGAGAAGGACCTTGCGCGGTCCGAAGGCGCCCATGTGGAGCCACACGGACGCCGATCCGGGGCCGCCGTTGTAGACGAAGGCGAGGGGGCGCAGGACCTTGTCCTTGACGTCATCGCGGAAATAGGCCGTGAAAAAGACGTTGGCCCGCGGGCGGCCGTCGTCGGCCTTGAGGAGGAGCGTTCCGGCGACGGCGGTGTAGGGGAGGGGCTTGCCGCCGACGGTGATGACGTGGTTCGTCGTCGAGACGTTCTCGTCGGGGAGGTTGGGATGCTCTCTCGACGCCGGCTTGGCGCCGGGGGATTGGGCCGCGGCCGCGGGCGGTCCCTGGACGAGCGCCGGGTCGCGCCGACCCTGGGGCGGTTGGGCCAGGGCGGGCAAGGCGAGGGAGACGGCGACAAGGGCGACCAGCAGAGCGCGTGGGGCGGGCAAAGAGCGTGGGGCGGGCGAGGCGAGAGAGGGCATAGCATCCTCCTGGGTTTGATTTGGGCCAAATGATACACCCTCTTTTCGGTGACATACAACACAATCCTCTTTTCCAATGGGGTCGGACCTCAGCAATCAGAATAGAATCAATATGATACCTGTGAATTCGGGGGTCGAGAAGCCTTATAACCCGCGTTTTTGACCCCGAAAACAAAAAATCTATCGTTCCCCCTTAGCCGAATTTCCGTTTTTGGGCCTAAAAACAGCGGTTTTAGACCGATTCAGGGCCTTTTATTGGGCTTATCTATTTGATAATATTCCTAATGCTGAGGTCCGACCCCATTCAACCATTCAATCCCTGATATCGGAGCAAGAATAATATGGACAAGGAAACGCGGTCGAAGCGCTCGATCTTCTTGGCCGCCGTCGCTGGATTTGCCTTGGTCGTCATATCCGGGACATCTTGTTCCAAGACCCTGATCGACCGTCAAGTCGATTTCCTTATCGAACGCGAGTATTCGAGCGATGATAATTCTTCGCCCTTTTTTTATTCATCGATCCTGGCCGTCTGTGCGAACAGCCGGTACATCTATGTTGCGGATTGGAAGGAATCCCATATCACCATTTATGACGGGGAAATGAGCTTTGTCAGGAGATTCGGGAAGAGGGGGCAGGGCCCCGGGGAGTTTAGCCAGATATTTGCCGATATCAAGTGCGACGAAGATCACATCTACATTCTGACCATCAACCGGTTGTATGTGTTTTCGGACAAGGGAGAGTATCAGGACGACATAGTCTTGGGGTTTATTCCCAGACGGGTCTTCCTTTATGAGGATGGGTGGCTATTCAGGGTGAATGACAATCGTGAGGCCATTTTCTTGACGAATACACAAGGGCAGATTCAAAATAAATTCTACGTCGTTCCGCTGATAGCCTACGGGAATTGCCCACCATCCTATGCGACGCCCGAAATCTTCGTCTCTCAAAAAGGGGCTGTCTATACGATGGACGCTCTCAGCTATTGGATACGATGCTGGGGGAACGCGGATGGATCCGTTCAGTCTGAAATGAAAAGGAAGACCGATTTCGATCCCAAACGATGTCAAGAGCTGAATCCCGGGAAGAGCGGGAATCAGTACAGGATTACGGGGGGGTACAGCTGGTTTTTGGAACGCGGAGACCAGCTCCTTTATATCTTCCCTACGTCCGGGGGAGAGCTGGGGGTTGATTCCTATACAAACGACAACAGGCTGCTCTTGAATTGGAGCGCAAGATACCCCGGAGAATTTTATCCGCTGGCCGTTATGCCGGACGGCAGGATCATCGGATCCTATCGAGAAAGGAATCACATCCTGGCCGTCTCCAGCCTGAAGCTTCAGCCGCGCTCCTGAAGCTTTTCCAATGGTCCCATTCAATCCAAGGGAGAGTTGTATGTCGGCGGAATTCGGGCTATAACTCCGACATGACCGAAGCGCTCGGAACCGGCGACAAGGCGAATTCGACGCCATCGGGAGTTCAGTGATTGAGTTGTGTGTCACCGGAATAGCGGAATAGGGAGGGAGCGATGACCGCGCGAGAACGTTACGGGTGCGGCGAGAGCGATCTCGCGCGCTACACCTGCTTCCGCACGTCCCACAAGCTCGCGATCGACGGCCGTTTGGACCGGCCCGCCTGGCGCGAAGCGCCGAAGTCGAACCGGTTCGTCGACCTCGTGAGCGGGGTCCCCGGCTTTCTCGAGACCCGCATGGCCTCGCTCTGGGACGACGAGTATCTCTATGTCGCCTTCTGGGTGAGCGAGCCCAACGTCCGGGCCCGGCTCCGCGAGCGCGACTCCCTCGTCTGGACCGAGAACGACGTCGAGGTCTTCATCGGCGGCGAGGACTGCTATTATGAGTTCCAGATCAACGCCCTGGGCACGGTCTACGAGGTCTTCTACATCTGGCAGGACGCGCTGAAGAAGGGGAGCCGCTTCGACGTCCCGGAGTTCGATCCGCGAACGGGACGCGTCGACGTCCTCGGCGGCTTCCAGGACGGGATGCGCTTCGGAAGACATCCCCGGGGCCGGCGCTGGGCCTTCATGGACTGGGACCTCCCCGGCCTGCGCGCGGCGGTCCAGGTCCAGGGCACGCTCAACGACGCGTCGGACATCGACGACGGCTGGACGGCCGAGATCGCCTTTCCCTGGCGCGGTCTGAGACATCTGGCCGGGAAGCGCGCCGTGCCGCCCCGCGACGGCGACGTCTGGCGCCTGGACTTCTCCCGCTTCGAGCTCCTCGAGTCCTGCGGCGCGGTCGTCGAGCCGCACCCCGGCTGGGCCCTCAACAAACACGGCGTCTACGACTCTCACATCCCCGAGTGCTTCTCGTTTGTCCGCTTCTCGGAGCTCAACGCGGGCGAGGTCCGACGAGCGGGAACGGGGGCGTGAGTGCCGGGCCGGAAGAAAAGCCGGAAGCGCCGCCGGCAGGGCCGGGAGTCTATTCCCCGAGGCGGTCGAGGAAGACGCGGCGGACGCGCTCGATGAGCTCGTCCGCGTTCTCTTTGACGTAGCCCGCCGTCGAGACCGCCGGCTCGATCGTCACCTCGACCCGCCCGGGCCGGATAAGCCGGCTGCCTTTGCGGTTGATCTTCAGGGCGCCGCTCTGGACGACGGGCAGGATGTCGAGCCCCGTCTCGACGGCCAGGAGAAAGCCGCCGCGCTTGAACGGGCCGAGCCTGCCGTCGGGCGTGCGGGTGCCCTCCGGCATGATGCCGAACGAGACGTGCGGGCGCTCCCTGAGCCAGGCCGCGGCCCGGCGCATGGTCTCGACCGCCCGCGCGGTGTCCTTCCGGCTGATGGGGAACATGCCCAGGCGGCGGATCGTGCCGCCGTAGACCGGCCAGCGGAAGTGGCTCTCCTCCTCGACCCCGCGCAGGGCCGGGGGGAAGGCGGCCTGGAAGACGAAGGGATCGAAAAAATTGACGTGGTTCATCATCGCGACGTATTGCCGGCCGGGGACGATGTTCTCGCGGCCGCGGGCCTTGACCCGGATGCCGCAGGCGAGGAGGACGGCCCGACAGCCGGCCTTGAGCACGGCTTCGAGGGCGCGGCCCCGCAGGACGAAGGAGCCGAGCCAGACGAGGGCGCAGGCGACGACGAACACCGGCAGGGCGACGGTCCAGATGAGGAGCGAGCGCAACCGGTCGAAGAGCGTTCTCATGGGCGCACGGTCAAGCCAGGAAGTCGAGCTCGGCCGGCAGGACCTTGAGCCGCAGCGGGGTCCAGCCGATGAGCTCGCCGTCGGCCATGAGCCGGAGCGGCGGGTCGGACTCGACCGCGATCGCGGCGGCCTGGCGCATGTGGACGCGAGGGTGGCCGGCGTGCTTCCCGGAGAAAACGCCGGCGAAGATCGAGACGATCTCGCGGCGGTTGACGTCGTTGAAGAGAACGAGGTCGGCCCGGCCGTCGGCCGTGTCGGCGTGCGGCGCGATCTTCATCTTGCCGCCGGTGTATTTGGAGTTGGAGATGACGAGGGCGCTGTCGGCGACCTCGAGCGCGCGGCCGTCGGCCGCGATGGTGATGCGGTTCGACATGCCCTTGACCAGGCGGGCAAGGACGGCCGCGCTGTAGCCGGCCGAGCCCATGAACTTGAGGCGCTCGTTCGTCAGCCGGAGGATGTCGGCGATGAGGCCGACGCCGATGATGTTGAGGGCATAGCGGCGGACGGTCCGGCCGCGCTCCTGCTCCTCGAACTCGAGCAGGTCGACCTTGCGGCGGCGGCCGGCGACGATCGCGTCGAGGGCGGCCTCGGGCGTCGTGATGTCGAAGTCGCGGAGGAAGGAGTTCCCGGTCCCGGCCGGGATCTGGCCGATCTCGGGGAGGCGGGCGGGTCGGCCGTCGGCGTAGAGGCCGTTGAGGAGCTCGTAGGGCGTGCCGTCGCCGCCGATCGAGAGGAGCCGGTCGAAGCCGGCGCGGGCGATCTCGCGGCCAATCTCGACCGCGTGGCCGGCGTAGCCGGAGAAGCGGACCTCGAGGGCGGGAAAGGCGGCCCGGAGGCGGGGCTCGAGCTCATCGAAGACCTTTCGGCCGCGCCCGTGGCCGGCGACCGGATTGACGACGAGTAGCGTTTTCATGGCAACCGTTTGGGACTTATAGCACAGAGCCCGGAAAATGGAAAGAGGTTTTCCAATGGGGTCGGACCTCAGCAATCAGAATAGAATCAATATGATAACTGCGAAATCGGGAGTCGAAAACCCTTATAACCCGTGTTTTTGACCCCAAAAATGAAGAAATCGCCGTACCCCTTCACGCTGACTTTTCATTTTTGGGCGCAAAAACAGCCGTTATAAGCCGATTCGAGTCTCTTTTTTGGGCTTATCATATTGATAATAATCATAATGCTGAGGTCCGACCCCATTGTATTACAAAACCGGGCTCCTGGGCCGACTAAACAATTGAATCTGTTTTAAGGAGCTTTTCCATGAAGAAGATTGGCGCGATCCTCATTCTTCTGTTGTTCGCCACAGTGGGCATTTCCTCGGCCCAGGCCATCCCGGGGAAATTCGAGCTCGGCACGTCGATGGCCTACTACAGCCTCAAGTTCGATAGCGACGAATCGGACAGCCTGAGCTATCTGAGCGTCCCTGTCCGTTTCGGTTGGTACTTCTGGCAAGGCCTTGAGTTCGAGCCCGAGGTTCAGGTCTTCATCCCGATGGGCGAAGACAGCGGGAGCACCACCTATTTCCTGCAGGGCAAGCTCCTCTACAACTTCAGCCTGGCCGGAGGCGTCGTCCCCTTCATCGGCGGCGGGGCCGGGATCGGCAACGGGATCCCCATCTTCGGCATTGTCGAAGGCAGCTCCAACACAAAGAGCTTCGCCTACACCGGTTTGGCGGGGATTAAGCTCCGGATCGGCAATTCGGCGGCGATCCGCATCGAGTACCGCTTCAACCGCTTCAGCTGGAAGTACTCCGAGTTCGAAATAAAGGACTGGGGGTACATGCACAATATCCTGGTCGGCGTCTCCCTGTTCCTGTAAGGGCTATCGGGATTTTCCAAGGGGGGCTGTCCCCGCGGCGTCGTGGGGCCGGTCCCCCCTGTTTTTTTTGCCGGGCGAGCTGGGACTCATGCCCACGAATCGGACGTTCTTGCCGGGGCCATCCCCCGGTCTTGGGGTTGGGTTGTGCGGACCGGCCGGGCGAAAATCCGCTTTTTCCCCTGTCGGACGACTAGATCTGTGAAAGCTATGCTATAATTGACCGTTATGCCTGACCTCGAATCGACGGAGAGCGGACCGATGACCAATCGGAGACCGGTCGCGGCCATCGGGCTCATGGCCCTGACCGGGTTGATCGCCGGCGTCTTGGCCGGATGCTCGGCGACGCCCGGGCCGGGCAATCCTCTCGCGGAAGCTCTGGTCATCGATCACAATTCCATCGATCTCACGGCGATCCCGACGACCTGGATCGACCAGGCCAGGCTGAATCTCCACATCGCCTACGGCCACACGTCGCACGGCAGCCAGATCACGACCGGCATGACCGGTCTGGCCGCGTGGAAGGGGCCCCTGTACGGTTGGAACAACGGCGGCGCCGACGGCGCGCTCGACATCAGGGACTTCCACGGGAACTTCGGGCACCTGGGGATGGCCAACGACCTCGGCGACCCGAACCGGACGGCGTGGGAGCAGGCCACCCGGCAGTATCTCGACGCGAACCCGGCGATCAACGTCATCATCTGGGCCTGGTGCGGCCAGGTCGACGGGACCGAGGCCCAGATCCGGCAGTATCTCGACCTGATGAGCGGGCTCGAGCGGGATTACCCCGGCGTCAAGTTCGTCTACATGACCGGGCACACGGACGGGGCGCCGCTCTCGGGGAACGTCCCGACCCGGAACAAGCAGATCCGCGACTACTGCGTCGCTAACAAGAAGATCCTCTACGATTTCGCCGATATCGAGAGCTACGACCCGTCCGCCGCGTACTTCGGGGACAAGCTCGTCAACGACGCCTGCTACTACGACAGCAACGGCGACGGCTCCCGCGACCGGAACTGGGCCGTCGACTGGCAGAACGGTCACCCGGGGGAATGGTATCCATGCGCGTCGGCGCACTCCCAGCCGCTGAACGCCAACCTGAAGGCCTACGCCGCGTGGCACCTGTGGGCGAGGCTGGCCGGCTGGGACGGCCGTTAGCCCAATGGGGTCGGACCGTTAGCCCAATGGGGTCGGACCTCAGGAATATCATTTTATTCAATTACTTAGCATCAAATAATGAGTCCTAAAACGCCTAAAAACGGTGTTTTTGGCATCAAAAGTGAACGAAGGCCAATACCCACGATCCCAAATTCGATATTTTTACGGTCAAAAACAATGGTTTTAGGGCCTGAGAGGGCCAATAAAAGAATCTAAGTTTATGTAAAAAAACGAATTGCTGAGGTCCGACCCCATTGGGACCCCATGGGCTTTACTTGTTGGCCAGTGCCTCCCTGACCCGGGCAGGCGTCATCGGCAGAGTGAACAGCCGCACGCCGATGGCGTCGTGGATCGCGTTGGCCACGAGCGCGCCCATGACCGTGACGGCCGGCTCGCCGCATCCCTGCGGGGCCAGGCCGGGGTTGTCGACGATGACGGCCTCGATCTTGGGCAGCCAGGAGAAGCGGGGCACGTCGTATGAATCGTAATTCTCCGTGAGGACCCGTCCGTCCTTGAACCGGATCTCCTCGGCCAGGCAATAGCCGAGGCCCATGGTGACGCAACCCTCGATCTGCATGCGGGCGCCGTCGGGGTTGATGCACTCGCCCATGTCCTGGGCGCAGACGACGCGCAAGACCCGGACCGTCCCCTTCGCCCGGTCGACCTCGACCTCGGCCATCGCCGCGACGTACGAGTTCAGGTAGTCGGTGATGGCGACGCCGCAGCCGCGTCCCGAGGGCGCTTTCGCGAACGTCCGGCCGAACCGGTCGGCGGCCGCTCGGACGACCGTCTTCATGCGCGCGTCGGCCAGATTGGCCAGGCGGAAGGCGAGCGGGTCCAGGCCCGCCTCCTGGGCCATGATGTCGATGTGGCATTCCGTCGCGAAGATGTTGGTGTTGCTGCCCGGACCGCGCCAGGCGCCGGTCGCGAACGGATGGACGCGCACGCTGCCGCCGCCTCCTCCGCCGCCGAACCCGCCCCCGTAGGCGAGCACCCGCTTGTGGGGGATGTCGTAGACCGGCTGCGAGCTGCGGCTCCCGGCGTGATAGTTCTTGTAATCCCAGAGGACGATTTTGTTCGCGGCGTCGAGGCCGGCGCGGACGTCGTAGGTCGCGGCGGGACGGAACGAATCGTTGAAGAACTCCTCGGCGCGCGTCCAGGCGACCTGAACGGGCCTGCCGCTGAGCTTGGCCAGGCGCGCCGCCTCGACGATCTGCCCGCCCTGGTTCTTGCCGCCGAAGCCGCAGCCGACGAAGGGCGTCCGGACGCGGACGTTCTCCTGCGGCAGGCCCAGCTCCTGGGCGACCGCCTGCCGGGCCCGGAACGGCGATTGCGTCGAGGCCCAGACCTCCGCCTGGTTGCCGTCGATGCGGACGACGGCCGTGTGCGGCTCGGACGGGGCGTGGGCGACGTAGTGGGCGAAGTAGGAGCGCTCGACCGTCTTCGCGGAGAGCCTGGCGCCCTCTTCGAGGCTTCCGGATTCGACGACGACGTCGGAGCTCGCCGCGGCCTCTTTGAGGTGGGCGAAGATGTTGCCGTTGTCGAGCTTTGACGGGGAGGGCTCGAACTCCGCCTTGACGAGGGCCAGGGCCGCGGCGGCGACATCGGGCTTCTCGTGAAGGACCGCGACGAAACCGGCGTCGCCGGCGCCGTCGCGCACGACCTTCACGCCGGCGACCTTCTCGGCCGCCGAGGTGTCGACGCTCTTGAGCGTCGCGCCGTGGGCGGGCGGCCGGAGGATCGCGGCGTAGAGCATGCCGGGGCAGCGGATGTCGCCGGCGAACTTGGCTTCGCCCGTGACCTTGGCGCGGGCGTCGGTGCGGGGCGTCGGCCTGCCCGAGACGGAGTGCTTCGCGATCGCCTTGACGGCCGGCCTCTTCTCGAGCCGGACTTCGATCCTTCTGTCGCCGATGAGGTCGGCGTAGGGGATCTTTTTCGAGGGCGTTGGGGCCGCGTAGACGGCGCCGTCCTTGGTCGCCAGGGCGTCCTCGGGCGAGCCGAGCTTGGCCGCGGCGAGGCGGATGAGCACCCCGCGCGCCTCGGCCGCCGCCTGACGCAGGGACGGCCCGAAATACTTGGTGGTGCGCGACCCGAACGTGCCCGCGTCGTAGGGGCAGAGGGCCGTGTCGCCCATGACCATGTCGACGGAGGCGAGCGGGACGTCGATCTCCTCGGCCAGCATCATCGCCAGCGAGGTGATGATGCCCTGGCCCATCTCGACCTTGCCCGTGAAGCAGGTCACGCGGCCGTCCGCGCCGACCTTGAGATAGGCGTTGGGGTCGTCGGGATAGCCGCCGTCGGGGCCGCGCGCCCCGCCGATCTGCGCCTCGAGACCGCCGCCGACCGTGAAGAAGACGACGAGACCGCCGCCGGCGAGCTTGAGGAAATCGCGGCGCTCGAGGGTCGTTCGGCCCGACGGGTCGTCGGGGCCGAACATCGTGTACTCGTCGTCCTCGATCCGGGGCCGGGCCTTGAGCTTGAGGTTGAGCCTGGGCTCGGGCCTGGGCCTGAGATCGGGCTTGCCCGTTTTAGAGCGCGTCATGATCCACCACCTTCGCGCTCCGGACGTCCTTCGCGCCCTTCGCCCCCTTCACGACCTTCATCTTCAGGGCCCTGGAGGCCTGGCGGACGGCCGCGATGATGCGGTTGTAGGAGCCGCACCGGCATAGGTTGTCTTCGAGGGCGTCGGCGATCTCGGCCTCGGTCGGATCCGGCTTGCGGAGGAGCAGGGCGTAGGCCGTGAGGATCATGCCCGGCGTGCAGTAGCCGCACTGGAGCGCGCCGAGGTCGGCGAAGGCCTGTTGGAGCGGGTGGAGCTTGCCGCCGCGGGAGAGGCCCTCGATGGTCAGGACGCTTTTGCTCTCGACCTTCGCGAGAGGGAATTGGCAGGAGCGCTCCGGCCGGCCGTCGACGAGGACGGTGCAGGCGCCGCAGTAGCCCTCGCCGCAGCCGTATTTCGCCCCCGTGTGTTCGAGGTCGGTGCGGAGGACCCACAGGAGCATGCGCTCCGGCGAGGTCGTGACCGCGACCTCCTTCCCGTTGAGCTTGAATCGGATCGTCTCGTCCATGCGGCCTCCGTGTTTGTGGAGTTGCGCCGGGCCGGGGCTGCTCTCCCCGCGTCCCAATCTTAGCACACTTCAGTTCACAATGGGGTCGGACCTCAGCAATAAGAATAAAATCTATGACTTAACCTTGTTTTTCGGGGTCTTCGAGGCTTATAACCCGCATTTTTGCCGTCGAAAATACAATGCTTTACATTTCCCGGCCCGCGCCGACCCGGGCCGCCCCGCTCGCGCCGCCTTACCATTCGGCGTTTATCATGTCTCTTTCAATTTCGCGCAGGATAGCGTCTGTCAATCGAACCACCCCAAGCATTGCACTTTACTATTGAACTCGCGGTTTTAACGCCAAAAATGCCGTTCTTAAGGACAATTGGACCTCAAAAACGGGGCTAACATGTTGATTTATTTCCAATTGCTGAGGTCCGACCCCATTGACACGAATTCAAGCCATTGAGCCCGGCGAGTGATATAGGGTATTGTGAGAACAAGAGCGATGAACGGAGGGAGATCATGAACAAAACCCCAAGCTGTGGGATCTTCGCGGCGGCCATGGTCGCGCTGGCGCTGACCTCGGGTATCGCATGCGGACCTTCGGGCGAAGGGCCGGCCGGGAAAGCGGTCGCCGGAAGGACCGCGCCGGCCGCGTTCCCGCTCGAGGAAGCGACGGTCGCCGGCCTCCAGGAGATGATGGAGTCGGGAAAACAGACCGCGGAAAGCATCGTCAGGATTTATCTCGAGCGCATCGACGAGATCGACCGGATCGGCGCGAACGGCCCGGGGCTCAACTCCGTCATCGAGATCAACCCCGACGCTTTGGCCATCGCCCGCGAGCTCGATCGGGAGCGCCGAGAGAAGGGGCCGCGCGGGCCGCTTCACGGCATCCCCGTCCTCATCAAGGACAACATCGACACCGCCGACAAGATGGAGACGACCGCCGGATCGCTCGCCCTCCTCGGCTCCAAGCCGGCCAAGGACGCGTTCGTCGCCGGGCGTCTCCGCGAGTCCGGGGCCGTGATCCTGGGCAAGACGAACCTCAGCGAGTGGGCCAATTTCCGCTCGACCCGCTCGACCAGCGGCTGGAGCGGCCGGGGCGGCCAGACGAAGAACCCGTACGCGCTCGACCGGAACCCGTCGGGCTCGAGCTCGGGGTCGGCCGCCGCCGTCGCGGCGAACCTCGCGGCCGTCGCGGTCGGGACGGAAACCGACGGCTCGATCGTCTCGCCGGCCTCGTGCTGCGGCATCGTCGGCCTCAAGCCGACCGTGGGGCTCGTCAGCCGGTCGGGGATCGTCCCGATCGCCCATTCGCAGGACACGGCCGGGCCGATGGGCAGGACGGTCGGCGACGTGGCGGCGCTCCTCGGCGCGATGGACGGGCCGGATGCGGCCGACCCCGCGACCCAGGCGACGGGCGTCCGCTTCTTCCGGGACTACCGGGAGTTCCTCACGCCCGGCGGGTTGAAGGGGGCGCGGATCGGCGTCCTGAGGGCGCGGCCGTTCAACTTCGCCAAGAGGCTCGATCCGATCCTGCAGAACGCCGTCGACGCTCTGAAGAGGGAAGGGGCGGAGGTCGTCGACCCGGTCGAATTCCCGACCCTCGGACAGACGGACGACGCGGAGTATGAGGTCCTGCTCTACGAGTTCAAGGCCGACCTCGAGGCCTATTTCGCCGGAAGGCCGGGAGCCGCGGTGCGAACCCTTGACGATCTCATCGCCTTCAACGTGAAGAACGCCGATCGCGAGATGCCGTACTTCGCTCAAGAGATCGTGGAGCGGGCGGCCGGGAAGGGGCCGTTGACCGACAAGGCTTACCTCGAGGCCCTGGCCAAATGCCGCGAGCTCATGCGGGAGAAGGGCATCGACGCCGTGATCGGCGAGCACAGGCTCGACGCGCTCCTCGTCCTGACCAACGGGCCCGCGCACCTGACCGACCTCGTCAATGGCGATTCCTTCTCCGGGAGCTCGTCCTCGCCGGCGGCTGTGGCGGGCTATCCGACGATCACGCTCCCGGCGGGGTATGTCTTCGGGTTGCCCGTCGGCGTTTCGCTCATCGGGAAGGCCTGGAGCGAGCCCGAGCTCATCCGCCTGGCCTACGGCCTCGAACAGGCGCTGGGAATGCGCAAGGCGCCGAAGCTGCTCCCGACGGCTCCCATTGGGGTCGGACCTCAGCAATAAGAACATTATCAACGAGATAGGGCCTGTTTAAGGACTCTAGAAGCCTTATAAACGCTGTTTTTGCCGTCAAAAACGCGATTGCAGGCTCCTGGAACTGGGCGGGCGTCCCAGGACTGGGCCCTTTCGTTTTTGGGGCAAAAAACATGCGTTATAAGCCCGGAACACTGCGAAAATATGGTTTAAATTACTGATAATATTCAGATTGCTGAGGTCCGACCCCATTGATCCCCTTGGGCTTAGGTAAAAATGATCTCGCCGCCGGCCGAGATCTCGTAGAACTTGCTGACGTTGATGATCGAGTCGACCTGGGGGCAGAAGTCCTTTTTCTTCAGCTTGAACATGTCCACCGTGGCCTTGCACGCGTAGAGCTTGCAACCGGCGTCGGCGATCATCTCGATGAACTCGGGCACGGGCGGGATGTCGAGCTTGTCCATGGTCCTCAGCATCATCGACGTCGCCAGCGCCGACATGCCCGGCAGGATGCCGATGAGCGACGGCATATGCAGGCCCGGGTTGCCGACCGTGGCGATCTTGATCCGGCCCATGCGCTTCTTGATGACCGCGTCGAGGCCGAAGAAGGTGAAGAACAGGTTCGCCTCGATGCCGTCCATGCGTGCGCCGTTGGCCATGATCAGGCCGGGGTAGACGCCGTCGAGCCCGCCCTTCGAAACGACGATCGACACTTTCTTGATCTTGTCTTCCATCGCGTGCTCCAGATGCTCCTCAGGCGCCCCTCAGACGCAGCCCTCGGGCTTTTTCAGGCCCGCGATCTTGGCCGCCTTCTTGGCCGGTCCGCCGGGGAAGAGGTCGTAAAGCTCCTTGGTGCTGACGATGCCGCTCTTGTTGAGCCTGCGGATGCTCGGCGCCGTGCCGTTCTCCCCGGACTCCTTCCGCATGAACTCGAGGACCTTCCAGTGGGCCGGCGTGAGCTCGGCGATGCCCTCTTCCCTGGCGATGGCCGCCGCGACCTCGCGCGTCCACTGCGAGAGATCGGTCAGGAAGCCCTCGTCGTCGACGCTGACGGACGCCGCTCCGTACTGTTTCTGCGGCATGATGTCCCTCCTCCCTCTTCTTTCCGTTCCGGTCCGCGGCGCGATCCCCCGGCGCCATCCCGCGGGGCGATCCCGCGGCCGCATCGATCCGATCGAAGCGGACCGGCAGAGAGGATTATATGGCTTCGCGGGGGAAAAGCAAGATGTTCATTTTGAGGCCCAAAAACAGCGGTTATAAGGCTTTTGCAGCCCCAAAAACGAGGTTAAATTATTGATTTATAAAGGATCTGCTGAGGTCCGACCCCATTAAGGGCGGCGCTTCCCGGCCATCTTCATGCGCGAGGGGACGAACGGGATCGGCCGGCCCGGCAGGAGCACGTGCCAGTAGATCCAGCGGAACGCGAGCTTGCCCCAGTGATTGACGCGGCTCGGCACGAGCAGCGGCATCGGTCCGACGACCGGGAACGGGAACCGCCCCGGCAACGGCTCGGTCTCGTAGTTGAAGTCGATGAGAACGGCCCTTCCCTGGCCCGACTCGACGAAGCAGTTCGCGTGGCCGTCGAACCCCGGCTTGAGCGGCTTGCCCTCGATCATCCGGTGGACGTTCTCGGCCAGGACCTCGGCCTGGAAATGGGCCACGGACCCGGCTTTGGACGTGGGCAGGTCGGTCGCGTCCCCGATGGCGAAGACGTTCTCGTATCTCTTCGAGCGCAGCGTGTGGGGGTCCGTCGGCAGGAAGCGGAGCTCGTCGCCCAGTCCCGAGCGCGCGATCATCTCCGAGCCCATGTTCGTCGGGACCGTGACGAGGAGATCATAGGGGACCTCGCGTCCGTCGTAGCCGACGATCTTGCGGGCGGCGGCGTCGATGCGCTCGGCGTTGAACTCGGTCACCATCCTGACTTTCTTCTCGTCGAGCAGGGCCCCCAGCGCCCTCGCCGCCACGGGCTTGGTGAAGGCCCCGTCGAGCGGCGTGACGTAGACGAGCTCGATCGTGTCGCGGCGGTGATGCCGGCGCAGGCACCAGTCGCAGAAGAACGCGAACTCGAGCGGCGCGACCGGGCACTTGATGGGCGTCTCGTTGACGTGGATGACCAGCCGGCCGCCCGGAAAGGCCTTGAGCTTGTCGGCCAGGGTCGCGGCGCCGTCCGGCGTATAGAAGTCGAAGATCGTATCGCGCCAGCCGTCCAGCATGCCCGGCGTCTCCGAGGGCACGATGTCGGCCCCGGTGGCGACGATGAGGATGTCGTAGCCGAGGGTGCTGCCGTCGGCGAAGACGACATCGTTCGACGCGGGGTTGATCCGGTCGACCTCGGCGACGATGAACTCGACGGTCTTGGGCAGGAACTTCGCCCGGGGCTTGACGATGGCCTCCTTGGCGTAGAAGCCGAAGGGGACGAACAGGAAGCCGGGCTGGTAGTAGTGGTCGTTGTCGCGGTCGATAACCGTGATGGCCCAGAACGCGGGGTCGAGGCGCCGACGGAGAAGGTTGGCCATGATGGTGCCGGCCGTCCCGGCCCCGAGGATGACGATTCTCTTCATGGATAAGGCTCTTTCGACGGAGGAATATCTTTCGATGGCGACGGTGACGGCGAGGGCGAGAGCGAGGGCGGGGGCGGTGGCGAAAAATCGAGCTCGATCACGTCCCATAGATACTAGCATCAGCCCGGCGTTTCTTCAAGTTTCCAATGGGGTCGGACCTCAGCAATATAAATAATATCAACAGTTTAAGCCTCGATTTGGGGGCGTTCGGGGCTTACAGACGGTGTTTTCGACCCTGAAAATGAAAATGAGGAGCGGATCCGGGGGGCGGCGCGCGGTGAGCCGGGGGGCGGTATGTCAGGCGGGCGAAACAAGGCGAGCGGAAGAGCGGAACCGTCGGTCCGGTGGACGCGTTTATATAAATACTATAAAATTAGTAGGAAAGGAGGAGGACGATGTTGCCAGTCGGACTTTTAATGATGGAACATCGCATCATCGAGAGGCTGATGCCCCCGATCAGGAGCGCGGTGGAGGCCGGCCGGCGCGAGGGGAGGATCGACATCCGGTTCGTCGACCGGGTGCTGGACTTCATCCGGACCTATGCCGACCGCTGTCACCACGGCAAGGAGGAGGACATCCTCTTCAAGGCCCTCGAGGGAAAGCCCCTGGCGGCGGAGCATCGGGCCACGCTGAACGAGCTCGTCGAGGAGCACAAGATGGGTCGGCAGAAGGTCCGCGAGCTCAGGGAGGCCGTCGAGGCATACCGGCGGGCCCGCGGAGATCATGGCGATAATTGCGAGGGCGACGGAGCCGAGGGCGGAAGCGGTGACGCCGGAAGCCGTGGCAGAGGCGGCGATGATAGAGGCGGAAGCAGAGGCGGCGGCAGAAGCGGCGAAGGCGACGACGACAGCGCCGCTCGTGACGCGCTGCTCATCATCCTCGACCACCTCGAGTTCCTGGCGACGTTCTATCCCGGCCACATCCAGAAAGAGGACCGCGACTTCTTCCTGCCGGTCATGGACTACCTCGATGACGCGGAAAAGGCCGCGATGCTCGAAGCGGAGCGCGAATTCGATATGGGTCTTATCCACGATCTCTACAGGGAACGGGTCGAGTCCATCGAGTTCGAGGTCCGGCATTCGGAATCAGGGCAACAAACGAGGCCCTGAGGGGCGCAATGGGGTCGGACCTCAGCAATAGAAACATAATCAACAGGTTAAGCCTCGATTTGGGGGCGTTCGGGGCTTACAGACGGTGTTTTTGACCCTCATTTTGGGTCGTCCCGAGCTCCGTTCCGGGCATCGTTCCTGGCATCGCTCCCGACTTCATTCCGGGCGGAACATCAGCTTCAGAACGGCATTGTCCGTCCCCAAAAACGATGAGGGGATTCCCCCTTGTCCGGCGGAGCACGGTCAGATTGTCATCAGGAGCGCCGGCGCGCACGATCTCCGCCGTTCCGATCCTCGTCCCCAGATCGTCGAGAAAGCTCTGCAGGAAAGGCTCGTTGCCGACGGCGACGCTCTCGGTCCAGAGCGGTTCGCGATTCAATCGTCCTTTGCGGATCGCCGCGTCGATCCACTCGGAGCGGCGGGCGAGGTGGGTCGCGATGTCGGGCGAGCCCGTGAGCTCCAGTAGCGCGTCCCGATCGACCAGGAATCCCCGGCGGCGCTGGAGTGGCGGGGCAGCGGCCTCGCGCCCGAGCTCGTGATAACCGCAAAAGGGCCATTCGGCCGGGTGCCTGACGACGCCGGCCCTGACCATGTTCAGGTCGATGTATGTGAGGCAGCGCTTGAGCTGGACCCCTTCCTCGACGGCCGTGGCGTGGTAGCGGTCCTCCCAAAAGGCCCCGTGCCTATCCTTTCTGACGTTGAAGGACTGGGCGCCCCGCGATTCGATGAGCTGGAGCGCCCTCGGCAACGCATCCGGGGGGACGCGCGTGCGGAGAATCGCCGCAAGCAGATGAACGTGGTTCGACGTGATCATGAAGTTCAGGACGGTCAGCCCGAAACGGATCTTCGCCTGGAGCGCCCAGTGGATCCAGAGCCGCTTGTCTCGACGGAACTTGAGAAGGAACTCTTTCTTGTGACACCGGTGTGTGATGTGCCAGATTCGTCCGGGCAGGAAATGGCGGTTGGCGCGAGGCATCGTTTTATTGCTCCCGAAGATGAGAGACGCCGGAAAGCGGCGCATCTTCTCATGTCAGGGTGAGAAAGTAGGGGATCGATGATGGCTGCGGGTGGCGGATAGCAGGTAGCGGATGGCGAATTTCATGAAACCCTTTGCAGGATACCCCGTGGCTTGCCACGGGGAGGAATGCATGCCATGCCGAGGGGGTTGATAAGGGGGACCGGAAAGTCCCCCTTATCCGCATAGGCCCTTGCTCGGCAGTGTG
>JAXDAV010000006.1:0-6930 GCA_034679465.1 Candidatus Aminicenantota bacterium | reverse complement strand
GACATAGGTGTTGTTCGAATGAAGATCCATTCCGACGTAGTAGCCCATGTGACACCTCCTTTGATGATGCGAGTTTACCACGTGCCCAATCCCAGGCGGCCGCCTTCTAATGATTATCGGACCTCAGCAATAGACATATTTATCAGCAGGTTAGACTCGTTTTTTAGCCCCCAGAAGCCTTATAAACGGTGTTTTTGGCCGCAAAAACGAAGAACTCGTCGTCCTCTTCCCGATCAGTTTTTCATTTTTTGACCCAAAAACGTGGGTTGTAAGCGTTTTAGAGGCCTAAAAACAGCATTAAGTTGTTGATAAATATTGGCATTGCTGAGGTCCGACCCCATTGGCCATATTGACAATTAAACGATTGAAAAATAAAATGTTAAGGCCATGTTCGCGAGCCTCAGGGACAAGCTGGCCCGGACCCGGAACGCCTTCCGCAAGGTCGAGGACCTCTTCCGCAGCGGCAAGCGCCGCGACGAGATCCTGGAGGGCCTCGAGGAGGCGCTCGTCCTCGCCGACGTCGGCGTCGCGGCCGCGGACAGGGTCGTCGGGGCCCTGAGGGCGAAAACGGGCAAGGCCGAAGACGAGGCCGGGCTCGAGCGGGCCCTCAAGGACGAGCTCGTCGCCCTGCTCTCCCCCTCGAACGGCCGGCCGGCGGCGGCCGGCGACGGCCCGGCCGTCATCCTGATGGTCGGCGTCAACGGCGGCGGCAAGACGACTTCGGCGGCCAAGCTGGCGGCGAAATACAAGCGCGAGGGACTGCGGGTCGTGCTCGCGGCCGCCGACACCTTCCGGGCCGCGGCCCAGGAACAGCTCGCGATCTGGGGGAAAAGACTCAACGTCCCCGTCGTCAAGGGCTCCTACGGCGCCGACCCCGCGGCCGTCGTCTTCGACGCGGCCCGATCGTTCCTGGCCCAGCGGGGCGACGTCCTCCTCGTCGACACCGCCGGCCGCATCCACACGAACACCAACCTCATGGCCGAGCTCGAGAAGGTCCGGC
The DNA here is from genome assembly GCA_034679465.1 of Candidatus Aminicenantota bacterium. GTDB lineage: Bacteria > Acidobacteriota > Aminicenantia > Aminicenantales > Saccharicenantaceae > RBG-16-66-30. The sequence continues at coordinate 5,930 of JAXDAV010000006.1, read as the reverse complement.
GCGTCGTCGTCCGCGAGATCCCGGGCGCCCGCATCGAATCCCTGCTCGTCCTCGACGCGACCGTCGGCCAGAACGCGGTCGTCCAGGCCCGGGAGTTCCTGAAGTTCTCCGGGCTGACGGGCATCTTCCTGACCAAGGTCGACGGCACGGCCAAGGGCGGGGCGGCCATCGCCGTCGCCGCCGAGCTGGGCCTGCCCATCCGCTACCTCGGCCTGGGCGAAGGCGAGGACGATCTGGCCGAGTTCTCGCCCCGCGAATTCGTGGAGGCCCTGCTCTCATGAGCGCCGCCCACGACCGGGCCTGGATGGAGATGGCCTACGGCCTGGCCGAAAAAGCCCGGGGCCGGACGGGCCCGAACCCCCTCGTCGGGGCCGTCGTCGTGAGGGACGGCGCCGTCGCCGGCTTCGGCTTCCACGAGGAGCCGGGCCGGCCGCACGCCGAGATCATCGCCCTCGACAGGGCCGGCCGCCGGGCCCGAGGCGCGACCCTCTACCTCACCCTCGAGCCGTGCGTCCACTGGGGCCGGACCCCCCCCTGCGTCGACACGGTCGTCGCGGCCGGCCTGGCGAAGGTCGTCGTCTCCGCCCTCGATCCCAACCCCCTCGTCCACGCCAAGGGCGTCGCCCGGCTCCGCGAAGCCGGCCTCGGCGTCGAGGTCGGCCTCCTGGCCGAACGGAACGCGGCCCTCAACGAAGCGCACGCCAAGTACATCGTCCGGAAGACGCCTTTCGTCACGCTCAAGGCGGCCCTGAGCCTCGACGGCAAGACGGCCTGCCGCGGCGGCGATTCGAAGTGGATCACCTCGGAAAGGACGCGCGAATACGTCCATCTCCTCCGCGGCGAGCAGGACGCGCTCCTCGTCGGCGTCAACACCCTCGTCGCCGACGACCCGCTCCTCACCGTGCGCCACCCGGGTTGGCCCGGCAAGAAGGCCCTCCGGGCCGTCCTGGACTCGCGCCTGCGCTTCCCGCTGACGTCGCGCCTTCTCTCGACCCTCGACCGCGGCCGGGTCATCGTCTTCTGCGCAAGCGACGCGCCGGCCGACAAGGCGGGGGCGCTCCGGGCCCTCGGGGTCGAGGCCCTCTATCCGCCCGACGGGGCGAGGATCTGGAGCCTGCCGGGGGTCCTGGCCGAGCTCGGCCGCCGCGAGGTCGCCTCGCTCCTCGTCGAGGGCGGGAGCCGGGTCTTCACCTCCTTCATCGAGGGCCGCCTGGCCGACAAGGCGGTCCTGACCTTCGCCCCTCTCCTCGTCGGCGGCAGAGACGCGCCGGGCCTCTGGGGAGGCGAAGGCGCGGCCTGCCTGGCCGCCGCCTTCCCCCTGAAGCGGACGCGCTCGTTCGCGATCGGGGACGACCTGGTCGTGGAAGGATACTTCTGATGTTCACCGGACTCGTCTCCCATCGGGGCCGCTTCGGCGGCTTTCGCAAAGGCCGCTCGGAGGCCCTGGTCGAGGCCCCCGGGCTCGCGGCCAAGGTCTCGGCCGGCGACAGCGTCGCCGTCAACGGGGTCTGCCTGACGGTCGTCGGGACGGACCGGGGCGCGCTCCGCTTCGACCTGTCGCGGGAGACCCTGGCCAAGTCCACCCTCGGCGCACTCAGGCCGGGAGACCGGCTCAACCTCGAGCTGCCCTTGACGCTCGCCGCACCCCTCGGCGGGCACCTCGTCAGCGGTCACGTCGACGGCGTCGGCAGGGTCGCCCGCGTCTCGTCGCGCCCGCCCGGAAAGAGGCTGGCCGTCTCCTTCCCCGCCGCCCTCCGCCCCTTCCTCGTCGCCAAGGGGTCCGTCGCGGTCGACGGCGTCAGCCTGACCGTCGCGTCGCTCGGCCCGTCGTCCTTCGAGGTCGAGCTCATCCCCTCGACGCTCGCCGGGACGTCGCTCGGCGCCCTGCGGCCCGGGGCCCGGGTCAATCTCGAGTGTGACATGGTCGGCAAATACGTGTATAATTGGCTGTCCCAAGGACAGAAAAAGGGCTGAGCGAGGCCCCCGCAGATCCCATGACTGAAGAGCAGAGCACGGGTTCCGTCGAAAGGGCGCTGGAGGCCGTCCGGGCCGGCCGGATGATCATCATCGTCGACGACGAGGACCGCGAGAACGAGGGCGACCTCATGGTCGCCGCCGGGAAGGTCACGCCCGAGATCGTCAACTTCATGGCCACCCACGGCCGCGGGCTGGTCTGCCTGCCCCTCACGCGCGAGCGCCTCGAGGAGCTCCATCTGCCCCTCATGGTCAGCGAGAACACGGCCCGCTTCCAGACGGCCTTCACCGTTTCCGTGGACGCCAAGGAAGGCGTCTCGACGGGCATCTCGGCCCACGACCGGGCCCGGACCATCCTCGCGGTCGTCGATCCGGCGACCGGGCCGGACGATCTGGCCCGGCCCGGCCACGTCTTTCCGCTCCAGGCGGCCGAGGGCGGCGTGCTCACCAGGGCCGGCCAGACCGAGGCGGCGGTCGACCTGGCCCGCTTGGCCGGCCTCACTCCGGCCGGCGTCATCTGCGAGATCATGAACGAGGACGGCACGATGGCCCGCCGGCCCCGGCTCGAAGAGATCGGCCGGCGCTTCGACATCCCCATCCTGACGATCGCCGAGCTCATCCGCTACCGGATGCATCACGAGACGCTCGTGCGCAAGCTCGAGGAGACGGACCTGCCGACGTCGCGCGGCCGCTTCCGCATCCACGTCTACGAGGACACGATCCGGGGGGACCACCACGTCGCCCTGGTCAAAGGCGACGTCGCCGGCGGAGAGCCGGTGCTCGTCCGGGCCCACTCGCAGTGCCTGACGGGCGACACCTTCGGGTCGGCCCGCTGTGACTGCGGCGATCAGCTCCGCCTGTCCATGGAGATGATCGAGAAGGAAGGCCGCGGGGTCGTCCTCTACATCCTGAACCACGAGGGCCGGGGCATCGGCCTGGCCAACAAGATCCGGGCCTACGCCATGCAGGACAAGGGCGCGGACACGGTCGAGGCCAACCGCAGGCTCGGCTTCAAGCCCGACCAGCGCGACTACGGCATCGGCGCCCAGATCCTCGTCGCCCTCGGCGTCCGCCGGCTCCGGCTCATCACCAACAACCCCCGGAAGTTCGTGGGCCTGGCCGGATACGGGCTGGAAATCGTGGAGCGCGTCCCGCTCGAGGTCGAGCCGAACGCCTGCAACCTGCGCTATCTCAAGACCAAAAAAGAGAAGCTGGGCCACATCCTGGACCGGGTCTGAGGACGGACGAGCCCCCCTGTCAATCCTTCCGGACGACCATCCGCCGGGCGACGAGCTCCCCCACGAAGCCCAGAACGTCCCGCTCGATCTCCTCGACCGGGGACTCGAACTCCTCGGCCAGCTCGGCGGCGATCCGGCACAGGGGCCGGGCCTCTTCGAGCTTCCGCCAGATGGCCCGGCCGGTCTCGCTCAGCGCGCAGATCTCGTCCTCGATGTCGCCGATGCTGGAGACGAGAGGGACGATGACCGTCTCGCCCTCGATCTCGCGCGCCACCACGCCTTCGGACGGGACATAGGCGGCGTCGATTCGAACCTCTTCACCCATCGGATCCTCCTCCCGTAATCGAGGCGCCCCGCGTCCGCGACCGGCTCCCGTCCCCACCGGCGGCCGGGGCGTCGCCCCTCATCCGCATCATAGCCCGTGAGGAGGGAGCGGGCATGGTCCCGATGGGGGAATCGGGGGGTGATTTTAGGGCCCCGGCCCTCCCCCCGAGGGGTGAGAAAGCCCGGCCCGCCTCACCCCCCGCCCGGGCCGTTCGACGCGTCCGCGCCGGGGCCCGACTCGAGGATGAAGGTCACCGGCCCGTCGTTGACGATGTGGACCTGCATGAGGGCCTGAAAGACCCCGGTCTCGACGGTCACGCCGAGGGCCTGGACGGCGCCGACGAAATGGTCGAAGAGCTCGACCGCGCGGCCGGGCTCCTCGGCCCCGTCGAAGCTCGGGCGGCGGCCCTTGCGCACCGAAGCGGCCAGCGTGAACTGGGAGACGGCCAGGACCTCTCCCCCGGCCTCGGCGAGCGAGAGGTTCATCCGGCCCCCGGCGTCGGGGAAAACGCGAAGCTCGACGCATTTCCGGGCCAGGCGCTGGGCGTCCGCCTCGCCGTCGCCCTTCTCGACGCCGACGAGGAGGCACAGCCCGGGGCCGATGCGGCCCGCGGTCCGGCCCTCGACGTCGACCCGGGCCTCTTTGACCCTCTGCAACACGATTTTCATGGTCTCTCCTTGACCGCCGCCTTCTTCAGGAGGCCGACGACGCCGCGGAGGTCGGCCGGGCTGATGATCCGGATGAGCCCGACATAGATGAGGACCCCCGCGGCGATGGCCCCGGCCAGGGCGGCGGCGCGGACCGCGAACGGGCTCCCGTCGACGCGGAGCCAGGGCCAGGCCAGGCGCAGTACCGCCCCCATGACCGCCGCGGCCGCCGCGGACTTGGCCGCCGCGACGATCCAGCGGGACCCGCCCATCGGCCCGATCTTGCGCCCGAGCCAGGCGAGGAGCAGGACGAAGTTCAGGGCCTGGGACAGCGACAGGGCCAAGGCCAGGCCGCCGGCCCGGAGCGGCCCCATGAGGAGAAGGGACGCGGCGATATTCACGGCCATGACGGCGAGGCCGATCGCCACCGGGGTCCGGGTGTCCTTGAGGGAGAAGAACGCGGGCGCGACGACCTTGACCCCCGAGACGAAAGGCAGGCCGAAAGCGAAGAAGAGCAGGCAGGACGAGGAGACGGCCGTCGACCCGGCGCCGAACTCGCCCCTCTCGAAGAGCGTCCGCATGATCGGCGCGTTGAGGGCGACGAGCCCGGCCGCCGCGGGCAGGCTGACCACGGCCGTGAGCTTGAGCGAGAAGCCGAGGGTTCTCTTGAGCTCGCCGATGTCCCGGGCGGCGGCCTGTTCGGAAAAGGCCGGGAGCAGGGCCGCGGCGAGGGCGATCGAGAACAGCCCGAGGGTCAGCTCCTCGATGCGCGAGGCGTAGTAGAGCGCCGAGGCGCTCCCCTCTTCGAGGCCGGAGGCGATCATCCGGCTCAGGGCGAAGTTGACCTGGTAGACGCTGGCCCCGAAGATGCCGGGGACCATGAGCCGGCCGACCCGCCGGACCGTCGGATCGCGGAAGGACAGGCCGAAGGAGAAGCGCATGCCCTCCTTCCACATGAACGGGACCTGAAGGGCGAGCTGGAGGAGGCCGCCGACGACGACCCCGGCCGCGAAGACGAGGGCCGGCTCGCCGGCGCCGCGGGCCCAGACGGCGACGGCGGCGATGACGGCGAGGTTGAACAGGATGGGCGTCGAGGCCGGGACGAGGAAGCGGCCGAGCGAGTTCAGGATGCCGGTGGCCAGGGCGGCCAGGGTGATGAAGAAGAGGTACGGGAACATGATCCGGGTCATGAGGATCGTCAGGCCCCATTTCCCGGCGACGTCGCCGAACCCGTAGGCGATGACCCTGACCAGGCCGGGCGCACAGAGGACGCCGAGGGCGGTCGCGGCGGCCATGACTAGGGCCAGGTCCCAGAAGAAGACGTTGGCGAAGCGCCAGAGCGCGCCCCGCTCCCGGCCGCCCTTGAGCTCGGTGAAGGCCGGGACGAACGCGGGCGTCAGGGCCCCCTCTCCCGTCAGGCGGCGGAAGAGATTGGGGATGGCGAAGGCGATGGTGAAGGCGTCCGCGCCGTGGCCGGTGCCGAGGAAGTAGGCCTGGAGGAGGTCCCGGGCGTAGCCAAGGACCCGGCTGACGAGCGTCGGGGCCGCGACGGCGGCGGTGGAGCGGATCAGCCGGGTCTTCCGGTCGTCATGATCCATGTTTCCCCGATCGTGACCCCGTTTGACTCATTTTCGACAGTTGTGAACCCATTTTAGAAACTCGGTCCAACATAATCAACGATTTATGTTGAAAAAAGTCGTTCCGGCTCCCAAAAGTAGTGCCTAAATAGTTTTTTCAGACTCTTGA
>JAXDAV010000005.1:0-10887 GCA_034679465.1 Candidatus Aminicenantota bacterium | reverse complement strand
GCACCTCGATGTCGGCTCATCTCATCCTGGGGCTGAAGCGGGTCCCAAGGGTCCGGCTGTTCGCCGGTTAAAGAGGTACGTGAGCTGGGTTTAGAACGTCGCGAGACAGTTCGGTCCCTATCCACGGTAGGCGCAGGAGATTTGAGGGGGGCTGTCCATAGTACGAAAGGACCTGGATGGACGAACCTCTAGTGTACCAGTTGTCCCGCCAGGGGCAGCGCTGGGTAGCTACGTTCGGTTGTGATAACCGCTGAAAGCATATAAGCGGGAAGCACGCCCCAAGATTAGATCTCCCTCCCGCAAGGGCTGAAGGTCCCTGGTAGACGACCAGGTTGATAGGCTGGAGGTGTAAGCGCAGTGATGCGTTCAGCTGACCAGTACTAATAGACCGTGAGGCTTGACCATAAAGTTTATCAAGACAAAAAGAGCTTATTCGCTAAGTTTATTCACACCGCATCAAATCCCGGTGACTCTAACGGCGGGGCCACACCCGTTCCCATTCCGAACACGGAAGTTAAGCCCGCTCGTGCCGATGGTACTGCCTGGGCAGCTGGGTGGGAGAGTAGGTCGTTGCCGGGTTTTTTCATTTTACATCGAATAAAGGCCAGAGGGGCACGGGCCCCCAGAAAAACGGTCGGTCATACTCCTCTCCTTTTATTCGGCAGGTCGGGCGCGGGCTCCGTTCATGGGCCAAGGGGCAACCACGGATCCCGAATAAGAGGGTCCGCGTCCAGGGCAAGGGCAATATTTGAAGGAGAGATGTATGAACATCTACGTGGGAAACATTTCCCGCACGGCGACGGAGCAGGACCTTCGCGACGCTTTCGCGGCGTTCGGCGAGGTGTCCAGCGCTTCGATCATCAAGGACAAGTTCAGCGGCGAGAGCCGCGGTTTCGGCTTCGTCGAGATGCCGAACAAGGAAGAGGCCGACAAGGCCATCTCCGGACTGAACGGCAAGGACCTCAAGGGCCGTCCGCTGACGGTCAACGAGGCCCGGCCCCGGACCGATCGTCCCCGCACGGGCGGCGGCGGTGGCGGCAGGGGCGGCTTCGGCGGCGGCCGCGGCCGGTACTGATCGCATGGGGACATGTGCCCGGTACGTGTCCCCGGCTTTGATCAACTAAGAACGCAAAGGGCGGATGCCCCCGAAAGGGGACTCCGCCCTCTTTTATTTTCGGGGGGATTTCCTGATTCGGGGACATGTACCGAATGTACGTGTCCCCGTTCCTGAACTGACCTCGCCGATCCACCACGGCGAGATGCGAACGTCGAGCGTTCCAGGCTCAGCGCTTGGCGGCGGGCTGGGCGGGCCGGCGCCAGGCGATCTTCATGTTCTGCTTGCCCCGCGCGGTCACGTCCGGCACGACGTCGAGCTTGAGCAGGGCCGGCTTGCTCCCGACGTCGTAGACCACGGCCCAGGCCAGTTTCGTCGACTTGAGCATCTTCTGGTAGTCGATCCGCTCCTCCAGGTCCGAGGGCTGGTGGTAGTCCTCGGTCGTCCCGCTGAACAGCCACACTCCGGGGATGCCGTAGCGGATGTAGGGGTACTGGTCGCTGCGGAAGAAGAAGCGGTTCGGCTCCGCCGGATCGTCGTACTTGTAGTCGAGCTTGAAGCCGACGTATTTGGCGTTCATGTCCCGAATGCTCTTGTCGAACTCGGTGCTGAGCTTGGTCGAGCCGATGATGTAGAGCATGTTCGGGTCGTTGCGCGAGATCATGTCGAGGTTGACGTTGGCGCTGATCTTCTCGACCGGCACCGGGCAGTGCTGGACGAAGTAATAGGACCCGCTGAGCCCCCTTTCCTCGGCCGTGTTCCAGACGAAGATGACGGTCCGGGCCGGCCGCTCGACGAGGGCCGCCGCGGCGATCTCGAACATGCCCACGACGCCCGAGAGGTTGTCGTCGGCGCCGGGGTAGACGCGCCCCTCGCGCACGCCCAAGTGGTCGTAGTGCGAGCTTACGGTGACGAACTCGTCCTTGAGCTTCGCGTCGCGGCCCTCGACGGCGGCCACGACGTTGAAGCTGCGGGTCGTCCGCGTGTCGAAGAAGATCGACGCTTCGACGGCCGACCCCGGAAGGAGCTTGGCCGGAAGCGCTTTCCCCTGGGCCAGCGCGTCGAACATCGCCTCGAGGTCGGCGAGCGGCACGCCCGCCAGGGCCGCGCCCACCTCGTGCCGGACTTCGAGGATATGGAATGGCGCGGGAGCGGCGGGTGCCGGCGCCGCGCCGGCAGGGAGAGGGTTCGCCGTATCGATGTCCAGCCAGCGGTAGCGCTCGCCGGCGTCGAACGTCAGGCCCTTCGTCGCCAGATTCTCCTCGCGGACACGGCTGATGACGGTGATCATGCCCGCCGCTCCCATCTCGCGCAGCAACCGCTGCCGGGCGGCGGCGTCGGCCATGGTCGGGGTCGGGCCGCCCGAGGCGCGCGCGGCCACGAGGTCCGGCGGGGGCGGGGGCGGCACCTCGAGGACGATCGCGAGCTTGCCGCGCAGGTCGATCCCCTCCAGATCCTCCGCCTTCAGGGCCGAGCCCAGGAACGCCAGCTCGCCGGCGACCGCCCACGGCCCCGGCGTCCGCGTGGTCGTCGTGAACGCCTGCGGGAAGTAGAACGTCCGTTCTCCCGACGCGCCCACGAGGCGCAGCCGGGACTTGGCCGGGGAGACGGCCGTCACTTCGACCGGGACCTCCTGGAGGTACGAGCCTCCCGGCAGGATCGCCTTCAGTCCCATCTTCTGGGCGAGCATGGCGATATACCGGGCCGCGATATCGGCCTCGGCCGACGGCGAGTTCCGTCCCCGGAACTCCGGGGCGGCCAGGTATTTCATGGCGAACTTCATGTTCTCGATCTTGATGGCGTCCAAGCCCTGCGACTGGGCCCCGGCGAGCGCGGCGACGACGCAGACGGCCGCCAGAACGGCGGCGCCCTTGGCGAATCTTCTCTTCATATGATCCTCCCATGCTCCGAACGATCCGTATCGCGACGGCCCGCTTCGAGCTCGGAATATCCCCTTCTCATAACGAGAAAGATGCTATCCCGCCCCCGACCGGAAGTCAACCGCGCGAAACCGCGCGAAATCGAGCCGCCCCGGATAGCAAGGACGGTCGATTCCGGGCACATCGGCCGAGCCTCTTCAAGAAGCGCAGAAGCCATTACGGCGTGGACAAAGATGTTCGCTCAGCCGGCTTCTCTCAGGTCCTCGAACAGACGGCTCTGATGCCGGTCAGCGTAGAGTTCATAGGTAGGATACGAGGAGTCCGAGATGATGGAGAAAAAAGTCCCGTCCCCATAACTTCAGGGTTTCCTGTTCGCGAAGAGGAAGGAACCGCTCGACGTCCCGGCGGGCTGTCTTCCAGTCGATCTCGACGATCCTTTCTCTCAATCTCGCTTCCACCCAGCCGGGGTCGGCTTCGAATTTTTGGCCGGCCCACGGGCCTTGCTGGCGGACGGAACGGGCCAGCAATCCGAGGTCCGGAGTGATCTTCTTCTGGACGTACCAGATGAAGTCGTACCAATCCCGGCCCTTCGTGTAGGTCCGCCCGAGCATGGCCCCGATCTTCATGGCAAAGCCGGATTCCAGGCTCTGGGTCGTGATCGCAGTCGTCACCGGAAAGGCGATGTAGCGCGTCTCAACGGTCGAACCCTCGGGGGGATTCACATCGATCTCGAGCTTCACCTTGATGAGCTTCCGCGGGTCCCTTGCGTATGGCAGGGCCGATCCGGCGTCCCGGCCGAAAGCATCCGTCCGCAAGAACGCCTTCTTGACTGCCGTTTTCTCCCCGATCCTGTCCTGGAAGCTGAAGCAGAGGCCCTCGCCGTGTCCGTCCCGGACGGCTTGTTCCAAATATCTCCGCCAGTTGAAGCTCGGATCCGGCCGCCTCAGGAAAAAGCCCAGGTCCTCGGAGAAGCGGTTCATCGCGTAAACGATGTGCACGTGCCGCCGTGCTCCTCGAGAACGGCGATATCGGCGGCGTCGTCGCGGGCGCCCCGGAGGCCCTGCGTTTTCTCCTAAGACAAGAAAACCCAAGACCGGCGTTTTTATGAATCCAGGCTAGAGGGTCTCGTAGCCGAACTCCCGGAAGTGCGGGTCTAAGGCGAAAGCCATCCGGACGCCGGTGCGTCTCATGATCTCGAAGCTCGCGCAGTCGACCAAGCTCAGGGCGCGGCGCCCTGCCGCCAGGTGGGCCGCCACCGCGGCCTCGTGGATATCCCTTGTCACCCAAAGCAGCCTCAGGACCGGCACCACGTCGCGCTCGAACACGCCCACCGCGTCCATGCCGAACCGCCTCGTCAGCAAGGCCGAGGTCTCCACGAGTATATAATTGTGGCAGACGACGACGTTCTCGCCCGTCAAGAGCTCTTGCCAGATCCGTTTGGCTTCCGCATGCCGCTCGTCGCTCCGGTCGAGGACGGCCAGGAGGGCGCTCGTGTCGACGAGGACGTTCATCGCCTCACCTTTTTGCCCCTGTCGTCGACATCGCCGGCATCGAGCGCTTCGGCGAGATACCGGTCGTGGCTCATCGAAAGGTCCGCAACTCCGGACTCGAATCGGCCCGCCGCCTCGATCGCCCTTTTCCGCAGTTCCCCGACTTCCGTGACCTGCGGCGATCCGGGCGACCCAAAGGCACTCCGGTCCTCCCGTACCAGGTTCCCGCCGGCTTCGATCCTCCGGAATCCTTCGAGCGCCCGGCGCACGGCCTCCGCGCTCGAGATCCCGTGGCGCTTTCCGTAGCTCTCGAGCCACTTCTTGGCGTCCGCCGGAATGGAGATGATCGTCCTGGTCATTCGGGCCATGCTTGCCTCCTGGGTATATGACTAATATATATCACCAAGTGATATCATGTCAACAGGAGATCGGGGACGCCATACTATCCAGAATTCGGAAATGAGTATTGTGTCCCCGATATTCTCAGGGTCAAGTGAGAAGTTGACTTGCCGTTCTGAACGCCCTATATATAGGCCGTGACCAAGAGGGAATTCACAAGCCGCGTCCTGAATGCAAAGGGGGACATCCTTTGGAGCCCCATCGACCGGGATTAAGGTATCCCAAATGCTCTGGGTCATCGAGACGCTCGAGGGAGAGAGCTTCCCCTATCGCCTGACCGTCAGCCAGGGGGATAGGGCCGTTCTGCGCCTGCGGCTGAGGAGCCGCTGGCCGGGGGCGGGCAGCCAGGTGTTTTGTCTGCGGGAGGACGATCTCCCCGAGTTTTCCGGCGTCGAGGTGGAACGGGTTCCGGTCATCTCCCTGAACCGGTACGGCAAGCGGCTGGCTGTCGTCCTGGACCGGCCGGCCCGCAAGAGATGCGATTTCCTCTTTCTCCAGAAGCCTTTCAAAACGAGGCCGGGCGAGTACGAACAGATCTTCTGGCGGACGCCGGAAGCGTTGAGGGCCCGAAAGTCGCGGGTCCGGCTGACGGCGCGCGGGGACAGCGACATCCGGATTGCGGTCGATGCGCGGGAGCGGTACGGGTGGTCGTTCCCGGGTTGCGCGGTCGAGCGGCGGTCCCTTCCGGCGGGGGATTACGCCCTCGTCGACGATTCCGGGATCGTCGCCGTCGTGGAGCGTAAGACCCTGCCCAACCTGCTCGGGGAACTGAGCATGTTGCCGCTCGTTCATCAGCGGCTCGGCGAACTGGAACGCTACGCGCACGCGGCGCTCGTCGTCGAGGCGGCCTATGCGGATTTTCTGAGCCCGGCCAAGATAAGGGTTTATACACCGGCCTATATGACCAAGGTCCTGGCCGAGCTGGCGGCGTTCCACCCGAAGCTCCCCATCGTCTTCGCCGGCAATCGGAAGCTCGGCCGGGAATGGGCGCTCCGGTTCTTCCATGCGGTCCAATCCCATCGGGAGGACCGGCCCGCTTCGGGGGTGGCCGAGGCTGCGGCTGCCTATGAGCCGGAGCTGCCGTTCGCGGGAGGGATGGCCTTCGCATTCAAGGCACGCGTGCTCGGAGAGCTCCCGCGGGAATTCGTTTGGCGGGACATCCAGGCCGCCTTTCCGGACGTCCCGGCGCCGACGCTGCGGAGCTACCTGGCGGGAATGCGAAGAGAAGGGCTCTTGGAATGCCGGGGTCGCGGCCGCCAGAGCTATTGGACGAAAACGAAGCCCGAGTGAGGACCGCTGGCGACGATGGGAATCGGCATCCGGCCCTTATCGGCGATGGCCGCCTATGATACATTTGGGCGATGATCTGGAGGGTTCGGCGAGGTGTCCAGCGCGTCGATCATCAAGGACAAGTTCAGCGGCGAGAGCCGCGGTTTCGAAAGGGGACTCCGCCCTTTTTTATTTTCGCGGGAGATTTTCTGTTTCGGTGGGCTTCGGCTTCGGATTGTGTATCCTCGGGGAATTTGCCATAATGGTGTTGCCGATGGGGGAAGCCGAAATATGAAGTTCTTCATCACGATCTCTCAAGACGAAGACGTGATGTACATTGCCGAATGCCCCTCGATACCGGGATGCGTCAGCATCGAGGAAGCTTTCCAATGAATAAAGCCGCAGCATGCTCATTGATTATGGCTGCATTTTTTGTCGGCCTTCCTGCTCATGAGAGACCACGAGATAAGTCGGCAAGCCAGCCTGAACAGGATGAGCTTAGGTCCATCCTTCAAAAAGCGGGAGCATATTGCGAAAGGGTGGACAGCATATCTCTATATTTCGTATGTATCGAAGAAATCGAAGAAACGTTATTCAACCCTTTTCGTAATCTCGAGTTTCCTGCCAGATCATGGAAGGTAGATAAGAATAAATATGTCTATGACTATCAACTCGTCCGACAGGATGAGATAAAGGAGAGTCGGACCCTCCTTTATGAAAATGGAAAAGGTCTAAATCTCAAAGACGCCCCTCTAAAGACCAAACGGTTTCAGTATCACAATGTCATTTATGGCCCTAACGGGATCTTCGGATTCAAGGTCCAGGGAGAATACGACTATTCAATTGAAAAGGAAGTTAAGCTCTGGGGCATTCCGACCCTCATAATAAAGGCCGTTCCGGCCCTAAAGGAAGGAACGAAGTCATTATATGGAAGGGCTTGGATCGATAAAGTCACGGGGGCGTTCCTCAAAGCCGAATGGGAGCAAGAAGCCGTGATGAATTATGGTGCAGTGCAGGAATTCGCGAAGGCGAACCATGCACGGGCGGCTCTCAAGCAGGAATCTGAATATAGATATGATAAGAACGGAATACGATTCCCCAGTAAATTCCTTGTTGCCGAAGATTATTATCAAGAAAGAAGCGGCGGCGGCAGGCGGATTATTACTAAATCTCTCCTGAAAGTCGAGTATAAGGATTATAGGTTCTTTATCGTCGATACTATAACGGATATAAAATGAGCCGGCCAAAGGCTTTCTTTATCGCAGCCATCGGGGCGGGGGTTATTTTCGCCTTTTCGGGCAGCCAGCAGATTACCGAGGTTTCCGGAGTTGTCAATATCGAAGTTCCTGTTAGGGTGTTTGACGGATCGCGGTTTATCGATGACTTGACGATTAGCGATTTTGAAGTTTATGAAGACGGCAAGCTTCAGGATGTGTTGGCCATCTATCTCATTAGAAAAACGTCTTCAGAGCCGAGGGGAGGAGGCTTCAACCGTACGGCGGAAAAAGGAACCGCCGCGGCGGCTCCGGATCTTTCCAGAACCTTCATTCTCCTGTTTCAGGTCACGGACTACCTAAAACGGATAGACGAAGCTCTGGATTACTTCTTCAATACCGTCTTGCGGCCGGGGGATACCGTAAAAGCCGTGACGCCGCTGAAAACATATAATATGAACAAAGGAGCTATCGCCGAGTCCCCGAGGCAAGATATCAAGAACACACTTAAGGGAATATTAAGGAAAGACATCATCACTGCTGGTTCGGACTACAGGTCCTTTTGTCAACAGGTTGAAAGCATAGCGGATACAGAAGGCCTTGCGGGCGACCTTAAGCACAGCATGTGTATGGAGCTCCTCAGGAAGATGAAGGAGCTGAATTGCATTGAGGAAGAAAGACTCCTGGAGATCGCCGGGCAATTGAAGCGAACCGCCGGTCAGAAGGCGGTCTTTATATTTTATCAACAAGAGGCTCTGCCTATTCCATCGTTCATCATGAGTGAGCCGGAGTCACTGGTCCAGCTGAAAAAGGACGTTTCCTTTGACGCCGAACGGATCAAGAGAGCTTTTTCGGATTCCTCGATCATCATTAATTTCATTTTTCTCACAAACAAGTCCTCCAACGAAGACAACATCCGAAGAACGGCGATTTCGCAGGTGACGATGCAGGATAATACATCCGAGATATTCAAGGCTTTTACGGTTTTGGCCAGAACCACGGGCGGACTGACAGAGAGCGGGGCAAACGCGGCTTACGCGTTCAAAAAGGCCGTGGACGCTTCAGAGAACTACTATCTGCTTTATTACCGCCCATCACCCTACAAAGCCGACGGCCGGTTCAAGGAAATCGAGGTCAAGGTTAGGAATCGAGATTATAAAGTCACGCACCGTGCGGGTTACCTAGCGGACTGACGACTGAATCAGATGCAATAAGACCGGGCGGGGATGGGGATCGTTTATTCCAATGGTTCGCCGTAAAACCAAAAATGAAGGGAGAAGAAATGAAATTTAAAACTCTCGCAATTATCACGTCAATGGTCGCTTTTCTACTCGGCTGCGCGTATTTATTCGCCGGAACGATCATCGTCGGCCGGTGGCAAATCGAGCCTACGACAGGCGTGCTTTTGCTTTGCAGACGAATCGGTTGTCTTTATCTCGGCTTATCAGTCATGTATTTTCTTTCCAGGTCGGCACCTTTATCGGTGGCCCGAACGGCTTTAAGCGCCGGCACGGCTATCGCATTGTCCATCCTTGCGATAACAGGTGTCTATGAGCTCATTGCGGGACATGCGGGACGTGGGATCCTGGTCAGCGTTCTGCTTGAATCGCTGATTGCAACCGGGTTCATTATGATACTGATGACTGAGCGGAAGTCAAAGCTCTGAAGAAGATTTTCGGGGGGATTTCCATTATAATCGAGCCGGGCTGACGCCATGGACAAGACCCTCCTGGTGCTCGAGGAGATGACCCGCCTGGGAAGCTTCAGGTCCTATGCCCGATCATCCGCTCAGGCAGGGCCTGCGTCATGAACGTGGGGTAAGTCATGCGGCCCGGGCTTCCCAGTAGTCTTCCAGGCGGTTGGATTTCTTCATACGGCGGAGGGAGATGATGGCGTTGGCGCCCCGGACGGACCACTCCATGCCCGATTGCTTGAGGCGCCGGCCGATGACCGTCTTGCACCCGGCCTCGACGACTCCGGAGCCGACGAACAAGCCCTGGGCCCGGAAGGCGTTGTAGCGCATCCGCTCTTTATTCTTGTCCAAGTATCGGATCTCGGTCGTGGCGACGGCCTTCGGGTCGGGATCTTCAGGCAGGACTCGGGAGGCTTGGGCGACGATCGTTTCCACCCGGCCCGCGTCCAGGAGGGCCCACCAGCGCCGGCGGCGCCGGTCCATTCGCTTCTCTTCCGACCCGAACAAGACCCGGCAGAGGTTCGAGATGTGTTGGCGGGCGTGGTACAGGTCGATGATCTGAAGGGCCTGAGGGAAGTGCATCTCGGCCAGGTTTTTGATCCATTCGGCCCCGTCCCCGAGAACCACCTGACGCCGGGCCCGAGCCAAGCCCCGACGCAGGGCTTCCCCGTAGATCCGCCGGCCGAAGGCCTCGGCCGGTTCGATCGCTCCGACGAAGGTCGTCGACCCGGGATCCCGGAGCGGGGACCCGTCCTCGTCGAGCGCCGTCTGGGTGAAGATGCAGCCGAGCTTCGCCTCCCGCGTCTTGGCCGTCCCGTCCGGCTGCTTGCCCTTGACGCCGACGAGTTCCTCCCGCCTCATCGGGACCCCGGTCCCGTCGTAGCTGACGTACATCAACGGGATGTCCGTCTCGGGCTCCGGCCCGTCCTCCCGCAGGAGTCGCTCCCGTTCCTCCCGGCCCCAGGCCTCCATCTCCCGGCCGATCCGCTCAGCCACCCGTTCGATGTCCTTGGCGCTGACCTCGAGCCCGGCGTAGAGCCGGAGATCGTCCCGGCCGTCCTTGAAGGTCGATTGACTCCCGGCCCGGGCCATCATCCGCCGCATGCCCGGCGACCGCGTCGTGGCCACGATATCCAAAGCCTCGTCCCCCGGATAACGCGTCGCCCCACAGCGGCAACACCGGAACATCGAGCGCCGATAGACCACCGGCCCGAGGATGGTCAGAAGATCCTTTCGCCGCACCCCCTGGCTGGCCATCCTCGCCCCACACCGACAGACGACCTCCTCCCTCCGGCCCGTCCCCTGGTCTTCAAGCAGGCTCGAAAGGATCTTGGCCCCGCAGGCCAAGACCGCCCCCCGCAGAGCGCTCTCCCACGCCTCCAGGTCGGTTCTCTCCGTCTTGGCCACGACCTCCAGAAGCCGTTTTACCTCCCGGTCTTGCTCAACCCGGAGCTCAAGCGTTTTTTTTCCGCCTTGCTTCCCCGCTCGAGCTCTCCCAGCTTCTCGGTCAGCTGTTCGAACTCGTGACACAGGGCTTGGAAGCTCTTGAAGGCTTCGATGTCGCTTTGGGCCTGCTGGAGAGCCTCGGGAGTGGTCAGCCGCCGGCTGATGGTCTTTCGACCGCGATGGCGGGTGAGGACATAGTAAGGGCCTCGCCGAGCCGCCTGCTTCTGACCCTGGCGGAGAACCGGGACAAACTGCTCGGTGATCGAGCCGCGCCGGAGTGACCGAATGGCTTTCATGGCGTCGAGGACGGCCAGACGCTTGGCCTCGAGCTGCGGAAGGGTGTCCCTGGTGTTCCTCCTCTCTAAAGTGTAGCCGTATTGCTACATTATCAGTTCCCATCCCCCCTGTCAAGACTCGAAACCCACTTCTGTGACGTAGGCCC
>JAXDAV010000004.1:0-33093 GCA_034679465.1 Candidatus Aminicenantota bacterium | reverse complement strand
CGAGGCGGCTGCAGATGCGAGGCGTCAAAGGGTGAAGCTGTACTCGGAGTACTGCGAACCCTTTGCAACGAAGCAGATGCGGCCGGATCGGCTTGCCCGAAGGGTAAAAACGCCGGTCTTGGGTTTTCTTGTCTTATGAAAAAACCGGCGTTTTTATGAATAGCCCAGGCTAGTTTGCGTCCGGTCCGCCGCTTGACGCCCGGTCCTCCCGGCGCTATCATTTGGATCTCCGGTCAAGGGGAACCCCGTCAAGCGAAAGGAGCCACATCCATGAATAACAGGTCTCTCTCGGTACGGACGCGCGCCTTGCGGCCGGCCCTCGCGGCGGCCGTGCTCGTCCTGATGCCCGCCCTGGCCGCCGCCCAGGAAGCCCCGACCACCGAGATCACCCGGGTGACCGACCTCTACAAGCTCGAGGACCTCCTGCCGGGGATGTCCTCGGGAGAGATCGGCACGATCAAGGACCTCGCGGCCTGGTGTCTCGATATGTCCAAGCACTTCCGGGAGCGCCTGGCCGAGGCCCGGGCGCGGGTCGGCCTTCAGCGAGAAACGAAAAGGGCCGAGATCAAGGCCCTCGAGGCCCGGGTGAAGTCGGCCGGCCAGGCCAAGGATGCGGCGTCGAAGAAGGCCTTGGCGGCCGAAGTCAAGATCCAGAAAGCCGAGTTGGCCGTCCTCGATGCCGTGAAGGAGATCGCGGACCAGGAAGGCGCCGCGGCCGGCGATTTCGAAGCGGCCGGCAAGTCCCTGAGGGACCTGGCAGGGACTTTCCAGGGTCTGTCCGACAACCGCAGCGACGCCCTCAGGACCTACGAAAGGGCCGCGGAGGAGGCCGCCGCCGCGGGGCTCGCCGCTCCCCGGCTCGTCATCGGCTATACGGCGAACGACAAGGCCATGAAATCCATCAACGACGCCGGCAAGAGCATCAAGGACCTCGGCGACAGGCTGCAGAAGGTCTCGAAGGCCCGCCAGAGCCTGGTCGGGGCCTGGGAAAGCCTGGACAAGGCCAGGGCCGAGAAGGAAGCCCTGCCGCGGCTTCCCTGACCGGTCCGGCTTCAGACGATCCGATCCGCCACGATCTCGGCGATGTCCTTGACCGTGACGGCGTCGCAGCCCTTGTCTTTGATCCCGTCGCGGAGCATGGTCAGGCAGAAGGGGCAGGCCGTGGCCGCGAGCGGCGTGCCCGCGGCGATGACCTCGTCCGCGCGCAGGTGATTGATGCGCCGGCCGAGCGACTCCTCGGTCCACATCAGCCCGCCGCCCGCGCCGCAGCAGAAGCTGTCCATTCCGTGCCTGGGGAGCTCTTTCGGCCTGCCGCCCAGGGCTGAAGCCAACGCGGCCCGGGGCTCGCGGATCAATCCGTTGTGGCGGCCGAGATAGCAGGGATCGTGGAAGGTGTACTCCGCCCGGCCGGCGGCCTGGGGCGCGATCCGGCCGGAGGCGATGAGATCGCGGATGAGCTCGGCGTGGGAGACGACCTCCAGGGCCCGCAGTCGGGCCTTGTCCTCGGCGGTCAGGTCCGGCGCGAGATCCAGGAGCTTCGGGTATTCGTTCTTGAACGCGTTGTAGCCGTGGGGACAGATGGTAACGATCCTCTTGACCCCGTATCGCCTGAAGAGGGCGATGTTGTCCAGGGCCAGGCTCTGGAAGAGATACTCGTTGCCGAGGCGCCGGGCCGAATCGCCGCAGCACTTCTCCTCGGTCCCGAGCGTCCCGAAGGCGACTCCCGCGGCCCGGAGGATCCTGACGAAGGCCGCGGCGACGGCCTTCCCGCCTTCGTCGAAGGCGCCCATGCAGCCGACCCAGAAGAGGTAGTCGGCCCCGGGGACGTCCTTGATGTGGCGGACCTCGAGCGGCTCGCCCCATTCGGCCCGCTTGGCGAAGCCGACGCCCCAGGGATTGGAGTTCGTCTCCAGGTTGCGGAAGAAGGCGTTGAGCTCGGGAGGGAACTTGCTCTGCATCAGGACCTGGGAGCGGCGGGCGCCGACGATCTTGCGGATGTGCTCGATCTCGACGGGACATTCCTTCTGGCAGGCGCCGCAGGTCGTGCAGGTCCAGATCTCGCCCTCGCTGAACGTCGCCGGGACGAGCTCGGCCAGGTCGTCGCGGTTCTTGCCGGCGAGCGCCCGGTCGCCGGCGAGGAGGGCCTTTTCCATGTTGAACATGATCATCTTGGGCGAGAGGGGCTTGTCGCTGGCGAAGGCCGGGCAGGCGTCCTGACAGCGGCCGCACTCCATGCAGGCGAAGGCGTCGAGGTTGTCCTTCCAGGTGAAGTCGGGGACCTTCTCGATGCCGAAGACCTCGGACCGCTCGAGGTCGACCGGCGCGAGCTCGCCGCCCGGCGTCGAGCGGCGGAAGAAGACGTTGAAGGGCCCGGCGAACATGTGCAGGTATTTGGAGTGGGGGACATAGGCGATGAAGCCGTAGACGGCCACCACATGGGCCCACCAGGCGACTTTGAAGTTCGAGGCGACGGCCCCGGCGTCGAGGCCCGACCGGCCGACGAGCCCGGCGAGCCACCGGCCCAGGAACGACCAGCGGGCCGTGTCGGGATGATGGGCGATCGAGAAGGCCTCGAAATAGAGAAAGGTCGCCGTGGCCAGGGTGATCAGGAGATAGATGAGCGCCGAGTCGCCGGGCGTGGTGGCGTAGGCCTTGGGCCGGATGACGAAGCGGCGGAAGGCCAGGAAGACGACGCCGGCCATGACGGAGATCGCGGCCGCGTCGATGATGAGCGAGAAGAGCAGGCCGAAGCCCGTCCGGCCGAAGAGATAGAAGCCGTCGAAGAAGCCCTCGAGGGTGTGGGAGACCGTCATCGTGTCGAAGGCCAGGGCCCCGTAGAAGATGCCGACGTGCATGAGCCCGGTGAAGAGGCGCTCGCTCCGCAGGGTGCATCTCTGGAAGAGCACCTTGGCCGCGGCGTGGGTGAAGCGCTTCCGGAGGTCCCCGAACCGGTCCTCGGGTTGGCCGGCCCGGATGATCCTGAGGCGGCGGACGACCGGCGCGAGGAACGCCGCCGCCGTGGCCAGGATGAGCAGGGCCAGGATGATCTTTTCCGGGGTTGTCAGCATGCCGGGTCTCCTTGCGCCCCTTTTTACAGTTTTGGGACCAGCCTGTCAAACGGAAGCGGGCCCTCCCGCCTTTGACTCCGTGGGCCGGCTGTGCTAAAAATCCAGACCTCGATGAACGTCCTGGTGATCCTGTTCGCCGCCGCCGCCGTCTTCGTCGCGGCCGGGCGGTTCTATGCCCGCTACGTCGCCAGGAGCCTGGGCGAGGACCCGGCCCATCCGACGCCGGCGGTCGCCTGCTGCGACGGTCGGGACTACGTCCCGACCAAGCGCTATGTCGTCTTCGCCCATCACTTCTCGGCCATCGCCGGGGCCGGCCCCATCCTCGGCCCGACCATGGCCATCCTCTACGGCTTCGTCCCGGCCTGGCTCTGGGTCGTCTTCGGCGGCGTCTTCATCGGCGCCGTCCACGACTACACGACCCTGTTCGTCAGCATGCGCGAGGGCGGCAAGTCCATGGCCGAGGTGGCCCGCAGGACCCTGGGCAACACGGGCTTCAACCTGTTCATCGCCTTCACCATCGTCATGATCGTCCTGGTCACGTCGTCCTTCCTCAGCGCCACCTCGATCTCCCTGACCTCGCTCTGGCCGCTGGCCAAGATCGGGACCAAGGAAGGGGAGACCTTCCTCAAGACCGTCGTCCTCGACGGCGTCGTCATGGGCCGGATCGGGGGCATCGCTTCGACCTCGGTCATCTTCATCACCCTCTGCTCTCCGCTCCTCGGCTTCCTCCTCTACCGGAAGAACCTCAAGACCGCCGGGGCCTATCTCCTGGCCGCCGTGATCTGCGTCGCTTCGGTCCTCCTGGGCCTCGCGGTCCCGGTGACCCTGGCCCCGACGACCTGGATGATCATCATCTCGATCTACGTCCTCATCGCCGCGGGCCTGCCCGTTTGGCTCATCCTCCAGCCGCGCGACTTCATCAACGTCCAGATCCTCTACGGCGGCATCGGCCTGATGATCGTCTCGCTCTTCAGCTGCGGCTTCCAAGGGATGACGGTGACCATGCCGCGCTTCAACCTGGCCGAAGGGACCCTCAACCTCGGCCTCATCTGGCCGATGATGTTCATCACCATCGCCTGCGGGGCCATCTCGGGCTTCCACTGCCTGGTCGCCGGGGGGACGACGGGAAAGCAGCTGGCCAAGGAGCCCGACGCCCGGCGCGTCGGCTACAACGCCATGCTCCTCGAGTCGATGCTCTCGGTCTGCGTCCTCCTGGCCCTCGGGGCGGTCATGGCCTTCTCCGACTACAAGGCCATCGTCTGGCCGACCGACCCGGCCGTGAAATCGAACCCCATCCTCGGCTTCTCGCTGGCCGCGGGCCGTCTGTTCAACGAGGGCCTGGGCATCCCCGTCGCCCTGGGCACGGTCTTCGGCATCCTGCTCGTCGAAGGCTTCGTCATCACCACCCTCGACGCGGCCGTGCGTCTCAACCGCTATCTCTTCGAGGAGCTCTGGGCGATCGTCCTCCGGAAGGTCCCGGCCCTCCTGAAGAACAGCTGGTTCAATTCCGGCCTGTCGGTCGTCCTGATGTGGGGCCTGGCCTATTCGAACGCCTTCAACGCCCTGTGGCCCATCTTCGGCACGGCCAATCAACTGCTCGCGGCCATGGCCCTGCTGACGGTCTCGGCCTGGCTGCTCCTGCGCAGGCGGCGCAACTGGTTCACCCTCATCCCCGCGGTCTTCATGGTCGCGACGACGCTCGTCTCGCTCGGCATCCTGCTCGCCGGGTACGTCCGGAAGTCGAACTATGTCCTCATCGCCGCCGACGTCCTGCTGTTGGCCCTTTCCGCCGGAGTGGTCCTGCTGTCGGTGAAGACCTTCGTCAAGCGGCGGGGGACAGGAAACCCGAATAACGACCCGAGCGAAAGGAACGTCCATGCTTGAAACAAGAGACATCGTCATCATCGGAGGCGGTCCGGGCGGATATCTGGCGGCGATGAGAGCGGCCCAGCTCAAGAAGACGGTCACGCTCATCGAACAGGACCGCGTCGGCGGCACCTGCATCAACTACGGCTGTATCCCGACCAAGTACCTCCTGCACCAGACCAAGGTCCTCAAGGAGATCGGCGGGACGAGGACGCTCGAGGGCCCGGTCGGGGAGGTCCGCCTGAATTGGGCCAAGGTCCAGCAAGGCCGCCAGGCGGTCGTCGACCAGCTGGTCAAGGGGCTCGTCTTCCTTCTCGAGAAGGGGAGGGTCGAGATCGTCCGGGCCCCGGCCCGGCTGAGGGCGGACCGATCGGTCGTCGTCCGGACCGCGGAAGGGGAGAGGCGGATCGAGGCCGGCCGGGTCATCGTGGCCGCGGGCAGTCGGGCGGCCGGACTGCCGTTCCTCGAGGCCGACGGCGCGACCGTGATCACGAGCACCGAAGCCCTCACGCTCGCCGAGGTCCCGAAGAGCCTGCTCGTCATCGGCGCCGGCGCCATCGGCCTGGAGATGGGCTCGATCTACCGGAGGCTGGGGACGGACGTCACCGTGCTCGAGATCCTCCCCCAGATCCTGCCCGGCTCCGACAGGGAAGCCGTGACGAGGCTCGAGCGGGCCCTCAAGAAGCAGGGCCTGAAGATCTTCACCGAGATGAGGATCGACGAGGCCGCGGTCGCGGACGGCGGGGTCGCCTTGAAGGGCGCGGGCCTGAAGACGAACGCCCCGTTCGAATTCAAGGCCGAGAAGGCCCTGCTCTCGGCGGGGCGCCGGCCCAACACGGCCGACCTCTTCGACGGCCAGCCCTTCCTCGACCTGGACCGGGGCTTCATCAAGGTCAACGCCTCGCTCGAGACGAGCGTTCCGGGGATCTATGCCATCGGCGACGTCATCGGCGGCCGGCTCCTGGCCCACAAGGCCTACCACGACGCCGTCGTCGCCGTCGAGAACGCCGCGGGGATGAGCCGGACGGTCGATTACGCGGCCCTGCCCGCGGCCGTCTTCACCGAGCCGGAGTTCGCCTCGGTCGGGCTGACGCAGGAAGAGGCCGCCGCCAAAGGGATCCGGGTCAAATCGGGCGTCTTCCCGCTCCAGGCGAGCGGCCGGGCCATGACCATGGAGGCGACCGACGGGCTGGTCAAAGTCCTGGCCGACGGGTCCGACAAGGTCATCGGGGCTCACGTCGTCTCGCCCGGCGCTTCGGACCTGATCCCCGTCCTGACCATGGCCGTGGCCAAGGGAATGACGCTCGGGGAGCTCGACCGCATCATCTATATCCATCCGACGCTCTCGGAGACGATCGGCGAGGCGGCCCTCAAGGCCAACAACGAGGCCCTGCACATCCTGAACGGGTGAGAGCCTTCCGGCGCGGGCCCCGTTGATAATTCCCGGGCAACCTTATAAAATCGTCCTGTTCGCCAATCGCCATGATGGAGCTCGCGATCGCCTTCCTCGTCTTCGGACTGCTGTCCGCCGTCATGATCCTGATCAATTCCGTCCTCGGCCCGAGGAAGCCCCATCCGGCGCGCCAGAGGCCGTTCGAGTGCGGCAGTCCGCCCCTCCAGGCGGCGATCGGCCCCGTCCACGTCCCGTTCTTCCTCGTGGCCCTGCTCTTTCTCCTGCTCGATGTCGAGATCGTCTTCTTCTATCCCCTGGCGCTCGCCTTCCGCGGCCGCGGCTGGGGGGGCTTGGCCGCGCTCGGCGCCTTCTTCACCGTTCTCGCGCTCGGCTTCGTCTACGCCTGGAAGAAAGGGATCTTCCGCTGGTCATGAGCGGCTTCGATTTCGTCGCCACGCGGCTCGACGCGGCCATCGGCTGGGGCCGCAAGTTCTCGCTCTTCCATTACCCGTTCATCACCGCCTGTTGCGGCATGGAATACATGTCGACCGCCTGCGCCCACTTCGACATCGACCGCTTCGGCGCCGGCCTGACCCGCTTCTCGCCGCGCCAGGCCGACCTGCTCCTCGTCGTCGGGACGATCACCCACAAGCTCGCGCCCGTCCTCAGGACGGTCTACGACCAGATGCTCGAGCCCAAGTGGGTCATCGCCTTCGGCGCCTGCGCCGTGAGCGGCGGCATCTACCGGAACTACGCCGTCCTCCAGGGCATCGACCGGGTCGTTCCGGTCGATATCTACATCCCCGGCTGTCCGCCGCGCCCCGAGACCGTCCTCGACGGCGTCCTCAAGCTCCAGGACAAGATCCAGCAACAGAAACAGGATTGGCGATGGGCCGGGAAACCCTGATCGACGCGATCCGGACGACGCTCGGCCCGGCCGTCGAGGGCGTCGCGGATTCCTTCGGCGACACGGTCCTCGTCCTCCGGGCCCGGGACGTCCGGGCCTCGCTGGCCGCCCTGCGCGAGGCGCCGTTCGATTACGCCGTCCTCCTCGACTTGACCTGCGTCGACTTCGCCGCGGCCGAGGGCCGCTTCGAGATCGTCTATCATCTCCTCTCGCTGGCCCGCAACGTCCGCCTGCGGATCAAGGCCTCGGTCCCCGCCGCCGACCCGTCCATCGGGACCCTGGTCGGCCTGTGGAAGAACGCCGAGTGGCTCGAGCGCGAGGTCTATGACCTGTTCGGGGTCCGCTTCGAGGGCCATCCCTATCTCAGGCGGATCCTGACCTACGAGGGCTTCGAGGGCCATCCCCTGCGCAAGTCCTATCCCTGGCGGCTCGAGCAGCCCCGCATCCCGATCAAGGAAGACGTCTGAGATGGAGCCCCTGACCCGCATCCAGCGGGAGGCCCGGCCCGGGAGCATGCTCCTCAACATGGGCCCGTCGCACCCGGCCATGCACGGCACCCTCCGGATCATGCTCGAGCTTGACGCCGAGAAGATCCTCAACGCCGAGTGCGAGATCGGGTATCTCCACCGCGGCTTCGAGAAGACCTGCGAGAACAAGACCTGGTTCAACCTCCTCATCTACACCGACCGGCTGAACTACGTCTCGCCCCTCATCAACAATCTCGGCTACGCCATGACCGTCGAGAAGATGCTCGGCCTCACCGTGCCCGAGCGGGCCCAGCTCATCCGGGTGTTGATGAGCGAGCTCTCCCGCGTCTCCGACCATCTGACCTGTCTCGCGGCCATGGCCATGGAGAACGGCGCCTTCACCGTCTTCCTCTACATGATGAAGGCCAGGGAGTTCCTCTGGGACGTCATCGAGTTCACGACCGGGGCCCGGATGACGACCTCCTACATCCGCATCGGGGGGGTCCGGGCCGACCTCCATCCGGGCTGGCGGGCGTCCCTGGCCGCGGCCCTCGTCGAGACCCGCAAGGTCCTCAAGGACGTCTCGGGCCTCCTCGACCGGAACAGCATCTTCGTCGGCCGGACCCGCGGCGTCGGGGCCATCTCCCGGGAGGACGCGCTGGCCTACGGCTGGACCGGGCCCTGCCTGAGGTCGACCGGCGTCCCGTACGACGTCCGCAAGGCCCACCCCTATCTCGTCTACGACCGGCTCTCGTTCGAGGTCCCGGTCGGCGAGCTCGGGGACAACTACGACCGCTACAGCGTGCGCATGCGCGAGATGGAGCAGAGCCTGCGGATCCTCGAGCAGGTCGCCGCCCTCCTCGCCGACGCTCCGTCCCTCGGCCCCGGCCCGGAGATCGAGCCGGCCGAGGCCATCGGGAGATCGAGGCGGCAGCGCGCGGGCGGGCGCATCCGCCTCTCGCCCAACCTCGAGGGCTCCGAAAAGGAGCGCCTGCCCGGGCTCGTCAGCGCCGGGTGCGGCGTCGCCGTCCCTCCCAAGGAGGACGCCTACACGACGATGGAGGGGCTCATCGGCCACTTCCTCTTCTTCATGAGCGGCCGGGGCATCCGCCCGCCCAAAGGCGACGTCTATTTCTCCGTGGAGGGCGGGAACGGGGAGGTCGGCTTCTACATCGTCTCGGACGGCGCCGACAAGCCCTATCGCCTGCACCTGCGGGCGCCCTGTTTCCACATCGTCTCGGCGCTCGAACAGCTCCTCAAAGGGCGGCTCATCGCCGACGTCGTCCCCACGTTCGGCTCGATGAACATGATCGGCGGGGAGCTCGACCGGTGAGCTACGCCCCCTCTCCGGCGGCGCTCGCGAGGATCGAGAAGACGATGGCCCTCTATCCGGAGAAGCTCGCGGCCATCCTCCCGGTCCTCCGCGTCGTCCAGGCCGAAGCGGGATTCATCTCCAGGGACGCGGAAGCCTGGGTGGCGGCCAGGCTGGCCGTCGAGCCCGTCCGCGTCCGCGAGGTCCTTTCTTTTTATACGCTGTTCCGCCGGGCGCCCGGGGGGCGGGCGACCCTTCAGATCTGCCGCAACATCAGCTGTGCCCTGGCCGGGGCCGAGGACATCCTGCGGTTCATCTCCGAGAAGCTCGGGATCGAGCCGGGCGAGACGACGCCGGACGGGGCCATCACTCTCGTCACCGCCGAATGCCTGGGCCATTGCGACCACGCCCCCTGCCTTCAGGTCGACGGCGTCGACCACGGCCCGGTGACCCGGGAGACCGTGGCGGCGATCATCGAGGAGCTCAAGGCCCATGGTTGAGAGCGAGGTCCGGCTCCTCCCGGACGACGACCGCTCCTGGCGGCTCGAGGCCTATCTCCGCCGGAACGGCTATCAGGCGGCGCGCCGGGCGCTGACGACGATGTCCCCCGAGGCCGTCGTCGCCGAGGTCTGCAAGGCCCAGCTCCGCGGTCGGGGAGGGGCGGGCTTCCCCGCGGGGACGAAGTGGAGCTTCGTCCCCAAAGACGCGGCCGGGCCGAAGTATCTCTGCGTCAACGCCGACGAAGGCGAACCGGGGACGTTCAAGGACCGCCTCGTCCTCCTCCGCGCCCCCCACGCTCTGCTCGAGGGCATGCTCATCGCGGCCTACGGCGCCGGCCTTCGGACCGCCTACGTCTATGTCCGGGCCGAGTACGCGGGCCTGGCGGCGCGACTGGACGAGGCGATCGCCGAGGCCCGGGCCGCGGGCTTTCTGGGCGGGCGGGTGTTCGGAACGGGCTTCGGCCTCGAGGTCGTCGTTCACCTCGGGGCCGGCGCCTACATCTGCGGCGAAGAAACGGCGCTCCTGGAATCGCTCGAGGGCCGGCGCGGCCAGCCGCGCCTCAAACCGCCGTTCCCGGCGACGGTCGGGCTCTTCGGCGCGCCCACGGTCATCAACAACGTCGAGACGCTGGCCGCCGTCCCCCAGATCCTGGCCCGCGGCGCGGACTGGTTCCTCGGCCGGGGCCTGCCCGGGGACGGCGGGACGCGGCTCTTCGGCGTGAGCGGCGCCGTCCGACGTCCCGGCGTCTATGAGCTCCCGGTCGGGACGCCGCTCCGGACTCTCATCGAGGTCCATGCCGGCGGAGCCCCCGACGGGCGCCGCGTCAAGGCCGTGATCCCCGGCGGCCTCTCCGCCCCCGTCCTCCTGCCGGACGAGATCGACTTCCCCCTGGACGTCGCTTCCCTGGCCCGGGCGGGCTCGATGCTCGGGTCGGCGGGGGTCGTCGTCATCCCCGACGGGACGTCCATGCTCGACGTCCTTCGGCTCACGGCCCGCTTCTACGCCCACGAGTCCTGCGGCAAGTGCACCCCCTGCCGCATCGGGACCTCGTGGATCCTCAAGACCGTCGACCGGCTCCGGCGCGACGGCGGCGGACCGGCCGACCTCGATCACATCCTGCGGCTGGCCGACGGCATCCGGGGCCGGACGCTCTGCCCCTTCGGGGAGGGCGCGGCGTTGCCCATCCGGGCCCTGATCCTCAAGTTCCGCGGCGAGCTCGAACAGGCGGCGGCCCGATGAGCGGGGCCGGCACGGTCGGCCTGACGATCGACGGGCGGCCCGTCCGGGTCCCGGAGGGAACGAACGTCCTCCGGGCCGCCGGGCAGGCGGGCATCGCCATCCCGCATTTCTGCTTTCACCCGGGACTGGAGGTCGAAGGCCATTGCCGAATGTGCCTGGTCGAGATCGAGGGCCTGCCGAAGCTCGAGCTCTCCTGCGCCACCCTCGTCCGCGAGGGCCTGTCGGTGCGGACCTCGACGGAGCGCGTCCGCCAGGCCCGCAGGGACGTCCTCGAGTTCCTGCTGGCCGAGCATCCGCTCGACTGCCCCATCTGCGACAAGGCCGGGGAGTGCCTCCTCCAGGACTATTACGATCTCCACGGCCGGCACGCCGGCCGGATGATCGAGCCCCGGGAGCGCCGCGAGAAGAAGCTGGCGATCGGGCGGAAGCTCATCCTGGACCGCGAGCGCTGCGTCCTCTGCACCCGCTGTGTCCGCTTCCTGCGCGCGTACACCCGGACGGGCGAGCTGGGGATCTTCGAGCGCGGGCTCCGCTCGGAGGTCGGGATCTTCGAGGGCCGGCCGGTGGACAACGGGTATTCCGGGAACCTGGTCGATATCTGCCCCGTGGGGGCCATCACGGCCGAGGACTTCCGGTTCAAGACGAGGGCCTGGTTCCTGGCCAAGCGTCCCTCGGTCTGCCCCCACTGCGCCCGCGGCTGCGCCGTCTCCGTCGAATCGGTCAGGGGCTACCCGCTGGCCGACGGCGTCCAGCGCGTCTATCGCATCACGGCCCGCGAGAACGCCGCGGTCAACGGCCACTGGATCTGCGATCTCGGACGCGAGGGGCGCCGCGACATCGAGGACGGCCGTCGCGTCCGGCTGCTGCGCCAGGGCGCGCCGGCCTCCGGCCTGTCCTGGCAGGCGGCCCTGACCGAGGTGGCCCGGGCCCTCCGGCAGGTCCCCGGTCCCGACCGGGCCGAACGCGTCGCGGTCGTCCTGAACAGCCGGATGACCTGCGAGGAGCTGGACCTGGCCAAGCGTCTCTTCGTCTCCGGACCGGGCTCGGGCAGGGTTTTCTTCGCCGACCGCAGGCCCGGCCCGGCCGACGGCCTGCTGCTGACGGCGGACCGCGTTCCGAACGGCCGGGGAGTCCTCGAGGCCGGGTTCGAGCCCCGGCCCGCCGACCTCGACGGGCTCGCGGCCTCGCGGGTCCTCCTCGTCTTCGGCACCGCCCTCGCGGGCCTCCATGACCCGCGGGAGATCGCCCGGTCGTTCGCGGCGGTCCCGGAGAAGTTCCTTTTCGCCGCTCACGCGGGGCCGCTCGACAAGCTCGTCGACCTGGCTTTCCCCGTGGCCGTTCCCGCGGAAAAATCAGGCACCTACGTCAACATCGAGGGGATCCGCCAGAGCTTCTCCCGGGCCTTCGAGCCGCCTCGCGGCGTGCCCGCGGAGGGCGAGATCCTGATCGGCCTCGTCCGCTCTCTCGGCCTGAGCCTCGGAGACCTCGATGCTCGCTGACGTCCTCATCATCCTGCTCAAGGTCTGCCTGACCCTGGCCTGGACGCTTCTTCTCGCCCTCTTCCTGACCTGGGTCGAGCGGAAGGAGAGCGCGGTGATGCAGGACCGGATCGGGGCCAACAGGGCCTCGGTCTTCGGGTTGAGGCTGTTCGGGCTCTTCCAGCCCTTTGCCGACGCCATCAAGATGCTGTTCAAAGAGGATTTCACGCCGACCTTTTCGCAGCGGACCCTCCATTGGCTGGCCCCGGCGCTGTCCTTTTTCTTCGTCGCGGTGGCCATGATCGCGGTCCCGTTCGGGAGCCCCGTCCGCCTGTTCGGCCGGACCGTCCCCCTCCAGGTCGTCGACCTCAGCGCGGCCGTCCTCTTCGTCCTGGCCATGCTGAGCCTGGGGATCTACGGCATCCTCATCGGCGGCTGGGCCTCGTCGAGCAGGTTTGCCCTGATCGGCGGCTTGCGCGGGGCCGCGGCCCTCGTCTCCTACGAGGTCGCCCTGGGCCTCTCGCTCGTCGGCCTGATCATGGTCTTCCCGTCGCTCAGCCTGGCGCGGATCGTCGAGCTCCAGGGCGGGCTCCTTTTCGGCTTCCTGCCCAAGTGGGGCGTCTTCCTCCAGCCGCTCGGCTTCGTCGTCTTCTTCATCGCCGGCCTGGCCGGGACCAAGCGCGTCCCCTTCGACATGCCCGAGGGAGAGTCCGAGATCATCGGCTTCTACACCGAGTACGGCGGGCTCAAGTTCGGCCTGTTCATGTTCGCCGATTTCCTCGAGGTCATCGTCCTCTCGGCGATGGCCGTGACGCTGTTCTTCGGCGGCTGGCAGGTGCCCTGGCTCGGGGACGGCGGCTTCGTCTTCCCGTGGGGCGGCCGGGCCGGGATGGCGCCCTGGGCCGTGGCCGTCCTGCGGGTGCTGTCGTTCAACCTGAAGGTGCTCTTTTTCTGTTGGCTTCAGATTCTGGTGCGCTGGACCTATCCGCGGTTCCGCTATGATCAGGTCATGGACCTCGGCTGGAAGGTCCTCGTCCCGCTCGGAGCGGCCAACGTCCTCGCGACCGGGCTCATCTTCGCGGGGAGATAGGAGAGGCATGATCAAAGCCTGGCGGGCCGTCAAGGAGATCGGGAGGGGGGCCTGGATCACCGCCCGCCACTTCTTCGTCAACATGACCTTCCACACGCTCCGTCTCTTCGGGATCAAGACGAAGAGGCGGGGCGCCGTGACCATCCAGTATCCCGAGGTCCGGAAGGAGCTGGCGCCCCGCCACCGCAGCCTCCATCGCCTCCGGCCCCGCGGGGACGGCCGGCCGAGCTGCGTCGCCTGCATGCTCTGCGTCACCGTCTGTCCTTCCGAGTGCCTCTCCGTCGAGGCGGCTGAAGATCCCGATCCCGAGGTCCAGAAACTTCCCTCGAAGTTCGTCGTCGACCTCAACCGTTGCTGCTTCTGCGGCTTCTGCGTCGAGGCCTGTCCGGTCGACGCGATCCGCATGGACACGGGCGAGATCCGCCTGGCCTCCCGGACGCGGGCCGGCCTCGAGGTCCCCCTGGACAAGCCATGACCCCCGGGGCCGACCGGCTGGCGCTCGGCGATTGCGAGATCGTCCGTCTCCTCGACGGCACGTTCCGGGTCGACGGCGGGGCCATGTTCGGCGTCGTGCCCCGGACGCTCTGGGCCTCGAAGGCCGCCCCGGACCGGGAGAACCGGATCACGCTGGCCCTGAGCTGCTATCTCGTGCGGACCCCTGGGGCGAACATCCTCCTCGATACGGGCGTGGGGCCCGACCTCGGCCGGCGCTATGAAAGCTTCTATGCGGTCGACCACCGGCCCGGGCTCCTGGCGGCCCTCGCCGGGCTCGGCCTCGGGCCCGGCGACATCGACGTCGTCGTCAACAGCCACCTCCACTTCGATCACTGCGGCGGCAACACGTCCAAGGCCCCCGACGGATCGTGGGCCCCGGCCTTTCCCCAGGCCCGCTATGCCGTCCGCCGGGGCGAGTGGGAGCAGGCCCTCCATCCGGTCGGCCGGGACAAGCCGAGCTACCTGCCCGCGAGGCTCACGGCCCTGGCCGACGCGGGCCGCCTCGATCTCCTCGCCGCCGACGGGCCCGTCGCGGCCGGTGTCGAGGCCGTTCTGGTCCCCGGCCACACGGCCTTCCACCAGGGCGTCAAGGTCGTCTCGGGGGGACGGACGTTCTTCTTCGCCGCCGACGCCATCCCCACGGCCGTCCACGTCGACCTCGACTACATCATGAGCTTCGACCTCTATCCCGTCGAGACCTTCGAGGCCAAGCGGGACCTGCTGGCCCGGGCCGAGGCGGGGGACTGGGTCCTGGGCTTCGGCCACGACCTGTCGGTCCCGTTCGGCGCCTTGAGGCGCGCCGGCGGGCGACTCGCCGTCGTCCCCGCCGCCCGTCCCCAGTGAGCCCGTCCCAAAAAGGTTGACATTTCAGGGGCCCGTCTTTAAGATAAGGCTTCCAATTTTCGAGGAGGTTCGATTCATGAAGAAAGTCACCGTCGAAGAGCTGTTGGCCAAGGCCCAACAGCCTTCCCTGGACGCCCCGAGGCTCCACAAATTCTACAAGGGCAAGATGGGCACGGCCCTGAAATGCCGCATCCGCGACTTCAACGACTTCGCGATCTGGTACACGCCCGGCGTCGCGGCCGTCTGCAAGGAGATCCACGCCGACAAGCAGAAGGCCTATGAGTACACCAACAAGTGGAACTCCGTGGCCGTCATCAGCGACGGCACGCGGGTCCTCGGCCTGGGCGACATCGGCCCCGAGGCCGGCCTGCCGGTCATGGAAGGCAAGGGCATCCTCTACAAGTACCTGGGCGGCGTCGACGCCTTCCCCATCTGCCTCGACGAAAAGGACCCGGACAAGATCATCGAGATCGGCCGGGCCCTCCAGCCGTCCTTCGGCGGCTACAACCTCGAGGACATC
The DNA here is from genome assembly GCA_034679465.1 of Candidatus Aminicenantota bacterium. Taxonomy (GTDB): domain Bacteria; phylum Acidobacteriota; class Aminicenantia; order Aminicenantales; family Saccharicenantaceae; genus RBG-16-66-30. The sequence continues at coordinate 17,914 of JAXDAV010000004.1, read as the reverse complement.
TCCCAGCCCAAGTGCTTCCGCATCCTCGACGAGCTGCGCACGAAGTGCGAGATCCCGGTCTGGCACGACGACCAGCAGGGCACGGCCTGCGTCACCGTGGCCGGACTGCTCAACGCCCTCAAGATCGTCAAGAAGAACATCGCCGAGGTCAAGGTCACCGTCATCGGGGCCGGCGCCTCGGGCATCAACATCGCCCACCAGATCATGCTGGCCGGGGCCAACGGGGACAACATGCTCTCGGTCGATTCCAAGGGCATCCTGTCCCGCGACCGGGCCGACCGGGAAAACCTGCAGAAGAACTTCAAGGAAAAATGGGACATGTGCCTCCGGACCAACCCCAAGGGTCGGCAGGGGAGCATCCCGGACGCCATCCAGGGCGCGGACGTCCTCGTCTGCGTCTCGACGCCCGGGCCCGGCACCATCAAGCCCGAGTGGGTCGCGACCATGGCCAAGGACGCCATCGTCTTCGCCGAGGCCAATCCCATCCCCGAGATCTGGCCCTGGGAAGCCAAGGAGGCCGGGGCCCGCATCGTGGCCACGGGCCGGTCCGATTTCCCCAACCAGGTCAACAACTCCCTCGGCTTCCCCGGCATCTTCCGGGGCGCCCTCGACGTCCGGGCCAAGACGATCACCGACGGCATGTGCATCGCCGCGGCCCGGGAGCTGGCCCAGGTGGCCGAGGACAAGGGCATCCACGAGGAGTACATCATCCCCAACATGGACGAATGGGAGGTCTTCCCCCGCGAGGCCGTGGCCGTCGGGTCCAAGGCCATCGAGGAGGGCGTGGCCCGCTTCGATTTCCCGGTCGATGTCCGCCTCAAGATGGCCGAAGACATCATCCGAGCCGCCCGCGAGGACGTTCAGAAGAAGATGCGGGAAGGCGTCATCATCGACCCGGATCAATAAGCCGGGACCGAGCGAAGCCCGAGGGAGAACGGGACGCCGCGGGCGGCGTCCCGTTCTCCCTTTTTTATCGGGCTTGACACGGATTTGACACCGCCCTCCGCGCTGTGGTATAAGAATCGATAACGAAGGTTTGTCGATCGCCTAGCCATAGAAGGACACTCACACCCCAGATGCCGACGCCTATCTCACGTCATTCATAACAAAGATACCTAAAAGGAGGTAAGATCATGAAGAGCATCGTGAAAGGCTTAGCGCTGGCGCTCATCGTCGTGGTCGCGTTCACGAGCTGCGCCAAGCAACCCACCCCGCTGATGGACCAGGCCAAGGCCGCCATCCAGGGCGTCATCGACGCCAAGGGCGGGATCTACGCGAAGGACGAGCTGAACAAGCTCCAGGGCGACCTCCAGGCCGCTCTCGACGCCGTCACGGCCCAGGCCAAGAAGTTCTTCAAGAAATACGGCCCGGCCAAGGACATGCTGACCCAGGTCGCCGCCGACGCCGCGAGCGTCCAGGCCCTCATCCCCGGCCGGATCGCCGAGGCCAAGGCCGGCGCCGAGACGGCCCTGAACGAAGCCAAGACGGCCGTCGAAGAGGCCACCGCCCTCCTCGAGAAGGCCCCCAAGGGCAAGGGCACCCGGGCCGACATCGAGGCCATGAAGGCCGACCTCGCCGGTCTCACGACCGCGCTGGGCGAAGTCGACAGCGCCATGATGTCCGAGGACTATTTCGGGGCCAAGGACAAGGCCGCCGTCATCAAGGACAAGGCCGCTGCGATCACCGAGCAGATCAACGCCGCCATCGCCAAGATCAGGCGGTAGTCGTCCGCATTGAGGGTCCGTAGAACAGCCGTTTTCGCCCTGGCTGTTTTGCTTTTCGGTTGTCGAACCGCGCCGGTCCCGCCGGAGGTCCTTGAAGCCGATCTTCAGGAACAGGACCTTCGGGGGGCCGGTGCTTCTGTTTTCGCCGCGGAGGAGCAGACAGCCTACCTCGAGGCCTTGATCTCCGCCCGGCGGGCCCTGGAACAGGAGGACCTGAAGCTCGGCTGGCTGCGCGACTACGGCAGGGTCCGCGAGGAGTTCGCGGCCGTCCTCCTCGCCGGGACCGCTCTCAGAGCGACCGTCCAAGCCCGGGTCGCCGGGAGGGCCACGGCCCTGTCCGAGAAGGCCCAATCGGTCCGGCGGCGGCTCCGGACGCTCGATGAGCTGACCCTGTCGCTCGTCGAGCGCGGCCCCGCCAGGAGCCGGCTGACCCGGGCCTCCCTGGCCCTGGTCGAGGCCGACGGCCTGATCCGGCAGGCCCGGTTCGATCAGGCGTCGGCCAGCCTCGACAAGGCCTCGAGCCTGGCCGCCGAGGCCGAGAAGGCCGTCATCACCCACATCGCCCGCTATCTCGACCCGGACCAGGTCGCGAGCTGGCAGCGCGCGGCCGAGGCGACCATCGACGATTCGAGGAAGCGGGGCATCACGGTCCTGATCGTCAGCAAGCTCGAGCGGCGGCTGGCGGTCTATCGGAGCGGCCGGCTCGTCCGGACCTTCGAGGTCGGGCTGGGCTTCAACGGCCTGGCCGACAAGCGCTTCGCCGGCGACAACGCCACGCCCGAGGGCCGCTACACGATCATCCGGAAGATCCCCTCGAGCCTGTACTACAAGGCCCTCCTCATCGACTATCCGAACGACGAGGACCGGCGGCTCTTCGCCCGGGAAAAGGCGCGGGGGGCGATCCCGCGGTCGGCCGGGATCGGGGGCATGATCGAGATCCACGGCGGGGGCCAGGACAGCCTGACCCGCGGCTGCATCTCGCTCGACAACGCCAGGATGGACGAGCTCTATGCCATGGTCCCCGTCGGCACCCCGATCACCATCATCGGGACGCAGGAGCTCGAGAACTACGTCGTCAAGGGCATCAGGGACAACTGACATGACCATCAAGCGGCTTCTCATCGTTGTGGCGGCGCTGGCCCATCTCGGGTTCCTGGCCGTCCTCGGGGCGTCCTACTTCATCGGGCTGAAACAGGCCTCGACCTGGCCGCCGGCGGGGGAGGAGATCGCCGAAAAGGACGTGCCCAAGGTCGAGCGGAACGTCCAGCAGCTCGAGAAGAGGATGGGCGGGCTCCTGCCGAAGGGCCCCTACATCGTCATCGATACCGCGGAGAACAGGCTCTTCGTCAAGAACGGGGACAAGGTCCTGCGCGAGGCCGTCGTCTCCTGCGGCAGCGGCGTCGTCCTCGAGGAACCGGGCGGCAAGAAGAGGAGCTGGGTCTTCGACACGCCGCGCGGGGAGTTCGCGGTCAAGTCGAAGATCACCAATCCGTACTGGGTCAAGCCCGACTGGGCCTTCATCGAGGAAGGCGAGGCCATCCCCAGGGGCCTGGAGGACCGGATCGAGGCCGGGACGCTCGGCGACTATGCCCTGGGCTTCGGCCAGGGCTATTTCATCCATGGCACCCTCTACACGCGCCTCCTCGGCCGGAACGTCACCCACGGCTGTGTCCGGGTGGGGGACGAGGACCTCAAGTTCGTTTTCAAGGCCGTTTCGATCGGCTCGAAGATCTACATCTACTGACGCGGCGAACGATGAAAAAATTAGCGGCGATCATGGCGCTCTTGGCGGCCGGCCTGGCCGGCCCGGGCTGGACGGGCGGCGCGGACACTGCGGCCCTGGCGAAGAAGCAGAGCTCGCTCAGCGCCGAATACAACCTGGCCAAGGATTCGAAGTTCTATTTCGTCTTCGACGTCCTCGGCCGCAAGCTCGAGCTGAGGGTCCGGGGCATGGTCCTGCGGACCTGGCCCCTGCGGTCCATGCGGTTCTGGGGCCGGCCGGATTTCGCCGGCACGGTCGAGCTGGTCAAGAAGACGGCGCTCAAGGCCCCGGAGCGGATCGTCATCAAACCGGGGGAGGCCGAAGAGGCCCCGGCGACGGCGGCCCCAGCCCCCGCGGCCAAGCCGGCGGCGTCGGGGACGGCGGCGCCCCCCGCGGAGTTCGATCTGGAGGCCCTGGAGCTCAAGGACATGCCGAGGCGCTTCGAGCTCGATTTCGACAACGGCCTCCATGTCATCGTCAAGGCCAAGGGGGGCGCCGCTTCGGGCTTGGGCGCGCGGCTGAGGGACGCCTGGCGCTGGTACGTCGGGATGCCTCTCCGGAACCTCTTCGGCCGGGAGGAAGGCGCCGGGACCTCCCAGCTCGAGCTCGTCTTCGATGAGGAAAAGGACGCCCAGTCGATCTATTGGCATTTCTTTGACGGGATCAAGGGCATCGTCCTCTAGCCAATTACCCGCCCCCAGCTCAAACGAGTTAACGACAATTTTCATGTTTCTGTGAATTATACTTGACAACGCAATGCTCACATTTTATAATATCAGAGCGCTAAATCGAAAGAACCAGGAGAAGTCATAATGGCTAAGATCATCGGTATCGACCTGGGCACGACGAATTCCGTCGTGGCCATCCAGGAAGGCGAAAAGACGACCGTCATCCCCAACGAAGAGGGCGGCCGGACGACCCCGTCGGTCGTCGCGTTCTCGTCCAAAGGGGAGATCCTGGTCGGCCAGGTCGCCAAGAGACAGAGGGTCACAAACCCCGAGAACACGATCTACTCGATCAAGAGGTTCATGGGCCGGCGCTTCGGCGAGGTCGGCCAGGAGATCAAGCAGGTCCCCTTCAAGGTGACCGAGGCCCAGAACGCCGATGTCCGCGTCGAGGCCCACGGCAAGATGTACGCGCCGCCCGAGATCTCGGCCTTCATCCTCCAGAAGCTGAAAAAGGCCGCCGAGGACTATCTCGGGGAGAAGGTCGAGGAGGCCGTCATCACGGTCCCGGCCTACTTCAACGACAGCCAGCGCAAGGCCACCAAGGACGCCGGGCAGATCGCCGGGCTCAACGTCAAGCGGATCATCAACGAGCCGACGGCCGCGGCCCTGGCCTACGGCATGGACAAGAAGAAGGACGAGACGATCGCCGTCTACGACTTCGGCGGCGGCACCTTCGACATCTCCATCCTCGAGGTCGGCGAGGGCGTCGTCGAGGTCAAGGCGACCAACGGCGACACGCACCTCGGCGGCGACGACCTCGACCAGCGGATCCAGGACTGGATCGTCCAGGAGTTCCGGCGCGAGTCGGGCATCGACCTGACCCGCGACAAGATGGCCATCCAGCGCCTCAAGGAGGCGGCCGAGAAGGCCAAGGTCGAGCTGTCGACGACCATGGAGACCGAGATCAACCTGCCCTTCATCACCGCCGACGCCTCCGGGCCGCGGCACCTGCTGATGAAGATGACCCGGGCCAAGCTCGAGCAGCTCTGCGAGGACCTCATCCAGCGCTCCGTCGCGCCGGTCCGCCAGGCCCTGGCCGACGCCGGCCTCAAGGCCTCGGATATCCACGAGGTCATCCTCGTCGGCGGCCAGACGCGCATGCCCCGCATCCAGCAGCTCGTCCACGAGCTCTTCGGCAAGGAGCCCCACAAGGGCGTCAACCCGGACGAGGTCGTGGCCGTCGGGGCGGCCATCCAGGGCGGCGTCCTGTCGGGCGACGTCAAGGACGTCCTCCTGCTCGACGTCACCCCGCTGACGCTCGGCATCGAGACGCTGGGCGGCGTGTTCACCCGGATGATCACCCGGAACACGACCATCCCGACCAAGAAGACGGAGACCTTCTCGACGGCCTCGGACAACCAGCCGAGCGTCGAGATCCATGTCCTCCAGGGCGAGCGCGAGATGGCCTCCCACAACCGGACGCTCGGCCGCTTCCACCTCGACGGCATCCCGCCGGCGCCCCGGGGGATCCCCAAGGTCGAGGTGACCTTCGACATCGACGCCAACGGCATCCTCAACGTTTCGGCCAAGGACCTCGGCACGGGCAAGCAGCAGGCCATCACCATCACCGGCCACAGCGGCCTCGACGAGAAGGAGATCAGCCGGATGGTCAAGGACGCCGAGGCCAACGCCGCCGAGGACAAGAAGCGGCGCGAGACGATCGACGCCCGCAACCACGCCGACCAGCTCGTCTACAGCCTGGAGAAGCTCCTGCGCGAGAACAAGGAGAAGATCCCCGCCGAGGACGCCGAGCGCGTCCAGAAGGAGATCGAGAACACCAAGAAGGCCGTCGAATCGGACGACCTCGAGCGCATCCGCAAGGCCGCCGAGGACCTGGCCAACGCCTCGCACAAGCTGACCGAGGTCATGTACCGTCAGGCGGGCCCTCAGCCGGGCGCCGACGCCGGCGCGGCGGGCGGGGCCTCCGGCTACCAGCCGCCGCCCCCCGGCGGCGACGGTCACGGCGGCTCGGACGAGGGCGAGGTCATCGACGCCGAGGTGGTCGACGAGGACAAAAAGAACTAGGCCCGGCGGCCTCTGACGGATAAACCGGGCCCGCGGCGGCCCGCAGCCTGTCCGAGGTGCGGTGATGGCGAAAGACTACTACCAGGTCCTGGGCGTCCCCAAGAGCGCCGCCCTGCCCGACATCAAGAAGGCCTATCGCAAGCTGGCCCGCAAGTACCATCCGGATCTGAACCCGAAGGACAAGACGGCCGAGGCCCGGTTCAAGGAGATCCAGGAGGCTTACGCGGTCCTGAGCGACCCGAAGAAGCGGGCCCAGTACGACCAGTTCGGCGATCTCGGCGGCGTCCCGCCGGGCGCGGGACCGGGCGGGCCGGGCGGCGCGGGATTCGAGGGCTTCGACTTCTCCGACTACGGATCGTCGACCTTCCGGGATTTCTTCGAGAACCTCTTCAGCGGGGGCGGCCAGCGGGGGGGCGAAGCGGCCCAGGCCGGTCCTCAGCGGGGGGAGGACCTCCAATACTCCATGCGGATCGGCTTCGAGGACGCCATTCACGGCCTCCAGACCAAGATCCGGGTCAATCGGCTGGCCGCATGCCGGCCCTGTGCCGGCAGAGGCCGCGCGGCCGGATCCCGGAACCGGTCCTGCCCGAGCTGCGGCGGCACCGGCCGCGGGACCGTCCAGCGCGGCTTCATGAAGTTCTCGAGCGCCTGTCCGGCCTGCGCCGGGACGGGTCAGGCCCCGGGCGAGCCCTGTCCGGCCTGCGGCGGCCCGGGTGCCGTCCAGATCTCCGACCTCATCGCCGTCCGCATCCCGGCCGGCGTCGACAACGGCTCCAAGGTCCGGGTCCCCGGGCGGGGCAATGCCGGCCGCAACGGGGGCCCTCCCGGAGACCTCTTCATCGTCATCGAGGTCGAGCCGCACGCGTTCTTCAAGCGCGAAGGGGCCAACATCTCGATCCGGGTGCCGATCTCCGTTCCCGAGGCCACCCTGGGGGCCAAGATCGAGGTGCCGACGCTCTGGGGCCGGACGACCATTCGCATCCCGCCGGGCACGAAATCGGGCCAGAAATTCCGGATCAGGGAGCAGGGCGCTCCGGTCGCCGGGCGGAAGGGCCGCGGCGACGAGCACGCCGAGGTTTACATCGTCCCGCCGCCCTTCGACAACGAGCGGATCCGGGAGATGATGAAGGAGCTCGAGGCGATCTCCGGCCCGAACCCGAGACAGGGCCTGGGAGTGAGCTGAGATGAAGCGCGCGCGCAAAGCTGCGGCCGGAGGCCAGGAAGGGCCGTTCTACCACATCTCGAGCGTGGCCAAGATGTACGGCCTGCATCCGCAGACCCTCCGGCTCTACGAGAGGGAGGGCCTGCTCAAGCCCTCGCGGAGCGAGGGCAACACCCGCCTCTATTCGGCCGAGGACCTCAAGCGGCTGGAGATCATCCTCAACCTCATCCGCGACCTGGGGGTGAACCTGGCCGGGGTCGAGGTCGTCCTGAACATGAGGGCCAAGATCGAGCGGATCGAGGCCGAGGTCAACGATCTCCTCGATTTCGTCCAGCGGGAGTTCTTCGAAGGCAAGGAGGAGGAGTTCGAGGCCCGCCGGCGGGCCCTCATCAGCGTCCGCCCCGGCGGGGTGATCAAGGTCAGGACCGGCGAGGAGTGAAGCCCCGGCTGGATGATACTGAGTCTCATGTGATAAAATGGGTTTCCGGAGAGGCTACCTAAATTGACGGAACCGAAGGCTTGCGCCAAGTGCCAGGGGACGGGCTGGCTCCTTGAGGACGCCGGCGGCTCCCAGGTGGCCAAGCGGTGCGTCTGTTACGGCGAGCGCTGGAGGCAGTCCCTGCTCGACCAGGCCAACATCCCCCGGCGCTATCAGACCTGCACCCTCGATAATTTCGAGGTCCACAACGACTCCCACCGGGACGCCCTCAAGATCTCGCGTCAATTCGTCAAGAACTACCCGGCCCAGGAGGTCGGGCTCCTCTTCATCGGCCCCTGCGGGGTGGGGAAGACCCACCTGGCCGTGGCCATCATCCAGGAGCTCATCCGGTCCAAAGATACGTCCTGCATCTTCTACGATTTCCGGGACCTCATCCGGGAGATCCAGAGCACCTTCACCCCCGAATCCACGCTGTCCGAATCCGACGTGCTGACGCCCGTTTTCCAGTCCGAGGTCCTCGTCCTCGACGAGCTCGGGGCCAAGAGGACCACGGCCTGGGTCGAGGAGACCGTCTTCTACATCATCAACCACCGCTACAACCACAAGAAGATGACCCTCTTCACGACGAACTACCCCGACGTCGACGAGGAGGAGGACAAGCGCGATTCGTTCTACAAGAAGAGCGGCGACAGCCTCATCGACCGCATCGGGGTGCGGCTGCGCTCGCGCATCTACGAGATGTGCAAGGTCGTCGAGATCTGGGGCGACGACTACCGCAAGATGGCCAAGCAGGCCAGCTACCGGTTTTAGGGGCGCATGGCCCTAGCCCTTGTATTTCTTGTTCCGTCGTGCTATATTTCGCCGGCCCACTCCTCGGTAGCTCAATCGGCAGAGCGGGTGGCTGTGTCATCGCAGCTTCCACGAGAGATCGTGGTTGAAAAACCGGGTGAATTCAGGGAAGCCCGCCCTTCGCGGAAGCGAAGAAGGGTAATCCTGAGCCAAGCCCCGTCCCGGTGGGACGGGGAAGGTGCAGAGACTAGAGCGTCGCTCGTACCGCGGCCCGCGGGCTGTGGGAAGCGCCCGGCACCCTCATCCCTAATTCGGGACGGGTGAAGAGATAGTCCAAGCCCAGAAGAAATTTTGGGGCGCTTGTAACCACTAGGTTGCAGGTTCGAGTCCTGCCCGAGGAGCCAATTTCATGCGGCTATTCCGCAGATTCCGGCAGTTCGAGGAGGAACCGCCAGACCGGGACCACTTCAATGGTCCCGCCGCCGGCCTCGATCCGTTCGTCCTCGTTCCGGGTCACGATGGTTCCGGCTTTCAGGCCCAGTTCGGCCATCGCCTCACTTAAAGCCGCAGTTTCCCGTTTCCGCGTCTGCGGCTCCGCCAGAGACTCGCACACCTGAACCAGCATCCGCGGCCGACCGCGCATAGGGACGATGAAATCGACCTCCCGGCCGGCCTTGGTCTTGTAATAGTAGATTTCCGGATGAAGACGCCGGAGCGCGGTGAACACGAGGTTCTCAAGGAGATGGCCGGAGTTGACCAGAATTCCGGACGATACCGAAGTGACCAGCGCGTGATCGATGCAGTAGACCTTTTTCGGATTGGTATTGCTGCGCGAGAGAGACGGGTCGAATATGCGCACGGTGAACAAGAAATAGGCGTCCTCGAACCATTCCAGGTAATCCGACACCGTGGACTTCGGGGCCTTGTGGCCCAGCGACTTGAGATAGCCCGTGAGACTGTTGACGGAGTAAAGCGAGGCCGTGTTGTCCACCAGCCAGTGCGACAGATCGGTCACCGCCTTCGGGTGTGAAACGTCGTGGCGTTCGACCAAATCCCGAAACAGGATGGTGTGAAAATATTCCTGGTGGGTCTTGATCCGCAGGTTCCTGCCAAGACCGGCGGCCTCGGGGAAGCCGCCGGTCTCCCAGTATTCTTCGAAGGCCTTTTGAACGAGGAGCCGCTTTTTCGTCGACAGCGCGCCCTCGCTCTCGATTCCTTTGTAGTCCAGGAATTCCCTGAACGAGAACGGAAACATCTCCCATGCGAGAGCCCGCCCGCGCATTTGCGTGGCGATCTCCTTCGACAGCATCCCTGCCGACGAACCGGTCAGATACACCTCGCATTTTTCCGTGCGCATCAAACGGTCGACGAAAGGCTCCCAACCGGGGGCGGCCTGAATCTCGTCGAAAAAGCAGTAGACCGTCTCGGTGTTTTTCTTCTCCGGGTAGATGGAGTAATAGGCCTCGACGATCAGGCCCAGATTGTCCTGCCGCAGGTTGTGGAGGCGGTCGTCGAAAAAGTTCAGGTACAGAATGTTCTGCCGGGAGATCCCGCCGTCCAACAGCCGTTGGATAACCTGGAACATGTATGTCGACTTGCCGCTCCGGCGCACCCCGATGCAGACGGCGGCCTTGCCGTGAACCGTCTTGATACGCAAACGTCGGGGCACCCCGGTCTCCAGCCGGGATTCCTGGAAATCCAGCATGATGGACTTGACCGTCTCTATCATGAGGTCACTCCTGGTCATGGTTCTTTCTGACTATCACCTCATCCGGTAATAAATATAGCCGGTTAGACCTCTAAGTGTCAAGGGATATTTCCGGATACGGCCTGACCTCCCCAGCCTGAACAACCCGCCTTCCGGCCATTGACCGGCTGGAGGGGTTCTACCCCGGCGGTCCTGATCAATCAAGCCGCGGATTTCTCTTGTCTCTCTTGCGAACGATATAACCTACGCTATATTCGAGCAAGGGCTGTGGTCTGCCAGACGCCCCAGGCACCCAGAGCCTCCCCTGCCAGTGCCGGGAATATCCCCTCCTCATTCACCTCCGGCGGCGATTGAGGCTAGTCGAGGCGGCCCCTAAGATGGGGTCAAAGGAAGCGGGACCAAGTGAAGGAAGGTGCGTTATGTCGAATCCGCATGTCGAACAGGTGACCGGAGGCGGGAGCGCGAGCGGACTCGGGCATCTTCGCGGCCCCAGGCCGGCAAACCGGGGCGGCGGAAAGAGCGGCCGCCGGTCTGTAACCGCGTGAAATCCACAGCAACACCTCAAGGAGGAAAACCATATGGGCCTTCCGGTAACTCAGGGGGCTTACAACCTGCTTGAAGAGAAGTGGATACCTGTTCTTTACGGTGATGGGAAGACGGATCGCGTCGGCATCTGCCAGGCACTGACAGATGCACGCACAATCCGGCAGATAGCCGCCAGCAATCCCATGGACAGGGTGGCGCTCCTGCGCTTTCTGTTGGCCGTGCTCATGTGGTGCAAAGAGGACGCGAAGTCTTCCCTCGCGGCGTTGGACGAGACGAGCACCGGCATACCGGAGAAGTGGCTGGCCAAGCTGAAGGAGAATAAGGCCGCGTTCAATCTGCTGGGCGACGGCAAGAGGTTCTATCAGGACGTATCGGTTAGGAACAACAAGGAGCCTCGTCCGATTGCTGACCTGCTGGTCGAGTTCCCGGGCGAGAATTCGGTGAATCACATGCGCCACGTTGTGCATGACGTTTCCTACGGATTCTGTCCCGCGTGTTGCGCGATGGGGATCTTGCGGCTCTCGGTCTGGGCTCCAGCCAATGCGTATTATCCCGCATCAGTCAACCCGGGCTCTGCGGCTTACGCATTGATTGAAGGGAAGAACCTGTTTCAGACCCTTTGCGCGAATCTTACGGAAACAAATCCGCAAGCTGATCAGGCTCCATGGCTGGGCAACGATCAGCCGAATTCACCTGACGCAGTAGCCAGGCTTGCCTGGCGGCCCCGCAAGTTGTGGCTGAATGTCGCAGACAGCAGCGGTCCTTGCGCGTGCTGCGGGGCGCCCGGCGCGGCTGTAAAGACTCTCTGTATCCAGAGAGGATGGTCCACGCCCGTCACCACGGGCCAGCAATTCGGCAAGGATGTGCTGGGCGAGTTCCAGAGGCTCAACGGCGAATACAGGTCTAAAGCGACGGATAGACGCAGGCTGGCAAACAAGGTCGTCGTTGTCGCCTCTGTCATTCTCAAGTGCCGGATGCTGGCGCTTCTACAGGCGGATTTGCTCGCGGCTCAAGCTCCCAAGGCCGAAAGCGAGGCTGGGAGGTTAGCGCGAGTCTTCGAGCAGCTATACACGGCGGGAAACCAGAGGGTCATCAAGGAATTGACCAGAAAACCCACGAAGGAAGAAAAGCCCCTGCTTGATCAACAGGATACACAGGTGAAGAAGTTCTGGGTTGAAGACCCTCATCTTCTTAGAGATGCCGAGGCAATCAGGCTGCCCGACCTAAGCGATGATGTTGGGCTACATGCCTCCAAGTTCTGGCGCGATGCCTTGCGTCTGCGGGGCACCAAGGCACTTGCCATTGGCATAGTCGGAGACGGGCAGTACGTCTTCCACGACGCGCCCGCTGTGCGTTTACCAAATACCTCTGCTACTTTGTTAGCGAAGCTTACAAGCGATTGCGCTCAAGTTCTACGCGGCACAGGCGTTAAGAAAAAGCCAAACGAAAACAGCGAGGCCAAATTCTTGCGTTGTGGGGTTCTTAGGCTAGTCACAAATAACCCCGACCTGCAGCATCCCGAAATTGACGTAGCCGTAAAGCTCCTGACGCCCAATGCCGAGGCTCAGATCCGTGACCGGCTGAGCCGAACCAATGCCTTGATGGGCGATAACACAACCAAAGACAAGGCATTCCTGCATGAAGTATATGCGCCGATGGTGGAACAGGTTATCGCTTCCACAACGCCTGGCTCGCCGCTTCGTCGGCACGCCAGGCGGAATCACGCGCAAGCCCTGCTGAACACGAAGATCCAAGACTTGGTTGAGAAGCCCGATCATCTGTCGAACGCAGGTACGCCAGCAGCCGTGCCGGGCAAACCGAAACGTGGCCGCAAGAAGGGAGCCTCAAATGAGCCAGACCGCTGAATACATCAAGAGGCTTTCAGACTTGCAGGAAGGCGAACGCTCGCGGCTGCGCTGTCTGGCCGGACGGCCGCTCGACGCAACACTCCAGGGTTTCGATCTTTTCACTAGCCTCTGGTGGCCGCTGCGGGCGAGAAGTTCGGCGACCCCCCGCCGGGAGCCATCATGGCTCGTTGCCAAGCTTTTCGGCGCGTTCCGCGTCCCGCACATCCGGCCTGCTTCAGGCGCGGGACCCCCTTTGCCTGAAGTCCTGGGCCGCTGTGAACCAGCCGATGATTCCGACCGCAATTGCTTCCGAACTCGAGTCGACGCTCTTCTTTGCTCGTCCTTGTCGTCTCTGGAGCCGCACCTACGTTGGGCGCTGGGAGAGGTCGCCCGGGTCGTAGCCGGGCAAATGTCTAAAACACGGGATGTGAAGGGCGTCGACTGGGTGCAACTCCTCGACGACCTCTCCATCTGGGACCGGGGCGAGGAGCACCGCCGCGGACGCGATGTCCGCGACATCTGGGCCGAAACGTATCTCAATGCTACGGATTCAAAAGAGAGGAGAGCATAGAAATGTTGATCGAAATTCATATGATCCAGAATCACAGCCCGGCGAACCTGAACCGGGACGACCTCGGCGCGCCCAAGACCTGCATCTTCGGCGGCGTCACCCGGGCGCGCATCTCCAGCCAGTGTCTCAAACGCAGCATCCGGCGCAGCACGGAGTTTTCTGCCGCTTTGGAGAAGGATGGCGGCGTGCGAACACGGCGGCTGATCGAGCTGATCGCAAAGGAGGCTGCGGGCAACGGCAATCCACCGAAAGAGCAATATTACGAGACCATTCGGAAGGTCTTTGCGGACGGGGGGGTCGGCCTGAAGGATGAGAACACTTTCGACATACTCTTCTTTCTGCCCCAATCTGCCATCAACGAGATGGGCGCTGCCGTGCGCCACGGAAACGGTGACTTGGGCAAGAACTTCGCCGAGATCATCGGCAAGTTCGTCAAGACGCCCGACATCGCACTTTGTGGCCGCATGACGGAGTTCGATGCAAAGGGGCCATTTCAGGGCCTCAAAGGCCAGTTTACCGTTGAGGCTGCGCTCTCCGCCGCCCATGCCATCTCGACTCATGCGGTCGTGAACGAGGTAGACTACTTCACCGCTGCCGACGACGTGCCAGGTCAGGACGCCGGCGCGGCCCACGTCAACGAGGCCATGTTCAACTCGGCCTGCTTCTACAAACACTTCGTCATAGACTTCGAGCAGTTGAAGAAGAACTTGGCGAACGATGCCGACCTCGCCTGCAAGACAGTAAGGTCCTTCCTTGAAGCAGCCGTCAAGGCCAACCCCTCCGGCAAACAGCACGCGTTCGCGGCATTCAATCCGCCCGACGGAGTTCTGGTCGAGATCAAAACTAAGTGGGCCACGCCCGTCAGCTACACCAACGCCTTTGCCGATCCGGTCCCGGAAAAGTCTGAACGCGGTTTGATCGGCGAAAGCATCGCCAGGCTTGGCCAGTACGCCCACGATCTTGTTGTAGGTTACGGCATTGAGGCCGAACGTTTCTGGTTTTCACCGAATCTGTGCCATCGCCTGACCTGGATCGACAAGAGCATGAATGAACAATCCGTGGTCGGTTCCGATGAGTTCGGTGAGTTCGATCAGTTCGTCCAGAAGGTCATGGATAAAATGGAGGCGCCTGCGGAGGCGGCGAAATGACCGCAGCCAACACACTCTTCCTCCGCCTTGAAGGCCCACTTCAGGCCTGGGGCGACACGTCAAAGTTCGTCATCCGGCGGACCATGGATGCGCCGACCAAGTCCGGTGTGCTGGGCCTGCTCTGCTGTGCGATGGGCCTTTCGCGCCAGGCAGCGCGGGAACGCCTGTCGGAACTGAACGGGCTTGCGATGGGTGTGCGCATTGACCGGCACGGCACGCGTTGGTGGGATTACCAGACGGTAGGAGCGGGAATCGGCATGACAACCGCAGGGGGCGGTCTGAAGACCGGCGCCCAGGGCACACTCATCACGCGTCGGGAGTACCTGGCCGACGCGAGCTTTCTCGTGGTGCTCCAGGGTGATGCGAAGTTGATCCAGGATATCGCCGCGGCGGTTGTGTCGCCAAAGTGGCCGGTTTTCCTTGGCCGCAAGTCCTGCCCGCCTTCCGTCCCGGTGCTTGCAAGGCCCCGCGAGGATGAGTCGTGGACGAATCCCGCCAGTTATGACGGCCTGAACGCCGCGCTGGGTGCCATCCCGTGGCGCCCGCGGTACAAGGCTGACACGACGCCGCAGAACGGGACAGTGGAAGCGCTTGTGGAATGGCGGCCCGCCTCGGAAGGTGACATCGCCCCCGAAGACGCGGAGGTGTGGTATGACGTGCCAGTTTGCTTTGATCCGCCAGTCCACGAGCCGCGATTTGTCCTGCGCAGCACCGTTTCGCCGACGATCGGCGAGGCGTTGCAGGGGCCTGCCCCCGCCATGCGGCGGCCACGCGCGGACTACACGAACGCAGAATATCGGAAGCGCCGCGAAGAGCGAATTAAAGCCGACGCCGGGTTGTGCGTCTTCTGCAAGTCGGCCGGTCCGCGCATGACCGTCCAGCACGTCACTTACCGAAGGGCCGGGGGCGACGAAACCCTTGAGGACCTGCGTTCGCTTTGCGGTCTGTGTCATGATGCCGTCACCATGCTCGAATATGGCCTCGGCATGGGGCTGGACCGCATCAATCCTGAGGAGCCCTGCTGGCGCACCCCGATCATTCAAAAGCGGGCCGCGATTCTCAAATTCCGCTCGCTGGAGACCCGACGCCGGCGTCTTGCCGCCGAGGAGGTGGAATAGCCATGTACCGGTCCTGTCTATTGATCGACGTAGGCAACAACCCCGACCGGCCTCGGCCTGGGCGGTTGTGGCTGAGGAACCGCTATCATGTCCACCAGCGCCTTTGTATGGCCTTTCCGTCCGCGTCCCGGAAGGCCGAAGATGTGGACTTCCTCACACCATTCAAACCGGATGAGTTTGGTAACGGTCAAGTCCACGTGAAGCGTGCCATGGACTCAGGCTTTCTTTTCCGCATCGACCCGCTCCCCAACAGCCGAGCGGCGATAATCGTGCAGTCCGCCGTAAAGCCCGACTGGGAGTATGCCTTTCACAATGCCGGCCATATTCTAGCCGCTCCCCCAGAGGTAAAACCATTCGAGCCACGCTTTTCGAAAGGCCAGTATCTTCGATTCCGCCTCGTAGCGAACCCGACAAGGAAGATAGATACGAGAAGCGGACCTGATGGGATAAGGCGCCATGGGAGACGTGTTCCCGTTCCGACCGACGAGCTCATCGACTGGCTCGCCCGCAGGGGCGATACGGGAGGGTTTTCAATTTGCAAGGACTCCGCGACCGTTGAGGCTGGCTATATATATGTGAATAAGACTCGGGACGGCAACGGTCAGCGTCTTCGCTCTGCCCGGTACGAGGGCATCATCGAAGTCATTGACCCCGGCAATTTCCGTAATATGCATATCTGCGGCATCGGTTCCGGCAAGGCATTTGGCTTTGGCCTTTTCTCGGTCTCGCAGGTCCCTTCAGAGGCTTAGTGAGAATCAAGGACCTGCACCTTCTGCCCAAGTTCAGCGACGGGTGGAGTTACTTATATGTCGAACATTGCCGCATTGATCAGGAAGCCCAGGCAATTGCCATCCATGATGAAGCCGGCAAAGTGCCCGTCCCTTGCGCCAATCTGGCTCTGCTTATGCTGGGCCCAGGCGTCTCGATCACCCACGCCGCCGTATCGGTTCTGGCGGACCATGGTTGCCTTGTAGCTTGGTGCGGGGAAGAAGGCGTCCGCTTTTACGCGGTGGGAATGGGCGAGACGCGAAGCGCGGCGAATTTCCTGCATCAGGCGCGGATGTGGGCAGATGCCGATGTTCGCATGCAGGTAGTGCGCCGCCTTTACCAGTTGAGGTTTTCCGAGAAGTTCGATCCGGAGTTGTCCGTCCGGCAAATCCGCGGGATGGAAGGTGTCCGTGTCCGGGACGCTTATGCCCGGGCCGCTCGGGAGACCGGAGTTCCTTGGGCGGGTCGAAGCTACCGCCGTGACAAGTGGAGTGACGCGGACCCTGTGAACAGGGCTTTGTCGGTCGCCAATGCATGCCTGTACGGCATCTGCCACGCGGCCATTGTGTCGGCAGGTTTTTCCCCTGCGCTTGGTTTCATCCACACCGGGAAGATGCTGTCGTTCGTTTATGATGTCGCCGATCTCTACAAGGCAGAGTGCACGATCCCTGTAGCATTTCGTGCGGCCGCAGGAAATCAGGAGAATCTGGAGAGGCAGGTGCGGATGACGTGCCGTGACCAATTTGTAGCGACACGAATCCTGAAGAGGATTGTTTCAGATGTCCAGACGGCATTGATGTTGCCAAAGCAGGGGGCAGCTTGTGACGGTGCACCTTTCGACCAAGATGCCGCTACCCCTGGCTCATTGTGGGACCCGGTGGAGGGAGAGGTGGAAGGCGGGCGCATCCATCCGCTCGAAGTCGATGAAACGGAGGCCGATGATGGTGGTCATGATTCTTGAATGCGTTCCCCCGGGTTTGCGCGGAGAATTGACACGGTGGTTTCTGGAACCTAAGTCCGGCGTCTTCGTGGGCCGGGTTTCGGCCATGGTTCGGGACCGACTCTGGGAGAAGGCGTGTGGAAAGGCTAAGGACGGCGGCTGTGTGATGATCCATGCGAGCGATAATGAACAGGGATTTCGGCTTCGCAGTTGGGGGAAGACGGCGCGGTCGGTCAAAGACTTCGAAGGCCTTTTTCTTGTCCGGGTGCTGTAAATAAAGGCTTTAGTAAGTATCGTCCCCACGCGCGTGGGGGTGAACCGTCTAAGTTCAAGTTTAAGTGAAGAGGTAGTCGATCGTCCCCACGCGCGTGGGGGTGAACCGCGGAGCAGGCGCTCCTCAAAACGTGGCTCGATATCGTCCCCACGCGCGTGGGGGTGAACCGGGTCAGTGCCGTTCCGACCTCGTCGCGCTGAAATCGTCCCCACGCGCGTGGGGGTGAACCGACCATCCGCGAGGAGCTTCCGGAAGATCACGAATCGTCCCCCCGCGCGTGGGGGTGAACCGACCAAAAGGGCGGCCCCGCACGTCCGCAGCGGATCGTCCCCACCCCACGGGGGGTCGACCGGGCGCCGACGAGG
>JAXDAV010000003.1:0-21450 GCA_034679465.1 Candidatus Aminicenantota bacterium | reverse complement strand
CGCCTGGACCGGGAAGCGCAGGAAGTTGCCCAGGCCGATGGCGTTGCCGGCCACGGCCAGGATGAGGCCGATCCGCGAGCCCCACTGCTCGCGCCCTCCGGCCTCGACCACGACCTCCGGCTTCTTGGCGAAGAGCACGCGGGCAAAGCAGTAGACGGTCAGGGTCAGGATGAAGCCCCATCCGATCACGAGGAATAACCAGCCGTTTCCGGTCAAGCCTTGAGCCATGGGACCTCCTTCGAAAACCGGGCCAAAAATAGATACCACAGGGGGTCAGCCCTGTCAAAACAAATCGGCTTGACACAAATCGGCGGCCGCTTGCGTTCCGGCCGGGTTTCTGGTATAGTCCGCCACTACGTCTTTCCAAACCTTTTCCGCAGGAGCCGACACACTTTGGAAGCTTACGGGAATATCGACAGCAAGTATCGCTTCATCATCCTGGCCGCCAAGAGGGCCAAACAGCTCCTCAAGGGGGCCAAGCCCAAGATCCAGGGCAAGTCCAAGAACCCGATCCGCGTCGCCCAGGCCGAGGTCCGGAACGGGCTCATCGAGTACGAGATCATCCCGACCCGGATGGACGAGATCCCCGAGCGCGAGGAGCGCGTCTTCGTGGGCGGCGGAATCCCCGACGAGGTCGGGGATTCGGAAAGCCTGACCGGCGCGGCGCTCGCCGACGAGGACCTCGCGGCCGAGCCCGGCGAAGAGACCGAAGAGGAAGAGGCCGGCGAAGAGGACCTCGAGGAAGAGGACGACCCGGCCAAGGACGACAAAGAGGACTAGTCCCGGTCGCCGATCATCTCGACATAGCTCCGGGTGATGAAGTCCGCCCGCCCGAAGCCGAGCGCCCTGGCGAAGCGGGTGATCTCGTGCCGCTCCCCCTCGAGCTCGAGGAAATTCCCCGCGGCGGTCTCGTCGAGGCGGACGGTCAGCCGGCTTTTCCGGAAGACCGTCCGGTGCTTCCGGCAACGGAACGTCTCCCTGAGTCCCAATGCCTTGAGGATCCCGGCCATCTCCTTGGCCCCGCGGACCTGGGTCTCGAGCGCCTCGCGGACCTCGAACGAGCGGGACCCCCGCGGCTCGCCCTGGTAGGTCAGGGTGGCCCTTTTTCCGGCCCGGCTCAGCCGCAGAGCCCGGCGGCCGGCGACGAGCGCGCCGGAGGCGAAATCGAACAGGACGCTCGTCTCGAGGTGCCTGTCCCTGGCGACGACGGCGCCGAGGGCCAGGACCTTCGCCCGGAAGGCCTTGGGATCGTCGATCCGGATCCTGACTCCGATCTCGGTCATGTCGTCCTTTCGGCCGGGCCGGCCTAGCGGCTCCTCAGCAGGCCGAAGACGGCCAGGCGGATGAGGGTCTCGCGCGGCGTCGAGTCGGGGAAGGGGGTGATGGCCTCGAGGGCCCGTTCGGCGAACTGGCGGGCCCGGCCGGCCGCGTGGTCGAAGGCCCCGCGGGCCGCCAGGTCCTCGAGGAGGGCGCGGCGCTCCTCGCCCGAGACGTCCTTCCGGCCGAGGAGGGCCTTGATCCGCTCGCGCCCGGCCCGGCCGCCGGACCCGAGCGCGTGGATGACCGGCAGGGTGATCCGCCCTTCCGCGAGGTCGGACAGGACGGGCTTGCCGAGCACCTTCGCGTCCCCCGTGAAATCGAGCAGATCGTCGACGATCTGGAAGGTCTGACCCAGGTTCAGCCCGAAGGCGGCGACGGCCTCTTCCTCTTCCGGGGAGGCCAGCCCGAGGATGGCGCCGATGCGGCAGCAGGCGCCGAACAGGACCGCCGTCTTGTTCTCGACGATGTCCAGATACTGGCCCTCGGTGATCCGGAGGTCGCCGGACCGGGCGCATTCGTCGAGCTCGCCCTCGATCATCCGGGCCGAGACGTCGGCCAGGAGGCGGATGACCCGCTCGTGGCGGGACTGCAGAGACAGGCCGATCGACTTGATGTAGAGATAGTCGCCGAGCAGGACGGTGATGTTCGGGCCCCACTTGGCGTGGACCGTTTCCTTGCCCCGGCGGACGCCGGCGTTGTCGACGATGTCGTCGTGGATCAGGCTGGCCGTGTGGAGGAGCTCGACGAGCGAGGCCAGGAAGACCGACTCCTCGCTGCCCGGGCTGAAGAGCCGGGAGGTCAGCAGGACGAGGGCCGGGCGCAGGCGCTTGCCCTTCTTGCGGAGGACGTAGCGGCTGATCTCGGCGGTGAGCGGGTTGGACGAGCGGGACCAGGACTCGAGCCGGTCCTCGACCCGGTCGAGGTCCGTCCGGATCTCCTTGTAGAGCGAGGACATGTCCTTCCACTTGGAGACGGACGACCAGCGGTCGAGCAGGGGCGTCGGCGAGGTCATCGGTAGTTCGTGAACTGCATGTGGATGCCGAGGTCCTTCCCCCGGAGGAAGGCGATGACCTCCTGGAGGACGTCGATCTTGGCCGACGACACCCGGACCTCGTCGCCCTGGATGGCGACCTGGGCCTTGAATTTCTCCCCCTTGACCAGCTTGACGATCTCGCGGGCCTTCTCGACCGGGATGCCGGCCTGGAAGACGACGTCCTGCTTGACCGTCCGGTTGGCCCCGTCCTCGACGCGGCCGTAGGTCAGGGCCCGCAGGGGGACCTTGCGCTTGACCAGCTTCTCCTCGAGGGCCGCCCGCAGGGCCTTGATCTTGAAGTCGTCCTCGGCCACGAGGGTCATCTTGTCCTTCTCGAGGACGATGTCGGCCCGGCTGTTCCGGAAATCGAAGCGGTTGCGGATCTCTTTCAGGGTGACGTTGACGGCGTTGGCGACTTCCTGGAGGTCGATGCGGGAGACGATGTCGAAGGAGTGGTCCAGGCCCATGGCGGCGCTATCTTAGCATTGGCCCCCTGTTTTTTCAAACGGGAAGAGGGCGGTGAAATTCCGGGTCGTCGCCTCGGCCAAGGCCTCGAGGGAGAGGCCCCGGACGCCGGCCAGGGCCCGGGCCGTCTCGACCACGAAGGCCGGCTCGTTGCGTCGCCCGGAGCCCCGGTAAGGGACCGGGGCCAGGTAAGGGGAATCGGTCTCGACGAGGAGACGGTCCAGGGGCACCCGGGCGGCGACCCGGCGCAGGGCGTCGGCCTTGGGGAAGGTCAGGATGCCGGAGAAGGAGATGAAGAAGCCCCGGTCGAGCAGGGCTCGGGCGGTCGCCCAATCCTCGGTGTAGCAATGGAGGATGCCTCCCCCGGCGTAGCGTTCGGCGTCGACGGCGGCGATGATGTCCGCCCCGGCGAGGCGGCTGTGGATGATGGCCGGGAGCCCCGTTCTCGCCGCGACGGCGAGCTGGCCGCGCAGGGCCCCGGCCTGGGCCTCGCGGGGGGAGAAGTCGTAATGGTAGTCGAGCCCGATCTCGCCGATCGCTCGGATGGCCCCGGCGGCGGCGAGCCTCTCGAGCTCGCGGAGGTGGTCCGGCGTGAAGTCCTTGGCCTGATGGGCATGGACGCCGGCCGCCGCCAAGACCGCGGGGAATTCCCCCGCCAGCGCCGCGATCGTCGGCAGGCTCTCGGGGCGGGTCAGGTCGGCCGGGCAGAGGATGGCCACGACGCCCGCGCCGAAGGCCCGGCGGACGACGTCGGCCCGGTCGGCGTCGAACTCGGGCATGTCGAGGTGGGCGTGGGAATCGACGAGACGGGGCGGGCCGGGCATGAAAGTGAAGGGGACACGTACCGTGCGGCGGTACGTGTCCCCGGAGGCTCTACGGGACGATCGTCGTCCGGAGGGCCCGGAGCGAGATGGCGCCGTGATCGAGGAGCTTCTGCAGGAACTCCTTGGCGCTGTAGGACTGCCCTTTGAGCTTCTGGTAGTCCTTCTCCAGGTCGAGGAGCTCCTGGTAGCCGATGTAGGTCAGGGCCGCCCGGCCGGGGTTGAGGACGATCTCGGTCCAGCGCCGCTCGGCTTCGGCCCTGGTCATGAAGCCGGAGCGCATCATGTACTCCACGACCCGGTCCTTGGTGTAGGTCCCCTCGTGGATGTTCATGTCCATCTGGAAGTCGATGACGTTCTTGAGCAGGAGCTTGAGCTGGTGGAGGCGCATGCGCAGGTCGAATTCGCCGTAGCCCTTCTCGACGAGGATCTGTTCGAGGAGGACCGGCCAGCCCATGAGCAGGGCCTGGTTGGGGGCTATCCGCCGGATGAGGGAGGGGTTCTTGCGCGCCAGGGCGGTCGGCACGAACAGGCCGGGGAAGATCTTCTGGACGGCCATGAAGTCGATGTAGAAGTTGTTGTGCTCCTCGAGGAACGAGGTCGCGTCCTCGGCGGACCAGGCGGCCGGAATGGGCTTGATATGGAGCGTGTAGCCGCCGGCGGCCTCGAAGGCGCCCGGCGCCTGCAGGGAGGTCCAGCGGCCGGGCGGGAAGTAGGGGGGCATCGGCTCGATGGCCAGCGCCTCGGCCGGCAGGTCGATGAGACCCTGCTCCTGGAAGAAGCCCTTGAGGTCGGTCGCGGCCTTGGTAAGGCGGGGGATGAGCTCGTCCCGGCCGACGTGGTCGCCCTTGAGCTTGTCGAGGACGCCCTGGATGATCGAGGTGATGGCGACATCGACGCCCTTCTGGGCGGCCAGCTGGTCCGGGTTGATGTCCGGGTACATGATCTTGAAGTAGGGGATGCAGATCTCCCCCATGGCGTTGCGGATGTTCTTGACGTCCGACTGGGACCGGGGGACGATGTCCTCAAGGATGAGCAG
The DNA here is from genome assembly GCA_034679465.1 of Candidatus Aminicenantota bacterium. Classification (GTDB taxonomy): domain Bacteria; phylum Acidobacteriota; class Aminicenantia; order Aminicenantales; family Saccharicenantaceae; genus RBG-16-66-30. Next base: position 16,772 of record JAXDAV010000003.1, on the reverse strand, counting down.
GTTGCCCTGGGTCAATCCTCGGAGGGTCCGCATGTGAGGCTCGGGCATGCGGAAGTTCCCGTTCGAGCGGGCCAGGAGCTCGCCCTTGAGGAACCTCTGGAAGTCCTCCAGGGCCGCGACGGCCTTGACGAGCTCGGCCTGCAGGGACGCGGTCCCGCCGGAGAGCCTGGGGATGTCCGTTCGGTAGAAATCGATGATGGCCGGCATCTGGTCGATGGCCGCCTGGGTGTACTCGGGGGGCGGGTTCTTGAGGCTGTCCTTGGCCCGCTTCACCAGGCCGGGGATGAGCTTGGCCCGGGCCGTGGCGGCGGTGAGGCCGGAGGCGCCGTGCTTGACGAGCAGGCTGTGCAGGCTGTTGACGAACAGGTTGTTATAGAGGAGCGGGTTGTCCTGCCAGGGGAGGGTGTACTGGAGCTTGATGAACTCGAGATCGAGGAAGTCGAGGAACAGCGCGTGGTCGATCTGGTTCTCGGCCGAGAGCTTGGACTTGTCGATCTTGGAGACGAGCTCCTGGTTGAATCCGTCGAGCGCGTCGTTGAACTTGTCGAGGGCCCCTTCGCTCGGGTCCTCGAGCCGGTCGTTGTACTTGGTGAAGCCCTGCAGGGTCCCGGTGGTCGGGTAGAACCTGAAGTAAGCGTCCCAGAACGCGTCCTGGAACTTCTTGAACTTGGCGTCCTCGGCCGATTGGGCCCAGCCGGTGCCCGTCGCGCAGACGAAAACAGCCAGTGCGACGACGACGATCGCGGTCTTTTTCATGCGCTCCTCCTCACTCGGTTTCCAAAATCCTAGCACACATCGACGGCCCTGACAAACCCTTTTCTCGCCCTCGCCGGATGTCAAGCGGGGGCGTGGCCTCACCAGCGGATGAAAGCCGAGCCCCAGGTATATCCCGATCCGAAAGCGGTCAGGGCGACGAGGCTCCCCCGCCCGATCCGGCCCGACTTCACGGCCTCGTCGAGCGCGATGGGGATCGAGGCGGCCGTCGTGTTGCCGAAGCGGTCGATGTTCCGGATGACCTTCTCGATCGGGATCTTGAGCCCCTTGGCGACCATGAGCGAGATCCGGTCGTTGGCCTGGTGGGGAATGAGGACGTCGATGTCCTCGACGGCCAGGCCGTTCTGTTCGAGGCCGGCGCGGACGGCCTCGGGCATGCGCTGGCAGGCGTTGACGAAGACGTTCCGGCCCTCCATCTTCGGGGCGAAGCGGCCCTCGTCGAAAAAGGACCTCTGGAAGGTCGGGTTGTCCCTCGAGCTGGGCTTCTCCATCCACAGGTGGGAGACGAAATTCCCGTCGGCGAAGAGGTGCGCGGAGAGGAGGCCGCGGCCGTCGTCCCGCGGGTTCGGCTCGAGGATGACCGCCCCGGCGCCGTCGCCGAAGAGGACCGACATGTCCCGGCCCTTGTCCGAGAAGTCGAGGTTGGTCGACTGGACCTCGGCGGCGACGAGGAGGATCCTCTTGTACGTTCCGGCCCGGATGTACTGGTCGGCGGCGGACAGGGCGTAGATGAAGCCGCTGCACTGGTTGCGGACGTCGAGGGCGCCGGTCGTGCCCAGCCCCAGCTTGGCCTGGACCAGGACCCCGATGCCCGGGAAATAGTGGTCGGGGGACAGAGTCGCCGCGACGACGAAATCGATCGTCGCGGGGTCGATCCCGGCGTCGGCGATGGCCCGGCGGGCCGCTTCGACGGCCAGGTCGGACGTGCCGACCCCGGCGTCGACGTGGTGACGCTCGACGATGCCGCTGCGCTCGCGGATCCACTGGTCGGACGTGTCCATGAGCTTCTCGAGATCGTGGTTGGTGACGATGCGGGGCGGGACGTAGTGGCCGGTCCCGGTGACGATGGTCCGCGGCGTGGGCATGCTTATGCTCATTATAATTGAAGCCTCCCCAAAAATGAAATCCGGGCCCGGGCGGCCCGGGTCACAGCCATCCCTTTCCCAGGTACCAGGCGATCGTCTCGCCGAGGCCCTGTTCGAGGGTGAAGATCGTCTCGAATCCCAGCTCCTCCCGGGCCTTGCGCACGTCGGCCACCCAGCCGTCGGGCTTCATCTGCTTGGCTTTGCTGAGGTTGAACAAGGCCTTGCCCCCGCCGAGGAGGCGTCCGACGCCCTCCGACGCGATCGAGGCCAGATAGGCCGACCAGATCGGCAGGCGGACCGGGATCGGCCGCTTGCCCAGGAGCCCGGCGGCGATCCGGCCGAGGTCCTCCCAGCCGCAGGGGCGGCCGTCGGCGACGTTGAAGATCTCGCCGCTCGGCCGGGCGGGGTCCCCGGCCAAAAGGCAGGCCCGGACGGCGTCGCGGACGAAGACGAGGCTCAGGACCTTGCGCCGGCCAGGGACGGGCTTGAGGCCCCGCTTGATCCAGCGGAAGAACTCGAGGAAGTCCTCGTCCCGGGGGCCGTAGACGGCCGAGGCCCGGAGGAGGACGACCGAGAAGCGGTCCCGGCGCCCGAGGACCTCCGCCTCGGCCTCGAGCTTGCTCTGGCCGTACGGCGAGACGGGACGCGGCGGGTCGTCCTCCCGGACGCCCCGGCCGGGCGAGGACGGCCCGACGGCGGCCAAGCTGCTCAGGTGGACGAAGCGCGGCCGCCCGGCCTGGCCCTCGAGGGCCCGGAGCAGATTTGCCGTGCCGTCGCGGTTTACAGTATAATACTCGCTCGGCCTCAGAGTCTTGGTCAGTCCGGCCAAGTGGTAGACGCAGGTCAGGCCCTCCGGCAGGCGGGGCACCTTCGCCAGATCCCCGGCCAGGAAGCGGACGCCCTCGACGCCCTCGAGCCAGCGCGGCTTCGACGGGTCGCGGACGAGCGCGAAGACCTCGGTCCCGGGCTCCTCGAGGAGCGCCTCGACGAGATGGCTGCCGAGGAAGCCCGTTCCTCCCGTGACCAGGACGCGCATGGGCCGCATTGTAAGAGATTCGGCTGCCGCGGTCAACGAGGCCGCGGGGGGCGGCGGCGAGTCAGAGGAGACGCGCGTGGACCTGTTCGACAAGTGCCTGTCCTTTACCCGGGCCGACGAGCTCAAGGCGGCCGACCTGTACCCCTACTTCACTCCCATCGAGGAAGCGGTCGGGAACCGGATCAAGGTCGGCGGCCGGCCGATGATCATGGTCGGCTCCAACAACTATCTCGGGCTGGCCCATCATCCCCGGGCCGAGGAGGCCGCCAAGGCGGCCGTCGACCGCTACGGCGTCGGGACCTGCGGCTCGCGCTTCCTGACCGGGACGCTCGACCTCCATGAGAAGCTCGAGGAGCGGCTGGCGCGGTTCCTGAAGCGCGAGGCCGCCCTGACCTTCAGCACCGGCTACCAGACGAACCTGGGCATCATCTCCACGTTGGCCGGCAAGGGCGACCACATCGTCATCGACCGCATGGTCCACGCCAGCATCATCGACGCCTGCCGCCTGTCGTTCGCGACCGTCCACAAGTACCGCCACAACAGCCTGAAGGACCTCGAGCGCCTGCTGGCCTCCCTGGACCCCGGGGCCGGCAAGCTCATCGTCGTCGACGGCGTCTTCAGCATGGAAGGCGACATCGCCGACCTGCCCGGCATCGTCCCTCTGGCCCGCAAGTACGGCGCCCGGATCCTGGTCGACGACGCCCACGGCATCGGCGTCCTCGGGGCGAACGGCCGGGGCACGCCCGAGCACTTCGGCCTCGAAGGCGAGATCGACGTCGTCATGGGCACCTTCAGCAAGACCTTCGCGTCGATCGGCGGCGTCGTGGCCGGGGCCAAGCCGGTCATCTCCTACATCAAGCACCACGCCCGGCCGCTCATCTTCAGCGCCGCGGCGACGCCGGCGTCGGTCGCTTCGGTCCTGGCCATCCTGGACATGCTCGAGACCCAGCCGGAGCTCCGGGCCCGCCTCTGGGCCGTCACCGGGAAGATGCGGACGGGCCTCCGGGCGATGGGCTACGACACCGGCCCCTCGCAGACCCCGATCATCCCCGTCCTGGTCCACAACGACGAGAAGTGCTTCATGCTCTGGCGGCTCCTGCGGGAGGAGGGCATCTTCACCACCCCGGTCATCTATCCGGCGGTGCGGCCCGGTCAGTCCCTGATCCGGACGAGCTACGGGGCCGGCCACACCGACGAGGAGCTCGACGCCGTCCTGGCGGCCTTCGAGAAGTGCGGCCGGACGCTGGGGCTCATTTGAGCCGGCCCGCGGGGAAGACGGCCATGACCAAGGCGCGCGGCCGCCTCGCCCTCGTCCTCCTGGCCTTCGCCGCCGCGGCGCTCGCGGCCGAAGCGGCCACGATCACCATGCCTCTGGCCCAGGTCAAGCCGGGCATGAAGGGCCGCGGCTGGAGCGTGTTCCAGGGGCGGACGATCGAGGACTTCGAGGCCGAGATTTTGGGCGTCCTGGAGAACGCTTCGCCGAAGCGCAACATCATCCTGGCCCGGCTCAAGGGGCGGGGGCTCGAATCGACGGGCATCATCCAGGGCATGAGCGGCAGTCCCGTCTACATCGACGGCAAGCTCATCGGCGCCGTGGCCTACGGCTTCAGCTTCTCCAAGGAGGCCATCGCCGGGATCACACCGATCGAGGAGATGCTCGACATCGGATCCGGGCCCGAAGACGCGAAGACCGGCGCGGCACCGCCGGTCGTCATCCGCGAGGACGCCAGCCAGGAAGAGCTCTCCGGCGACTTCCTGAAGACGCTCGCGGCGGGGCCCGCCGAGGCCGCGCCGGCGACGGCCTTCTCGCCCCTCCGGCTCCCCCTCGTCCTCAGCGGCTTCTCAACCGGGGCCTTCGAGAGGGCCCGGTCGTTCTTCGGCCCGCTCGGCCTCATGGCCGTCCGGGGCGGGACCGGCGGCCAGACCCGGCTGACGGGGGCCCCGGCCGAGCCCCAGCTCCGCGAGGGCGACGCCGTGGGCGTCCAGCTCGTCGGCGGCGACCTCGACATCTCCGCCGTCGGGACGGTGACCTACGTCGACGGCCCGAAGGTCCTGGCCTTCGGACACCCGATCTACAATCTCGGCCGCGTCGATTACGCCATGACCCGGGCCGAGGTCATCGCCGTCATGCCCTCCCTCGACAGCTCCTTCAAGCTGTCCTCGGCCGGCCCGGTCATCGGCCGCTTCGGTCAGGACCGGACGCCGGGGGCGGCGGGCGAGGTCGGGGCCCTGCCCAAGCTCATCCCCCTCAACATCGGGCTCCAGACCGGGCCCGCGGCCCGCAAGGACTTCAAGCTCAGGCTCATCGCCGACAAGCTCCTGACGCCGGCCCTCGTCAACATCGCCGTCTCGAGCCTGATCACGAGCGAGGAGCGGAGCCTGGGCGACATCTCCCTCGATTTCAACGCCGACATCTTCCTCGACCAGGGCGGCCTCGGCGTCCGCCTGGAGGACCTCTTCTCGGGCAGCTACGACAACCCGCCGGTGAGCCTGTCGGGGCTGCTGGCGGCCGTCGTCCACTACCTGCTGAACAACGAGTTCAGGGACGTCGGCATCTTCCGCATCGACCTCAACGTCCGGGCCATCGAGGAGAGCCGCCTGGCCTCCCTGGAGAAGGTCCTCCTCGACAAGTACGAGGTCTCCCCGGGCGAGGCCATCCGCCTCAAGGTCTTCTTCCGGACGCAGAAGGAGGAGGGCCTGGTCGAGGAGGTCACGATCGCCGCCCCCGCTCTGCCGGCGGGAAGCGAGTTCCAGCTCCTGGTCGGCGACGCCGCGTCCATGCAGCAGATCGAGCGGGCCCAGTACCGGGTCCAGGAGCTGGCGCCCCGGTCTCTCGAGCAGCTGGTCCGCCTGCTCTCCAGCCTGCGCAAGAACAACCGGATCTATTTCCGGATCATGGCCTCCAAGCCGGGCCTCTTCCTGAGAGGGGAGGAGCTGCCGAACCTCCCGCCGTCGCTGAAGACGATGTTCGCGTCGCCGCGGGCCTCGGCCGCGGGCCCGACCGAGATCACCCGGTCCACCCTGAGCGAATACCAGCTCGCCATCCCCTACGTCTTCAAGGGCGGGGCCGCCATCCCCGTCCGCATCCGCAACTAGGAGCCTCCGCCATGCGCAAACTCCGGCTGTCCGTCGCGCTCGCGCTTCTCGTCCTGGCCTCGTCCCTCCAGGCCGTCGTGCCCCAGAAGTGGGAGCTGCGGACCCGGGACGATTACCTGCGGGGCAAGTTCGACGGCGTCTCGGTCTCCTACGACGGGGCGCTGGCCCTGGCCCCCAGGGAAGAGAGGATCGCGGCCCCGCAGGAGGAGTTCTATCTCTCGGTGCTGGCGACGTCCGAGGGCGTCACCTATCTCGGCACCGGCCACGGCGGCAAGGTCTACCGGATCGACAAGGACGGCCGGGCCGAGCTCTGGTTCCAGGCGGCCGAGATGGACGTGACGACGCTCGTCCAGGACCGGAAAGGGGCGCTCTACGCCGGGACCTCGCCGAACGGCAAGATCTACCGGATCACCGGCAAGGGCAAGGGCGAGGAGTTCTTCAACCCGGCCGAGAAGTACATCTGGGACCTGCTCGTCCTCGACACGGGCGAGATGTGGGCGGCCGTCGGGGAGGCGGGAGGCATCTACCGCATCTCGCCGCTCGGCGAGGGCGTGATGTTCTTCAAGGCCGCCGAGAACCACATTCTCTGCCTGGAGCGGACGGCCCGCGGCGACGTCGTCGCCGGGAGCGGGGGCAACGGGCTCGTCTATCGGGTCACGACGGAAGGCCGGGTCTCGGTCCTCTTCGAAACGCCCTACGAGGAGGTCCGGAGCCTGGCCGTCGACCGCGAGGGCCGGATCTACGCGGCCGCCTCCGGGACGCCGACGAGGGCGCGGAAGGACGAGGCCTCCGACGAGCCCGTCCGGGCCGACAGCGGCGTCGTCCTCACCGTCAGCGCCTCGGGGGCGACCGGGACCGCGGGCGGCGCGGGCCGGGCGGCCGCGCCGCCGCTCCCCGGCGGCTCGGCCCGGGAGGGCGGGGCGCTCTACCGCGTCACGGGCGACGGGCTGGCCAAACGGCTGTGGAGCTCGGACGACGAGATGATCTACACCCTTCTCTGGAGAGAGGCCGACGGCCGGGTCCTCTTCGGGACGGGAGCGAAGGGCCGGATCTATTCGATCGACCGGGAGGAGAGGGTCGCCCTGCTCCTGCAGCAGAGCTCCGAGCAGGTCTATCAGCTCGTGCCCCTCGATTCCAGGATCTACGTCCTGTCGAACAACCCGTGCTACTTCGGGCTCCTGCTCACCGAGCAGAGGTTCTCGGGCGAATACACGAGCCCGGTCCTCGACGCCCGGACGCAGGCCTCGTGGGGGCGCGTCGTCTGGGACGCCGCCCTGGCCGCGGGGGCCTCGGTCCAGCTCCAGAGCCGGAGCGGCAACACCGGGGAGCCCAACGCGACCTGGTCGGAGTGGTCGCCGCCTTACGGCCAGACCGAGGAACAGGTCCTCAGCCCCAAGGCCCGCTTCCTGCAGGTCCGGGTCGTCCTGAGGACCCAGACGGGGAGGGCCTCGCCCGTCTTCAACCGGCTGACCGTGTTCTACCTGCAGGCGAACGTCGCGCCGTCGGTGACGCGGCTGGAGTACCTCAAGCCCAACGAGGTCTATCTCAAGCTCCCCGACCAGGACGACGTCATCCTCGGCGCCGAGCGGAACCCGGCGGAGTCGCCGGCGAAGAGGGACGAGCTGCGCTACGGACTGCCGACCCGGAAGGCCGAGCGCAAAGGCTTCCAGACCGTCGTCTGGGAGGCCGCCGACGAGAACGGCGACACGCTCCGCTACCGGCTGGAGATCCGGAAAGACGGCGAAGCGGCGTGGCGCGTGCTCGAGGCCGGCTGGACCGAGACGATCTACGCCTTCGACACGCTGGCCTACCCGGACGGGACCTATCTCCTCAGGCTCACGGCCTCCGACTCGCCCTCGAACCCGCTCGGCCTCGAGCTCCAGTCCGACAAGACCGGCCCGCCGCTCGTCATCGACAACTCCCTGCCGGTGATCCGGGGCTTCACGGCGGCGAAGAGCGGCGCCTCGCTCGACATCGCCTTCACGGCCGAGGACTCCTACTCCTACATCGAGGAGGCCAAGGTGCTCGTCCGGCCGGGGGAGTGGCGGGTCGTCTTCCCGGTCGACGGGATCGCCGACTCGCGGAGCGAATCGTTCAAGGTCTCGCTGAAGCTCCCCGCCGGGGCGGAGAACCAGGTCACGGTGAGGGTCCGGGACAGCTACGGCAACGTCGGGGTCTTCCGGCAGAGCTTCTGAGGCGGGCTACTTCTTCGCCCGTTCGAGATACTTGTCGTCCCGCGTGTCGACGCGGATGACGTCTCCGTCCTTGATGAACTCCGGCACCTGGACGACCGCGCCCGTCTCGAGGACCGCGGGCTTGTAGAGGGCCGTCTTGGTCGCGCCCTGGAGGCGGGGCTCGGTGCTCGTGACCTTGAGATCCATCGTCTGGGGCAGGTTGACGCCGACGGGCTTGCCCTCGAAGGTCTCGACCTCGATGACCGTGTTCGGCTTGAGATACTTGACGGCGTCGCCGATGGCCTCGGCGCTCAGGGTGACCTGCTCGTAGTTCTCGATGTTCATGAAGACGTAGTCGCCGTCCTGCTCGTAGAGGAACTCCATCTCGGTCTCGTCGAGCCGGGCCTGCTCGAGCCGCTCTTCCGAACGGAAGCGGTGCTCGGTCTGGGAGCCGCTCAGGATGTTGCGCAGCTTGGTCTGGACCATGGCCTTCCACCGGCCGGGGGTGATGAGCTGCATCTCCATCACCCGGTAGAGGGTGCCGTCCATGATGATGATCATGCCCTTGCGGATCTGGGTCGCGTCGATCATTGAGGCCTCCGAAGGATACGGACGCCCGGGACGCCCGTCAAGCGGCCTATTCTACCACACCCGCCAAGGGCCTGCAGAGATTCCAATCTGTTGAACGTTGGGGCCTCGGGGATCATCTCCGTTCGCCGGGCTGATTTTTCACGCCGTTCCGCTCGCCGGATTCGGCGCCAAAACAACTCGCTCGGCTTGCGCTAAGCCTCGCTCAAACACGTTTTGGCGGTTTCCAGGGAAACTTCCCTCGTCCGTCTCCGGAACGGCTAAATCAGCCCTCAGGCTCACTCCGACGACCCCCTCGTCCCCGTCCTTGCGTGGGCGTGTCCACAGCCGGAGAGATGTGACACACACAAGGGTTTTGTTGCTTTCCGGGTCCAATTCTTCTATATAAGGGGGCGAAGGAATGACGATGAAGAACGTTTGCGGCGCGTTGACGCTCGTCCTGGCGCTTGGGCTCGCGGCGAACTGCAGGACGGCGGCGGAGGGACACATGGTCGACCTGGTTCTGGTCAACGGCAAGGTGTGGACCGGGGACGCCGACCGGCCGTGGGCGGAAGCCGTGTCCGTTCGCGACGGCCGGATCGTCGGGGTGGGGACGGCGGCGGAGCTGCGCAAGCTCTCGCCCTCCGGGGCCAAGCTCGTCGAGCTCGGCGGGTCGCTCGTCCTGCCCGGGTTCATCGACAGCCACACCCACTTCCTGGCCGGCGGGTTCGCCCTGAAGAGCATCCAGCTGCGCGAGGCCGGGAGCCGCGAGGACTTCGTCGGCCGCATCGCCGCCAAGGCCCGCGAGCTCGGCCCCGGGCGCTGGATCCTCAACGGCGACTGGGACCACCAGCAGTTCCGGCCGGTCGAGTTGCCGCGGCGGGACTGGATCGACGCCGTGACCCCCGACAACCCGGTCTGCGTCAACCGTCTCGACGGCCACATGATCCTGGCCAACAGCCTGGCCCTCGAGCTCGCCGGCGTCACCAGGGACACGCCCGTCCCGCCCGGGGGCGAGATCGAGAAGGACCCCAAGACGGGCGAGCCGACGGGCATCCTCAAGGACACGGCCATGGACCTCGTCTACGCGAAGGTCCCCGAGCCGTCGTTCGCCGATAAGCTCGAGGCGGCCGAGGCCTCGATCCGCCACGCCGCCGAGAACGGCGTCACTTCGGTCCACGAGATGGCGGACGCCTCGAGCTTCGAGGTCTTCGAAGAGCTGGCCCGCCTCGGCCGGCTCACCACTCGGGTCCATGTCTATATCCCGATCACGGAGGTCGAGACGCTGGCCCGGCTCAAGCTGAAGTCGCCGTTCGGCGGCCCCACCCTCAAGCTGGCCGGGCTCAAGGCCTTCGTGGACGGCTCGCTCGGCTCGGCCACGGCCTATTTCTTCGAGCCGTACGCCGACGAGCCCGGGACTTCGGGCCTGCTCCACGGCCAGATGTTTCCCGAGGGGATCATGGAAGAGCGGATCCTCGCCGCCGACCGGGCCGGGCTGCAGCTGGCCGTCCACGCCATCGGCGACCGGGCCGTGAGCCTGCTCCTCGACATGGTCGAGAAGGCCGTCGCCGCCAACGGCCCGCGCGACCGGCGCTGGCGGGTCGAGCACGCCCAGCACCTGCGGCCGGCCGACATCGCCCGGTTCGGCCGGCTCGGTCTCGTCGCCGCGGTCCAGCCCTATCATGCCATCGACGACGGCCGCTGGGCCGAAGGGAAGATCGGGCCCGAGCGCGTCCAGACGACCTATCCGTTCGAGTCCCTGCGCCGGGCCGGGGCGGTCCTGGCCTTCGGCTCGGATTGGACGGTCGCGCCGTTGAGCCCGATCCTCGGCATCTACGCCGCGGCGACCCGGCGGACGCTCGACGGCAAGAACCCCGGCGGCTGGGTCCCGGCCGAGAAGGTCTCCGTCGAGGAGGCCGTCCGGGCCTACACGGCCAACGGCGCCTGGGTCGAGTTCGCCGAAAGCTTCAAGGGGACGATCCAGGTCGGCAAGGCCGCCGACCTCGTCGTCCTCGACCGCGACATCTTCACCATCCCGCCCGAGGATATCGGCCGGACCAGGGTCCGGATGACCATCTTCGACGGCCGGATCGTCTACGGGAAGGATTGATGGCCGCGGGTCTGTTCCCGGCCGAGCCCGGGCGCATCGGCTCGGACGAATCGGGCAAAGGCGATTTCTTCGGTCCGCTCGTCATCGCCGCGTTCTTCCTGCCCGAGGGCCAGGACCGGGTCCTGCGCGAGCTCGGGGTCAAGGACTCCAAGCGGACCTCGGACGCCCGGTGCCGCGAGATCGCGGCGGCGCTCAAGCGGGGATACCCCTATCACTCGGTCGTCGCCATCGGGCCCGAGAAGTACAACGAGCTCTGGGGAAAGCTCCGCAACCTCAACCGGCTCCTGGCCTGGGGCCACGCCCGGGCCATCGAGAACATCCTCGACCGCGTCCCGGCCGGACGAGCGGTCACGGACCAGTTCGGCGACGAGCGGTTCGTCCGCAGCGCCCTGCTCCGGAAGGGCCGGGAGATCGAACTCGTCCAGATGCCCCGGGCCGAGGAGGACCCGGCGGTCGCCGCCGCCTCCATCCTGGCCCGGGCCGAGTTCCTGACCCGGCTCCGCGCCCTGTCCCGGGAGGCCGGAGTGGACCTGCCCAAAGGCGCTTCCGACCTGGTCGAGGCCGCGGCCGTCAAGCTCGTCCGGGAGAAGGGGCCCGGGATCCTGGAGAAGGTGGCCAAGGTCCATTTCAAGACGACCGTCCGCGTCCTGGCCGCGGCCGGGGCGGCGAGGCCCGCCTGACATGATCGTCCTGGGCAAGGTCGCCCTGATCGTCGCCCTCCTGCTCGTCCTCATCCGCCTCAAGTGGGACCTCGGCCTGGTCCTCTTCCTCGACACCTGCCTCGCGGCGGCGCTCTTCGCCATGACCCCCGGCGGCTTCGGCCGGGCCGTCCTCTCCGGAGCGACCTCGGGGGAGACGCTCGAGCTGGCCGGGATCGTCATCCTGGTCCTCTACCTCGGCGAGTTCCTCCAGTCGAGCGGGGCCTTTCGCGACATGGTCGACGCGCTGAAGAACCTTGTCCGCGACGACCGGCTCATCCTGGCCATTCCCTCGGCCTTCATCGGCCTCCTGCCGATGATGGGCGGGGCCATGATGGGCGCTCCGATCGTCGAGGAGGCGGCCCGCCGCTGGACCATCGGCCCCGCCGGGAAGACCTTCTTCAACTACTGGTTCCGCCATGTCTGGGAGTACTGGTGGCCGCTCTACCTCAATATCATCATGGCCGCGGCCATCTTCCGGGTCCCGATCTGGAAGATCAGCCTCTACCAGGCGCCGTTCAGCCTGGTCGCCATCGGGGCGGGACTGGCCGTCCTCTTGCGCAAGCTGCCGCGCCTGCCCTGCGAGCGCGCGCACCGCGGCTCGTGGAAGGACGTCTGGCGGGTCGTCTTCAGCATCTGGCCCATCGTCCTGACCATCATCCTCATCTTCGTCTTCCGGCTGAACATGCTCATCGCTCTCACCGCCGCCGCCGTCCTGACCCAGGTCACGTCGCGGGGCGACATCAGGTCCCGCTGGGGCGTCATCGTCCGCGGCTTCTCGCCCAAGACGGTCTGGCTCATCGTCTCGGTCATGGTCTTCAAGGAGGTCCTCGAATCCTCGGGCGCGCTGGACGCCGTCGTCCGGGCCATCCCTCCCCAGGGCCTGTCCGCGTATGTCCTGATGTTCGCGGCGCCGTTCGTCGTCGGCCTGCTGACCGGCGTCAATCAGGCCTTCGTGGCCATATCCTTCCCGCTGCTCGTCCCCATTGTCGGCACGGGGACCCCCGACATGGTCCTGCTGACCTTCGCCTACGTCAGCGGCTTCGCCGGGATCCTGCTCTCGCCGGCCCACCTTTGCCTCGTCCTGACGGCCGACTACTTCAAGGCGGAGATGAAGGACGTCTACCGCCTCCTGGTCGGGCCCGTGGCCGTGGTCTTCGCCGCCGCCCTCCTGGAGCTCCTTGTCTTCCGCGTCCTTTGACGCCGCGGGACGGGGGTTCTTGCTATAATGACGGCGACCGATGACGCGGTCGCAGGAGATGAGCGATGGCTGACACGAGGCGGCTCTACCACGAAGACGCGTACCTCACCGAGTTCGAGGCCGAGGTCGTCGAGCGGCGGGAACGCGACGGGCGTCCCGCGGTCGTCCTCGACCGGACGGCCTTCTACCCCGAGTCGGGCGGACAGCCCTGGGACAAGGGGACGATCGACGGCGTCGAGGTCCTCGCGGTCGTCGAAGAGGACGGGGCCGTCCTCCACGTCCTGGCGTCGGCGGTCGAGGCGGGGCGCGTCCACGGCCGGATCGACGCGGACCGGCGGGCCGGGCACCGGGAGCAGCACACCGGGCAGCACGTCCTGTCCCAAGCCTTCTGGGAGCTCCTCAGGGGCGAAACGCTGTCGTTCCACATGGGTCCGGACGTTTCCACGCTCGAGATCGGGCTCAAGGCGATATCCGACGCCGACTTCGACCGGGTCGAGGATCGGGCCAACGCCGTCGTGCGGGAGGACCGCGAGGTCAAGACCTACTTCGTGCCCGAGGAGCGGATCGGCGAAGTGCCGTTGAGACGGCCGCCGAAAAAGCAGGGCCTCCTCCGGGTCGTCGAGGTCGACGGGTTCGATTATTCGGCCTGCGGCGGGACGCACGTCCGCCGGACCGGCGAGATCGGCCTGATCAAGCTCGGCGCGATCGAGAAGATCCGGGGGAACCTGCGGTTCGAGTTCCTGTGCGGCGGCCGGGCCCTGCGCGATTACCGGGCCAAGGACCGCGCGGTCCGCAGGATCGCCGCGTCGTTCTCCTGCCCGCCGGCCGAAGCGTCCGGCCCGGTCGAAAGGCTGGCGGTCGAAGGCCGGGCCCTCAAGAAGCGGGCGCGCCGGCTCGCGGAACGGCTGGCCGCCTTCGAGTCCCAGGAATACATCCGCGAGGCGGAGGGCCGGGTCATCGCCGGGGTCCTCGACGACAAGACGCCCGAAGAAGCGCGCTTCCTGGCCCTGGCCATCGCGAACAGAGGGGAGTTCGCGGTCGCTTTCGGCGCGCCGGGCGAGAGCCGGGGGCATCTCCTGCTGGCCCGCTCCGAAGCCCTGAAGGCGGACCTGCGCCAGGCCGTCCCGGCCGTCGCCGCGGTCGTCCCGGTGAAGGGCGGGGGAGGACCTTCGCTCGTCGAGCTGGTCCTGGAGGACAAAGACAGGCTCGAGGGCGCCGTCGCGGCCGCGGCGGCGTGGCTGAGGGAGAAGGGGTGAAGCGGCGACCCCGCGGCTATTCGTAGCGCAGGGCGACGATGGGATCCATCCGGGCGGCCTTCTGGGCCGGGAAGATGCCGAAGAACAGCCCGATCGCGGCCGACACCGACAGCCCCAATATGACCGACCAGAGCGAGACCGTGGCCGGGAGCGGGGTGGCCGCCTTGACGATGAGGGCGATGCCGAAGCCGACGAGGACGCCGATGATCCCGCCCGTCCCGGTGAGAAAGACGGCCTCGATGAGGAACTGCTTCATGATGTCGCCCGCCCGGGCCCCGATGGCCTTGCGGATGCCGATCTCGCGGGTCCGCTCCTTGACCGAGACGAGCATGATGTTCATGACCCCGATGCCCCCGACGAGGAGGCCGATGGAGGAGATGACGATCATGACCAGGTAGGCGGCGCCCGTCAGCTGGTTGTAGAGGTCGACCATGGTGTCCTGGGTCATGATGGTGAAATCGTTGGGCTTGCCGAAGGGGACCTTGCGCCGCTGGCGGAGGATGCCGGAGATCTGCTCGATCGTCTCGCCGAGCGTGTCCGGCTCGCGGGGGGCGGCGAGGATCTCCATGCCGTCCTTCTCGTAGCGGAAGTGCTTCATCAGCGTCGTGATGGGCAGGCCGACGAAATTGTCGCGGCTCTGGCCGAACATCTGGCCCCGTTTCGACAGGACCCCGACGACGGTGAAGGCCTCGGGGCCGACGCGGATCTCCTTGCCGACCGGGTTCGTGGTCGGGAAGAGGACGTCGGCCAGCTCGGAGCCCAGGACGCAGACCCGGGCGCTGCGCTCGACCTCGGATTCCGTGATGAACCGGCCCAGCCGCGGCAGGTACAGGGACATGACCGCGGGCCACTTCTCGTTCATGCCGATGACCATGGCCGTATCGCTCTTGAGGCTCCGGTACTTGACCTCGACGGCCTCGAACGGGCTGACGTAGATGCTGACGGCCACGGCCCGGACGAGCGACGCCTCCGCCCCGATGGCCCGGACGTCGTCGAAGGTCAGGTCCTTGCGCGTCCGCTGCTCCTCGGTCATCTCGCCCATCTGGATGGCCTCGTTCTTGCGGACGATGATCGTGTCGGAGCCGGCCGCCTGGAGCTCGGACAGGAAGCTCTTGTTGAGCCCCTGGATGATCGAGACCATGCCGATCACGGTCATGACCCCGATGACGATGCCGAGGATGGTCAGGAACGAGCGCAGCTTGTGCGACCGCAGGGACTCGATGGCCATGCGGAAGACTTCGCGGAAGATCTGGAGCCGCAGGTTCATAGGTCCGACCTCAGGGCCTCGACCGGGTCCAGCCGGGCCGCCCGGTTGGCCGGGTAGATGCCGAAGAACAGGCCGATCGACCAGGACATGACCATGGCCAGGACGACCGAGGCGGGCTCGACGCTCGAAGGCATGGACGTCGCCGCGGAGATGACCCGGGCGACGGCGTAGCCGAGCACGATGCCGATGAATCCGCCCAGTCCGGACAGGACCGCGGACTCGATGAGGAACTGGTAGAGGATGTCCCGGCGCCGGGCGCCCACGGCCATGCGGATGCCGATCTCCTTCTTCCGCTCCGAGACCGAGACGAACATGATGTTCATGATGACGATGCCGCCGACGATGAGGGCGATCGAGGAGACCGCGATCATGGCGAAGTAGATGCCCCGCGTGGCCGTCTTGTAGAACTGGATGAAGGTCTCCGAGGTGGCGAAGGCGAAGTCGTCCGGGTCGTTGTAGCCGCGCTTCCGCCACGAGCGCAGGACCGTCCGGACCTCTTCCTGGGCCCGGACCATCTCCTCCTGGGAATTCGTGTGGATGTTGATGCTGATGGAACGCCGCGAGCCGTAGACCTTCATGAAGGTCGTGATCGGGATGCGGACGTAGTTGTCCTGGCTGAAGCCCAGGATCTTGCCCTTCTTGGCGCCGACGCCGATAACCTGGAAGCTCCGGCTGCCGACCTTGAGCCAGCGGCCGATGGGGTCGAGCCCGCCGAAGACCATCTCGGCGACGTCGGAGCCGATGACGCAGACGGGCCGGGAGTTGGTCTCGTCCTGGCTCTGGAGATGGCGGCCGCTCGTGAGCTCGACGACGGAGCCGATCTCGTGGTCGAGATAGGTCACGCCGCGGACATCGGTGTTCTTGAGCGACCGGCTGCCGTACTTGACGGTCGCGCCGGCCCCGTCGGAGGCGCCGACGAGCTCGCAGGACGGGCAGTTGGCCCGGATGAGGTCGCGCTCGACGAGGGTGATGTCCTTCCGCTTCATCTGCTCCCGGAACTCCTTGAGCGACGTCCCCATCATGGAGAACTTCTGGACGGAGAAGTCGTTGGCCCCGTAGAACGACATCTTCGTGTAGACGTAATTGTTGAGCCCCTGGATGACCGAGACCACGGCGATGATGGTCAGGACGCCGATGATGATGCCGAGCAGGGTCAGGAAGGACCGGAGCTTGTTGGCCCTCAGGGAGACCCAGGCCATGGTGAAGGACTCGTTGAACTGCAGCTTGGCCATGGATCTACCTTCGTCTATTCTACCCTATACATACGAAACCCCGAAGTTATGGTTCATTCTCCCGGGAGCGGCATTGATATTGATATATTCGTCGATAATTTCATTTAACCTGGATTATTCACGAGCCGAGGCGGCTGCAGATGCGAGGCGTCAAACTGATTTTCGACAGTTGATTTTACGAACTCGCTGTAAATGAATAAGTTGCTGGCGTCAAAAAAGACTTTGGCACTACGCTCGCTCATCTCAATCGATCATCGTCACCGGAGAGGGAGGCCG
>JAXDAV010000002.1:0-28937 GCA_034679465.1 Candidatus Aminicenantota bacterium | reverse complement strand
CGCCCAGGATTCCAAAGTCGCTTGTTCCTCGGGCGATAAGACGATGGTTTGGGCCGTTCTGCTCATCAAGCATGATCTTATGCTCAATATCTCTATTTGTCAAGACATTTATGACGCACTACACTAGAGGTCGCCGTTATGTCCTGTGGGCTACCTGATTGGAAGCCAAGTCTGATCCAAAGCCCCAGAATGAACAATACGAGCGTTATCCCGAGGGCCAGCCAGAACCCGGGCCTAGCCTTCCAAGCGTGCTTTGCGGCGGGATGGATCATCGAGCGGTCTTTCAAGTAACGGCTCTCTTCCGGCTGTAAATTTGACATCTGCCTTCGACCTTAGCGGGCTGAATCATCGCGATCCCTCCATTTTATCGAGAAGCTGCCATGAATTTATCGCCGAGATGGGGTGATGTCAACACTTCACGGGCAGATGTAAAGGCAGAATGGCTCCCGCTATGAAG
This sequence comes from Candidatus Aminicenantota bacterium, assembly GCA_034679465.1. Taxonomy (GTDB): domain Bacteria; phylum Acidobacteriota; class Aminicenantia; order Aminicenantales; family Saccharicenantaceae; genus RBG-16-66-30. The sequence goes on along the minus strand of JAXDAV010000002.1, from coordinate 28,480 downwards.
AATTATGAGAGCCGGGGCTGTGCTATAATCTTCGGGCTATGATGCGAACCGCGCTTCTCGTCCTCTTCTACGTCGTCCTCGTCATCGCCATCACGCCGGTCATCCTCGTCTGCATGCTGACGGGGCTCCGCGAGCCGATCATCGCCATCGGCAAATGGGCCATGCGGGTGAGCCGGTGCGTCCTCGGCCTGACGATCGAGGTCTCCGGTCTCGAGCGCGTCGATCCCCACGCCCCCGCTGTCTTCATGCCCAATCACGCCAGCTTCATCGACGGGCCGCTGGTCATGACCCTCATCCCGGGCGTGGCCCGGGTCGTCCTCAAGAAGCCCATCCTGCGCATCCCCATCGTCGGCACGGCCATGCGCTACGTGGGCTTCGTCCCGGTCGACCGGAAGGGCGCCGAGGGCGGGAAGCGGAGCATCGCCCGCGCGGCCTCGCTCATGAAACGGAGAGGCTATTCCTTCCTGATCTTCCCCGAAGGGACGCGGACGCCGGACGGTCGCCTCGGCCCGTTCCGGCGGGGCGGCTTCTTCCTGGCCCTCGAGAGCGGGGCGCCGATCGTCCCGGTCACGATCACGGGGACGCGCGAGCTCATGCCCAAGGGGCAGTGGTTCGCCCGGCGGGGGAGGGTCGGCGTCGTTTTCCACGAACCCATCCCGGTCCGGGGCTACACGACGGAGACGATGAACGAATTGATGGAGAAGGTGAAGGCCGTGATCCTGAGGGATGACATTCTCGGCGCTGAGGCGGGAAGGAGGGCGGGACCATGAGGTACTTTCTCTTGTTTTACGATTACGTCGAAAACGTCGTCGAGCTGCGCCAGCCGTTACGCGAGGCGCACCTCGGCCTCGCCAACGCCTGGGTGAACGAGGGCAAGCTCGTCCTGGGCGGCGCCCTGGCCGATCCCGTGGACGGCGCTGTCCTGATGTTCCGGGTGCCGGACCGCGGCGTGGTCGAGACGTTCGTCCGCGAGGATCCTTACGTCGCCTCGGGGATTGTCAAGGCTTGGCGGATCAGGCCGTGGTCTGTCGCGGTAGGCGTCCCAGACCTGCTCGCGTAGGCCTTGGCCTGTCCCTGTCAGCGCACAGGCTCGCCGGGCGCCTTCTTTGCCCCGCCACCCTTGGCGATCTGGGCTTCGATGCGGGCCTGCTGGGCCTGGGCCTTGACCAGCCGCTGGTTGGTCTCGTCGAGCTGCTGCTGGATGACGTAGCCGGGGACCATGGCGTCCTGGGCCTCGAACTGCTGGCGGAGGGCGGCCATCTTGGTGGTCAGGAGATCGACGAGCTCCACGGCCGCCTTGTGCTGGGCCTCGAGCGACCCGCCGCCCTCGGCCTGGTCCCGGTCCGGGTCTCCCATGAGCCGGGGCCCGTCCGCTCCGACCTTCGGCATGATGCGCCGGCCCGTGGGGGCTCCTGAGCCGGACGGCAGGCTGGCCGGTTCAGCCTCTTCAGAGACGGTCTCTGGCTCGACATCCAGGCCTTCGCCGGTGAGGTCTTCGGCCAGGGCCCGGTCGGGGTCGGCGACCTCGACGGCCGTCGTCTTCCGGACGCGCAGGAGATCGGAGTTCTTGATGACGACGGTCGGCTTGTCTTTCAGGCTCTCCCGGCGCGCCTTTTCCTTCTTGGCCAGCTCGGCCAGGCTCTGGGCACTGAGGGACGCCGCCAACCCCAGAACGGCGATGATCAACAGGAATTTCTTCATTTCGGTCTCCACCCCATTATCGCCTCCCGCCCTCCGCCTGTCAAACGCGACTACCAGATGATCCTGTAGATCTCCCTCCAGGACTTGATCCGCAGGAGCGAGCCGATAGGCTGGGCCAGCCGCTCCAGCGTGGAGTCGTATTCCTGGACATAGATTTCGCGCTTGTTGACCCGTCCGCCGACCCGCTCCGCCTCGCCGACGGTCACGGCCCGGCGGGCCTTGCTGATCAGATCGAGATACTCGGGCGGCGTGGCTGCGGTCGTCTTGAAGGCCGTCCCGCCGACCGGGATGGATGATGTGAAGCGGACGTAGCGGGCGTAGAGGCGGCCCGTATCGCCGAGGTTGAGGCAGGGATTGGAGGCCTCGATACTGCCCCGCAGGGTGCTGAAATAGACGACCTGGTCGGCCAGGACCGGGTCGGCCCAGACCTTGTTGCCCGTGCCGAGGGTGCCCCGCTGATAGCTGATATTCCGGTTGAGCCGGGCCGGGACGCCGATGAACCACTCCAGTTCGGCGTCGTTATTGCCGCCGTTGTCGATGAGGCCGACGAACGAATAGTCCCGGTCCGTCGGGGCCGCGTCGTCGCCGCCCGTCCCGAAGTAGATCCGAGCCCGCCGCGGCCCGCCCTCCAGCGGATCGACCCAGACCGCGGGCTTGGTGATGATCGGGTAATTGAGATAATCGGTGTAGATCGCCCGGGGGGTCCAGTTCGAAGTGTTGCTCCCGGCCACGTTCATGCGGTAGAGCCGGCCGTCGAGATCGCCGAAAAAGACGGAGTCGAGGAAGCCGTTCCCGTCGAGATCGACGGCCGTCGGGGAGCCGGGGATGGTGGCGACGATGTTAGTGTAGCGATAGGCCGTCTTCGGGTTGGAGAAGCTGTTCGTGGCCACCTCGGGCTCCCCCTCGGTGATCAGGATGTCTTCGCCGTTGTCGATCCGGAGGACGTAGAACCGCCGGCCGAGGGGGTAATTGCTGTTCCCGATGGTGTCATAGCCGGAGCCCATGAAGGCCGCCCAGCGGGGCGTCCCCGAGGGATTGACCTTGCCGATGGCCGGGGTGGACCACGTCTCGCCCATGGTCGGCAAAGTTCTTTGGTTCCTGCCGCTTCCGGTGATGTAGGTGTGGCTCCTCTCCCAGAGGGGTTGGGGATTGGTCGGATCGGTGACGTCGAGGGCCCAATAGTAGTTGACGGCCCCGGCCACGTTCCCACTGCCCAGGATACTGCCTGTGCCCGGCCCCTGGCCGGTCACGAGTACGGTCTTCCAGGCCCCTCCGATCTGGACGTCGGCTACCGCCGGCGTGCCGTCGCAATAGACGTCGTGGGCGTAGAACCGGGAGCCGTTGGCCGCGTCGATGGCGTACATGTTCTTGAGCTTGGGCAGGAGATTGTAGGGGATGAAGCCCCAGAGCTCCTCGCCGTTGGCGGCGTCGAAGCAGTGGAGCATGCCGTCGTTGGCCCCGACGTAGATGACCTTCGGCCGCGACTCGAGGACCGTCTTGAATTCCGCGTAGCCCGGGCCCATGTAGGACGGGTCGCCGTCGGGGGGTCCGACCACGACCGGGGTCGAGTGGTTGATGTCGCCCAGCTTCCAGTAGCGGTCCTGGCCGCGAACGAAATCGACCAGACCGGCGTTGTCGTTGTTGCCGTCGGCCAGGCACCAGGCCAGCGAGCCGGCGGTCTGGCGGTTGCCGAGATTGGACCTGACGAAGCTCGTCCGGACCAGGGGGTTGGTCACGGTGCCGCCCGACCGGAGGGCCGTGTAGATCGTGCGCGAATCGGGGTTCCGATCGTTGAGGAGAGCGCCGGCGTCCCAGTAGATCTCCGCGCCGGCGATGAGGTTCCGGCCCGTGGCGTCGTTGAGGTTCGAGGTCGTGATGGTCTGGAGCTCCGACGTCTGGCCGGTCGGGATGGTGATCCCGCTGACGTCGTAGGCCCGGAGCTGGCCCTCCCAGCCGGGGTAGATGAAGGACGAGCCGATGACCAGCTTCTTGTCGAGGCCGCTCGCGGTGACGATGGTCGCGGCGGCCGAGGCCCGCGAATATTCGCGCCGGTCCACGTAGATGAACTCGATGTCGATGTCGTCCACGTAGGGCGTTTCGAAGGAGGCGTCCTCGTAATCGGCCATGTTGTCCTTCGGGGCCCTCAGGATAATTCGCCAGCGGAGGTCGGCCCCGAAGTTCTTGAACTCATACCAGGCCAGGTTCGTCCGGTTGGTGAGGCCCGACCCGGTGAAGGTCTGATAGGTCTCCCAGTCGCGGCCGCCGTTGTTCGAGAACAGGATTTCGACCGACAGGCCGCTGCTGGACCCGTCGAACCAGCCTTGGCGGAGCTGGCGGACCCGGACGCGGGTGACGGCGTGGAGGCGGGGGTCGAGAAGCCCGGCCCCGATATTGGTCGAGGTGGCCTGGCCGTAGATTTCATAGACGGTGGCCAGCTCGTTCTCGATGTAGTAGTAGTCGCCGGAGTGGTTGGCGTCGGCGATGACGACGTCCATGTCGCCGTCGTGGTCGTAGTCGAGGGGGGTGGCCATGTCGATGTCGTAGGGGTCCGGCGTCGGCGGGCCGCAGGCGTTGAGGCACTGGAACAGCCAATCGACGTCGCCGTCGACGAGGCCCTGGTTCCTCAGGATCCAGATGCGGGCCTGGGAGACGGTGCCGTAGGCGCTGTCCGTGGCCACGAAGATGTCGGGCCGGCCGTCGCCGGTGAAGTCGTCGGTCATGAGGCCGACCACGGCGATGCAGTCCGCCCTCGGGATGGCGATCTCGTTACGGGTGAAGTGTCCCGTGCCGTCGTTCTCGTAATAGACGAGGAAGTTGTGGTTGCCGACCGAGCCGGCGACGATGTCCATGTCGCCGTCGCCGTCGAAATCGGCGGCGGCCACGGTCGAGCCGCCGGGCTGGCCCGTGTAGCCGGTCCGGGCGTCATAGGACAGCTCGGTGATCGTCCAGGCCGCCAGGTTGAAGTTTCCCGGGCCTGGGTTCTGGATGAAATAGATGCGGTCCTGGCTGATGGCCAGGATATCGATGTCGCCGTCGCGGTCGAGGTCGCAGGAAAAGAGATGGTTGGCCGCCCAGTGGATGTAGATGGGGACGGCCTGGAACCGGGCCGTGAAGTCGAGGCTCGGCGACTGGTTGTAGGGACGGAAGCTCGGCGCCGTCCGGGTGCCCCGGTTGATGTACATGGCGGCCCGGAAGTTGGTGTAGCCGAATTCGTCGTTGCTGTTGCGCATCAGGAAGAAATCGAGCAGGCCGTCGCCGTTGTAATCCCCGGCTGTCATCGCGGCCGGGCCGGTGTTGTTGTTGAAGCTGTCGTAGGAAGTGCCCGTTTCCACGCGGAAGAGGGGCGTCGCGCCCTGGTTGGACGGGAAGAGGTTGCGGACCAAGCGGATCTCGGACATGGGATTGGAGACGGGCGAGGTGTGCTGGCCGGTGATGTCGAGGCCGATGAGGTCGGGATAGCCGTCGCCCGTGAAATCGCCCGAGGCGCACTGGTAGATGCGGCGGCCCAGCCGGTCGGCCTGGCCGACGAGGAAGTTCGCGCCCTTGAAGGGCAGGGTGATCCGGCCGTTCCGGTCCTGCCTCGGGGGCACCGCGATCGGCCAGCCGTTGACCGAGCTCTCGAGAAGGTTCTTGAAGTCGGCGGTGCTGTAGGTCTCGGCGAAGGTCCGGGTGTATTCCGTGCAGGTCGCCTGCGGCCAGAGATGCGGCGCCGCGACGATGGCCGCGGCGGCGGCGAGGCCGAGAAGGGCGAGATCTTTGCGTTTCATGACATCCCCTTTCGCGGGTCCTAGGACCCCGTCTCGATGACGATCTCGAGGCGTTTGAAGGTGTTGCGCGGGCCCCGGCCGATGCAGACGAGGATGCAGTCGTTGTCGTCGGAGACGATCGTCCCCGGCGCCTCGTCGTTGATGAGGAAGACCGTGTAGGCACAGCGCGGATCGGTCACCAGCGGCTGGGAGCTGAACAGGGCCGGGTTGGCGGCCGTGTTGTCGGCGGCGACGTCGGCGACCAGCTGGGCGTCGGTCAGGCCGCGGAAGTAGCTTGGGCTGGCCGGATCGTCGAGGCCGGGGGCGCCGCCGAAGTTGGTCCGGTACTGGCCGTTGAAGCTGGTCATGACCCTGTTGAGGAAGCTGTCGTTGAGGACGATCCAGGCGGCGTTGAAGCCCGCCTCGGCGGCGTCGAAGGCCATCCCCTGGAGGCGCATGCTGTCGGAGGCCTTGGGGCTCGTCCCGGTGACGGTCAGCAGGAGCATGCCCACAGCCAGCATGAAGGCGACGATCATGATGATGACGATGAGGCCGGAGCCTCGCTCCCGCGCGCGTTTTTGGGCTGGTCTGATCATGGGGCGCTCCTCATCGCTGGCCGAGGTTGTAGAGATTGAGGCTCATGTTGCGGACGTTGGACGTCGACTCGAGCAGGAACCTCTTGTGCATGTCGTCGGCCGCGGCCCCCGGGCTGTTGGACAGCTCCGGCCGGCGGTAGGTCTGGATCGCGCCCGGGACACGCCCGCCGACCGAGGTGAAGGGCTGGGCCGTCCGGCCCAGGACCCACATCCGGACCTGCTGGATCCGGGCGATCTGGTCCAGGGTCCAGGCGTTGTCCCAGACCGTCCAGCCGTCGAGGAGGAGGTCGTTGTCCAGATCGCCGATGTATTCGAGCTGGAAGTTCTCGATGTTGCGGGCCATGGGGAAGTGGACGCCGTTGTGGGTGCAGTAGAGGACGCCGCCCTCGCCGCCGCCGATGTAGCCGTTGAGCCCGGCCGTCAGCCCGGGATAGTTCCCGGTTACGTCGAGCCAGTATTCCTTGACGTCGATGAAGCAGACCGTCCCGCCGTCGTAGTCGTTGGAGCTCGCGCATGTTCCGGACAGCCCGCCCGGCGGGTCGATCCCGGGCGCCAGGCCGGGCGAGAAGTTGAACCTCTCGTTGAGCCCCCCGCTGGCGTGGGTGACGTGCGTGACGACGCGGACCTCCCCGGCCCGACAGCCCGATTCGGGGTTGGGCAGGACGAGGACGAACTTGTTGACGTAGAAGGCGTCCGGGTAGGGGTACTGCTCGAAGCTGAAATCCTCGATGGTGAGGTTCGCGGCCGCCCCCTGGTAATCCCGCAGGGGCAGGTTGAGGGGGTCCTCGATGTTGCCCATGATCCGGACCCGGTCGGGCATGACCTCGGCGCCCTGGTCCTCGTTGTCCCGGCCTTCGAGGAAATGGCCGGAGAACTGCTCGGGCAGGCCGGCCCCGGCCATGCGCAGGTCGCGGCTGAGGAAGAAGATCGAGGAGCGGACGTCGTTCTGGACCTCGGTCAGGCCCTGCTGTTCGACGGAGACCTTGTTACTGCGGGCGTAGATCATCAGGGCCCCGAGGACGGCCACGAGCATGACCGCGCTCCCGACCAGGAGCTCGATCATGGTGAACCCGGAGGGCCGCCTCGATCCGTTGTGCCTGGGCTTGTTCACGGCTTCTGCTCCTCTATCGGGTGATGATCGTCGAAAGCAGAGCCCGCGGCCGGTGCCGGTCGGGGTCCGCCAAGAGCGTCGCGGGGCTCGGGACGGAGATCTTCTCTGCGGAATAGACGCGGACGGTGACACGGAAGGTGTTGTCTGCCTCGACGAATTCCGTGATCCGGCGATAGTCGTTCGTCCCGTCCAGGTTGAGATCGAGGACCTCGTCGCGGTCTTCGAGGTTCGAGCCGGCGTAGGCCGTCAGTTCGTCCAGGGTGAAGCCCCGGAGCCAGTCGATCTGCTGTTGGCCCAGGAAGGTCGCGTTGGCCACCCGGTCGGCCCTCAGGTTGTTGGTCACGGCGAGCAGGAAGAGCTGGGCCAGCCCGATGACGGCGACGCCGACGAGGAAGATGCCGACCAGGACCTCGATGAGGCTGAAGCCGCGCCGGCTCCCGCGCCGGCGTTGGCGTTGGTGTGCGTTCATCTCAGGAGCTCTCTCTCTTGGCATAGTGGATCGACCCTCCCATGAACAGGCTGATGACCCGCTCGTCCATCTGTCCCGGGCGGTCGAGGTTCGGGTCCTGGAGGACGATGGCGTTTTGATTGACGGCGAAGTTGGTGACGGCCCCGACCGGGGAGAAGACGACGGTGCGGTCGGCCCCGGACGCGGGCAGGGACATGGTGACGGTGAGCCGGTTGGGGATGGTCTTGCGGGGCGCGCCGCCCACCCGGGCCCAAGTCCCGTCCATCTGGAGGCTTTGCATCTCGTAGGCCCAGAAGCCCCCATCGGCCAGGTAGAAGCGGGCGCGGTGGACGATCTTCGTGTCGACGGCCCGGAGCTTGGTCTGCTGGAGATAGGTCTGGATCTGCCGGGAGGTGTTCTCGAGGTTCCGGACGGCCATGACCTTGAGGATGTTCGGGTAGGACACGGCCATGAAGATGCCCATGATGCCGAGGATGACGATGATCTCGATCAGGGTGAATCCCCGGGGGGCCGGCCGCTGGGGGTGTGTCTTCATGATCTTGTTCCTCTCTCTAACTCCGTTTCCCTCTTATATTAGCATCATTGCCGCCGATTCAATACGGCCCCCGAGGGCTTTTCCGCCGTATCGCATTATCCGGGACCCCCGTATGGGGGGCAATCATCCCGGCTGGTGATTGGATGGGTGATTTTAAGGGGAGAGACCTCACCCCGGATGGCTACTCCCCCGAACGGCCCGCTTCCGGGGGACTAGCGCCCGGCCGAGGCGATCTCCTTGAGCGTGGCCGCCTTGGCCGCGCCGCTGTTGACGAGGAAGCACCTGGTCGAGTCGAGGAGCCGGCCGAAAAAGGCCCTCTGGGCCTCGAGCTTCTCCGGCGTCGCCCCGAGAAGGTGGGGGTTGTAGAAGGGCTGGGCCTGGCCCGTCGTCAGGGCCCTCCTGGCCCCGGCCGCTTCCCCGGCCTCGAGGGTTCGCAGGGCTTCGTCCTTCGAGAGCTCGACGACGGCCGGCGAGGTGGCGTCGTTCCGCAGGAGGACCAGCCAACGGAGGTTCGTCCTCTTCACGGCCGCGGCCGGGCCGCCGAGCCAAGCCGGGTCGAGGAGGGCGTGGGCCTCCTTGGCCGCCCTGTAGCAGTAGGCCGAGCCCCGGTCGAGCCGGCAGTCGTCGCCCCTCTGGCACTCCAGGTCCTGGCAGTCTTCCTTGCGGACGACGACGTTCTCGCACTTGCTCCGGTCGAAGAGCGGGGCCAGCCGCGGGTCGAGCTCGGCCGCGGCCGTGGGCAGATAGAGCTTGCGTTCGACGCGGTCCGCGGCGGCCCGCCCGCCCGCGATCTCGACGAAGGCGATGTCGTTCGAGTGGAGCTTGAAGCGCGGGTCGGCCAGGAGCTCGAAGAAGAGCTCCGTCTTTTTCGTGCCCGGAGGGCCGATCAGGACGAGGGCGTCGCCGTCCAGGTCCGCGGACATGCCGCGGACGGCCCCGGCCGTCCCGGCCGCGCCGGCCCGGGCGGCGATGTCCATGGCCAGGCCGAGGGCCAGGCCGCGGAGCGAGGCGTAGAGGTCCGTATTGACCAGGACCCCGGTCTGGGTCGGCTCGTGAGTGAAGCCGCGCGGCTCGCGGCCGGCGATGCCGTCCACGGCGTAGATGACGCCGTTCGGCCGGGCGTCGGCCTCGCCGGGGGCCGGCGGGAAGCTCTCGACCCAGAAGTCGTTGAGGTGGGCGACATTGGTCCTGAGCTGGATGGCCGCGCCGCCGATGCGGGCGCTCCATTCGAAGCGGCCCTCGTAGCCCAAGTGGCTTTCCATCTCGGCGACCAGGGCGTCGCGCATCCGGGCCTCGGCCACGACCTCGACCGGAACGGGCTTCCGGACCCGGGTCACGGCGTTCATCAGGGCGACCCGCTTGACCTTCCGGGCCGTCTTGAGCCGGCCGAGGGCCTCGACGATCCGGTCCATGCTCTTTTCGAGGTTGGTCATCGACGTCGCGTAGGACAGCCGGATGTGATCGTCGTTGCCGAAGGCGTCGCCCGGCACGATCGCCACCCGCGCCTCCTTGAGGAGGTAATAGGCCAGGCCGTAGGAATTGCGGATCTTGGCCCCGTTGGCCTCCTTGTCGTAGAACGACTTCACGTTGGGGAAGAGGTAGAAGGCGCCCTGGGGCTTGAAGCATGCGAGGCCCGGGACCGCGGCCAGCCGCATCAGGCAGTAGTTGCGGCGCCGCTGGAACTCGGCCACCATCTTCGGGACGTCGTACTGGGGGCCGTCGTAGGCCTCCAGGGCGGCCATCTGGGCGATGGAACAGGCGTTCGAGGTCGTGTGGCTCTGGATCTTGGACATGCCGTCGATGATCTCGGACGGCCCGGCGGCGAAACCGATGCGCCAGCCGGTCATGGAATAGGACTTGGACACGCCGTTGACGATGACGGTCTTCTTCTTGATCTCCTCGCCGAGCGCGGCGAAGCTGGTGAACTTGAAGCTGTCGAAGACGAGGCTGGCGTAGATCTCGTCGGCAATGACGTAGAGGTCCTCGCCCTTGATCACCTCGGCCAGGGCCAGGAGCTGGTCCTTGGTGTATGCGCCCCCGGTCGGATTGGACGGGTTGTTGAGGATGATCGCCTTGGTGGCCGGCGAGATCGAGGCCTTGAGCGACTCGGGCGTGAGCAGGAACCCGTCCTCCTCCCGCGTCGGGACGATGACCGCCCGGCCCTTGGCCAGGGCGACGCACTCGGGGTAGGTCACCCAATACGGGGACGGGACGATGACCTCTTCGCCCTCGTCGACCAGGGCCTGGACGAGATGGAAGAGGGAGCTCTTCGCCCCGGCCGAGACGATGATCTGCTTGGGCGCGTATTCGACGCCGAAGTCCTCCTTGAGCCGGCGGGCGATGGCCTTGCGCAGGGACAGGATGCCGTCGCTGGCCGTGTATTTCGTGAAGTTGTCCCGGATGGCCTTGATCCCGGCGTCCTTGACGTTCTCGGGCGTCGGGAAATCCGGCTCGCCGACGCTGAGGTCGATGACGTCGATGCCCTCAGCCTTCATGGCCTTGGCCTTGGCCGAGATCTTCAGCGTGGGGGAGGCGCCGATGCGCTGGACTTTTTCAGAGATCATGGTTCACCTGCCTCGAGGCCCGGCCGGGCGCTCACTTCTTGGCGTCTTTGGGCTCGGGGGAGAGCTTGGTCTTGAGGAACTCCCGGATGTCCGCTCCCGTCAGCGACTTGACCACCTCGGGCATCTGGGCCAGGACCTGGGCCACCTGGCCGGTGATCTTGGTCGCGCCGAGGTCCTTGTCGCCGCTGACGATGACGATTTTGTCGACTTTGGACAGGGGCTCCGAGACGGCCTTGGCCAGCTCGGGCAGGGCCTTGATGTAGGTGTCGAGGACCGCGGCCTGGGTGTACTTCTCCCAAGCCTGGGCCTTCTTCATCATGGCCTCGGCCTCGGCGGCGCCCTTGGCCCGGATCTCGTCGGCCTCGGCCAGGCCCTCGAGCTTCAGGGCCTCGGACTTGCCCTTGGCTTCGGCGGTGATGCGGAACTCCTCGGCCTCGGCCTCGGCCCGGATCTGGTACTTGCGGGCGTCGGCCGGCTTGATGACGGTCGCCTCGAGCTCCTTCTCCTTGCGGGCGATCTCGAGGCTCTCGATCTTGATGGCCTCTTCCTTCTCGACCTGCCGGACCTTGGCCTCCTCCTTCTTCAGCTCCTGGCTGATCTTGTTGCGCTCGAGCTCGTAGGAGAAATCGGCCTGGGCCTTCTTGGCGTTGACCAGGACCTGGGACTCGGCCTTCTTAGCCTCGTTCTCCCACTGGGCCTTGGCGATCTGGGCCTCGGACTGCAGGCGGGCGACCTCGGCCTCCTTGCGGGCCATGGAGGACTTGATGATCGATTCCTTCTCGGTCTCGGCCTGGGCGATGGCCGCGTCGCGCTTGGCGGCCGCGATCTGGGGCTTGCTCAGGGAGTCGATGTAGCCCTGGGTGTCGCTGATGTCCTTGAGGGCGAAGGAGAGCATGGCCAGGCCCATCCGGGCGAAATCGGCCTGGACGGCCTTGACGACGCGGCTCGAGAACTCCTGGCGGCCGCGGTAGATCTCCTCGACCGTCATGCCGCCGATGACCTCGCGGACCTTGCCCTCGAGGACGTTGACCACGACGTCGCGGATGCCGTCACGGCCGATGCCCAGGAACTGCTCGGCGGCCCGGTGGATGGTCTCGTCGGACGAGTCGATCTTGACCTGGGCCGAGGCCTCGGCCATGATCGGGACGCCGCCGTGGGTCAGGACCTCGGGCGTGCGGATGGTCACGGGGATGATGTCCATGGGGAGGACGTAGACCTTCTCCATGCCGGGCCAGACGAAGACGCCGCCGCCGAGGCGGTAGCGGTAGCCGACCTTCTGCTTCGTCCCGTCGGCCAGGGTGACGGTGCGCTTGCGGCCCCCGGCGATGATGAGGGCCTCGTTCGGGCCGACCTTGCGATAGCGCAGGGCCAGGACGAGGATGACGAGGGCGAAGAGGACGACGACGGCGCCGACAATGATGAGCCAGGATGTCAATGGCATGACGACCTCCTTGAGATGACTCCCCCTGTTGGGCGGGGGGAGCGGGGTAGAAAGCTGAGGCCCGATTCTATTGATTTGCGGCCGCCGTTGTCAAGGCCATCCAGACGGGGTCAAACCTCAAAAAGAAGGGACCGGGTCTTCGCATCGCACCATTAGGATAGGCTGCGTGTGCAATGCGAAGACCCGGTCCCTTCTTTTTTATCCCTTTTTTTTATAAGAATTAAGGTTTGACCCCGTCTTTGTCTTTGTCTTTATAGCCGTAGGCCATGAAAAGGAAGCTTTTTTCCTTGAGGGCGCGCTTCTGGAGCTGGATGATCCGGCCGATGCCCTTGTCGGCCATCTTGAGGAGCCCGAGGAGGTCCTGGCGCGAGAACGGACACTTCTCGGCCCCGGCCTGGACCTCCACCAGCTCGCCCCGGTCCGTCTCGATGACGTTCATGTCGAGGTCGGCCTGGCAGTCCTCCGAATAGTCGAGGTCGAGGAGGGTCCGCCCCCGGACGACGCCGACGCTGACGCCGGCGACGAGATGGCGCAGGGGCATCTGGCCGAGGAGGCCGCGGTCCATCATCTTCTTGAGGGCCAGGCCCAGGGCGACACAGCCCGCGGTGACCGAGGCCGAGCGCGTGCCGCCGTCGGCCTGGAGGACGTCGCAATCGATGATGATCTGCCGTTCGCCGAGGGCCCGGAGGTCGGTGACGGCGCGCAGGGCCCGGCCGACCAGCCGCTGGATCTCCTGGGTGCGGCCGGAGACCCGCCCCGCGGTCCGCTCGCGCGGCGTCCGCTCCAGGGTCGCCCGGGGGAGCATGGCGTATTCGGCGGTGATCCAGCCCCGGCCGGTGCCCTTGAGGAACGGAGGCACGCGCTCCTCGATCGTGGCCGCGGCCAGGACGCGCGTCCGGCCGCACTCGACCAGGGCCGCCCCGTCGGCGAAGTCGATGTAGTCGAGGCTGATGCGGATCGGCCGGAGCTCGGCGGCCTTGCGCTTGTCCGCCCTGAGGGCGTCGGAGGCGGCGGGCGGTTCAGTTCGGGCTTTGGCGGTCATGATCTCACTTGGTTCGGCGCGCCGGCCGGACGGGATCAGCGGATCCAGGGCTGAGGCGTGCTGTCCTTCTTGATCTGGGCCAGGAAGTCCTCGAGGTCCTTCTGGGCCTTGGCCGATTCGGTCTCGGCCTTGAGGAGCTTGTCGTAGGTGTCGCTGATCTGGAGCTGGACGAGCTCGCGGGACTTCAGGTTGTCGAGGCCGTAGAACTCCTGGTAGAGGGCGTTCATCTTGATCGTCAGCAGATCGACCATCTCGGCCTTCTGCTGGGCGATCTCGGCGAGCTCGTTCTGCTTCTTCTGCTGGTCCAGGGCGGTCGGGTCCGGCGCCGGGCCGGGCGGGAGCTCCTCGATGGGCTTTTCGAGCGGGGCGACGACCGCGGTCTGCTCCGTCGCGGCCTGGCCTTCGGCGGCCCCGGCCTGGGCGGCTTCCTCGCCCTCTTCGACGGCCTGTTCCTGAGCCGCGGACTCGACGGCCGGCCGCCTCTTGACCTTGGCCAGATCGGCGGGCGTGACCACCGTGGCCGGCTTCCCCTTCAGGGCCGCCCGGCGCTCTTTCTCCTTCTTGGCCAGCTCGGTCAAGCTCTGGGCCCCAAGAAAGGACGCCAGGATCAGGGGCAGAAAAAGGACCGCCAATAGTCTTTTCTTGGACATAGCTTTGCTGCTCCTCTAGTCTACGGCGATTATCATGGATTTAGTCGTGGGTGTCAAACCGAAGTGCGGGCCCCGGTCGCCCGCCCCCCGGGGGACGGCCGTCCGCACGACCAGCCGGCGGCCGTCGGCCCTGATCTCGATCGCGCCGTCGAGGTCCGTCCGGAGGACCGGGGCGCCGGCCGCGCGGCACCGGGCCAGGACATCCGGGCTGGGGAACCCGTAGGTGTTCCCCTCCCCGGCCGAGACGAGGACCAGCCGCGGCCGGACGGCGGCCAGGAAGTCCGCGGAGGTCGACGTGGCACTGCCGTGATGGCCGCACTTGAGCACGTCGCTTCGGAGGTCGAGGCCGGAGGCGAGCAGGGCCCGCTCCGTCTCCGGGCCGGCGTCCCCCATGAAAAGGAACGACGCGCCGGCCATGGTCATCCGCAGGACGAGCGAGCTCTCGTTGGCCGCCGAGACAGGGACGGGGGCGCCGCCGGCCGTTTCCGGATGGAGGACCTCGATCGACACGGGGCCCAGCTCGAGACGGCCGCCGCGGCCGAGGCGCCTGAGGGCGGCCCGCCGGGGCAGGGCCCGCCTCAGCGCGGCATAGGTCCCTTCGTCGGGGCCCGGCCGCCCCTCCCAGAATTCCCCGATCCGGAAGTTGCGGGCCACGGCGACGAGGCCCGCCATGTGGTCGGGGTGCGGATGGGTCAGGACGAGACGGTCGATCCGGGTGATGCCCTTGCGCCACAGGACGGGGGACACGACCCTCTCGCCGACGTCGAACGGGCTCGCGGGAAGGCCGCCGCCGTCGATGAGCATCGTCCGGCGGCCGGGGAGCTCGACCAGGATGGATTCGCCCTGTCCGACGTCGATCATGGTGACCCGGAGCTCGGGCGAGGAGCGCCGGAAGGCCGGGACCGCGAGCAGGATCGCGAGAGCGAGCGCGGCCCCGGCGCAGGCCGGTCGCTGGAACCGGACGCGCGGCCGGACGAGGCCCAGGCCGAGCGCCAGGTAATAGCCCCAGAGGACCCCCGCCGGGGGCGTCGGGACGCGGATCGAAAGGAAGGGGAAGGCGTCGAGCGAATGGGAGACCGCGGCGAAGACGAGGACGAGCGCTTTCAGGCCCGCCGCGGGCAGGGCGGCCGCGCCCGGGAAGGCCGCGGCCCAGGGCAGGAAGGCGTAGCCGAGGCCCATGATGACCCCGACGAGAGGGATGGCCGGGAAGTTCAGGAGAAGCGACGAGAAGGCGACGCGATTGAAGCTCCTGGCGATGAGCGGCGCGGCGCCGAGCGCCGCGGTGACCGAGAGGGCGGCCAGCTCGGCGCACTTGAACGGCAGGCGCGGCAGGCGCTTGAGCAGGGGCGGCGTGAAGAGGATGATCGTCAGGGTCGCGGCGTAGGTCAGCTGGAACCCGATGTCGAAAAGGCTGGCCGGGTTGGCCAGGAGGAGCGCGAAGGCGCTGGCCGCGATCGTGTTGAGGACGTGGACGTCCTTCCAGAGCAGGCGGCCGCCGAGGAAGGCCACGGTCATGAGCGTCGCCCGGAGGACCGACGGACTGCCCTCGACGAGCGCGGTGTAGAAGACGAGGAAGACGGCCAGGGCCAGGCTCGAAGCCCGGCGGGACATGCGGACGAGGCGGAAGAGCGAAAAGAGGAGGAGGTTGATGATGGCGATGTGGCCTCCGGAGATGGCGAAGAGATGATAGAGGCCCGTCTTCTGGAGGTTCTCGACGGTCGGCGCATCGAGGCGGCCGTCCTCGCCGAGGAGCAGGGCCTCGACGACCGCGCCGGCCGGGGCAATGTCGTTCCCGTCGGGCGCCGGGAAGCTCCGTTCGAGGACGGACTGGATGCCCCGGCGGACGCGCGAGATGCGGGCCCGGACCGAAGCGGACGGAGCGGGGGAGTCCCGGCTGACGAGGAGGGACGTTTTCGTCGAGGCCCGGCGATGGACGCGGAGCGTCTGCAGGTATCTTTCATACGAGAACGCGCCGAAGTTCCGGAACGAGCCGCCGGAGCTCAGCCGGGCCGAGGCCCGGATGAGGTCCCCGGAGACGAGATCGACGCGCCGGCGCGCCGCGTCCCGGGCGAAGGGCACGCTCAAGCGGAGCCGGCCGCGGACCGGCCGCTCCTCGCCGCCCGCGGTGACGGTCCGGACGTCGACGAAGAGGACGTCCCGGTCGAGCTCGCGGCCCGGCGACCGGCAGAGGCGCCCGGCGATATCGACATAGCCCTCCGATTCGAGGGTGTGGAGGGGATTGGCCTGGTACTCGCGGTCGAAGACGGCGAAGCGGGCCGCGCCCAGGGCCGCGACGGCGGCCAGGGCCAGGAGGGCGGCCGGGCGGTCCAGGCGGCGGGCGAAAAGCGTCCAGGCCGCGGCGAGGGCGGCGAAGCCGGCGCCCCAGGCCGGAAGCGGGGGGAGAGCGAGCTCGGACGAGGCCGCGATGCCGAGCGCGAGAGCGGCGGTCAGGAAGGCGAACGGGGCCGGGCTCGTCCTCAGAAGGCGAAGGCGGGCCCGCCCTGGATGAGGGCGCTCTGGCCCTCGAGGGCGTCGAAGACGAGGTGGCAGAGGATCCGGATCCCCAGGGGGATGGCCCTCTCGTCGGGGCTGAAGACCGGGCTGTGGAGAGGCGTCGCCGGCTGGCCGGGGCCCCGGACCCCCAGGAAGAAGTAGAAGCCGGGCGCCTTGCGGGCCAGGAAGGCGAAGTCCTCGGCGATCATCTGGGGCTGCCACGCGACGACCTTGTCCTTCCCCAGGAGCCGGACGAGCGTCGGCGTCATGGCCGCGGCCAGCTCGGGATTATTAAAGACGGACGGATTGCCCGGTTTATACTCATACTCGTAGCCGGCGCCGTAGATCTCCGTGATCTTCTTGACCACGCTTTCCATGAGCCGGGGGACCTTCTTTCGGTTGGCCTCGCTCAGCGTCCGGATGGTCCCCGTGAGGACGACGCGGTCGGCGATGATGTTGCTGCGGGCCCCGCCGGAGATGGTGCCGACGGTCAGGACGGCCGGGTCGGTCGGGTCCGAGGCCCGGCTGACGATCGTCTGGAGGGCCGTGACGATCTCCGCGGCGATGACCACGGCGTCGATGCCCTCGTGGGGCCGGGCGCCGTGGGCGCTCTTGCCCAGGACGGCGATGGTGAAGGTGTCGGCCGCCGCGGTCACGTGGCCGGGGGCGACGAGGACCTGCCCGACCGGCTCGGGCCAGACGTGGAAGCCGAAGACGGCCGAAGCGGGCGGGTTGTCGAGGGCCCCTTCGCGGACCATGAGGTCGGCGCCGCCCTCCTCGCCTTCCGGCGCGCCCTCTTCGGCCGGCTGGAAGAGGAAGGTCACCGAGCCCTTGAGATCGTCCTTGAGCGCGTGGAGGACGAGGGCCGTCCCCAGGACGACCGAGCTGTGGACGTCGTGGCCGCAGGCGTGCATGACGCCGGCGTTCAGCGACTTGTAGGGGAGCCCGGTCGCCTCCTGGACCGGCAGGGCGTCCATGTCGGCCCGGACCGCGACGGCCGGGCCGGACCGGCCGCCCCGCAGGACGGCCACGACGCCGGTCTTGGCCACGCCGGTGCGGACCTCGAAGCCGAGGGGCTGGAGCTTCGAGGCGATGAGGCGGGCGGTCTCGAACTCGCGGTTGCTCAG
This sequence comes from Candidatus Aminicenantota bacterium, assembly GCA_034679465.1. Taxonomy (GTDB): domain Bacteria; phylum Acidobacteriota; class Aminicenantia; order Aminicenantales; family Saccharicenantaceae; genus RBG-16-66-30. The sequence goes on along the minus strand of JAXDAV010000002.1, from coordinate 11,005 downwards.
CTCGGGGTTCATGTGGATGAAGCGCCGGATCTTGACGATCTCGGCCTTGTTCTTTTCGATCTCCTCGTCGATCCGCCGGCCGGTCTTCGGGTCGACGGACAGGGCCGCGGCCGGCGACACGGCCAGGGCGGCGAGGACAAGGGCGAGGGTCAGGACGGCGGCGCACAAGTTAGGCTTGGTTCTCATGGCTTCGCTTCGTGGGCGCTCCCAGGCGCGGGGCGGCGGGGGTCGGCGGCGGGCGGATTCCGGGCTGAAGGGCCCGGATCGGGCCGGCGGGGACTACTTGTTTTCCTCCGCCTTCTGCTGGAGCTCCTCCCGCTTCTTCTCGATGAAATCGCGGATCGCGTCGACGCCTTCGCCGGTCTTCTCCTTGACCATCCGGATGCTCTTCTCGGCTTCCTTGGAGATCTTCTCGTAGCCGTCCTTGGCCGCCTCGCCGGTCTTGACGGCCTGGTCCTTGATCTTCTTCCGGGTCTCCTTGCCGCTCGCCGGGGCGACCAGGATGCCGACGATGAAGCCCGCCGCGGCGCCCGCCACGAAGGTCAACAGGGAATCCCAAAAATGACTGTCTCTCGTGTCACCCATCCTTCTTCTCCTTTTTTCTTTTATTCCACCGGGCCAGGCCGAGGCGGGCGAGCGGGATCAGGAACGGCAGGAACTTCGCCGACGGCCGGAGGACCCTGGTCGCGAGGTAGAACGAGATCTCGGTGAGGCCGGTGAGGGCCCTCTTCGAGACCGTCAGGACCTCCCCGACGTTGTTCAGGCTGGCGTCGATCTTGGCCTCGATCGCCTTGAGCCCGTCCATCGTCTCCTGGGCCTTGACCAGGGTCTTTTCGCCTTCCCGGGCGGTCCTGCGCAGCTGATTCAAGAACAAGACGAGGAAGGTGACGGCGACGACGGCCGCCACGGTCAGGATGATCGCGAGGACCTGGTTCAGGGTCAGCGCCATGATATCTCTACCTTAGGCCAATCGCCGCGAATTGTCAATTTAACAAGACGGGGTTTAGCAAGACGGGGTCAAACCTTAATTCTTATAATTTTCCCCGCCGCGACCCGCTTACAAAAAAGAAGGGACCGGGTCTTCGCATTTTCACGCGCAGCCTATCCTATGGCGCGATGCGAAGACCCGGTCCCATCTTTTTTTATCCCATCTTTTTTATAAGAATTAAGGTTTGACCCCGTCTTTCTTATTTCCAGAGGAGCTTGCGCGGGGAGGGGAGGCGGTGGACCTTCTCGAGGCGTTCGAGGATCGCGGGGTAGCGGGCTTCGTCGCGGGCCTCGACGGCCTCCTCCCACTCGGCGAGGAGCGGGTCGACGACGAGCTCGTGCTTGCGGCGGAGGATCGTCCTGATGCCGCGCAGGGCCTGCCACTGGATGACCATGATGATGGCCAGGACGTAGAAGACGATGTTCGGCCCGGGCAGGAAGGCGATCAGTCCCGTGACCGGGACGATCAGGCCCTCGACGACGAGGATGGCGACGTGGCGGGTGCGCTGGCGATGGAGGAAGAGGGCGAGCTTCGTCCGGACCGACTCCTCGTCGTGGCGCCCGGAATGAAGGACGCGGAGAGGGCCCTCGCCGGGACGGCCGCCGAGCTCGAAAGCCTGCTCCTGGAGCAGGGTCCGGGGATTGAGGCCGACGACTTTCTTTTTGGCCGCCTCCCAGACCTCCCGCGTCTTCGAGAAGCGGGCCGGCAGGGGGCCGAGAGGCCCGCCGGAATAAAAACGGGGACGGCGGCGGTAGTCGCGGACGAAGAAAAAATCCATGAATCCTCATTCTAACATACGGCCGGCGGGCCGCCGGGTTCTCTGGGAAATTCGGAAAATGGTATTGTGTCCCCGATTTAGCGCTTCTTGTGGAGCAGATAGAGGAAAAACGGGGCGCCGACGGCGGCCGTGATGATGCCGATGGGCAGTTCGGCCGGGAGGAGGTTGCGGGCGAGGAGGTCGCAATAGAGAAGGAAGGTGCCGCCCGCGAGCGCGGCGGCGGGGAAGAGCGGGCGGTGGCCCGGGCCGATGAGGATGCGGACCCAATGGGGGACGACCAGGCCGACGAAGCCGATGATGCCGCTCACGGCCACGGCCAGGGCGGCGAGGAGGGCCGACATGGCCAGGAACGCTTTGCGCACCCGCCGGACCGGACTGCCGAGGGCCTGGGCCGTCTCGTCGCCGAGCGCCAGCAGGTCCATGTCCCGGGCCAGCCAAACCGAGGCCAGAAGGCAGGCCAGGAACCACGGCGCGATCGTCGCGACCTGGCTCCACTCGGCGATCTGGAAACTGCCGAGGAGCCAGAAGACGGCCTGCTCGTAGGAATCCGAGCGCATGAAGAGAAGGAAGGACGTCAGGGCCGAGGCCAGCGCTCCGGCCGCGATGCCGGTGAGGAGCAGGGTCTCGACCCTGAAGCCGCCCCGGCGCAGGGACAGGGCATAGACGAGCGAGACGATGGTCAGGCCGGAGAGAAAGGCCAGGAGCCCGGGGCCGCTGAAGCCGACCGCCGCCGCTTCGAAGCCCAGGGCCGTCGCGACGACGGCGCCGAGCGAGGCCCCCGATGACACCCCGACGACGAAGGGGTCGGCCATGGGGTTCCGGAAGTAGCCCTGAAGGATGGCCCCCGACAGGGCCAGGGCCGCGCCGACGAGGAAGGCCAAGACCGCCCGGGACAGCCGGAGGTCGATGATGATGGCCCGCAAGACGGGGTCCGGGTCCTGAAAGAGCCGGGCCAGGTCCCCGGCCGTCGTCCTGACTGGGCCCGTCAGGAGCGACATCAGGAATCCCGCCAGGCATATAAACAGGGACACCGCCCAGAAGAGCGTGCGGCCCGTCTTGCGGCTCATGTCCGCCCCCCGGAAAGCTCGGGATGGAGCAGGGAGGCGGCCCGCTCGAGGACCTCGACGAGCCTCGGCCCGAAGCGGCTGGCCGCGTTCTCGTCGAGCTCATAGACCCTCCCGGTCCTCAAGGCCGCGACCCGGTCCAGGCCCGGCATCCGGGCCAGCCGGTCCCGGGCGGAGGCGAAGTCGCCGGGGGAGCGGGCCAGGATGAAGACGACGTCGGGGTTGTCCTTGATGATGCGCTCGCGCTTGTAGAGGACCCATTTCTTCGGCATCGCGGCGGCGGCGTTCACGCCTCCGGCCCGGGCGATGAGGTCGTCGACGTAGCTCTCCCCGCCGCAGGTCCAGAGCCCCTGTCCGTAGAGGAGAACGAAGACCTTGGGCCTCGAGCGCGCGCCCCGCAGGGCGGCCTCGACGGCCGCGAGCCTCGTCCGCGTCGCGGCGACGAGCCCGGCCGCGCGGCTTTCCGTCCGCGTGATCCGGCCGATCCGCTCGATGAGCGGCGCGAGCGCGTCCAGGTCCCCGCCGATATCCAGGACGAACACGGGCAGGCCGAGCTTTCGCACCCGCCCGACGAGGCGCAGGGGATTGCCCCGGAAGGCGATGACGAGGTCCGGGTCGAGCGACCGGATGACCTCGACGTTCGCGTCGACCAGGCCGCCGATCTTGGGAAGGGCCTTGGCCTCGGGCGGCCAGTCGCAGAAGCGGGTCACGCCGGCGATCCGTCCGCCGAGGCCGAGGGCGAACAGGATCTCGGTGATGTTCGGGGCCATGGAGACGATGCGTTCCGGCGTCGCGCGGGGCAGGGGGAACGGCCGCCCGAGGTCGTCGGGGATGACCTGCGAGGCGGCGGGGAGGGCCGCGGCGATCACGGCCAGGACCAGAAGCGCCGGCAGGGGGGGCTGGGGGGCCGCCCGTCTCATGCCCGGGGCCCTCCGCCGGCGAGCGAGATCTCCGGCAGTCCCGACCGGGGATTCCGGCGGACGTCGACGTCGGCGCCGAAGATCGCCCGGATGTTCCCGGCGGTGATCGTGGCGGCCGGGTCCCCTTCGGCCGCGACGGCCCCGTCCTTGAGGAAGATCAGGCGCTCGGCATAGGCCGCGGCCAGGTTGATGTTGTGCTCGGCGGCGACGACCGCCTTGCCCCGGCCGGCCTGCAGGCCCTTGAGGATGCCGTAGATCTCGGCCTGGTAGGCGATGTCGAGATGACTGCTCGGCTCGTCGAGGAGCAACAGGGGCGTGTCCTGGGCCAGGGCCCGGGCGATGAAGACCCGCTGACGCTCGCCGCCGCTCAGCTGAGACAGGTTCTTGCCGCGCAGGCCCGCGACCTCGGCCAGGCGCATGGCCTCCGCGACGGCCGCTTCGTCGCCGGCCGAGGCCCTCTCGAACCGGCCCTGGCGGGCGAAGCGGCCCATGAGGACGATCTCCTCGACCGTGTACTCGAAGACGGGTTCCGCCATCTGCGGGACGTAGGCGATCTTGGCGGCGAGCCGGCGCGGGCCCATGCGGAAGACGTCTTCGCCGCCGCAGGTCACCTCCCCGCGGACCCGGCCGAGCAGGTTCTGGACAGCCTTGATCAGCGTGCTCTTGCCCGAGCCGTTCCGGCCGAGGACGGCGACGAACTCCCCCGCCTCGACCGCGAGCGAGATATCGCGGATGACGTATCCGCCCCCGTATCCGGCCGAAAGGCCATCGACCTCGAGCATGTTCATCCCTGCCATGTCCGGCCTTCAGTATAGCCCCACATCCCGGGTAATTCCACGATGTCGGCAAATAATTGGGCCGCCGGTAGAATTCAGCCTTGGGAGCTGTTCAAATTGAGATTTTAATTGACTTTCGGATTATTGAGCCTATCATTAATTTAAGTGCAGGCGATGTACTTCTGAGGGAGAAGCGACTCGGTCTTTTTAGTATCCCTTGGATTGACAGGGCCTTGGCACGTCGGCGATCATGAGTTCTCGAAAGAGGATGGCCGACTCAATCGGGTCCGGCGGATTGTTGACCTGGGCGGGTTCCGGCAACTGGGAATAGACGCGTTCTCGCTGCGCAAGGGTCATGGGCGATGTTCACTATGCGAGAACCGGAGATGGCGTCTTTATTACTTGCCTATTCGAGAGAAGAGGGCACAATGGAGAGATCAATTGTTGTCATAATCCTCATTTCGTTATTGAGTTCCCGCTTGTTTGGTGATCAGAGCTTGACGTTTTTGTCAAAAACCCGCATTGATCAAAAGAATGCAGTCATTGAATTTTCTTCTGATATCGCCTTAGGTCATGACTTCTATATAATCTCGGATAGCAAAGCAGGGGATATCAAATTGGTTGATTCGAATGGGAATATCTATAATAGAATCGGCAGAAAAGGACAGGGTCCCGGTGAATTCTTTTCTCCTTTTCGGCTTTCTTTTGTAAGCAATACCCTCTATGTCTATGATTTTAGTAACTCGAAGCTATCGTTGTTTTCATGCCAGAACGATAGGTCCTTCGACTTTGTCGATTCATACACGGTAGGCGGAGCACTCAATTTTGAGGTCTATGAAGATATCATTTATATTGATGGGAATAAGAGAGTTAAGGAAGCTTATTATGACCTTTATTCACTAACGAGGTCAGGCGATCATGTCGATTATTGGCTGCCCTCTTATAAGAAATATGGCTTATCATCGCAAGCCGAGTATATTAAAGTGAATTCTGATCTTGTTAAGATAGGACCGTTTTCCTATATCCATTCCACTCAAGAAAAGATCTACTCAATTTGGGAAGGGAATCTTTCAATTATTGAAATAGATAAAGAGACAAAGGATATACGCCATATAGGTCTCAAATCAGACTCGTATTCACGGCCGTCCCTAACAAAAAGATGGAGGGACTATCATAGCAAGAGGGGGATGGGCCATATCGTCCAAGAAGAAAAACGGAAATTTTCTTATGTGACCGGAATAATTGGGGATGCGGATTGGATAGGGATAGTGATCAAAAACTACAATGAATCAAAGGAAGCTTGGTATCCCATATTATTGATAGTTGATCTGGAGACCAAGAACATAAGGGAATTCCCCCTGGCGACCGTACATTACTTCAATACAGGGCCAATACCCCATGATTATTCGAGATATACGAAAGAACTGATCATCCTATCGTCAGTGTTGAACGGCGACGATATCGAATACGACATTCACAAATACAGGATTGATAATGAATAGATATGCAGGACTTCTCCCAATAAATAAGGTCTTTGTCTCGAGGATGCTCATCTCGATCTCACGCGGTGTCACCAAGAGCGGGTGAGAAAATCCACCGATCTCGAAGAGCCTTTTCCCGGCCAGGTCCGATCTTCCTCAGATAATCCGGGCGGGGAACAAAGGTTGTCTCCATGCGTGAAGCTTTCACGGACAAACCGAGATGTTTTCTATATACACAAAAAGCAAGGCGATGTCCAGGCCTTTCCTTGACTTACCGGGGGATTGAACCTAAGATGAAAAGCCGTTCTTTTGAGGATTCAGGACCATGACCGAGACCTACGACTTCGCCGCGATCGAGCAGAAGTGGCAGTGCGCCTGGGAAGAGGAGCGGGCCTTCCGGGCGGAGATCGACCCGTCCCGCCCGAAATATTACTGCCTCGAGATGTATCCCTACCCCTCCGGTCGCATCCACATGGGCCACGTCCGCAACTACTCGATCGGCGACGTCATCGCCCGTCAGAAGCGCATGGCCGGGGCTAACGTCCTCCACCCCATCGGCTGGGACGCCCTGGGCATGCCGGCCGAGAACGCGGCCATCAAGCACGGCACCCACCCGAAGACCTGGACCCTCGGCAACGTCGACCACATGCGGACCCAGCTCAAGCGCCTGGGCATCGGCTACGACTGGGACCGCGAGGTCAACACCTGCCTGCCCGACTACTACAAGTGGAACCAGTGGATCTTCCTGCGCATGCTCGAGCGCGGCCTGGCCTACCGCAAGGAGAGCTGGGTCAACTGGTGCCCGCAGTGCCGGACGGTCCTGGCCAACGAGCAGGTCGTCGGCGGCGGCTGTTGGCGCTGTGAAGCCCCGGTCGCCCAGAAGAAGATGGAGCAGTGGTTCCTCCGCATCACCGCCTACGCCGAGGAGCTCCTGGCCGGCCACGCCGCGCTCCGGAAGTGGCCCGAGCACGTCCTGCAGATGCAGAAGAACTGGATCGGCCGGTCCACGGGCGCCCACGTCCGCTTCGGCCTCGACGGGACCTCGAAGGAGATCGAGGTCTTCACGACCCGCATCGACACGATCTGCGGCGCGACCTTCCTCGTCGTCTCGGCCGAGCACCCGATCGTTCCCGAGCTCGTCGCCGGGCCGCGCGCACAGGAGCTCGGCGCCTGGGTCGAACGCACCGTCGCCGAGATGCGCCAGCGCCGCGACGTCGGCGAGACCGAGAAGGACGGCGTCGACACCGGCCGGAAGGCGGTCAACCCCTTCACCGGCGAGCGCGTCCCCATCTGGCTGGCCAACTACGTCCTCATGGACTACGGCACCGGCGCGATCATGGGCGTTCCGGCCCACGACTCCCGCGACTTCGAGTTCGCCCGGAGCTACGGCATCCCCGTCCGCACCGTCATCGCGCCTCCGGACCGGGCCGGCGAGCGCTTCGACGGCGAGCCCGCTGAGGTCTATGAGGGGCCCGGCGTCCTCGTCAATTCCGGCCCGTTCGACGGCCTGACCTCCGAAAGGGCCATGGACGAGATGGGGAAGCACGCCGAGGACAAGGGCTTCGGCCGCCGCAGCACGATCTTCCGGCTCCGCGACTGGGGCATCTCCCGCCAGCGCTATTGGGGGACGCCCATCCCGGTCATCTATTGCCGGCGCGACGGACTCGTCGGCGTGCCCGACGAGGACCTGCCCGTCGAGCTGCCTTTCGAGGTCAAGCTCACCGGCGAGGAGGGCTCGCCCCTCGAGCGCCTGGAGAGCTTCGTCCGGACGACCTGCCCGAAGTGCGGCGGCCCGGCCCGCCGCGAGACGGACACGATGGACACGTTCGTCGACTCGTCGTGGTATTTCTTCCGCTACTGCTCGCCGCGCGAGACGGCCCTGCCCTTCCGTCCCGAGGACGCCAAGGCCTGGCTCCCCGTCGACCTCTACATCGGCGGCGTCGAGCACGCCATCCTCCACCTCATCTACTCCCGGTTCTTCACCAAGGTCCTGCGGGACTTCGGCCTGACCGACGTCTCGGAGCCGTTCCCCCACTACCTCGCCCAGGGCATGGTGACCAAGGACGGCTCGGCCATGTCCAAGTCCAAGGGCAACATCGTCGACCCGGACGAGATCCTGGCCCGCTACGGCGCCGACGCCCTGCGCCTGTTCATCATCTTCGCCTCGCCGCCCGACAAGGAGTTCGCCTGGGCCGAGGAAGGGCTCGAGGGCTGTTACCGGTTCCTCGTCCGCGTCCGGGCGCTCGTCCACGAGAACCTCGACGTCTTCGCCGCCCCTGAGGCCGCGCCCGCGCCGACGGCCGGGGGAGGGGAGGCCGCGTCCCGGGTGGTCAAGAAGACCCACCAGACCATCCGCAAAGTGACCGAGGACATCGGCGTCCGGTTCCATCTCAACACGGCCGTCAGCTCGATTATGGAGCTCTGCAATCTGACCCGGAAGGAGCGGGACGCGCTGAGGGAGACCCCCGCCGGCCGGGACGCCCTTCGTCTGGCCCTCGGCTCCATCATCCGGCTCCTCTCGCCGTTCGCGCCCCATCTGGCCGAGGAGCTGTGGCAGAGGACCGGCCACCAGGGACTGCTGATGCTCTCGGCCTGGCCCGCCCACGACGCCGCCCTGGCCCGCGAGGAGACGGCCACCGTCGTCGTCCAGGTCAACGGCAAGGTCAGGGACAGGTTCGAGGCCGCGCCTGACCTCCCCGAGGCCGAGCTCGAAGCGGCGGCCCTGGCCCTGCCCAAGATCCAAGCGGCGCTCGGCGGCAAGCCGCCCCGCAAGGTCATCTCGGTCAGGAACAAGCTCGTCAGCATCGTGGGCTGACCGAGGCCGCCCCGGAGCGCCGACCATGACGAGACCGAACGGACGCCCGCCCCGACCGGCCGTTTCCGCGCTCGCCCCGGCCACCGCCGCGCTCGCCGCGCTCGTCCTCGCCGCCGGGGCGATCGCGCTTGCCGCCTGCGGCTACCGCCTGCGCGGCACCGTGTCGTCGCTCCCGCCTCGGATCAAGACGCTGAGCGTGCCGGTGTTCAAGAACCAGACGACGCGGTTCGAGCTCGACGTCAAGCTCACCCGGGCCGTGATCAACGAGCTCGTCGCCCGCGGCAAGGTCGGCCTCGGCGCCGACCCCGAGTCGGCCGACGCCGTCCTCGAGGGCGCGATCACGGGCTTCACCGTGAACCCCATCGGCTTCACCGGCGCCGGCGAGGCCGACCGGTACAACATCACCGTGACGGCCAAGGTGACCCTGAAGGAGCGGGCCGCGGCCCAGCCGCTCTTCTCGAACCCGACCTTCATCTATCAGCAGGAATACGAGGTCCCGCCCGGCTCGAGCTTCGAGGCCGTCCAGACCGAGGCCATCGACAAGATCGCCGAGAAGTTCGCCCGCAGTCTCGTCGTCGCCATCCTGGAGGGCTTCTAGGATGCCCGGGCCGCCGGCCGGCGAGCTCCGCGCGGACACGCTCCTTCCCGGCTACTTCTTCTTCGGCGAGGAGGATTTCCTGGCCGAGGAGTTCGTCGGGGACCTCGAACGGCTCCTCGCGGCCGCGGCGGGTGGCGAGTTCCATCTGACCCGCGTGGACCTCGACGAGGCGAAATGGCCGGAGGTCATCGACGCGGCCCGGACCGCGCCGTTCCTCTTCGAGCCCTGGCGGGCGATCGTCGTCCGCGTCCCCGACCGCAAGCCGGGGGCCGAGAAGCCCGCCCGCAAGGCCGGCGCCGAGGGCGGCGCGGCCCGGGGCCCGCGCTATCTTTCCGCGCTCGACCAGAAGGTCCTGAAGGAGCACTTCGCGGCCCCGCCGTCCCGGACGGTCCTGGTCGTCATCCGGGCCGGGCGCTACAAGCGGGACGACGCCATCGTCCGCTTCTTCCAGTCGCTCCCCAAGACGGCCATGGCGGTCTGCGAGATGAGGCGGCTCTACCCCGGAGACCTGATGAAGAGGGCCGACGAGAAGGCCCGGGCCCTGGGCAAGACGCTCACGCCGGGGGCCCGCCGGCGCCTCTTCGACCTCCTCGGCCAGGACCTCCGGCTGATGATGAACGAGGTCGCCAAGCTGGCCGTCTACGTCGGGGACAAGAAGGGGATCGACGAGGCCGACGTCGACCTGGCCACGGCCGGGCAGAGGAGCTTCCAGACCTACGACCTCGACGACGCCCTGGCCGCCGCCGACTTCGCCAAGTCCGCCGCCATCCTCGGCGACCTTTTCGCCGCGGGCGAGAGGCCCGAGGTCGTCGTCGGGCGCCTGGCCGGCTTCTTCCGCAACGTGCTGGCCGCGCAGACCTGGCTGGGGGAGAAGAGCCGCTCCAAGGAGGACATCTTCCAGGCCCTCTTCCCCTACCTCTCCAAGGGCTACGGGGACCTCTACAGGCGGAAGTACGACGACTTTTTCGGGGTCGTCGACGGGCTCACGTCCGCGGAGCTCAACGCCCTGCTGGCGAAGCTCCGCCGGCTCGACAGGACGATCAAGACGACGGGGACTTCCGACGCCGGCGACAAGCTGCTCCTCGAGGCCTTCCTGCGGGAGTTCTGCCTGGCGCGAAAGAAACGGGTGATTATTTCGACGGAGTGGAGCTGAGGAGCGCGACCTGCCGGCTCAGCCGGGATTTGTAGCGACTGCCGGTGTTCTTCTTGATGGCCCCCTTCTTGACCGACGTGTCGATCGCCCTGAAGACCCCCGGGAGCATCTTGACGGAGCCTTCGCCGTCCTTGGCCGCGATGGCCTCCCGGAGCCTGCGCATCCGGGTCCGCAGGGCGGATTTCGTCTGGGTGTTGACCGACTTCCGGCGCAGACTGCGGCGGTGCTGCCGTATCGCTGATTTGTGACGGGCCATATCTTTCTCCTCTTGAAAGGGTCCTATGATAGAATACCCCGACCCCAAAGTCAAACTGATTTTCGACAGTTGATTTTACGAACTCGCTGTAAATGAATAAGTTGCTGGCGTCAAAAAAGACTTTGGCACTACGCTCGCTCATCTCAATCGATCATCGTCACCGGAGAGGGAGGCCG
>JAXDAV010000001.1:0-4041 GCA_034679465.1 Candidatus Aminicenantota bacterium | reverse complement strand
GCCTCGCCCCCGGGGACGTCCCAGGTCGCCATCGTGGACCTGAAATACGCCGACCCGTGGCTGGCCGTCCCGCCGGACCGCTACGCGGCGGAGAAGTACCGCTACGCCGAGGGGCTCCTGGACATCGCCGAGTCGCACTATCCCGGCTTCCGGTCGCACATCGAGGAGATCGAGGTCTCCACACCGCTGACGCACCTGCGCTACCTGAACCACCCCGGCGGGGCGATCTACGGCTTCGACCAGTACCCCAAGGACAGCCGGATCTTCCAGCCCCTGAAGCCGGATCTTCCCGGCCTGTACTGCGCCGGGGCGTGGGCGGGCGAGGGCGGGTTCCAGCCGACGCTGATGGCCGGGGCCGCGACGGCCCGCGCGGCCGTAAAGTACATTCGGGGAAAGTGAGGCGAAGGTATGAGCGCAAAGGACTTCATTCGGGACATCGACGGCTACGAGGCGCTCCAGAGGGAGATCACCGTCAGCCGGAAGTACGGCCTCGATCCTGCCGCCGAAAGGGGCAAATGGGCCCGGGCCGTCAATCTGCTCCACCCCGACCGCCTCGCGCTCCGGGTGAGCGAGATCATCGACGAGACGCCAACGGCCAAAACGCTGCGCCTCGTCTTGGTCGACGGCTGGCTGCCGCCCTTTCAGGCGGGGCAGTACATTAATGTCTTCGTGGAGGCGGGCGGCGTCCGGACGAGCCGGCCCTACAGCATCTCCTCGTCGCCCCGCCAGCGGGCCTACTACGACATCACCATCCGCCGGGTGGAGGATGGTTTCGTCTCGAATGTCCTGCTGGACGGGACGCGGATCGGGGACACGCTGGAGGCCGCATCCCCGGCGGGGAGTTTCCACTTCAACCCCCTCTTCCACAGTCCGGACATGGTCTGCCTGGCCGGCGGGAGCGGCATCACCCCCTTCATGAGCATGATCCGCGAGATCGCCGAGGCGGGCCTCGACCGGCGCCTGACGCTCCTCTACGGGAGCCGGAGCGAGGTCGACATCATCTTCGCTCAAGAGCTCGAAGGAATCGCAGCGCGTCACGGGAACATCCGCTATGTGCCGGTCATCTCCGATCCGGGGGCGGGCTGCCGCCACCGGACCGGCTTCCTCACCGCCGACCTGATCCGGGAGGTCCTGGGCGACACGGGCGGCCGGACCTTCTACCTCTGCGGCCCCGCCGAGATGTACGCCTTCTGCCTGCCGGAGCTGGAGAAGCTGGGCATTCCCCGCAGATGGTTGCGGCGGGAGATGTACGGCCCGCCGAAGGACGTCACGGCGGACCCGGCTTGGCCCGCAGATGTTCCGGCCGACCGGTCATTCGAGGTTGCAATCCGGGGCAGGAAAAAGATCCCCGCTCGTGCCGGAGAGCCGCTGCTGGTTGCCCTGGAGCGCGCCGGCATCGTCGTCCCGGCCCAGTGCCGGTCCGGAGAGTGTAGCCTCTGCCGGGTGAAGCTCCTGGGCGGCAGGGTCTTCCAGCCCCAGGGGGTGCTGCTCCGCAAGTCGGACCGGGAATTCGGCTACATCCACTCCTGCATGGCCTGGCCGATCTCGGACCTGGAGATCATGGTCTGAGGGGCGTCTACCGAGGTGGTACTGTCCTGAACGAGCACATGAACCACCATATCTTGTGGTCAGGCTTGTAAGGGCCCACCACTGAACGGCACGCTTGCTATGACGGCGAAGACTCTTTCGCCACAGGGATGATTTCGAGAATTGAGCGATCAGCTCACACCCCGCTGGAAACGTAAAATCATCATAGATATAAACTTCTTACACGATCTAGAGTCGAATTGTAAAGAATTCCAACACGGCAGGGGTGTGAATGTGCATCAAGATGGGGATTTAAAGGTGTTTATTGAGGCGGCTGAAGAGTCGTTAACCGGATGACGTTCCGGCTGACGACGTTTTCGAAGTCTTCTTCGCAAAGCCCGAGGTTCCGGACCTTCAGCAGTTCGTGCCTCGGGTTTCCGAAGGGGAAGTCGCTTCCGAAAAGCAGCCGTTCGCTGCCGTACCGCTCCAGGAACTGCGCCATCTCGCCGCTCGAGGCCAGCGCCGTGTCGGCGTAGACGGTCCCATCGTCCCAGACGCCGGCGCGAAGCAGCGCCTGGAAACCGCCGTTCAACATCCCGAGATGCGGGATGATGATCGGGGTCCTCCCCCGAACCCGCCTGAGAAAATAGAGCGTGTTTTCAAAGGACTCCTCCAGCAGGATGGCGAGCCCGAGGCGGTACGCCTCCCGAAGGAATTCCTCGCAGCGGGGGTCTGCGTAGTTGTAGACGGGCTCGTACTCGTGGCGGTGCCACTTGATCCCCCGGTACCCCTTCCCCAACTCCTCCTTTCGAAAGTCGTTCCAGACGAAAAAGTAGGCGATGAGGTTTGGATCCCGCTGCTGCCGGTCCAGCAGATAGCGGTTGGCCCGCCGGCGGCAGGCGACCCAGGCCGATGTGTCCAAAAAATGGCAGTCGTATCGGTCGTAGATGTCCTCCACCGGTGCGAAAAGGCAGGCCCCCTCAATTCCCCCTTCCCGAAGGCGGTCCTGAACCTCCTCCCAGGGGAGGCTCACGTTCTGAACCCCGCAGTGCATGTGGGAGTCGATGATCATGACGCTCACTTTCGCTCCATCACGGGCATTCCCCCAGCCTGCGCCCGCTGATGTGCTGCCTGATTTTGATTGGGCCCGCGTCCGGCCGCCGCATGGTCAGGCCGATGTCGCCGTCGAACCGGCCGCCCCGGTAGGTCATCCGGCCGCCGCCGGCCATCGTCGCCTCGCCGGCCTCGCATTTCATTTTCCAGGAGACGCGGTTGCCCGCCTTTTTCGTGTCCGTGACGCGGCAGGAACGGTCCTTCTGAAGGATCTGTGGGACCTGGCTTTCGTCCTTCAGGCAGTGCGTCTCGGTGACGGGCATCGCCTTGTTGGCAGGGACCCCGACAAGCTCCGTGCGGACCGCAATCTCCCAGAGCCCCGGCCGGAAACCGGCTTCGGCCATCGCCGGGACGGCCGGAAGCAACAGCGTGGAAAGGAGAAGGGCAATCAACCCTGGCCAAAATTTCGTCTTCATGCCTGCCTCCGCTTGCCGCCCATGATACGCATGGACCGGCCAAAAGGCAATCGAAAACGGCGTGGAAACGCGGCCAAAGACGCTGCCGGGGTGAGCGGCCATTATTGCGTTGACAGTCCGGGACGATCTGAATATAGTCCGCAGGCAGCCCGACGAAGGGCGGGGCCGCACCCTCGAACGCCAAATCAATTAAACTTGAATGCTTCATACATGGAAGGAGCAAAAGTCATGAAAGATATTTTTCGTAGAATCGTAATTGCCCTGACGGTCCTCTGCCTGGCCCTGCCGGGCGCCGCCTGGGCGGCCAAAGAAGTCGTACTCTATTCCTCGAACCCGCCCGAGGCCATCGACCTGGTGGGCAAGGGCTTCGAGAAGAAGACGGGCATCAAGGTCTCCACGGTGCGTCTCGGCACCGGCGAGGCGATGAAGCGCATCCAGGCCGAGAAGGACCGGCCGCTCTGCGACGTCTTCTGGAGCGGGGACGTGGCCGTCCTCGACGCGGCGAAAGAATTCTTCATGCCCTATCGCTCGCCCCAGGCGAAGGTCCTGCCCGCCGGCTACATCGACAAGACCGACCGCTGGACGAGCACCAACACCCACGTCATGATCATCATGGTCAACAAGTCGCAGGTGAAGGAGGCCGACCGGCCGAAGGCCTGGAAGGACCTCCTCGACCCGAAGTGGAAGGGCAAGGTCGTCATGGCCAATCCCGAGAAGTCCGGCTCGGCCTACGCACAGGCCTACGGGATCTGGAAGCTCTACGGCTGGGACGGCATTCGAAAGCTCATCGCCAACGCCAAAGTCCTCGACAGCTCTAGCCTGATCTACAAGGGCGTCGCGGCGGGCGAGTACCCCGTGGGCATCACCATGGAATACGCCGCCCACCGCTACATCGCGGGCGGCGACAAGAACGTGGGCATCGTCTACCCTTCGGACGGGGCCTTCCTCGCCCCGGAGGCGGCGGCGATCATCCGGAACGCCCCGC